>NZ_AQOR01000001.1 GCF_009846755.1 Alcanivorax sp. S71-1-4
CCGCTTTCCCGCTTTCCCGCTTTTTGGGACACGCATGAATTGCTATTGGATGAAATTGGCCCCTGGCGGGCTACGCGGCGGCAAGTCTCTGAGGCTGATATAGCTGAAACTCACAGAGGATTCCCGTTGCGTCGGACGTGCCGTTTGGCCACCCTTGACCCTACATCGGATGAAAGCTAGAGCTGATAAATGGCGATAAGTGAATTTGAGATCAAACGCTGCGAAAAGGCCATGCAGGGGTTCCTGGAAGAAAGGCGCCCTCCGGCGCATATGCGAGATCAACTTGATCTGGGCTATCGCTTTGACGGTCAAAGCATTGAGATTTTCGCGGTCAGGCCGAGCTTCCGGTATCCCGATGAAAAAATCGAGTCGCCGGTCGCCAAGGCGACGTATGTCAAGTCTCGTAAGTTATGGAAGGTGTACTGGATGCGCCGGGACTTGAAGTGGCATTGTTATCCGCCGGCACCTGAAGTCAGGCATGTCGAAGATTTTATTGCCTTGGTGAAAGAAGATGCGCATGCCTGCTTCTTCGGGTGACGTGCTCAAGTGCTCTCCACGTCCTCTCATGCGCGCTTTGCGCTTGGCGTTCATGCCTCTCGGTCAAAGAGGCCCTGGAAGGCGCGAGAATGGAGTATCGGCGTCGGGAACATGGGGCTGAGTAGATAATCAGCGAGGCAAACAGCTGGCGACGTCTCGAAAGGCGTCGCCAGAAGATTCGCTTGCTGAACTGAATCACACGGCTCTTCTCAACGTGTCTCGAAATAGCTCAGAAACCGCAGCAGCCCCGCCCGGCTCCCTTCCACGGCCATATCGCTGCCCGCCACGGTGAGCAGGAAATTCCGCTCCCCGGCCGCCACCTCTTTCCAGACTTGTTCCTGCGTCACCAGCGTGGCGGTGGCGTCGTCGGTTTCGCCCTCGCTCACACTGGCCACACCACGCCGGATCGCCAACGTAAACGCCTTGCCGGTATCGGTAAAACGAAAACCGATATGCGCCTCCACATCCAGCGTCTCTTCCGCTTTCAGCAGAATCGGCATGGTATGCATGTAATTCTCGATCGGCAATGAAGCCAGAAACGCCGGTGGTGTTTTCATGCGAAAACCGGGCACCAGCCCGTCGCGCAACTCCTCGGCCATGGTCAGGTAATAATGGCGGGCATTCGGGTTGCTCTCTGCTTCGCCGAGTGTACGCAGTGCCGCCGCACGCAAATCCGTCACGCGCGGGTCATCGGGCAACACCACCAGAAGATAATCAGTAAGCTCAAGCGCCCATTGCGCCTCGCCGTTTTCCTGCGCGGCGACGGCGCGCTCCAGCAAGGCCTGGGCGCCGCCGGCGAGGTCCGCCATGGCGGCGGCTTTTTGCGCCGGCGGCAGGGGTTGCAGGTGTGCGGGGTTGCCGTCGAACCAGCCCAGGTAACCGTCAAAGATCGAGCGCACCGACCAGGCCACGGTGCCGTAGTATTCCTGTAGCCAGGGATGCCCGGCGAGATGCGGTGGCAGGGTCACGCGCTGGATGATGTCATTTGGCGTCAGGCCGTGGTTCATATAGCGCACGGTCTGGTCGTGTACAAAGCGAATGGCGTCGCGGTAATCGGTCAGTAATGCGGTGATGGTGTCGGCGCCACTGACCGGGCGCGTGTGGCTCGGCACCAGGTGTTCGGCGTGCAAGGCGCGCATCTGGTCCAGGCTGTTGGCCCATTGCAGTACGTCGCGATGCGGTGTGCCGCGGATGGTGTACAGGTTGGGGAAGGTCTCATAAATATTGTCGCCGGAAAACACCACACGTTTCGCCGGGTACCACACCATGATCTGGTCATTGGTTTCGCCCGGCGCATGGACCAGTTCAAGTTCCACACCGGCAATGCTGACGTTCATCCGGTCGGCGAAGGTGTGGGTCGGCGGCAGCGCGTTGAGGGTGTGGTCCGGTGTCAGCAACAGCGCTTTGCCGATGCCTGCGTTGACCAGGCCATCTTCCTCCAGATGGTTGCCGAACATGCGCATGGACCGCGTGGTGATGATCGGTTGCACCACGTTGATCACGCGATTGATGTAGTACGCTGTGCTGTCGTGCGCATAGACCGGAATGTCGCGCCCCTCGGCAAAAGCGGCGGCGCCGAACACATGGTCGGTGTGGTTGTGGGTATAAATGATCGCGGCCACCGGCTTGTCACTGATGGCGCGGAAGGCTTGCAATACCGTCTCTGCCCCTTCCACGCTTTCCAGTGTGTCGATAATGATCAGCCCGTCTTCGCCCTCGATCATGATGCTGTTGGCAAGGCCGAAGCCCACCGCAACATGCACGCCCTCGGTGACTTCAACTACTTCCCGCTCGAACAGTTCGCTGTGGGCATGCAGCCCCTCGGGAGAACGCAGCGGCGCGGTGGTGGCGGTATCGTCGCCGCATCCGCCGAGCAGGACGGCGGTCAGCAGCAGGCACAGATGGCGCATGGCAAAGGCTCCCTTGTTGTTATGGCTTTCATTCTAGGCTGGCCGCGGCGCTGGTTTTCGGGCTAAATGGCCATAAAATCGTGCGAAATGGCCATGATGGAACCGATAGCCTTGAAGACGCCCACCACTCTGGCCAGTTGGCCACTGGCAGTGGCCCGTACGCTGGACGCGGATGGCCGCGATGGCGCCGCGTTGCTGGCGCTGGCGGGCCTGAGCCAGCCCGAGCTGGAAGCCTCGCCGGGAGGCCGTGTGCCGACGGCGCTGATGACCCGGCTGTGGGCACTGGTGCAGCAGCAGACCGGCGACCCGGCTTTCGGCCTGAAAGTGGCTGGCCATGCGCAGCCGCTGCACTTCCGCGACCTGGGCATCATGATGCTGGCCTGCCGACGGCCGCTGGACGTGCTGCTGGCGCTGGTACGCTACTACCGGCTGATTTCCGACAGTGTGCATGTGCAACTGGTGAGCCAACCGGGCCGGCTGGGGTTGTGCATTCGTGAACTGCCCCAGGTGCCGGTGCATCCGATGGCGCTGGATGCGTTCACGGCTGGCCAGTTGCGCATGATGAAGCTGGTGGGGGGTGACACACTGCGTGTCGTCGCGGTCAGTCTCAGCCGGCCGTCCCCCATGCAGCCGGCGCCTTGGCGCAAGGCGTTCGGGGTGCTGCCGGTCTTTGGTGCCCCGGAAACCGTGCTCTGGTATCCCCGCGATCTGCTGGAAGCACCCCGCCTGGGCGGCAATGAGGCGCTGGTGCGCCAGGGCGAATCCGGTGTGCAGGCGTATCTCGCCGGCCTGGACGGCGCGCCGGGCCAGGACCCGGTGGCACAGGCGCGGCAGGTGCTGCGCGCCGGGTTGCCGGCGATCGGTACGCTGGACGAGTTGGCGCGGGCGATGGGGCTGGGCGCGCGCTCATTGCGCCGTCTACTGGATCAGGCCGGGCCCGGTTTTCGCGCTCTGAAAGACGAGGTGTTGATGGAGCAGGCCTGCCAGTGGCTGCGCGACACCCGGCTGCCGGTGGGCGAAGTGGCCGCGCGGCTGGGCTTCAACGACGCCGGCAGTTTCAGCAAGGCGTTCCGCCGGCATACCGGCACCACCCCGCTGCGCTGGCGCCGGCATCATCCGGTGGGCTGAATCAGGCGCTGACCTGGGCCAGCCAGTCGTTCAGGTTGTAGTAGTTGGTGACGCGCGCCACCCTGCCCTCGCGGATTTCGAAGAAGGCGCCCGCCGGCAGGCGGTAGGTCTGGCCGTTGGCTGCCGGCAGTCCCTCATCGGTGGCCCGGTATTCCCCCAGCACGACGAACTCCGCCGCCGCGCGGTGCCCGTCGCCGCTGGCCATGATCACCATATCCACCAGCTGTTCCCGGTAGCAGCGGTTCATGCGGGTCATGAACGCCGCAAAGGCGTCGCGGCCGGTCTCGCGCTCACCCTGGTTGATGTCGTGGATCACGTCATCGGTGAGCAGCGCCAGGAAGCGGTCCATGTCGCCGGCGTTGAAGGCGGCGTAGTAGTCGCGGATCAGTTGTTCGGAGGTCGCGTGCATGAGCAATGCCTGTGCGGAGAGGGGAAGCGGTGAAGTGTAGCAGGAGAGAATCCCGACATAATCCGGATTTCATGGCCTGCCCGGATGGGGTGGCGGTGCGCCGTTTCGGTGCTAAGATCGAAACGTTACATTGGCCAATGTAAAAATAACAATCCCCGCGAGGAGGCCGTGTCATGTTGCGCCGCGCAGACCCGAACCGGGTGCTGAAACTGAAAAAATGGGGCTACCTTTTGTTCTGGTTGTCCGTGCTGCCGATCCTGCCCCTGTCGGCGATGATCGGACGCGAATCCGGCACCCAGGATTACTGGGCCTGGTTTATCTACATTGTCATCTTCGGCATTGTGCCGATCCTGGATTACATCATCGGCAAGGACCCCAGCAACCCGGATGAAGCCGTCCAGGTGCCGGCCATGACCCAGGAAACCTTCTACCGGGTGCTCACCTTGTTGATGGTGCCGCTCTGGTACGGCGTGCTGTTTTATGCCGGCTGGGTGTTCGTGAACAACGATTACGGCTGGTTTGGTCAACTCGGCTGGATTGTCTCCATCGGTACGGTGGGCGGCGTCATCGCCATCAACCTGGCGCACGAACTGATCCACAAGGACCCGAAACTGGAAAGCTGGGGCGGTGGCCTGTTGTTGGCCTCGGTCACTTATGCCGGTTTCAAGGTGGAGCATGTGCGTGGCCATCATGTGGCCGTGTCCACGCCGGAAGATGCTTCGTCGTCCCGCTACAACCAAGGCGTCTACGCGTTTTTGCTGCATGCGTTCCCGCACAATTTCGTCAATGCCTGGAAACTGGAAAAGCAGTATCTGGCGCGCAAGGGCAAAAAGAATATCAGCCTGCACAACGAACTGATCTGGTGGTACGGCATCTCTGCGCTGCTGGGTGTGCTGTTCTGGTTTCTGTTCGGCTGGCAGGGTGTGCTGTTCTTCTACGGGCAGAGTTTCGTCGCTGCCTTCACGCTGGAAGTGATCAACTATATCGAGCACTACGGCCTGCACCGCCGCGTACTTGAAAATGGCAAGTACGAGCGCGTGACGCCGGCGCATAGCTGGAACTCGAATTATTTCCTCACCAACCTGGCGTTGTTCCAGTTGCAGCGTCACTCCGATCATCACGCCTATGCCAAGCGGCGCTATCAGGTGCTGCGGCATTATGACGACAGCCCGCAACTGCCTGGCGGTTATGCGAGCATGTATGTGCTGGCGCTGTTCCCGCCATTGTGGAAAAAGGTGATGAACCCGCGTGTGGAAGCCTATTACCAGGGCGAGATGGATCAGCTGTTCCGCACGGGTAAACGGGTCAACAATATTTCAGCCTGATGCAATATCCACGCGAAGAGATGGCATTCATGCCGTCTCTTCGCATTACCTCATTGTTTTTCGTTCCTTTATGCCGAAATTTCAGGTTTTAAAAAATGAACCTCCCGGCAGAAAAAGTAAATATTTGTTGTTGATGCCGGCTATTCTGAGGATGTGCCGCGTGAAAGCGTGGCGCCTGCTTTCATACTAAAACGAAACATATCAAATCCTTTCTCGAAAATCGCCTGCCTGCCGCTAATCTGCTTTTTGCAATGGTGTCTCCGTGAATGTGCGGGTGTCATTGCAGTCAAAAACATGAACTGCGTATCGCAACAGGAAGGCGCTCGCGGGATATGAAAGTGCCCCTGTTTTATCAGGCTTGTCTGTTCAAGGAAGGCAGACCGGCTCCATTAAGGTCAGACATGGAGATCAAGACCAATGTCCATCAGTCACTCTGCAAAGGTTGCTGTCGCGAATAAAACGGGCAAGAAGTTCAAGATACAGGTGTTGCATCAGTATACGGGAGATTCGACAGAAGAATCGTCGTGGGTCGCGGTTGGCCCTGATGAGACGGTTGAGGTGATGAGCGTCAGGTACCGTACAGGTTTTCTGACCACAGGCGTTGATAACTGGATCGTGAACGGGATCGAGGAGATTGAGGTGGAGGGCGACATCAAGCTTCCCGAAGGCCTGCCGATAAAGAAAGTCGGCGGGAAGGCACATGTCGATTTGCGTTGGCATTCGGGGCATGGTGCGGGGTCGGACTGGAAGGTCCATACGCTGCGTTCGGATGATGCTGACAAGACAACGGTCATTGCGATTTACCCGACGACTATTGAGTTCCAGTCACATTCCGGTACCTCTTCCACCACCTGGAAGCCGGAATTCGATATTTTCCCGAATATTGGTATCAATTGATGTTCTGGTCATACCCCTGACCAGGAGGACGCTGCCAGTGCATGGGCATGTAATGGCAGCGTTGTTGTGTGGCGAAGGTCATCGGCTGCGCCGCAACCGCGCCTGCTGCCACTGATCTCGATACGGCAGGCAAAAAACCAGCACCAGCCCGCTGGCGGACACCAGGCAGAACCAGCACACCAGCCCCGCGCCGAAACCATAGTGCGCGGCACAAAGCCCCAGTGACGCCACTAAAAGCACCATGCCGGCGAGGCGCCAACGTTGTCGCTGCGCAGCAGGTGGCACTTGCCGGTGCCGGCCCGGTCGCGCGGCGGAGCGCCGCATCGCCATGCACAACAGCAGTAATGCGACGAAGGTCAGCAGGCTGGCGAGCAGGATCACGACAGGGGCTCCAGCGATGTCGCGTTGCGGGCACGTTGTGCCGGAGAGCGGCGTGCCTGGCGTGCGCGGCGCTGCAGATAACGGGCCGTCACTGCCAGTAGCGCGCTGAGAGCGAGCATCGCCGCGTCGAACCAGACAAAGGCGCTGTCGCCCTGCATTAGCGTTCCGGGCAAGCCGCGTGAGGTGGTCAGCGCATTGACCAGTGGCAGCAACGCACACAGCGCGGCGGTCAGCCACAGTTGCGCCAGCCAGCCACGCAGGCCCGGCCGCAGCCAGGCAAACAGCAGGCCCAGCGTCCAGACGATAAAGAACAGGTGGATCTCCCACTCGGCACGCTGCGCCATGTCGACCGGCAGCAGCCGGTTGGCCCAGAAATAACTCACCATGGCGGTGGGCAGCCCGATCACCACGGCGCGGTTGAGCGCCGTCACCAGCCGCACGCCAAACGGTTGCCGCTGCCCGGCCTGCTTCGGCTGGCGCTTGACCACCCACAGCACCAGCCCGGTGCCGATCATCGCGGTGCCGGCCAGCCCGGCCAGGCACAACAGCAGGCGCAGTGCCGGTTCGGCAAAGCGTGCGATATGCAGGCCGTACAGAACGCCGAACGTGGTGGCCGCCGCCGAAGGGTTGCCGGCCGCACGGACGAATTCACCGGTCACACCATTGAACACGGCCACTTGCGGATTGAAGGCGATACGGCTGCTGTCGAGGCGCTGGATATCTACTCGTGCAGCGCGGTCGCCGGGATGATGTACGGTCACGATGCCGGCGTCGGCCCCTTCCCAGCGGGCGCTGGCCGTCGTCAGCATGGGCGCGAAGTCGGCCAGCGCGGCCGCCTCGCCGGTGGCCTCGGGGGCGGGCAGATGGCCGACGGCCTCGTTAAAGAAGGTGCGGTCGGCTTCCGGGTAGAGTGGCTGCGGGTTAAACGGCAGGTACAGGAATATCAGCGTGAGCAGTCCGGTATAGGTGATCACCAGATGATAGGGCAGCGACAGCACCGCCAGCGCATTGTGGGCATCCAGCCAGGAGCGCTGCCCTTTGCCCGGGCGGAAGGTAAAGAATTCCTTGAAGATTTTCTTGTGCGTGATGATGCCGCTGATCAGGGCGATCAGCATGATCATGGCGCACAGGCCGACGATCAGCCGTGCCGGAATGGCCGGCATATAGTGCAGATCAAAATGCAGCCGGTAGAAGAACTCGCCGCCCCGGGTGTCACGCACCGTGAGGGTGTCGCCGGTCTGCGGATGGATCAGAGCGTCGCCGAAGCTGCCGTCCGGGTGCTCCCAGAAGGCGAACATTTCCGCCGGGTTGCGCGGGTCCGGCAGGCGAATAAACCAGCGGGTCGCATCGGCGGCGTGGGTGTTGAGATAGCGGGTGGCGCTGTCGAGCGCGGCCTCGGTGCTGACCACCGGCACGTTCAGTTCTGGCCGCATCCACTGCGATATTTCCTGGCGGAAATAGGTGGCGGTGCCGGACAGAAAGATCATGAACAGCAGCCAGCCCACCACCAGCCCCGACCAGGTGTGCAGCCAGGCCATGGACTGCCGGAAACTCCCTTTCATGCGCTGGCCCCCTACCACAGCAACCACACCGGCAACGCCATCAGTGCCGCCGGCACCAGCAGGCCAAGCCAGGCGCGCAGGCTGTCGCGGGCAGCGAAGGCCCAGAGTGCGGCGCAGGCGTACACCAGAAAACCCGGCAGCATGCCGGTGAGTACGGCGTCGGCGCGGGGAGTGTCGGTAAAGTGCGCCAGCAGCAGTGTGATCAGCCAGCCGCTGAGCACGGCCAGCCCGTAGCCGCCGAAGAGCGCAGCAATAAGGCGGGACAGCACGGCCAGCGCGGGCCGCCAGGCGGGGCGCATTGTAAAGCTCATCATCCGGGCATCTCGGGCGACCGGTGCGGGGGCCGGTCCGGTGGCATGGAAATAGAAATCGTTATCATTCTCCCAGCATCACTGGCTGGATGCAATCAAGGGGCCGGGTCAGGGAGTGACCTGGAATCGCAGCACGCCGATCAACTGCCCCCCCTCGGTGATGACTCGCACGCGCCAGCGACCGGCCGGCACAGCGGGGAAATTGCGCTTGTGTGTCCAGGCGCGATAACCCTGCTGGCGGCCGCCACGGATATCCAGTGGAATGCGGTCCACCTCGGCGCCGTCCTGATACCAGACGTGATAGATGCGCTCGTTCAGGCCGCGCGGTGCCCGGATGGCCGTGTAGGCGAACAGGCCATTGCTGCGCAACGTGGCGCTGTCGAGCTGTGCGATGCTCTCGCCGGGCGTCCGCTCGCCATTGTTCAGCTCGGTGGTGACGGCCACGTCGGTCAGTCGCAGCGTGGCCGGCGGAATCCAGGTATGCACCAGGTATACCAGCGCGCCCAGTGACAGCATCATCAGGCCCACCAGGGGGGCTCGCCACCAGCGGCCCAGTGGCACGGTCTGCGCCAGGCTCGGGAACGACAGGATGGCGGTGATCAGCGTGGCAAGCCGGTAGCTTTCGGCGGTGGTCAGGTGCAGCAGGATGGGCAGTGCCGTCAGCAGTACGGCGAACAGTGTCAGCGAATGGAACGCCAGGTACTGCCAGCGCCGCCGCGCCAGCCACTTGTAGTACAGCGGATCGACCACGGAAATCAGCGCCGCCGCCATGAGCAGCCCGGTGAAGACCAGCTGGCCGCTGTCCCAGGTGGTGGCGAGCACAAAGAATGGCAGCACGAAGAACAGGCTTTCCTGATGCACCATCTGCGTCAGGAAGGCCAGCACCGGCGGTGGCAGCTGGACCCCGAAGCGAGCGGCAATCCCCCGCCGCAGCACGTTTTCCAGCGTCAGCCAGACCCAGCTCACCAGCATCATGATGGCGATCATCTGGGCCAGGCTTTCCTTGCGTTCCACCAGCACCAGGCTGGCCACGCCGGAGACAAAGCCAAACAGCGCGATCAGTCCCGGGTGGCGGCGGGCCATGTCGATCAGCCAGAGAATCAGGGATTTCAGTCGTTGCATGCTGTTATCGGAATGACAGAGTTCGCCCAAGGATACCGGCCGCCTGCCACCGCCGCAGCGGCGTTTACAGTTTTTTAGTCTGGCGGCCCGGGGTTGAAAACCCGGCGGGCAGCCCCAGAAAGCGCCCATCTGCATTACTGAACCGGCACACTGAACCAGAGAGGATATTCAGCACCATGGCGGAGACAGCCCGGACCGAAAAACGCGAATTCCAGACGGAAGTGAAACAGCTGCTGCACCTGATGGTGCACTCGCTCTATTCAAACAAGGAGATTTTCCTGCGTGAGCTGATCTCCAACGCCTCGGATGCGGGTGACAAGCTGTCCTTCCTGGCATTGCAGGATGACAGCCTGTTCGAGGGTGACGGCGACCTGCGCATCTGGATCGAGCCGGACAAAGAGGCCGGCACCCTGACGCTGCGCGACAATGGCATCGGCATGACCCGTGACGAGGTGGTGGCCAACCTCGGCACCATCGCGCGTTCTGGCACGGCGGAATTCCTGAAGCAGCTGAGCGGCGACCAGAAGAAGGATTCACGTCTGATCGGCCAGTTCGGTGTGGGCTTCTACAGCGCCTTTATCGTCGCCAGCCGGGTCGAGGTGTTCACCCGCAAGGCCGGCGCACCGGCCAGCGAAGGTGTGTACTGGTCCAGCGAAGGCGATGGCCAGTTTGAACTGGGCGAGGCTGAACTGGCCGAGCGCGGCACCCGTCTGGTACTGCATCTGCGAGACGATGAAAAAGAGTTCCTGGACGGCTGGCGGCTGAAATCCCTGGTGCGCAAATACAGCGACCATGTGGCGGTGCCGGTGATGATGCGCGAAGAACCGGCCCCGGCAGAGGATGGCGGCGACCCGCCGGCGCCCGCCTGGGAACAGGTCAACGCCGCCACGGCCCTGTGGACGCGCGGCAAGTCGGAGATCAGTGACGAGGAATATCAGGATTTCTACAAGCACGTGTCGCACGACTACAGTGATGCGCTCACCTGGAGCCACAACCGGGTGGAAGGCAAGCTCGACTACACCTCGCTGTTGTACGTGCCGGGCAAGGCGCCGTTTGATCTCTGGCAGCGTGAGGCGCCGCGCGGGCTGAAGTTGTATGTACAACGCGTGTTCATCATGGACGACGCGGAACAGTTCCTGCCGCTGTACCTGCGCTTTATCAAGGGCGTGATCGACAGCAACGACCTGTCGCTGAACGTGTCACGGGAAATCCTGCAGAACGACCGCACGGTGACGGCACTGAAAGCCGCCATGACCAAGCGCGCGCTCGGCATGCTGGAAAAACTGGCCGACAACGACGCGGAAAAATACCAGCAGTTCTGGGATGAGTTCGGCGCGGTATTGAAAGAAGGCCCGGCGGAAGATTATGCCAACCGTGAGGCCATCGCCAAACTGCTGCGTTTTGCCTCGACCCATACCGGCGAGGCGACGCAGAACGTCAGCCTGGCGGATTACGTGGGCCGCATGAAGGAAGGCCAGAAAGCCATCTACTATGTGGTGGCCGACGGTCACCGCAATGCCACCGGCAGCCCGCATCTGGAAGTGTTCCGCAAGAAAGGCATCGAGGTGCTGCTGCTGTCGGATCGCATTGATGAATGGCTGATGAGCCACCTCAATGAATTCGACGGCACTCCGCTCCAGGACGTGGCGCGCGGTGCCCTGGACCTGGGTGAGCTGGAAGACGAAGCCGAGAAGAAGGCGCATGAGGAAACCGACAAGCAGTTCGCGTCGCTGACGGCAGAAATCGCCAAGATACTGGAGGCCGATGTGGAGAGCGTGCGCACCACCTATCGGCTGACGGACTCACCGGCCTGTCTGGTGGTGGCCGAGCACGACATGGGGGCGCAGATGCGCCGCATTCTCGAGGCCGCAGGCCAGAACGTACCGGATTCCAAGCCGATCCTGGAGATCAATCCGGAACATCCGCTGGTGCAGCGGCTGAACCAGGAAGGCAGCGATGAACGTACCCGTGATCTGGTCATGGTGATCTACGAGCAGGCACGGCTGGCCGGTGGCGACAATCTGAAAGATGCCTCAGCCTACGTACAACGCATCAACAAACTCCTGCTGGAATTGAGCCGCTGAGCAGTAGGGTGGGTAGAGCGCAGCGAAACCCACCGGGCCCATGCCGGTTATCCACTCCCGCAAAACCATCGAAACTACCCTCTACGAAGGTGGGTAGTTTCGCTGGTTTTATGCGAGCAGTGTGCTACATGGTCCCGGTGGGTTTCGCTGCGCTCTACCCACCCTACCCCAAAGTTTGATTATGGCCGGAAGAGCCAACGGCAAAACCAACCCTCGCACCATTCACGGCGCCGCCACACTCCCTTCATAAACGGCCTCGCATTCCTCATCCATCTCCACCAGCGACAACCCCTGCCGTAGCAGATCCAGAGGCGCCCCCAGCAGTGCTTTCACATAGCTGACCGATTGCACGCGCGGCGATGAAAACGGCCCGGTGATGCCCTGCTCCATGATCGCGCAGCCGCGCCGGTCGACGACGGCCACGCGGGTGTTGCTGAAGCGGCGTTTGCCCAGGTCGATGTCGCCCAGCATCACCAGCCGGTTTTTTTCTGTCGCCATGGCGGTGTCGCGGGCGTGGGCGATGCCGTCGTGGATGGTCCAGTCGGACATCAGTGCGGCGATGTCGGAGCTGCCCTGGGTGCGGTCGAACAGGCGCGCAAAGCCGGCGCCCTTGGTGGCCGCAATACCCAGCGGGCCGGCGAACGCCAACGCGCCGAGATCGACCAGATTGAAACGTTGCGTGCTCTGATAACGAGACAGTTCCTGGTCGATATCCAGCCCCTCGATAACCAGTTGATCGCCGCGCAAGGTGGCGTCGCCATTCAGTTGCGCCAGCCAGTCATCCAGGCTGCGGCCACGGGTGCGCAATGAGGCGGTAAAGGCAAGCTGGCCACTGGCCTGCTGATCCGGCGAGAGCTGTTGCAGGAATTGCTGCAGGGAAAAATTGTGCAGCGACAGTGTGAGATCGTAGACCGGCGTTTCGTCGGAATAATCCACGGTCAGCGACCCTTCGCTGGCGCCGTCAAGCAGGCGCGCGCGCACGTTGACCAGCGCGAGCAACCCGTCATCAGCATCAATATCGAATGCAACATCGCTGGCAGGTGTACCGTTAATATCCAGTGTGTCGGCCTGAAGCTGGCCTTGCAGCGCCACGCGCTGGATAAACGGCGCGTCACCGGCTTGCAGATGAATATCGCGCAGGTCCAGTGTGAGTGACCGGGTGTCGAACGTCTGTGAGGCGCCCTGGGTCTGCTGCGTCAGTGACAGGGTGCCGTTTTCTACATGCAGGCTGGCAAGGCGGAATCCGCGACCGTTGTCCGGCGCGGCCTGCGTGCGTTGCAGATTCAGATGGCCCTCCGTGTCGCGCACCAGGTGCAGCGAGGGAGACGCCAGGGTGACGCTGCGCAATACCGGTTCGCCGCGCCAGAGCGTGGCCCAGCGCAGGCTGATCTCCACTTTGTCGGCGCTGGCTACCTGGGTTTCGCCCTGCATCAGGCTGAGGTCTTCCGCGCTGACGCGGGGAGAAGGGAACCAGCGCAGCGTCAGCGGCCCGCCGATATCCAGTGTGGCGTTGAGTCGCTCGGCGACGGCCTGTTCGAGGGCGTCGCGATAGGTGTCCGTGTCGATACGGCTGATCACCAGCGTGGTGATTGTGGCCAGCAACACCAGCACGGCCAGTGCAATGAGCGTGATACGGCGGAAAGTCATCCTGTTCTCCCGGTCTATCACAAAAAGATCAGACGTCGGCGTAACCCTCGGCGCCCTTGAGCCAGCGGCGTAACAGGGCGTCGGCGTTTGCCGGGTGATCGGCCAGCAAGCGTTCGGCCATGTCACGCGCCGGCACCATCAGGGCCTCGTCGCGCATCAGGTCAGCAATGCGAAACGCCAGCTCGCCAGTCTGCCGTGTACCGAGCCATTCGCCGGGGCCGCGCAGGCGCAGGTCCTCTTCAGCGATGCGGAAGCCGTCGCCGGTGTCGCGCATCACGGCCAGCCGTCGCTTGGCAGTTTGCGACAGCGGTGTCTGGTACAGCAGCACGCAGTAACTTTTGCCGCCACCGCGCCCTACCCGGCCGCGCAGCTGGTGTAGCTGGGACAACCCGAGGCGCTCGGCGTTCTCCATCACCATCAGTGTGGCGTTGGGCACGTCCACGCCGACTTCGATCACGGTGGTGGCCACCAGCAGGTGCGCCTCGCCGCTGGCGAAACGGGCCATGGCGGCGGCTTTGTCTTTCGGCTTCATGCGGCCGTGCACCAACTCGATGGTGAGGTCGGGCAAGGCGGCTTTCAGGTCTTCCCAGGTGGCCTCGGCCGCCTGGGCCTGCAAGGTGTCCGACTCTTCGATCAGGGTGCAGACCCAGTACGCCTGCGTGCCTTTCGCGGCGGCCGCATGCACGCGCTGGATCACATCGGCGCGCCGGCTGGCGGCGGGCAGTGCCAGTGTCTCGATCGGCTCGCGTCCGGGCGGCAGTTCGTCGATCACCGATGTGTCGAGGTCGCCGTACAGGCTCATCGCCAGGGTGCGCGGGATCGGCGTGGCGGTCAGCACCAGTTGGTGCGGTACCTGATTGTCCTGCCGGCCTTTCTCGCGCAACGCGAGCCGCTGGTGCACGCCGAAGCGGTGCTGTTCGTCGATGATGGTCAGCCCCAGCCGGTGAAACTGCACGGCTTCCTGAAACAGTGCGTGGGTGCCGACCACCATGCCGGCGCTGCCGGCGGCGAGTTTTTCCAGCGCCTCGCGCCGGGCCTTCTGGCCCAGGCTGCCGGATAACCACAGCACTTCAATATCCAGCGGCGCCAGCCAGCGCCGAAAACTGGCCAGGTGCTGTTCGGCGAGCAGTTCGGTGGGCGCCATCAGCGCCACCTGATACCCGGATTCAATCGCCATCAGCGCAGCGGCGGCGGCCACCAGCGTTTTGCCCGCGCCCACGTCGCCCTGCACCAGGCGCAGCATCGGTGAAGGCAGTGCCAGATCAGCGGCGATTTCATGAATGACGCGCTGCTGGGCGCCAGTGAGGCTGAACGGCAGCCCGTCGCACAGGGCCGCGAACAGACGCTCGCCTTCGAGCACCGGCGCGCCGTGGGCTTTCTGGCCGGCGCGCTTGCTCAACATGCCGAGCTGGTGGGCGACCATTTCTTCCATCACCAGCCGCTGCACGGCCGGGTGGCCGCCGGAGAGCAGCATGTCCACCGGATCATCGACGTTCGGGGCGTGCAGTTTGAGCAGGGCTTCGCGCAATGTAGGCAGGCCGTTGCGGGCCAGCAGGGCTTCCGGCAGCAGGTCGCGGGGCGGGTGCTGGTTCAGCAGCGCCAGTGCCTGTTGCATGAGCGTGCGCAGGCTGCGCTGTTGCACGCCCTCGGTGGTCGGGTACACCGGCGTCAGGCTCTTGTGCAGCGCCGGCAGGGCATCGTCGTCGGCAAGCTCGTAGTCCGGGTGGAAAAACTCCAGCCCGGTACCGCCCACACGCACTTCGCCATAGACGCGAATGCGGCGGCCGCGTTCCAGGTTGTTTTTCTGCGCGGCACTGAAATGAAAAAAGCGCAGGCTGATCATGCCGGTGCCGTCGCTGACTTTGCACAGCAGGCTGCGACGTTTGCCGAACAGAATGTCGGCGGCCATGATCTCGCCTTCCACCACGACATGCTGCTCGGGGCGCAGGCGGCCAATGGGTGCGATGCGGGTGCGGTCTTCATAGCGGAAGGGCAGATGGAACAGCAGGTCTTCCACGGTGTGGATGCCGAGTTTCGCCAGCCGCGTGGCCGCGCGGGGGCCGACGCCCCGCAGCGAACCCACGGCGCGTGCGGCCAGCTCGCTCAATGGCCGAGACCTTCCTTCGGTACGGCCTGGCGGACCACCTCGATGGCTTTCGGGCGGGGGAAGCTGTCGCGCCAGACCAGCGCGATGGTGCGCATCGGCACCGGCTTCACGAACGGCCGCACCACGAACGCATCTTCCTTGTAGCCGTGACTGTTGAGCGCGGAATCCGGCAGGATGGTGATACCCAGGCCGCCCGCGACCATGTGCCGCAACGTTTCCAGCGAGCCCCCTTCGATCTGCACCAGGTTCTTGTGCTTCTCGGAATCAATCGCCGGGCACAGCTCCAGGACCTGATCGCGGAAACAGTGGCCTTCACCGAGCAGCAGCAGGTTTTCTTCCAGCAGCTGGTCCGGGCGGATGGCTTTCTGTTTTTCCCATGGATGGCCGGCGGGCAACAGCACGGAGAAGGATTCCTCGTACATGCGCGCGCGCACCAGACCGCCGCCGGAGAATGGCAGCGCGACGATGATCGCATCCAGCTCGCCGCGCTCCAGCTTGCCGCGCAGCACATGGGTGTAGTTTTCTTCGATGAACAACGGCATGCCCGGTGCGTTCTTGCGCACCTTCGGCACCATCACCGGGAACAGATAGGGCGCGACGGTGAAGATGGCGCCCAGCCGCAGCGGGCCGGCCAGCTGGTCGCGCTGGGTGTTGGCCAGTTGCTCCAGCAATTCGACCTGTTCCAGCACCCGCTGCGCCTGGGCGATCACCGGCTCGGCATCGGCGGTGACGCGCACCTCGCGCGGGCGGCGTTCAAACAGGCTCAGGCCAAGGTGCTCTTCCAGTTTGCGGATGGCAGCACTCAGCGTCGGCTGGCTGACGTGGCAGGCGTCGGCGGCGCGGCCGAAGTGTTTTTCCCGGGCCAGCGCCACCAGATAGCGAAGTTCTGTTAGTGTCATGACGTATACGTTAGCGGCCTATGGTAATCAGGTCTAGCTATGAATCATTGGGAATTAATAGGGGCAAATGCGGGGCCGGTCAAGGCATCTGCGGGACGTATCACATGGCACATATCCTGATCCTCGGCCTGGGCGACCTGGGCGCGGGCCTCGCCCGGGCACTGATGCGCGATGGCCACCGCCTCAGCGCCATCCGCCGCCGCAATGATGCGCCACCGGGGGTGGACCTGTACGCACAGGATATCCTTGAAGGCGCCCCGAGGCTGCCGCCGGATCAGGTGGACCTGCTCTATATCATCCTCACGCCGGACGGCCGCGATGAAGCGGCCTATCAGCGAGCATTTCTCGGCGCGCCTGCGCGCCTGCTGGATGCACTGGCCGCGCAGCAGCCGTTGCCGCCAGTGGTGTTTGTGTCCAGCACGGCCGTTTATGGCGAGGCCGAAGGCGTGGTGGATGAACTGACGCCGCCGCGCCCTGCCCGCTTTAATGGCCGCATTCTGCTGGCGGCGGAAGAAGAAATTTCCCTGCGCTCGGTGGGCACGAGCGTGCGCTTCTCCGGCATCTATGGGCCGGGACGCTTGCGTCTGTTGCGTCAGGTGGACGCCATCGCAGGTGGCGAAGCGCCGCCTGCGCCGGTGCTGACCAACCGCATTCACAGCGCGGATTGCGTCGGTCTGTTGCGGCATCTGGGTGAGCGCTGGCTGAAGAACGATGCGCCGCCGGCGGTGGTAATTGGTACGGACCCATGTCCGGTGCCGAATCTTGAGGTGCTGAACTGGCTGGGTGAGCAGACAGGCCATCCACTCGGGCTGGTGGTGCCTGAACAGGTGCCCGGGCGGGCTGTGCACAGTGAGTACCTGGGCGGCGGTCAGTATCGCCTGCTGCATCCGGATTACCGCAGCGGTTATCAGGCGGTCTTGCAGACGTTGCAGTGAACGCGGGCGCGCTCGGCGCGCCCGCCGGATATCGATTATTCGATAACCATCACACCATCCATTTCCACCTGAGCGCCTTTCGGCAGCGAGGCAACGCCGATGGCTGCACGAGCGGGGTACGGCTGCTCAAAGTATTCCGCCATCACTTCATTCACGGTGGCAAAGTGCCCCAGGTCGGTGAGGAAGATATTCAGCTTGACGATATTCTGCAGCGTGCCGCCGGCGGCTTCGCACACGGCGGTGAGGTTATCGAAGACCCGGCGGATCGAGACGCTGATATCACCCCCGACCAGCTCCATGCTGTCGGGGTCGAGCGGAATCTGGCCGCTGAGATAAACGGTGTCGCCGACCTTGATGGCCTGGGAGTAGGTGCCGATGGCGGCGGGCGCCTTGTCGGTCTGGATCGTGGATCGGTTGGGCATGTCGTTATCCTGTCTTGATCTGTGTGCCGGTGCGTTCAGGCATTCAGGCGGCTGATGCGGATGACATTTTCCAGTTTCCGCAGTCGCTTGATCAGCCGGGCCAGATGAATCCGGTCACGCACCGTCACGGTGGCATTGATGACGGTCACCGTGGCATCTTTCTCCGCCATGGTGATGGTGTCGATGTTGGAACCCAGTTCGGAAAACGTGGTGGCCAGTGTGGCCAGCACGCCTTTCTTGTTCACCAGCTCTACCCGGATGGCGACGGAAAACTCCTGCTCTACGTCGCGATCCCAGTACAGCGCGATACATTTTTCCGGGTTGCTGCGCATTTCACTGAGCAGGTTGTTGCAGGTGTCCCGGTGCACCACGATACCGCGCCCGGCGCTTAAATGCCCGACCACCGCATCGCCGGGCAACGGGTGGCAGCATTTGGCATAGCTGACCATCAGCCCTTCGGTGCCGCGGATCGCCAGCGGTTTGCGGTCGTCGGCGTCCTGCCGTTCTTCCTCGCGGCCGCCAGCCAGTTTGCGCGCGACCAGCGGGGCGAGCCGGTTACCCAGGCCGATGTCTTCCAGCAGATCATCCAGCGACGCATAGCCGTTGGCGGCCAGTTCAGCGACCACGCGTTCGATCGGCAGCTCGTTCATGGTGATGCCATACCCGGCCAGGGCTTTCTCCAGCAGGCGTTCACCCAGATGGATGGAATCATCGCGGCGTTGGTGCTTGAGGAAGTGGCGGATATTCGAGCGGGCCTTGCCGGTGACGACGAAGTTGAGCCAGGAGGGGTTAGGCGTGGCGTTCGGCGCAGTGATGATGCGCACTGTCTGGCCGGATTCCAGCGGCGTGGACAGGGCCGCCAGCTTGCCGTCGATGCGGGCCGCCACGCAAGTGTTGCCCACCTTGGTGTGCACTGCGTAGGCAAAATCCACCGGCGTGGCGCCCACCGGCAGTTCCTTGATCTCGCCCTTGGGCGTGAACACATAGGCTTCGTCGGGGAACAGGTCTACTTTCACGTTCTCGATGAATTCCATCGAGTTGCCGGCTTTCTGCTGCATTTCCAGCAGGCGGCCCATCCACGCCTGGGCGCGGGTGTGCGTGGGAGTATTGCTGCCGGCTTCCTCGGCCTTGTACAGCCAGTGCGCGGCGATGCCGTTGTTGGCCATCGCTTCCATTTCCTCGGTGCGGATCTGGATTTCCAGCGGAATGCCGCTGCGCGCCTTCAGCGTGGTGTGCAGGCTCTGGTAGCCGTTCGCCTTCGGGATGGCGATGTAATCCTTGAAGCGGCCGGGAATCGGCGTGAAATAATTGTGCACGGCACCGAGCACGCGGTAGCAGGTATCCACCTTGTCGACGATGATGCGGAAGCCGTACACATCCATGATCTCGTTGAGCGGCTTGTGCTGCTCTTTCATCTTCATGTAGATGCTGTACAGGTGCTTCTCGCGGCCGAGGATCCGTGCCGGGATGCCTTCTTCTTCCAGGCAGTGCTCGATGCTGGCTTTCAGTGTGGAGAGAATTTCCTTGCGGTGCCCGCGCGCGGCCTTCACGGCCTTGGCAATCAGGTTGGCGCGCATCGGATAGATGGCGTTGAAACCGAGGTCTTCGTATTCCACCCGCATGTTGTACATGCCCAGGCGGTTGGCGATGGGGGCGTAGATTTCCAGCGTCTCGGTGGCAATACGCTTGCGCTTCTCCGGCGGCATCGAATGCAGCGTGCGCATGTTGTGCAGCCGGTCGGCCAGCTTCACCAGGATCACGCGGATATCGCGGGTCATCGCCAGCATCATCTTGCGCAGGTTTTCGGCCTGTTGCTCGGCCTTGGATTCGAACTTGATCTGGGCGATCTTCGACACTCCGTCCACCAGCTCGGCCACATCCGGGCTGAACAGCTCGGCAAGCTGCTCCTTGGTGACGCCGGTGTCCTCGATCACATCATGCAGCATGGCGGCCATCAGGCTCTGATGGTCCATGTGCATGTCGGTGAGAATGTTCGCCACGGCCAGCGGGTGGGTGATGTACGGGTCGCCGGTGCGGCGGTACTGCCCCTCGTGGGCCCGCTCGGCAAATTCATAGGCGCGCACGACCTGCGCGATCTGATCGTCGCTCAGGTAACTCTTCAGTCGTTTGACCAGGTTGTTGACGGTGGGCAAAGGGGCGCCTTTTATTGCTTCAGTGGTGCATCACGGGCTGTAACGGATCGTTACACCCAAGCCTAAGTCTGAAGCCGGGCTTTGTCTACGGCGCTTTCTGACGAAAGCGCCGTGAGTGCTTGATAAAGCGGGGGTTTTGCTGGGGCCTGTTCACGCCGGAATCCGGTGGATTCCAGTGTGAACAGGCTCAGGGAATGCTTATTCGCCGAACGATTCGGTCAGCAGCGCCAGTTCGTCGATCTCGCCGCTGCGGTCGGACAGGTCGTTGTCGACGGAGTCGCGGGTCACATAGCCTTCCGCGATTTCACGCAGGGCGACCACGGACGGCTTGTCGTTTTCCCAGGCCACGCGGGGCTCTTTGCCGCCGGTCTGGAGCTGACGCGCGCGCTTGCTGGCGACCAGCACCAGTTCAAAGCGGTTGTCGAGTTTTTCCAGGCAATCTTCAACGGTGACGCGGGCCATGCTGTTACCTCAATAAGTGCTTGATGCGGTGCGCACCCGTCTGGCGGGCGCCGGACGGGCGATTCTACCCGTTCGCGGGGGGGCTGGACAACAATTCACCAATTGCCCCGGCCAGCGTCTCCTGCTGGCGGGCCTGGCTCAGGCGGCTGGCGTGCAGGATGGCCTTCAGGTCGCCCAGGGCATGGTCAAAGGTGTCGTTGACCACCAGATAGTCGAATTCCGCGTAGTGGGCCATCTCTTCCTGGGCGCCGGAGAGGCGGTGAGCGATTACGGCATCGTCATCCTGTCCCCGGCCGCGCAGGCGCTTCTCCAGCTCCGGGAGCGAGGGCGGCAGGATGAAGATGCTGGTCGCCTCCGGCACCAGATGGCGCACTTGCACCGCACCCTGCCAGTCGATCTCCAGGATCACGTCCAGCCCTTCGGCCAGCTTCTGTTCCACCCAGTCTGCCGAGGTGCCGTACAGGTTGCCGAACACCTCGGCATGCTCCAGGAACCGTCCGTCGGCCACCAGCCGGAGGAAGCTCTCGCGGTCGGTGAAGTGGTAGTTCACACCTTCTTCTTCCCCCGGGCGCATCGCCCGGGTGGTATGCGACACCGAGATACAGACGTTCGGCATCTGCGCCACCAGTGCGGCGACCAGGCTGGTCTTGCCGGCGCCGGAGGGCGCGGAAACGATAAACAGGCTGCCGCGATGGGACACTGGATGCATGCGGGTACTCGGCTGGATCGGGCTGGGACGGGGCCGGTTGGGGCCGGCCTTGTTCTGCGGCGCATCTTCTCTTGATCAATGGGCGGTGTCAAAACGGCAGCTGGCTTGCCGGCGGCCGGAAGGTGCTTCCGCAAGCCGTGCCATGTCGATGAATCAGAGTGGCTGGTTTCGATTGGTCGATACATATCTTTCAATTGGTCGACATATTGCCTTTCGATCAGTCAGAATGACCGGGTTTGATGATGTCATGAGGGAAGCCGGATGGACGCGCCACTACACCAGCGATTCCTGATGTCGAACCTGCTGGAGGCTTTGGCTGATACCCCGGTGGTGTTAGTGCATGGCCCCCGCCAAAGCGGCAAAACAACCTTGTGCCGGCAGGTGGCCGAGACGCGGAATTACGCTTACCTGAGCTTTGACGATGACCTTCAGAAAGCGGCCGCTCAGGCGGACCCCGTCGGTTTCGTGGCGGACCTGCCTGACAAGGTGATTCTGGATGAAGTGCAGCGTGTTCCCGAATTGTTCACCTCGCTGAAGGCGGCGGTAGACAACCGGTGGGCGCCCGGACGTTTCATCCTGACGGGTTCGGCCAACGTGTTGCTGGTGCCCAGACTGGGGGATTCGCTGGCGGGGAGGATGGAGATACTCCGTTTGCATCCGCTGGCGCAGGCGGAGCTGCATGGATCGGCGGACGGCTTGTTGGCCGCGTTGTTCTCAGGGCGTCTTTCTGCCGGTAAAGAGGGGGCGCGGCAGGGGCAGGCTCTGGCGGAGCGGATTGCCGCGGGAGGTTACCCTGCCGCGCTCATGCGCCATACCATGAAACGCCGCACAGCCTGGTATCGGGACTACATCGAAACGTTGGTGCAGCGCGACGTGCGGGACCTGGCGCGCATCAACGCCCTGGATGTCCTGCCTCGTTTGCTGCAAATGGCGGCGGGCCAGACCGCTCGTCTGCTCAACGTGACGGACCTGGCCGCACCGTTTCAGATGAGCCGCCCGACCATTCGTGATTACATCACCCTGCTTGAACGCGTTTTCCTGCTGGATACCTTGCCGCCCTGGCACAGCAATCAACTAAGCCGCCTTATCAAAACACCGAAGCTGCATATTGGTGACACCGGCCTCGCCTGTGTCCTGCTTGGTTTGGACGGTGTAGCGCTGTGGGAAGATCGAGCGTTGTATGGGCAGATGCTTGAATCGTTTGTCTTCCAGGAATTGCGACGTCAGGCGAGCTGGTATGAATCCCCTGTGAGATTTTTCCATTTCCGCACCAAGGAAAAAGTGGAAGTGGATGTGGTGATGGAATCTGCCGGAAAGTTGGTGGGGGTTGAGGTCAAGGCATCATCGACTGTCACGGCAGGCGATTTCAGGGGGCTAAAAATGTTGCAGAGCAGCGTTGGCAAGCGTTTTGCGGTTGGGTGCGTGCTCTATGATGGTGATTCCGTGGTGCGGTTTGGAGAGGGGTTGTATGCCGTGCCGATCAGTTGTCTCTGGGGGGGCGGCTGGCCTGCGTGTTGAGAGGTCTGTGCGGTGTGTTGAAGTGTGGCGGGCTTTCCTGTGTCTGATAATTGTCCGGGGGTACCCAGGCAATGCCAAGTGGGCCTTTTGAGGCACAGAAAACCGTATCTGAGCCAAGGGTTGATGCCCGCCAATATGAGGCTGCCCGGTAATCAGTGTGCCAGTTTCTCTATCACGGTATCGCTATTGCTGAAATCCGTAATTCTGGCCTGGACCTCCCCGTCCTTCACCCGGATCAGGGTGGGAATGCTTCTTACCTGAAACGCAGTGAACAAGGCCCCGCCGGTATCCACCTGGAAGGGTATTTCAAGGTCATACAACTGCACGAAATCCGCCAGGGCCTGCTCATCAGTCCAAAGGTGATTGACCACGCCTTGCCAGTGCTTGTCGTTGAGCGCTGCATGCAGGTCATTCAATTCGCTCTGCACCTGTTCGCAGGCGTGTGACATTTCAGGCCGGGAATCCTTCAGGTACCAGTCGCACCAGGTGGCTGTGAAAAACAAAAGGTGCTCGCCCTTCATCCAGGGTTCGAGCAATGCCTGTTGCTGCGCTTCGGTAAGCGCCTCGGTGCCGGTGCTTTCGAGTTGTTGACCTTGTGCCAGCATACTGATGAAACGGTCAAGCCTGTCGTCGGATTCGTGGGTGGTATAGACGACGTTGCCAGCGGTGTTGATGAGTACGGAGTAGGGCGTGCCCACCAGGCCCAGGGCCTGCGCGAGCTGGCCTTTTTCATCCAGCCATACCGGCATGCTCAGATCATATTGTTCAATAACGTCTTCAATATGGGGGGGTTGTTCATTGATATTGATATTGACCGCGACGATATTCATCCGGTCGGCATACGTCTGGTGCAGCGCCTCAAAATGAGCCATCTGCTCCATACAGGGTTTGCACCAGGTGGCCCAGAACTTGAGATAAGTGGGCTTGTCGTCTTCCAGGCCAGCAATACTGACGGCCTTCCCGGTTGTGAACTCGCTCAACGGGATATCGCCAAAGCGCGCTTCACCAGCATGGGCCGGCAGGTTCAGACATAGTACTAATACTAACCACCCATACTTGAACATGCTGACCTCTCAGACTTGGGGATTGCTCCGCCAGCGATGCGAAGGTTACTCAATATTCTGGATCTTACTGCCGAGTATAAAATTTATTATCAATAAAAACATATAGTTAGTTTTTTATTTTGCAGTCAGTCGCTGTGCTTGCCCACCATAGTGCCCACCACCATCTTTGGGTAGGGATGAGCATTGTCTGTGGAGCTGGGAGTCAGTGATGATGTCTCAGTGGGTCGGGACGACTGCGGTCGTCACTTGCACGCTGGTGGCCGAGTCCGCCGGTCGGCCCCTCATCACGCGGACGTGGTGGTTGCCGAGGGGGTGTCGGCGGAATCGCACCAATCGTTGAAATGCACCATGCACCTCCTGCCTAATTCGGGAACAGGTCGCGAACGCGAAGGAAGGGCATGCCGGTTTCGGCAGCCCTGCGCACCTTGCGTTCAAGAACCTGGTTGAGCGGTATCTTCCGGTCGAGCATCTCGTACAGATCGAGACCGTCCATGCAGATGACGCGCTTGCCTCGGCCGAAGGCGATAAGGCCATCTTCAGAGAAGCCGCTGTTGCTCACGAACAGGCCGCGTGTCCAGGCGGCCTTCTGTTCGATCTTGCCGTGGAAGGTGTGGAGGTCTGCGACTCCGGTGGGCTTGCCGTGCCATTTGGCTTCCAGCAGATAGGTGTCACTGCCGAGTTGGAAGCTGCCGTCGATCTGTTCGCCTCTCAATCGGAACGGATCCTGAGCCGCCAGACCGAACGCGTCAAACAGGCTCTTGAGAAACCCCTCAAAGGCGAAACCGCGTGCCTGCGGGCTCAGTGAAGAGATCCGTAGCAGTTCAGTCTTGATGGTCGAGATATTGTGGTAATCGACTGTAGGTGCGGATGCGAGCGGTGCCGGTTTCGGAGGTGCGCCACCGGAGAGGCGGTTGATCAAACCCCGATAGCGCGACTGCGCGTCGACGACAGGGTCCTTCCCGCTGCTGCGAGCAAGGTATTCGCAGCGATGCTCCCAAAGGGCGGTGAGTGTGCGGACGGCGGTGGCGTCGTCGCAGGTTTGCAGGAAGTAGCGTAGCCGCTTTCCTTTGGAGCCGCCGTTCGTCGAGAATTTGGGGTCGTCGATATTGATGTTGAACTCGGAGGCAAAAAAATCCGCGAAGCTCGCGTCAGAGAAGTCGAGCACGAACCCACGGCCTCGGACGAAATCAACGAGGTCATCTACAAGACGTAGATCGATGGACCGTATTGAGCTAATAACCTGTCCTCCCCAATGGACCGCATTAATCTATCTATTGTTAGATTCTTGGAAGGCCCTCGCAAGCTTTCTGCCAAAATCAGTTGAGCCTGTCTCGGCGGTGTCGGCAGCCTCTGTCGGAGGCAATTTATCCGCATGATGGGATTCAGTTTGAGAGTTGCCATCTCCTTCTAAGTGTTTGTTCTCTATGGGCTCTACATGATCCTGATTGCTGTTGACTGGTTGGACCGCAGGTCCCTGTGCCTCCGTAGCTTCAATGCCTATCGATGGCTTCTCCGACATTTGACGTTGTTCGGGCGGGGAGGACTGTTGGTCATTGCTCTGGCTGATGGTTCGCAGGCGCTCGGCCCGCGATCCAACCCCAGCCCTTTTTCTTGGCGGAGCTTCCTTGGCCCTTTTTAGCTCTTCTCTGTGACGTTTCTCCATATGCCTGATGATTATGCCTTGATCGAGAATTAGCTCCTCCAAGGCCTTGTTGATACTTGTGCCGTGCTTCTTCGCCAATAGCTGGAGGCTCTTTTGGACGTCCTTACTCATGAAAAAGTTGTATGGCTTCGCGCCAGGCGACCTCATCCTCCTCTTCTTTTGAGCCCAGGCAGCTTTCATGCGTTTGATGGTTAATTCGACAAAGTAGGCATTCTGCATGTGGGTGTATTCAAGGTGCCGGGATATCAGATCGATTCGGTCCTTTGGCACTGGGGGGGTGTAGCCCGCGAATGGAGGGAGTAGCCCGCGTTGCCCCAGATAGTTCAAGAACCATGCTTCATGAGAACGAAATTCGTTCTCGCTAACCCAGTTCAACCAGTCTCCCATCATCTCGACCCTTTGTAAGTGTCTCCCTAAATTGGTTGTCTGAGGCTTTTAGGGATTCTGCAACCGGAGCTTATAACAAGTCATTTGACATAGTCAGATGACTTGTTTTTAGTGCTTTATTAACTATAGTTAAAAAAAGCAATAAAACATGGAAAAGCTGGGATGAATCAAGCGGTGACCCTTCTTCTGATGCATCTTCCTGGAGTATCGGCTACGGCCAAATATTTCCTGGTAAGGGCCCTCTATCTGGGACATGAAGTGGCTGGCGGCATGAGCCTGGATGAGCTTTCAAGTCAATTTGGCCTTACCAAGCGGGCAGTGATTCGAGTAAGGGACGAGCTGATGCAGCCTGTGAAAAAATACGGTGACGGCTATCTGTTAGAGAAAAAATGCCCCTCTGGATCAGGCCACGGCGGGCGAGGCCGTCCACGGAAATACTTCCAGTTCAACCCTGATTTCTTGGAGGATCTCTGCCCTGACGGTACTAAACAGGGGGTGGCTCATGCAGAAATCTGTCAATTCCTGATGCAATCCCATGTGCAGTTCTGCAAAGCGCGTCTGAGAGATATGACAGGGAGGGCAGTGGCGGATGGACCCAAGGATCGGCCCTCTGCCTTGAATCTATACGTTCTAGCCTTGTTATGGGCGCTGGCGGACGAGATGGGGGCTATCTGGGAGAGGGGGGTTGGGGAGATAGCCCAAATGGCGGGAATGACCCGGGATCAGGCGAATAACCATCTGAGCAAGTTGACGCGAATGGGGTACATAGATAGCCGGTTGTCAGGGGTATCAGGCTCGTCGCTCTTTGGGCGCTCACCGGGAGCTATATTTCTTAACCCGGCGCATTCAGCTCTATCTGGTGTTTGGGGTGATGTTGAGTGGTATTGGGATACATACCCGACCCAAGACAGCATCTTATGGGCAGTGGAGGATGCTTCTCGAGAGGCCAATGTAATTGGAAGCCGGGAGAAAAAGATTCAAGCAAAGGGGCCTCCCGCTGAGTGGGTAATGCGTAACCTATATCTTGATAAACGCGCTTTTGAAGGTGGCCTGTTATTTTATGACGCTTGGCGGGAACTGACTGAGTCCGGGAGGATTCTGGGGGTCTATTCGGTATTTCAAGACGCTGCCTGGCCGGTTAGAAGATATGCGAAAGCAGTGTTATGTAGATATGCGAGGCAGATCCTTGAACGACAAGTCCAGGCTATATGCCAATCTAGAGAAGTTCTGGACCCGGAGGTCCTGGATGATATCCAGCGACTTATTGCAACCAAGTGTGACCGTGAAGAGAAGAGGACAAAGGGGGTGGCCCTTTGGTTCTATTCGAGAGCGTATGTTCTGGCACAGGAGATTTTCCGGCAAAGAGCATTGGCGCTCATTCCAGCAGAGAAAGATGCAGGCAGCCTGAGTTTTTTGGAAAAGACCAAACAGGCTAGAGCGGCGTTGGCGGAAAGTGGCGAGGCATGGAGTTTCTTTCCGAATAGGATGAGTGCTTTTACCAAGATATTGATAAGGATGAAAAGGTTGCCAGTGGCTAATTAGTTTCCTCAAGCTGATTTTATTATGCCGGAGTTAATTAATCCATGGAATTTATACGTGATGCCAGTAAAAATGGGGTTTCTGGCATTGCTGCACCAAGTTAGCAATGTCGGTATTAGATCTTTAATAGAGTAGTCCATCAAGGAAATGGGCCTGCCCTCAAGGCAAAGTCAGAGACATCCCTCTCATAGTCCGGTGTTCTGAATCCTCCAGCAAAAGGAGATGGTGGGAAACCCCGGGAGCTAAAAGTAAAAAAGGATCAACGTGCCGGTTCATGTGGTTATGCCCACAGGAGTACGACATGTACAGACATCCCCACAATCCCAATCTCACCCTGATCGACGAGTCCGAATGGAATGGGTTGCCTTTGCTGCCCCGCCATGGTCCCTACATTGACAGTTACCTGGCTCGTATCTGGGACACGGTTAAAAGAACGGTGGAGCAGTACCGGCGAGTAACAGCCATTCGGTTTGACCTGAGAATGCCCGATGATGGCCTGTATCTGGATTCTGCAGTCATTTCCCGGTTCATTGAATCATTGAAAGCCAAGCTTGTGGCAGCGGAGCAACGGAAGGCCCGGCAAGGTATCCGGGTTCACCCGACTATCCTCAGGACTATCTGGGTGCGAGAGCAAAAAAGCTCGCACCATCCTCATTACCATGTATGCATCCTGCTCAACGGTGATGCCTACTGCCACTTGGGGTTCTTTGGAGCTGGTCAAGGGGATCGGAGCAATATGGCGACGCGGATACAGGAAGCTTGGGCTAGCGCCCTGGGTATTCCTCCGGGGCAGTTCGGTGGTCTGGTCCACTTCCCGCCCAACAGGGTTTATCGCATCGATGCAAACTCGGACCAATTCCTGCCGCAGATGGTGAATCTGTTTACACGTCTTAGTTATTTCGCAAAGGTTGGGACGAAGCAATATGGCACGGGGGATAATTGCTTTGGATGTAGCCGCCGGTAAGTTCGATTGTCAAATATATGCCATCACTTGAACGAGCATGCCGCCCAGCCAGGCACTTTGAAACGGTAACTTTCTACAGCGCACCTCTATCCCATGAGGGAATATGAGGACAAACCAATGAAAATCATGCGCTTAGATGAAGTCATGGCTTGTACAGGGCTGGGCAGGTCATCCATTTACAAGCTGATGACCGAGGGTAGCTTCCCAAAGACGGTGTCGCTTCTTAATCGCTCTGTCGGTTGGGTCTCTCACGAGATTGAAAGCTGGATTCTGGCTCGTGTTGAGGAAAGAGACGAAAAGGCCGTTAATTGAGAGGGGAGCCTGTCTGACGGCCGGAGAGGCCAACGCGGGGCCGAAAGCCCGTATACATACACACTTCATACGTCAGCCATTGACACGAATTCTTCCTACAGCCCCTTGGAGTTAGTCGCCACTTTCCGGAGTGCTGAGCTTGAGAGCCCTGCTATCTCGCAGGGCTCTCAAGCCGGCGGAGCGCGCGCCCTGCCCCCGTTGAGGTGGCAGGGGGTGGGGCTGCCGGGCCAGGCTCAGCGTTCAGGCAAACGGATGTCTCGAGATGCTCAAAGTGGGGGCGGCCGGGGAATCTGGCGTTGGGCCAGCCGGTTGCGGGCAAAGGACAGCAGCTCTTTCAGAACGGGTTCTGGGGCCTGACTGGCAATGGCGATCAGTGCCTCCCGCATCTCGGTTTCCGATTCCACTGTGGGGAACAGGAAGAACTCCTGGAGCTCCACGTCAAGCACCCTGGCCATGGCCACCAGGGTATCCAGAGAAGGGAAGTACTTGCCTGTCTCCAGCCGGGAGATGTGGCGACCGTCCACACCGACCTGCTCCGCCAGGTCATTCTGGGTCAAATGCCGAGCCCTGCGCAGAGTGCTGATGCGCGCGCCTATCAGTTGCTTGGGGTCTTTCATGCATCGCTCCTGCCTTTGCCCGGCAGTTCAGCAGATAGCGCGGCCCTCAAGAACGGCATCTTACCGTGATTGATGCAAAAAATATGATGTTATATGATGAAAAGTTCTGTGCTCTATGTAGGAAAAGATCAAAAAAGAAGCGCAGGGCGTCTATCTGGCGGATCACCCGGGGATCTCAACCAATGTGAATGGGGTGCCTCTTCAAGGGGCCTGGATCCTCGGAATAGGGAAATATTTGGGGAAGAAACGTTATGTATCCTGTCTCGGTTGTTCGGCGGGTAACTCTGGCCATGATGGTGCTGTTCCTGGTTGCGTGTGGTGGTGATGGCAAGGATGGCACGGAGGGGCCGCCCGCACTGGTGGCCACCAAACCTGAAGCGGCGGGGGACAACTGCCCGGCTGGCGGATGGCGCATCGAGTCGGGCACGGACAGGAATCGGGACGGCGTATTGTCTGCGGATGAAGTGCAGGGCGTGAGCTACATCTGTCACGGCGAGGATGGCGCCGATGGCCAGGATGGTACAGACGGCCAGGACGGTAGTGATGGGCAGGATGGACAGTTCGCCCTGACCCGGATCACTCCCATTGATGCCGGGGAGGAATGCCTGGTTGGTGGTCATCGCATTGACTCTGGCATGGACCAGAATGGAAACGGCGTGCTGGACAGTGATGAAATCCAGCATACCGCCTATGTCTGCCACGGCGTAGATGGCGAGGACGGGGCTGATGGGCAGGATGGTGCCATGGCCTTGATTCGCACCGAGGTCGAGGCACCTGGCGATCACTGCCCGGCCGGTGGGATGCGGGTATTGATGGGGGTTGATCTCAATCGCAACGGATTGCTGGATGCTGGCGAGGTAACGCAGACCGCGTACCTGTGTCATGGCGAAGCAGGCATGGATGGCAGTGATGGCGCTGATGGTCAGGATGGTACCGACGGGCTGCAGGCCCTGCTGACGTCCACCCAGATACCACCGGGTGCGCAATGTGCCGTTGGCGGGTATCGGCTTGATGCCGGTCTGGACCTTGATGGCAATGGTTTGCTGGAGGAAGGCGAGATCACCTCAAGCTTCTATGTCTGCCACGGTACAGACGGCGAAGATGGCGCGGACGGCCAGGATGGCGCAGATGGCAATGACGGCGCTGATGGACAAGACGGCACAGATGGCCTGCTCTCCCTGGTCAGCATTACCGATGAAGCACCGGGTCCGAATTGCGCTACTGGTGGCAAGCTGATCCAGACAGGGATAGACCTGAACCGCAACGGTGTGCTGGACCCAGAGGAAGTGCAACAGTCCGCCTATCTTTGCAATGGCTTGCCGGGTGCTGATGGTGAAGACGGAACGGGTGGTGAGGATGGCTCTGACGGCCAGCCAGGGGATGATGGTTGGAATGCGCTGGTTCGCTTGAACGATGAGCCGGCCGGGGAGAACTGTGCCGCTGGTGGCGTGGCCGTCAACACAGGTCTGGACCTGAACGGTAACGGCGAATTGGATGAGGAAGAGATCGTTTTCACCGCTTATGTCTGCCATGGTACTGGTGGCCCTGATGCCGAAGTGTTCACGCTGGAATACCAGGCTCAGCCGGGTGGCACCATCATCGGCCAAAGCGTACAGAACGTGCTGCTGGGTGGCAGCGGTGAGCCAGTGACCGCCAGCCCCGATGAGGGTTACTTCTTTACTGCCTGGAGCGATGGCAGCATCTCCCCCACACGGACGGATACCGGGGTTCAATCCGATTTGTCCGTGCAAGCGGGCTTCTCCGCCTACCAGTACAGCCTGACCTATACCGCCGACAGTAATGGGCACGTTTCCGGTATTGTCGGGCAGACGATATTTCACGGCGCTGACGGCAGTGAAGTGATGGCCGTGCCAGATCCTGGTTATCACTTTGTTGAGTGGAGTGATGGTGGCACCCTTAACCCTCGTACAGATCTGGCTGTACAGGCCAATATCGCCGTCACAGCGAGCTTTGCCATCAACCAGTATACCCTGACATATCAGGCTGGTACGGGTGGCTCAATCATGGGCAGCGCAAGCCAGCAGGTCGCACATGGTGCCAGTGGTGTCGTGGTGGCTGCCGTACCCGCCAGTGGTTATTACTTCGTTCGTTGGAGTGATGGCGTCAGCACCACCAATCGCACCGATGCCAATGTGCGGGGCAACCTGTCTGTGACGGCAGAGTTCAGGGAGCAACTGTCACCACCTGAAGAAATACACACCAGCACCAGCAATGGTTCTCTGGTAGTGAGCTGGGAACCGACGCCGGGGGCTGACAGCTATAACCTGTATTATGCCAGAGCGCCCGGAGTTTCCCCGTCCAATTACAGCAGCCTTCTGGGCGGTGGCATGCGTGCCGACGTTTCCAGCCCTGTCACCTTGACTGAGCTGGATGGTGGCCAGCGCTATTACTTCGTTGTCACCACCGTCATCAATGGTGTGGAAAGTAGTGCGGGAGAAGAAATCACTCTGGTGTTGCCACATACACCGTGGTTAAAACGTCCTCACCAGGGGCGCCTGCGCGTGGAGCTGACCAGCACAAATACAGCAACTGTTGATTGGGACGTTGCCTTTGGAAAGATCTATAACCTCTATATCGGGAAGGACCCGGAAACCGATCTCAGTCAGTACGCTAGCTATGGCGCGGATCTGCGCTTGAATGTTACGCCGCCTGTTACTATTGAAGGTCTCAATATCAGTGAGCCGGTGTATCTGGCGCTGGAAACTAACGGGAAGGTATCAGACTGGACCAATGCAGTTTCACGGACTTGGGGTGTCAATGGTGACGTCAAGGCGCAGGTCCTAGGTTATGACGGAACTCGATATATAGGTGGCAGCTTCACCATGGCAGGTATGAATGTGGGTAGTGTTGCCCTGTTTCCGGTAAATGACGATCTTAGTAACCCTCATTTGCTGGCTATGCCTGAAGCCAATGGTGAAATTCATGCAGTGGCCAGTGATGGAGAGGGTGGCTGGTATATCGCTGGTGATTTCACAAGGTTTGGTAATTTCGAAAGATTAAGATTGGCGCATATTGATGGTAGTGGCCGTATAAGTAACTGGAATCCAGGTGCTAATGGTACGGTGAGAGCGCTGGTGGTATCTAATGATACAGTTTATGCGGGAGGCGATTTCACAGCTGCTGGCAATGGAAACGCAGCCATTGCAAGAAACAAACTGGCGTCATTTAGTGCTAATGGCTCCCTGACAAATTGGAATCCTTATGCAAATGGCTTGGTTAGAGCATTGGCTCTTGGCGATGACGGTGTCTTTGTAGGAGGGGAGTTCACTCAGATTGGTGGTGGGCCTGATGCCGATACTCGGACTGGGCTTGCCAAGATTGGATTTAATGGAGATTTGCTATCCTGGAGATCGAGCATTTCAGGTAAGTTTAATGCTCTCCTCTTTCATAATGGTAGCATTTATGCAGGAGGGGATTTTACACAAGGGTCTCGTCTTCAAGATGGCAATCAATACTCAATTCCTGCGGGAAGATATATAAATAATTTGGTTGCGCTCCCATCGGCTGGAGATGGCGCTGTTTCGCCATCGTCGCACTTTCAATATTTCGCCGTAGGGGGCGTTGTTAACTCTATCATTTCTTCCGATTCAGGAGGTGTTCTTATTGGCGGAACATTCTCTGATGTTGTCAGGTATCATTTTAGTGCCGGTTCGAATCAATTCAGCATTAGATATCATGAATCCTTATGCTCCAGTCATGGCTATGTCAATATATCTTCGGGAGTCTGTATAAATGACGTTCCGACTACAGGTAGTGTAAGTGCAATAGCCCAGGTTGAGGATGATTTGCTTTTGGCCAGATCAAATGAGAATTTCTGGGGGATCGAAGGAGGCTCAATAAATACCATTGCGACAGATGGGGGCTCCATCCTAATAGCGGGGAATTTCCATATTGCAGGTGGTCATGATCGTCTTGGATTAGCTTCTTTTGATAACCAGGGATTTTTGGGAGACTGGGCGCCAGGGGCTAATGGTGTTGTACATACCATGACGAAAAGAAATGGTGTGATTTATGCCGGTGGTGACTTCACCTTTTCCGGTGCTGGGATTGCCAACACAGCTAGAAATCGCCTTGCCGCTTTTGATGAAGAAGGTAATCTCCTAAGTTGGAACCCTGGGGCTAATGGTCGTGTCAATTCCTTAGTCGTCTTGGGTGGTAATATCTACGCTGCTGGTAGTTTTACCTCGGCTGGAGGAGAGCCACGAAGCAGGCTGGCATCTTTTGATCTTTCCGGGAATTTGATGAATTGGAATGCGGAAATTCAAGGTACAGATCAGGTCGCCAGCGTTTTGACGGCTATTGATGGTGTGATATATGTGGGTGGGCTTTTCACATCAGCTAGTGGCGCTTCTGGCGTGGTGTCCCGTACTAATCTTGCTGCATTTGATGCCGAAGGAAATATTCAGTCATGGGCCCCACAAACGGATGGAGCGGTAACGGTATTTGGCCTGACAGATAATACTCTCTATATAGCAGGTGACTTTTCCTCCGCCAGCGGCTCCACAGGAGGCGGTGATCGGCATGGGCTGGCCGCATTTGATCTGGCAGGCAGCTTGCAGCCATGGAATCCTGGGGTTTCCGGTGGCGAGGTAAAATCAATAACCGCCTTGGATGATCTGATCTATGTCGGTGGCAGCTTTACCGCCGCTGGTGACGGATTTGGAAATACGGCTAGACAAGGTTTGGCCGCCTTTACCTCTGATGGCCTACTCAGCGATTGGCGACCGGAAGTCTCTGATTCAGTTCAGAGCTTGGTGGGGAGTTCTGGAACCCTTTATGTTGGTGGGGGGTTCAGTTCTGCCCATGATGGTGAGTATTGGATTCCTCGCTCTCGTTTGGCGGCCTTCGGTTCTGATGGGGGATTGTTGGATAAATGAATGAGCTTGCTTTGGCCCATCTTTGATGGGCCAAAGTGATGTCGAGAGCGAGCACAGTTGCTATGGGGGCTTGTGACATTGCTCGCGCCAGCCCCAACAAGTCTGGTAGTGGGCGCAAGCATTTATTGAATGTATCTCGCGAGATCGAGTGAGGATAGGTCAGTGCTCACTTCCAAAATATGTCGCGGATTGTATATGGCTATATTGAATTTCGCAGCCTTGTGCCTGGAGGCGTCATATCCCCACATGCTCCTTCATATAAATGAAAAAGTTCTGATGGCCCGCATGGGTCCGTGAGCTTGTCTGGAATGCACTGGGGTGATGGCTGATTGTTTTTTGATCAAAAACGAGACAGGGCGACAAGCTGTGTCGCGTAGCTGCGTTCAGGGGCTGGTCGCAGGGCAAGGGGTCGGAAAAAATGTGAACCAAGTCATCGGGAACAGATGAGTCCGTACCAAAGGAGGGGGAATTTTGGCAACCAGCAGTAGTGCCTTGCGCCGTCAGTGGTTGATCCTGCAAAGCCTGGAATCTGTGCGTTGGAGAGGCACAGTGGAGCTGCAACGCGAGCTGCAACGGGAAGGGGTTGACGTCAATCTGCGCACCATTCAGCGTGACCTGAACGCCTTGGCGGAGCAGTTTCCGCTAGAGACCGACGGTGCCTCCCCCCAGGGTTGGCGCTGGCAAGCCAATGCCCCCCTGACCAGCTTGCCGCACATGACCAGCGGCCAGGCGCTTACCTTCATGATGGTGGAGCAGCACCTGAAAACACTGATGCCGGGAAGTGTATTGGATGAGCTGCGCCCCTGGTTCGATACCGCCCGCAGGCAGGTAAGACAGGGCAAATCCAGAGTTCACCGCTGGGCCGATATGGTGCGCATCGTCCCGCCCACCCAGCCGCTGATCCCACCCGTGATCGACCGTGATGTGTTGCACGTCATCCAAGAGGCGCTGCTGCTCGGTCAGCGTGTGGATGTTCTGTACCAAAGCCGCAGCAAAAAGGAAAACCTGAACCTTGACATCGACCCGCTGGCACTGGTGCAGCGTGGCCCGGTGCTTTACCTCATTGCAACCCGGCCGGGGGCCCATGAGGTACGCCTTTTTGCTATGCACCGATTCCAGAAAGCCTGGTCCCGTAACGAAAAAGCACACAAGCCGAAAGGCTTTGTGCTCGATGAGTTCCTGGCCAAGGGCGGGCTGGGCTTTGGCAACGGCAAACTGAAAGCACTGAAAGTGGTGTTGAACAGGGAAGTTGGCGAGCACCTGTATGAATCTCGCTTGAGTGAAGATCAGGTTATCCGGGAGTTGCCGGATGGTCGGCTGGAGGTGACAGCCACAGTAGCCGATACACCACAGCTGGAGTGGTGGTTAAGAGCGATGGGAAGGGGCTGATTGATGCTTTCTGGGAATTAATGAGCATGAAAAGGAAGATCAAGAAACACAATGTTCTGGTCGCGGCAACCATGAGTGCGGGGAAATCAACCTTAATCAATGCCTTGATAGGTACAGAGTTGTTGCCCGCGATGAATGAAGCAACAACCGCATGTCATGTTTATGTACAGAATGAGAACAGGAAGTCTGGTTTTTATGGCGGTGCCTTGAGAGACGATGGACGTATATCGAGAATAAGCTCATTGAAAGAGGGTGATATAAAAAAATGGAACTCTATTAAAGGTATAAAAAAAATTGGGGTGAAGGGGCAATTCCAGGGGAGGCTGAAGTATAGAGATGGGCTAGTCTTCCACGACACTCCAGGGCCTAATAATAGTCAAGATGTGAATCATGCTTCAGTAGTATTCGATGTGGCGAAAAGAGTGCCTATCGACACCTTTATTTATGTCATAAATGCAACTCAGGTCGCTATTACAGATGATCGAAATTTTCTGGATGAAATAATATCTAATTTACATGGGGGGATTAAAAGCCCTCCAATTTTCGTTTTAAACAAGATTGACATGCTTGATCCTGAGAAAGGAGAGGATGTGGGCGCTGCATGCAAGGGTGTGCAGGCATATCTGGTTGAGCGGGGGTTTAAGGATCCAATTGTCGTTCCCTGCATGGCGGAAATAGCCCTCTGCGCCAGGAAAAGAATTAATAAAGAAAAAATGACCAGAAAGCAGGGATGGCTGCTGAGTGATTTCCTGAATTCAGGAGAGAAGAATAATAGTGATTATACGGAAGAAGCCATTCTCTCTGATGAAATTAGAGGCAAGATAAGAAAGAGGGTCCTCCGGAATAAGGTAATTGACTTCCTATATTTTTTTATAGGGGGTATCAGTCGGTTCAGGGTTAAAAGGGCCGTTTCAATGAGTGGAATAAGAATCATTGAAGAGCTAATTGTGCTTCAAAGAGAGGAAGGAAAATGAACAAGGTGGAAATACGGCATAACCCTTTTATTGTTGATACGGATTTCGTTATCAACGGGAAAGCGCCCGCTGAAGGTAGCCGTCTTGCAGACTACAAGAAACTTCGCCTCCAGCGATGGGTAGAAGGGATATTTGAAGAGCTGTTAGACATGTTCAACGGAGCTGCCAGTTTTCAGGTCGAATTTACAGGTGTTGAATCTGATTATCTTGACCTCGTTGATGCTGCGGCCGAAGCAAAGAAATCCAAGGGGATGGAAATTGCTATCAAATGGAGTGAAGCGGCTCCTTCGGAAGACCGGCTAAACCAGATCAAGAACTTGATAGAAGAGGCTAAGGCACACCCTGAGTTTTCCCGGTTTATATTTGGTAATGCAGAAACAGAGCGCTATCTCAATGAAGCCTTTGGCAAGGACTTTCATGTTTATGTCGTAGCAACCATGTCATCGGGGAAGTCCACCCTGATCAATGCCATGCTGGGCGATGATTTGTTGCCTGCAGCCAATGAGGCCACTACGGCCACCATCGCTGAAATTACCGATAATGAAGCAATGTTTCAGGGAAAGTTTTCAGGAAAAAGAATCAATGATCAGGGTGAGGTACTGGACAGTGCAGAAACGCTTACCCTGGAAACGATGACAGACTGGAATAAAAGTGAAGATACCAGAGTTATCAAGATCGAAGGGAATATTCTCGGCGTAAAAGAACGTGACACGGTACGCCTTGTACTGACGGATACGCCCGGGCCAAACAATAGCCAGAATGCAGAGCATCAACGCGTCACGATGGGCTACATACAGAATTCCCGCGAGAACCCTCTGATCATCTATGTGTTGAATGCGCAGCAACTGGGAATTTCTGATGACAATAACCTTCTTCGGTTGGTTGCGGAGGAAATGCACAAAGGGGGGAAACAGGGAAGGGATCGTTTTATTTTTGTGGTCAATAAGATGGATGTGTTTGACCCGGAGAAAGGGGAGGATATTCCGGGTGTTTTGGACAGAGTAAAAACCTATCTGGAAGGCAACGGCATTGATAACCCGTTGGTTTTTCCGGTTTCTGCCAATCTGCTCCGGCTGTTGAGAAAGCCGACAGCAAAGCATACGCGCAGTGAAAGAAGCAGTTTGGGGGGAATGGCATCTCTGTTTGAGGAAGAGCCGTGCATGAACATGATGGAGTACATGCCGGTAACATCCAAAGTCAAACGATCCCTTGCAGAAAAGGCAATGCAGCCTCTGGAACTTGCCAGTGGCCTTCCGGCAGTAGAGGCGATGATTGATGAGTATATCGAGAAGTACAACTTTCCTCATCGAGTGCAGCGTGCCTATGATGCCATTCAGGGCGCCATTCAGAGAGCGATCAATGAGGCCAGAGTTGTTGAAGAACTAAACAAAAGCAAAGCGGAGCTTGATAAAATAAAGGGCTATATCTGTACGCTAAAGGAAAAGAAGAAAAAAGCCTCTTCTTCTGCTGAATACAAGGAAAAAATTCTCAAGGAGGGTGTCGGTATTCCTGAGGAAGGTATTGAAAAGACTGAAGCTGTCATGAAGTCAGTAAAATCAGGAATAAGTGGCATTTTGCGTGATATTCAGGCTGGTGATACAAGGGTTTCTCCGAAGATGGCCCAGCAAATTATGAAAAGAGCAGAAAAGGATGTGAACTTTCTGCTTGATAAGGCGCTGAATGAATACGAGTCACTATTTGAATGGGTCCAAGAGAATTTGAGAGATTCGTTGAATGCCGAATACCAGAAGCATGTTGCCAGTATCTTCGGCACTGATGAGTTGCCTGATATTCCGGTGCTTGAAGGAGTCAAGAATATGCTTTCTGGCTTCTCATTCGATTTCTCGATTTCCAGAGATGAGCATGATCAGGATTCTATCAGGGTGGGCACCAAAACGGTGAGCGCCGGCAAATGGTATAAGCCTTGGTCTTGGGGCAGTACGAGGGAAGTGGATGTCTATGAGGACAGAGATTATGTCGATGTTGAGCAGGCGTGGAAGAAAAGAGTCTCTTATATAGATGCCTACTCAGGAGAGCTTAGAGGCTCTGTCAGAAAAAGGTTGCTGGAAATAGGCCGCGAGCTGGGTGGATATTTCTCTGCATTTATATCCGATGTTTTCGAGAAGGAATTCGGTAAATTGCTTTCTGATCTTGAAGGGCAGATCAATAACCAGAAGGAACTTGAGAGGGCGGTTCAGGAAGCGGAACTGCTCATGGCCTGGGTTAATGGCTTCAGGCAGAAGCTTGATCGGGCCTTGATGGTTTGAGGGTGTAATAATGAGAAAGCAGAACCTGCCATTGCAGGATGTCAGAAATGACATCCTGCAAGCTATTGCGGATATCACGGTTGCCATACCTGATATTGAGGCGCTTCTGGAGAGAGAGTCCTCTGTCAGCGACGACCTTTTCGAAGATCACGATGATGTCATCGAGGAGGTTTCAGAAAGGAAAATTGACTGGAATTCCAGATATTTTCATGCACATCTGGAGGTGGCGAAGCGGGGCCATTTTTCTGAAAGGCGGGTCAGGCATCTTGTTGACGTCAGAGAGTATCTCTCCAGCAGAAATCACAAGGGTTTTTCCGTCGCGGCCAACAAGGTACCCATAAATACGGATATTGCAAAACCGGATGGAAATGGCGTTGGCACTCTGAAAAGCCCTGTCGAAAATTCGGTTTCCCCCGTACTACCCGGAAAAGGTGCTGACATGAATAACCCTGGTAATGATCGAGCCGACATTCCACCCCATATTGCTGAGGCTATCCGTGAGCCGCGCCTTGCCAGAACTGCGCTGGAGCACCTTTTCTATGACAGTGACATGGCCGATCCTGATCTGGAGAAAATATTCCGCTGGGCCAGGAAAAATGTTCAGGGGTTGCTGGATGAGTATGAAGAAAATGTATTCTCCAAAGGCATGAATGCTGATACAGCATTCTGGAGCCACGATTACTTCTTGTCTCAACTGGGTTATCTGGAAGCCAATTTTTGTGAAAAACGGTTTCTCCATTTGATAGCAGTGAGAGCGTATCTTCGTGATGTCATGAAAGTGCCGGAGTTTCAGAAGGTCGTCAGGGAGCCTGCGAGAAATACAGATTCATCCCATGATGACACTGCAACCAGGGGCAGACACGAAGAAAAAGGGCTTCTGGATATGGCACTCGATATTGCGGAATGGGGGATCGGTAAGTTCTTTGATCTTGTTGACTATCTGAAATCCAAAATACGGTGATGCCGATGAGTACAAAAGACAAAATAGCTCTAAAGGATAACGGCAGCCCACTGCTGGATGAGAAGGCTTGGGACAATCTGGCGACGGCCCATTCACTGGTCAACAAGAGCTACCTTGCCGAACTCAAGAAATGGCCTGTTGAAGTATTGCAGCATGAAGGGCTGAACAGGGCAGGAGATGTGCGGATTTTCCATGTCGAGCGCCTTGTTCATGATAACAAGGCCTCTGTTCTGGAAAGCGCGGCGGCAGCATATAGCGCACTGGGATCAGCGGGCCACACGATTTTTACCATATTGGTATCTGATGGTATCAAGACAGATCTCTATATCGGCGCTGGTCGCCCCGGAAGACTGATGGGCCGTGAGGCTGGCGAATTGCTGCAAAATACATTCAAAGGCCATTTCCCCGGAAGCTCTTTATCTTCTCTGAGTAATGCTGAAGTTGATGCCGTTCTGGGAGGGCTTGAGAAGTATGGTCAAGAGCCAGGTTCAAGTATTACCGGCGTAACAGGTGTGCCAGCCCTGTCAACAGAGAGTAAGGAATATTTTGTTCAGGGAATCGAGCGGTTTATTGATGCGGCAGAAGGGCAGGCTTATCAGGCAGTCATTCTGGCGGAGCCAGTGTCTGCCCCGAACCTGGATATGATCCGTTCTGGATATGAGCAGATAGCAACGCTACTGTCTCCCTTGATGAGGCGCCAGTTGTCATACGGTATACAGGAAAGTAATGCGGTAGGGAGGAGTATCAGCATGGGCCTGAGCGAAGCCCTTGGGGAAAGCTTGAGCCTGACAGAAACTTGGGGTAGCTCGGAGACGTATACTACCTCAACTACGGAGACAAGGGGGACTTCGGAGTCGTTGAGCAGGCAGACTCCCTTGTCCAAGGCTGCTTCTATTGGGCCGGTGCTGGGTGCGGCTATAGGGGATATTTTTGGAAAAGCTGTAATCGGGATGGCTGCAGGTAGCTTGGTTTCCTCGTTACTTAATGAACAGGAAACCAGAGGAGTAAACCATTCCATGTCTCAAGGTTCTAGTGATAGCAGAGGAAAAAACCATAGTCAATCTAAGTCTAAAACCAGCACAAAAACAGCAACAACCAGTAAAACGGATACGGACTCTCTAACTCGAACCTCTGGGTCCAGTCAGCAGCTTTCCATTGACGAAATGAACAAAACTGTTGAGCAGCTGACGGGGCGTATCGATCATCATCTTGAGCGTATTGATGAGGCCAAGACTTACGGAGGTTGGAATACGGCGGCTTATTTTATTGGCGACAGCACCGCTTCCTCAGAGGCATTAGGCAGTATTTTCCTGGGGCTGATACGGGGGAATAAATCCAGCCATGAAAGCTTTGCTATCACTACCTGGAATTCAAGGGAAAAGGACAAGAAGGAAGCAATAGCAAAGTGGATTTCTTCACTGGAGCACCCTCGAATCAAATCGGGTTTTTCAGGAGGCGTTATCAGCTATGTCACACCTGCCACGCTGGTATCAGGGAAGGAGCTGGCAGTTCAGATGAGCATGCCTCGGCGCTCCACCTCTACGGTATCGGTGGTTGAGACCCAGGCCTTTGGTCGCAAGGTTCAGTATCTGGATGACAAGAAGAAAAACCGAAATGACAAGCGAGTAGTGACGCTGGGTAACATTCGTCATCTTTGGGAAAATCTGAAGCAGGAAATGGAACTGAGTCTGGATGACCTCTCGGGCCATGTGTTTGTCAGTGGTTCTACAGGTGCAGGCAAGAGTAATACTCTATATGAAATGCTCGACCAGCTCAGCGCATCCGGTGTGCCATTTATGGTGATTGAGCCTGCCAAGGGTGAATACAAGCATGTATTCGGCCATCGTCCTGATGTCAAGGTCCTTGGCACGAATCCGGAGCACAGCGACTTGCTCCGCATCAATCCTTTCCGATTCCCTGACGGCATCCATGTGTTGGAGCATATTGACAGGCTGGTGGAGATATTCAATGTTTGCTGGCCAATGTATGCTGCCATGCCTGCCGTGTTGAAGGACGCCATTTTGCAGGCTTACCAGCAGTGTGGCTGGGACTTGGAAGCATCGGTGAATCGCTACAGCAATGGATTGTTCCCGGATTTTCGGGACTTGCTTGAGGCTCTGGAGCAGGTTATTGAAGCTTCTGCCTATTCGCAGGAGATCAAGGGCAATTACATTGGTTCCTTGTCTACCAGAGTCAAGTCACTGACCAACGGGCTCAATGGTCAGATTTTCACCAGTGATGAGATGCCAAGTGAGGAGCTCTTTGATAGTAGCGTGATTGTTGATCTGAGCCGGGTGGGTTCGTCAGAAACCAAGGCGCTGATAATGGGTATCCTGGTGATGCGCCTTAGCGAGTACCGTATTGCCAAGGGAGGTATGAACCAACCCTTGAAGCATGTCACTGTACTGGAAGAGGCCCACCATATTCTAAAGAGAAGTTCTGGTAGTGGTGGTGGCCTGGAGGGTGCGGACCTGGCCGGGAAATCGGTGGAAATGCTGGCCAGTGCCATAGCCGAAATGCGCACTTATGGAGAAGGGTTCTTTATCGTTGATCAGTCTCCTAATGCTGTCGATATTGCTGCGATACGTAACACCAACACCAAGATCATCATGCGATTGCCGGACGAAGTAGATCGGAGGCTGATCGGAAAATCAGTTGCGTTGCGTGACGAGCAACTGGAGGAGATCGCTAGGCTCCCCAAGGGCGTGGCAATTGTTTATCAGAATGACTGGTTAGAGCCAGTGTTATGCCAGGTCAGGAAGTTTGCAGGTGAGGAGAAATCTTATGTTTACCGCGCAAGCGAGAAAGCCCCCTTGGCGCGGCAATCAGCTACCCATCCTGTATTAAACTTTCTGCTGGCAAAGCGGCTATCAACCCCGGCTAATCTCGATCTTGATTTTATTGAACGGGCCGTTGATAACCTTCCTCTATCAGTAAGGTTACGGATTCCCTTGTACGAAGCCATCAGTCTGCAGAAAAAGGGCAAAAGCCCCCGGATTCAGGAGCCAGGGGAGTTTGCGAATCTGTCAAGGCTGGTGGTTGATATACTAGGTTGTAGGAGGGGGGTTATAAGCAGTGCTCAGACTGCAATTGATTATGCAGACTTCCACCGGAGGCTGAGATCCCAGGTATTAAGCCTGCTGCCAGAGGTTAATGGTGAAACAGCGTTGGCGCTGGAGCATTGTCTGGTAAAAGATTATAGCTTGCAGAAAGAAGAGCACATAGAAATTTACTCTGCATGGAAGCAGAGCCTGGAAGGGAGGGTGGTCAGATGATGCTGGAAAGCTTCCTTGTCGAGAAAATGACTTATTCAGAAAATCTATTGGCGTTTGCCAGGGATATGTCTTCTGTAGATGTGGATATTGTAGAGCTTGATAAACCTTTTTCTGTGACTCAGGAGACTCGTAAAGAGCTCGCACCATTAAGTGATGAGAAGCGAGAGAAGCTAATAGAAAAAGGGTGGGGCGAGAAGACTGTTGACGCTATTGGAAGTGAGAAGGAGTGCGAAATATACGAATATGCAGACCTCTCCCCGATAGAGGTTAACGGAGGCGAGGCCTTGGTTAGAACAGATGTTGACTACGATAAGAAAGATATTTTCGGGAAAACAAATCTGGAGCGCATGCAGGATGGAAGGCCACCATTGGATGCCAATACAAAGCCCGTTGAATTGCACCATATTGGCCAGAAGCCGGATTCGCCATTAGCGGAACTAACACAAAAAGAGCATAGGGGGGCAGGAAATGATAATATATTGCACGATAAAATGAAAGAGTCGGAAATCGATAGAGAGTCCTTTGCCAAAGAGAGAGCTGAATACTGGAAAGCAAGGGCAGATAAGATCATTGGCGGTTCTTGATAAGGTGTTTTTTATGAATAGGCTCAAGGAACTTGTTGGGCGCATGGGGGCGACTACCATGCCGGCAGATAGTGAGAGCATTAATAAATTGGAGAATGCTCTAGATTTTAATCTTTCTGATGAGTATAAGAAATATCTTTCTGAATTTGGTGTGATTGTTTACCGTAGTTATGAGACATACGGTTTAGGAGTTCCTGATGATTACTATCTGAATGTTCTTGTCATACACAAAGATTTGAAGAATGATAAATACTATCCTTTGGGAGTGCTCCCATTAATGGAAATCGGGGATGGAAGCTACTATCTGTATGAAATGGAATCGGAAAAAATTTTGCTATGGGCGTCTCCTAATGGCGGTGTTATTAAGGAAGTATCCAGGGGGCTGGAGGCTTTTTTAGTGGATAATATCTTCGAATAATTTTTTAGCCATGCTTGGGGATCAGCGCTGGTTCTCAGTATTTCCTATTATATCCGATGGCATAGTTCCTAGGCGTAACCAATAGGTGCGAGTACTGCCGGGCGAAGTTGTTGTCCGGGCAGTGCCGGGTGGAGCGAATACTGAAGCCGATGCGTGGTAGCTGTTGCTCCAGGGCGGCGTCGGCGAACAGGTTGCTGAGGAGCTGTGCCAGTTCCGGGTCGTTGATCAGTTCAGGTGGCTCGTGATTGGTGCCGGAAGAGGGCTGGTTGAAGATGTAGCCAGCGATGTAAAGGCGTTCGAGCAAAATGAGCAGGTCGTTTCGCCGAGCGGGCTTTCCGGATAGTACCCGATCATGGAGTTTCTGCCTGATACCGTGAATTTTTCCCTGTGCTTCGTACCAGACGCTGAATGCGCCAATGATCATCAGCAGCAGGATGATGCCGAAAAGGTATTGCATGGTGCGCTCCTTGTTCACGATATATTGCCAGTGTAGTTGGCTGTGCTCGCGGCAGGCAGCAGGGTGGTGGGTTTGGGCGACATCCTCTGTCGCGGAAGGTGAGCTTGTATCGTTTGTTCAGGGTTGGCCGTAGTGTCTTGCTTTATGGCTTATGGGAAGCGCGCCGGAGGCGTGGGCAGCCGGCGCGGGATTGTATCCATGGGCGTCCTATAGAAGATGCCATCCATGGATAGGCGGGGTGCTCAAGTATCTGGGGCCGATATGGTGAGAAGCTGGTTTAAGCTTGGTCAGTCGGAATCCAACATAAAAGTACGAAGCGCCCGCTCTTCCCTCATGACGTACAGTATCAGCACTTGATCCCCGTCTTCCCGATAGAAGACTCTGCATGGTGGTACAACAATTTCTCTGTAGACCGAGTTGGGCAGCTCCGGGGGGATGCGCCCTGATTTCGGAAAATCTGCCAAACGTTCCGTCTTGTTCAGGACGTCCCCAACCAGATTGCCTGCTGCGGGTGGGTTATCCAGGGCAATGTATTCGGCAATGGCGTCCAGTTCCTGCAAGGCGGGTTCTGTCCAGATTACTTCAGCCATTTGGCCATTTTCTCCCCGGCTTCTGATTGGCTGTAGGTCCGGCCTTCAAGAGCAGCCCTCTCCCCCCGCGAAAGCCCTTCCAGCAGCGCCAGCCGCCGTTGCATGAACTCGTAGTCCTGCACATCGACGAGGTAGGCCGAGGGTTGGCCATGTTCCGTAATCAATACGGGCTCTTTGGTGGCATGCAGGTCCGCGAGGATCTTGGTGGCCTGACGCTTGAGGTTGGTAACAAGCTCGACTTTCATGGGAGCACCTTGAGTTAGACGACAAAGTGATACAATAGTATCACTTTGTCGGTGGGACAACCCCGCAGGCGATTATTCAAAGCAATGCGCTTATCCGGGTTCTTGGGTGATTGTGCCGGCTCTGTGCTCAGGACGCAGACGGTTGTGCCAGCCCCAGCTTCTGCCGCAGGCGCTCAGGCGGGGTATCATCCTTTGCCTCAGGCAGGTGGCTATCCGGTGTTCCGGCCTTGTTCGTTTGCTCCCCGTTATCCGTTCGCACAGGCATGAACTCCTCAATCACCTGCAACCCCTCCTCTTCAGAGTCCTCAAAGGCGCCATTCCCAAACCCCGCCTTGGCGGCGGCATCCAGAGCCGCCTGATCGATCCCCTGTTCCTCCCGAGCCTGGGCCAGTTGCCGGGCATCGGCGATGGCGTCGGCCAGTGAGGTGTCGTCACGCAGGGTCAGATCCACATAGTAGATCGGTGCCCGGTGGCTCTGGCTGGTGCTCTTGCCCCGTAACCGCAGGGCCAGCGGCAGGGTCGCCAGCAGCCCACCGGAGAGGGCGTGGTAATAGCGTAGCCGGGCGGCCAGGGTACGGATGCTGTTGTACCCTGTGGTCCTGAAGATAAAGGCGCCAACGTCTTCGTCATCGCCGATGCGGACCACCAGGCGGCCATAGGGTTTGCAGGCGCCGCCCTGTGCCAGTGGGCATTGGTCTGGCGCCGGGCATGGCAGCGGCTGGATGCCCTTGTCGGTGCGGCGCAGGCAGGTGTCGCCATTGCCGACACACTGGGGGCGCCCGGTTTGGCGATCAAACAGGGTGTACTCCGCCCGCAGGTTCAGCTCGGGGTCATTGAACAGCATGCGCACCGGGATACTGCGCAGCTTGCCGCCGGGGCTGTCCTGGCGCAATTGTTCGTCCAGGGGATGCAGCAGCCAGCCGTCGCGGGTCTGGATCTGGGTGGTGAGGGTGAATTGGTCGTCCTTCTCCGGTAGCCGCTTGCCGTTTTTCTCGACGACGCGGCCAATACTGATCCGGCCCAGGACAGGGGGTGTGATGGCCAGGTTCTTGATCATGATGTGCTCCAGATGGAAGGCCCCGTCAGGTCCGGTTTGCGTAACAGGTAGACAGACGGGGCGGGCGTGAAGGATTCAGGTACGCACCAGAAAACGGCGCGAACCGGCTTTGCGCAGGGGGTATTGGTGGAGCAGGCCAGGCCGGTTTTTCAGCAGGCGCTTGTAGTCCAGCACGGTGCTGTCCTGGCTGCGTTTCCAGGACACGTCGCCATTGGGGAACACGGCTTTGCTGGCCTCGCCCATGGCTTGCTGGATACGTTGCTTCAGGGTGGCTTCCCGGGTGCTCAGGCGGCTGACCCGCTCGCGGATATCCAGCAACTCATCGAAGTCCCCGCACAGGGACGGGTCCGAGGTCAGGTCCAGAGTGTTGCCGGCATCGCGTGGGTAGAGGTTCTGTAGGGCCTTGCCCGCCGAGTCGCTGCCATCCGCTAGTGGTGGTGTGTCGGTCTCCACGAAGCGCCAGAATTCCCGCTCCAGTTCGATCAGCCGGTTGATCACCGCCTCGTCGCGCTCGACCCGGAAGACCTGCAAGTCCTGGCCGCAGAGCAGCACGCAGACATCGGCGGCCTGCTTGCCGGTGACGGCCAACTGGTGCTGTACCTGGCACTGCACATAATCCGGCACGCCGTCGCGCCAGAGACGCGCCCCGAACTCCCCGGCGGTCTTGCACTCCAGAATCTGCACCGCGTCGTGGCCGACCACGGTGTAGTCCAGGTTGGCCAGCATCCAGGCCTTGTCCGGATCGGGGTGTTGCAGGACCGCGTTGATCCGGCGGACCTTGTTGCCGGTCTTGCGGCTGTACTGCTCGGCCACGACAGGTTCCAGCACATTGCCCCAGTAGAGGGGCGAGCTCATGTCATCGGCGTCCACTTGGGGCCGCGCTCGTCCGGTCTTGTCCATCCATAGCGCCAGGCGCGACTGGTAGGGACTGATGCTGGCGGCTGCGGCGGCCTCACTGGCGCCGATGCCACGTTTGCGCACTTGCAGCCACTGTTCCCGGCTCATGCCCTTGGTGGACACTAGGCGCAGGGCGGGCCGTGGGCGGTTGGGGGTAATGGAAGGTGTGGGCATGGTAGCTACTCCTTTATAGAAACAAAGAAGCCCGGCCAGGTGCGATGCCTGGCCGGGCCTATGCTGCGATGGATGAAAGACCCGTTGGGTCAGGTTGTGCGGGTCATACCGCCAGAGGCGATTCGGGGTGCGACCCAAAGGGCTGGGGAAGGATGTGGAAAGCCACCATGTTGTGGTGGGTGGGGTGTATGGTTGGCGGTCGTGCGTTGCGTGCCGGACGCGATTCGCCCCTCGGAGAAGATCACGGCCTGATCATGCAAGTGATCCAGCAGTGGCCACCACCAGGGGGGTTCGGTGAGGGGCAGATGTTGATCCCGTTGGCCATCATTGGCGCTGACATGGACTTCCAGGCAGCGCTCGCAGGCGAGCATTTCCGCGACCAGCGCGTGCTCGGTCACTCCGGAGCGGGTGGCGAGGATATGCAGGTGCGAGAGGTCCAGCGCGAACCAGGCCCTTGACTCCAACAACAGGCGATACTCCCGCCAGCTACTGAACAGCCAGACATTCCCCGGCACCGGATAATGCCCCTCGATGGCCACGGGCATTCCCAGATACTGAGTCATCGCCAGGCTATGGCGAATCACGGCGTCGATGGAGGCTACGCTGCGGCGTCCCGCGTGGGCTGAATACACGGGTGCGCCCAGTGCCTCGGAAATGCCGCCCAGGGTTTGGAAGTAATCCCGTTGCGTCGGCCAGTCGCACAGATCAATGACCCGGCCCACATCACGGACTCGTACATTGGCGTGCAGACGCCACTCGATTTCCGGGTGACGTTCGCGTAGCGCAACGGCCCAGTCCCGGTCCAGATACCCCAGGTTCTGGGGGCACAATTGCATGCGGTGGGTGGACAGAGTGCCCAGTAGCGGATCGGTGGGCGGACAGGCCAGCGCATCGGCGATGGCGATCTCATGCGGCACACGCCCATAGGCGCCCAGCGAGACATGGGCGGATTCAGAGCGTGTATTCATGGTGGAGGCTGCCGGTGTAGTACTCGGTATGCTGGAGGGTGCAGGTGTCTTCGACCACATCGAAGGTGACTTCGCCGGCACCACCGTCATCGTTTTCCCAGCGGCAGTGCATCTGCTCGATCCAGCCCAAGGTGAACTCACGCAGCGCGTCCAGCGCGGGGCGCTCCTCCTCCGTCAGGACATAGGTGTGGTGGCCGTTGAGCGTCTCCACTTTGGGCAGACGCAGGGGGACGGTGGCGTTTTCCAGTATGGCCAGTGCCTGCGGAGGCGTGGCCGTGATCTTGTCGGTATCGCCCGCGTCGCCGCCACCGGAATAGAAGATGGTCAAGCGTTGGATGCCATGCTGTTTGAGCAGGGTCATCAGAACGGTGCGGTTGTATGGCAGGGCATCCGCCCTGAGTTGGTGGTAGGTGCTGATCATGATGATCTCCTTGATCAATCGGGAAGGGGGATAAAGGGTGATTTCCCCGGCATGAGCGGGTTGCTCCGTCAGCCGATCGCGCGCCGTACCCGCCGCCTCCAGTCAAAGGCCCTCTGTCCGGCCCAGTGGTGCAAGGCCCGTAGGTTAGCCGGAAAGGATCGTCAAAAGTGGAGGGTGCGGGGGCGGTGCGACATGGCATGTCGCGGTGGTGCGGGTGGTGTTTTCAGGTACGACAGCTGGCCGCTTGGGATGCGCTGTGAACCTATTTGCCGCGTTGGTGGATAGCCGCTGCTGGATGCCGGGCTGCCTGAGCAGGCTGATCAAAGCCGTGCCGGCTGCGTTGGGCGTCCGCCCTGGATTGGCGATATTCGCCGATCATGATGGTCTCCCTGGTTGATAGCGGTATGAGGGGCATCAAAAGGTGCCCACTCATACACAAGCAGCCCGGCCACCTGGTCGCCGTCGGCATCCAGGCGTATCCAGTCGAAGTCGCCGCGTCTGGCCCAGCGGTACAGCGCAAGCAAGTCGGCTGGATAGGCGATGTGGCCCGGCGGGGACTTGGGGCCACAGGGTGAGGGAAGGTGGCGACGCAACGTGTCGTCGTCGCGCCGGGGCGCCTTCAGGTACAGGAACAGGCCTTCAGGATAGGGCGCGACCACGGCGATGGCGCTGTCGGCCGGCCCGTCCAGTAATCGCTGAAGGGTGTTCGGGTGGATATGGGCGGTGCTCAGCACCGGGATACGTGAGACATAGCAGGGTTCACGGGCCATGGTGTGCTCCGGTTGTGAGTTGAACTGGGGTATCTGGGGATAGCCGAGGTGTAGGGCTGTGCCGGTAGGCAGGTGAGTGAGGTGGTATTTGTCTGCGCCAGACGTGAGCGTGGCGGGCGAATGCCGGCCAGTGTCAGGCGGTCAATAGCAGCGCCTGATCCATGGCTTTCTGCTTGAGCACCGCCCCCTGGCCGAACCAGGCCGCGTCCAGCCGGTGGTCCGTACTGCGTGCCCGGCGTTCATGGTCCACGAACTCGGTGACGGCATTCAGCAGGCCATAGGCCGTGTTATGGGACGAGGCCAGGTTGGCCCCACGCCCGGCCCCGTCGAACAGCGCCATCACCCGGGCCATGGCCCGTTCGTTTTTGCTGGCCTGGGGCTGCTCTGGACTGTCCTGAAATACCCTGCTCAGAAACTGCTTCACGTCCGGGCGCTTCACCTTACGCTCGCTCAAGGTTTTCAGACGGTACATGAAGTCATCCCAGGCTGACACCGAAATGCCCAGTTGCCGTTTCACCGCCTCCGCATCAAAGACACAGCGGTGCGAGACCTTCACCGACTGCGCCTGGCCATTGAGCGCGACCGCCAAGGTGTTGTTGCAGACCACCCGGACACTGGTGAATTGGGCGGTGGTGGCCATGGTGCCGTCGCAGGCCGTGGCCAGCAGCACATAGGCGTTGGTGCGATCCTGGCCCTTGAGCACACCGCTCTGCCCGGTACGGGCCAGCGCCCAGACCTTGCGGCCACCTTTAAGGACTCCGGCTGTCTCCAGCTCGAAGCCGGAGACCTCGGTCAGATCCCGATAGAACTCCAGAATCTCCTGGGGCTGGACCACCTGATAGCGCCTGCTGACCACGGACAGGGGGGCCTGGGTATCCGAGCGGTACAGTACCTTGTGGTCATCGAAGGAATGGATCTGGCCCAGAGGGCCTTTGCGGGTATCGACAAAGCGGACCGGGGTCTCCTCGATTTGCCAGTCGAGCCCGGCCTGCGTCAGCCAGACCGCCAGGGGTTGGCGGCTGGCCAGTTGATTGCCCAGGCCATGCCAGGGTGTTTGGCCCACATAGGCCATGTGTTCCACGAGATGTGCCATGGTTGTTCTCCTGCAGTGAGATGTGTCGCAAGAACGCGGATAAGCGGCATAAACGCCCATGCCCAGCGGGCAGGGCAACGAAAGTTGTGTAAAGCGGGAAGGGGGAATGCGGCTTAAAGCCAGCCACGCTCGGCGAGGCTGACCCAGTGGCTTTGGGAGACGATGAAGTGATCCAGCACTCGGATATCGATCAGGGCCAGGGCCTCCGACAAACGCCGGGTGATGACCCGGTCGGCTTCGGATGGATTGGGGCAACCTGATGGGTGGTTATGGGCAAAGATGACCGCCCCGGCATTGTGTGCCAGCGCCCGTTGCATCACCACACGGGGATAGACGGTCGCCGCATTCAGGGTGCCGCAAAATAGCTTCTCGAAGCAGATCACCTGATGCAGGTTGTTCAGGAACAGGACGGAGAAGTGCTCGTTCTTCTCCGTGGCCAGGGCAAGTTGCAGAAAGCGGGCTGCATCCTCGGGACGTGTCAGGTTTTTCTGGTCCGTCAGGTTCTCCAGCAGGATATCAGCGGCGATCTGGACCAGTTGATCCGGGCTGACATAGCCTCGGACCTGGTAGAGGCCCTGATCATTCTTGATGTAAGGTGTATCGGACATAGAGGGTTCTCCAGACGGCAAAAAGCCCGCACGAGGCGGGCCGGGGAAAGGGCGAGTAAGGTAGGGTGACCGTCGGCTTGTGAGCGGCAGCCAGCAACACGCGGGCATTAACTGATGGTGTCGGTATCCACGCTAAAGGTGTGAGCACATTCCTGGCATTCGAATGCATCCAGGATGGTCTCATCGACGAAATCGCCCAGGGCGGCCCCGGCTGAACCCCCGGCAACCCCGCCGACCAGGCCGCCGAGCAGTGCGCCGGCAATTCCGCCCATCACAGACCCTGCCGGGCCGGCAAACCCCCCGATGACCATGCCGGTGCGGGCGCCACTGGTGGCCGCAGCGATACCGCTGGCTGTGCCCGCGACAGTGCCGACAGAAGCGCAGAGTTTGCGGGCGGTGTGATGGGCCTTGATCCGGATGGATCGGCACTGGGGGCATTGCATGATCATGAAGACCTCCATGGGATATGCGTTGGGAAGGCCAATCCTTCCTAGCTTCATGGGGGTGGTATGTATTTGAAAATAAATAGATTTATTTTATTGGATAAAGTGGCGGTTAAAAACAGTGGTGGCAGTCTCTTTGCTTCGGGAGGTGGATGATAGGGAGTAAGGTGTTCTATGCCGCCAGTTACTCGTGTGTGGAAAAATCTGAAAACACAGAACTAGTAGCTAAGCGCTGAGCTAAAAAATTGAATATTGTCGAGTGTAGTGGAACGTTTACTTACAATTCGGCTTGATTTCTACACCTTGCCCACCTTAATTGTGTTGTCCTTAGAGTTATATGCGCTAACGATATCGAGGTGTTTGAGTCTCTTCAGGAGAGCATGATTTGCGGGAGTATTAGGAACCTCCAGCTTGTCTCTAGCTGATGATGCCAGTTTAGGATAGTCGCCATCAAGCGACTGAAGAATGGCTAAGATTGCATCTTTCGACAGTATTTCTAGGTGGTGTTCTAGCAAGATAACGACATCTTGAGTTGGTACGCCGCTGCTTACCAGCTTCCCTATCGCATCAATTGAGAGCTCTCGTTTGTGTTCTATAGCGAATCGAACCAATTGAACGAGACCCTTTCTGGTGCCGTCTTGAATATATTCACTGGCGTTGTCAGTTATCAAGTTTTTGATATGGATGTTGACTTGATTGCTGAGAAAAAGTGAGTCTAAGTCTCCCTTTACAAGATCGGAATTCATATACTCTTGGAATTTTCTAGAATTGTGAATGAAATGTTCTCGAGTTTTCCAATCGCACCCTAATAGACGAGTATAAGTGTCTGCATTATCCTCAATAATATCGTGCTTCAGAAGCTGTACGAAAAGATCGCTTTTTTCCAATGGAGTATCGTCTAAATCTAGATAGCACTCAAGATTTAAGCTCGCACTGATTTCAGCGCGAAGCGCTGTTGAGGGAAGGTGCTCGTTCGCCGACAAAATATTCTTCACAAGCGCTAGCTTCTCGCTGTTCTCATGGGATTCGTGTTCTCTGATTTCTTTAGAGGAAATGAGCATCTTTGCTAAGTTAGCATCAACTGAACCAATCGAACTAATATAGCGGTTAACGTTATTGAAGAGTAATCATGTGGGTCATAATCCCTCTGAAGCTCCTTTGGCTTGTGATTCAGCTAGCGTTCCTTTGCGTGACTGAGCGAGCCTCCCGCTGCCGTAAGGCTGCCCCCTCTGTCAGGATAGTTGTCGCCTCACTTGAACCCAGAGGGAGCGGCAACGGGGACAGATATGCCCCGATATTCCGACGAACGCAAAGCAACCATTCTGAATCGCTTATTACCCCCAGAAAACCTTTCCGGCCAGGAAGGCGTTAGTGAAGCGACCTTGTACAATTGGCGTAATCGAGCCAGAGAAGGGGAATGCCTGTGTCGGGAAGTGGTAAGCAATCGGATGACTGGTCATCGTAAGCGAAGCTGGCCACGTTGATGGAAACAGCATTATTATCTGCATCTGGTGGAAGATATCTTCAGCCGCAAGGGCGTTGCCTGGGAAGTCTATGACTGTGAAAGTGGTGAATACGCCGCCGAACTGATAGAGCGAGGCGCCCTTCGTGAAGGGCGCTTGCGCCAACCGATGGCGCTGCACTCGGATAACGGTGCTCCGATGGAATGACAGGCGATGCGGGCCAAGCTGGCCGAGCTGAAGATCACGCCGTTGCACAATCGGCCCAGAGTTAGTAGCGATCCGGCCACGCCCTGACAAGGTGTGATGGCTGGGCGCTTGTTCCTCAGGTACTGCGTGGGCCACAAACCAGCGGCGTGGATGCGCCGCCTTGGGTTTGTATTAATATCCGTACGGAACTATTAATCAAACTCTAGCAATGAGCCTTTTAGCTGCTGAGAAGCCTCTAGTGCTAACGGTGAACATTCAACCAAAATGCCCAGCTCTGAGAAATGTGCTTCATCGGGTGGGTCTGCGCTGCACAGGTTTTGGCTTGTGACTAATAGGCTGGATAAATCCCAAGAAAGGCATTTAGCATGGACCCTAGGCTCTCGACAACTATGTAATTTTACTGATGAGCTGATTGGGGCTGATGGCGATTCATGATTGCGATCATCTTTAGAGTAATAAATATCAATAGTCAGCTTACGTTCGTTGGCGGCTGCTGATAGGGGCAGACAAATGAGGTTTCTTGCGCCATCGCCTAGCCGATGACTAAAAACAAAAATATTTTCTTGAGCGTGGTCGCGAGCAGCTTGGACGACCAAGTTATGTTGACCTCCTGTAATAAGCGCCATACGTACCTTTGTACCATGGGGGTAGGGTGCGCCTTTTAATCGAAGAGTTCGTGCCACTAAAGCTCCAGTAAGGGGGGAGGTGCCTCCCGGGTACGGACGTGATAATTCCGTAAGATAGCGTAGAATGGGGGCCACGATTGCTGGGTCACGGACACGTAAAGAGCACTCAAGGCTGTCGAAGCTTGAAGATAGCCAGTTGCAAGAGCCAACTACACATGCCATGTGTCCAGACGGGAGGTCATAAGCTAGAATTTTTGCATGAGATCCTGTTGAGAAGTATTCAAAGTTAACGATTGATGCCCCCCCAGACTTATTTCTTAAAAGATCCTCGCATTGCCTAACAGCCGCACTGGTTGAACCTTTCCTATCACCAGGAGATCCTTGCCCCCATAGAATTTGAATTCTAACGCCTCTCTCGTAAGCATTTCGGAAATTATCATATAAAAGATCAAAAGTTACAGGATTTACGAAGGTTGAATGAATAACTACGAATTCTTCTGCCTTTTCAAGAGCAATTCGCACGGCATTTAAGTGAGCGGGCCCGCCAATAATAAGCGCGTCACTCAAATCAAGCCTGGCAGATATATAATTAATGCCTTCCGAAATCTCTGTAACCGTTGTCTTATCGAATACGTCTATTGGTGATTTTCTTTGTTCGGTTGAGGATTTCTGTGCTGACTGTACTAGCTTCCGTAATTTCTCAGAGGCGCTTGCAGGAAGCCCGTGAATTACTTCGCTGCGAATATTTAATAGGCAGTACTTGTCGCTGATTCTGGCTTGTTCTTCACCAAATTTCTTGAATGTTTCCTCGTCCTGTAAGAGAACCTCTAAAAGATCTGCTGTTTCTGCATAAACCTGATGTGACGGAGATTCCAGTACTAGAATTTCGTTACTCTCTTGGAGATGAGAAAGTCTGGATTTAGAGACAACTTGACCAAAATCATTATAACGAAAACAGCCTCCTGTATATCCTTCGAGCACAAACTTTGCGATGCGATCGACCGGATTGAGTATCCTGGGTAAGTCTGTTTGCTTTACTGCCTCCTGCCCGCTTTCAGTTCCGGAAAAAAGAACTTCACCTTTTATTTCACGCGCTTCAGCCCAGCCAGCCTTCATTAGCCGGGACAAAATTTCTATTATGAGCCGGTAAGGCATCGCGGAGCTTCTGGATAAGCTGCGTGCTGATGAGTTTTCTCGGCAAATTTGCCAGAGAATGGAGTGTTCTATTAGGGTCCAGCGAGATCCTTTATCTACATGTAGCCGAACGGTTCCATATTTTATAGGAAGGGCTATGATTTTCATAATTTTATTTAATGCCTAATTCAACGGATTTTATAATCGCTACAGGGCCATTGTCGCCACAGTTCGCCTGAATAAACTCAAACATCCTTTTGAGAAAGGCGCCTTCTTCCTCTTTTGGATAAGAGGCTGTAACTCGTTCTGACCAAAACGCTAGACTGCCTACAAGCACTAGTTGCCATTTGGCGCGAGAAACCAGCACATTCATTCTGTTGGGGTGGCGCATGAATCCAACACCAGAAAGCCCAGTGTGATGATTATTACGGACTAATGAGATAATAACGAGATCGGCTTCATCTCCCTGAAAGCTGTCAACTGTACCTATATGAAGAGTTGGTTGCGATGAGGTAGTGTTTAGGCTGGGGGCATCCCCTCGCTCAATAAAACTTAGTTCCCCATTCGCTCTTGCTGTATGAAGCTTGTCACGAAGTAGGTTAACTTGATGTCGGTATGGCGCAAGGACTGCTATGGATACAGGTGAAGATGAGTTGCATTCTATCGTTTTTAAATATTCTACGACACTATCAGCCTCGCCGGGATTAGAATAAGGTGGGTGGTTTTCTGCCTTTTTGTTTCCAACGTCTATCTGGGTGTAAGGCATATTGATTAAAATTATAGGTTTTTCTGCTTTTGAGTTGGGGGCGATGCAATTGAATGGCCGTTCTGAATTAAAGTGGTCGCCGGTTTCTTTGGATGTTTCAAGTATGCCTTTATAGAAAACATCAGATACTAATCGTGAAATGTCGGGATGCATTCTGTGCTGGACCGTAAGAGGAACGGCGACAGGTAATTGCTTGTTTATTTCTCGTCCGTATTCTCTAATAACTAAGCGTTCAAATAATCCAAAAAGAGATTTTGCATTTTCGCACAAGTCACGAAGCTCTTCCTGTTGGGCTGATTCTTGAAGGTCATCAACAATGTCTTGGAGCCCTGCTGCTCTGAATGAAGCGCCAAGCATGCCTGCTCCGGCGGCAAGAGCTGAGGAGACGCGTTCTGGAGACCCTAGTAGCTTTTTTATCCGTTCTTCATCAAAGGGCGGAAGCTGTTCATGGTCACCTATTAAAAGACGTCGGTGCGAGAGCATCATTGGTGATGCTAGTTCTAAACCGTTAGCTTTTGCTGCCTCTTCGATTATCACCTGATCAAAAAACGATTGGTCATCAAGCAGGTGTTCAATGTCAGCCGAGTTGGTCGTAGAGAACACGAGGTTTGCGGATCGTAGTAGAAGGCTCTCCATGGATCTAATTTCAGACGTGTCTAAGCCGCCATTGTTACTTGATAGCGCTGTGTCGATGCGGCCCTTTAATTCAGCCGGGAGTTTTTCATATAACTGACTGTTAGAGAAATCACGAGCGATTTCTTTTGTGACCGAAGAAAGCTCCCAGGTGCTTCCAGAAAAACGACCATCGGCGGAGCGAGAGCGAATTATGATTCTATCAGGGTTTTCATTGGAGTTTTTTAAATAGCTTTCAAGGACATGGTCCACCGCATGATGGCTTTGCGCTGTAATCAGGATGCGAGAGGATGGATCTTTAAGAAAGCGTGTACGAAGCAGTTCACATACGAGGCGAGTCTTACCAACACCGGGCGGGCCCTGTAAGAGAACGCATGGTAACCTATCTTCAACTACCCTAAATGCTGTCATTTTAGGGGCATCTAGGGATCTTATTTCTTCGCTGGAAAGAGGGGCGTCACCAGAACTCCGCAAGAAGTATCTGGGATCCTTCATGACTTCAAGTAATTCTTGTCGCTCGCGCAATGCTGCAAGAGATTTCATTTTTCGTCGTGCCAGACGAGCTTGTGCCATATCGTTGTTTGGTCGTAGTAATACCTCATTACTAATTGGTGGGAGTGAGGTCGGGCTCTCGAAGGTATACGTGGTCTGTCCGTTGTCGTCAGGAGATGAGCTCACAAACTGCCAAAGGGTGGTAAATGAATCTTGGCCGGCGCCGATCGCTTTTTCTTCTACAACCCAGTCTTCCTCGGTTGTTGTCGCGTCATCTGTAAGCGAGGCTTTTAATAGCGCAGCAGGAGATTCTAGTCCAAGAGCCTCATAGAGTCCTGTGCGAGTGCTGTCCGCTCTGGCAGCAACTACAAGAACGCTTGTGCCTGAAGATGTGTCTTTTGACACTATTTTTACAGGGCAGGCCTTTGCTTCTTCAAATAAGGTTTCCATAGCCTGTAAAAGAACGAAAGCTCGATAAATATATTCGCTCTCATTCGAGTCTTGGTCGGGATTATTATATTTCAGAAATTCTAGCCAATTTCTAGACGCGCTCCTAAGTGAAGCCCAGTTTCTTCGTATTTCCGACGGCTCTTTGAGAGCAATAGGTGCTTTTCGAAGACTTCGCCTCATGGTGACATCGTTTTGGTTTGGCGGTTTACGGTCAGCAGCTTCGCAATACGCCACATCCCAAGAGGATAATGCTGTAGCCGGGCGGAAAGGTTTTATTTTGTAGGTAAGGTGGCGACCATGAAGCAGAAAGTGCGTTTGCTGACTAGCAACTCGGGGCCTTGTTTCGTACGCTGTTGCGTCAGCGATATCAGCTTCGATGAAATCAAGCTGAGAAATGCGATCGTCAGCGGCGATAGAGTTACCCGAAGCTTCAACGATTCGCCTTGTAAGCATGCTTGAAGGTTCAAGTCTTACGGCGAGCTTTAACGCTATATCAGACGACTCGGTTTGACCGGCTATTTCGCTTTGGATATCTGCAATTCGTCCAATTACGTAGTTTTCATCGATAACGTCTACACTCTTTCCTCGCACTATTGTTCTAAGAAGCTCTCTTTCTGTTGGAAGAAGAGCTTCTGCTGCGTGAGCTTTTCCCCGTAAGAAGGATGAAGGGTCAATGCCAAAAATTTTGCATATGAGTTTGCCGAATGCTTTCCAATCATCAATGAAAGAGTAAGGAGTATTGCCGCTTGGTGGAGTAAATTGCCTTACACCTATTCGAGCGGTATGCAATCGCATTGACCACTCAAATCCAGTTAGCTGAAAATCTGGCTCCTCATCTGCGTCAGTGAAAACTGACCTCTCATCGAGATTTCGGTGGAGAATTCCGTGTCGATGGAGAGTGGATAGACCTCGTGCAATTCTCGCCGTGTTGGCCCATATGATTGCTCGACTTTGAACATTGCGAGGGCGAGTGAGCCAAGCTCTACTCTTGGTTTTAATATGTTCAGAAAGCGGAAAGCGCTGCCCTGGCGACAGAACTAGATAAAATCCACCTTGATCTTCTCCGGCAGCGAGCATTGGTACAATCAGGTCTCGTGCGCCGGGAGAGGAAATTAGAGTGTTTAATTGTCGAACTTCGTTTGCCCAAAGTTCACGAAGAGCACCGTCGTCTTCTACGTTTCGTTGCCATTTTTTTATTAAGACCTGCGTGCCGTCGTGGCTTTCTGCGAAAATTAATCCGGGTATCCCTGCTGCAGGTTTCATGCGTTGAAGCCATTTTGTTTCGAGCCGGAAACGGCCCAGAAAGTTTGAACGTTGCCCGTTGTCCTTAGTCATTCTTTATTGTTCCTTTTCCCTGCAATTCGATTAAAAATCTAGACTATATTGCAGTGTGGAGGTCGTCGACCTTTTTTTGGGCAGGGCACGAGTTGGAGGTTGCCGAAAGCTTTGCGGAAAGGGGCTTTACGAGCGAGGAGACAGCGGTGGGTTGTAGCACCAGTGACATTAGAATCTGCTGCGAAGCAGGCCTGTGATGATGTCTCCTAACTCATTGAATTATAATATAAAATCGAGGAGGGAGAAGGAGTCGATCCTCCGAACCAGCGATTACGAATCAGTTGCTGTACTGACTGAGCTATCTGACATGGCTCACACGGGCGGTCGAGGAGCGCTTCTCGACACAGGTCCGTGGTAGTTGCAAAGGCACCGGCTTCCTAAGAGCGGTCACCCGGCCGTTGCGTTTGCGGGCAGGTTGCCACGGTGGTGAAGGTGACGATATTCGTGGCCGTTACGCTGGCACCAAGCCACGGTGGAGAAGGAGAGGGCATCCTTGTGCGCGCCGATAGACCCCACTCGTAGGGCCTTTAAAGGCCGCTAAAGCGTTGGTCCGAAGACGTCCACCCTCGTTCGTTCAGATCCAATAAATAATTGTAGGTTTTGGTATAGGTTTGCATATCTATATGAAGAAATACCCCACAAATCAAACCTAATACCCCTCACATCAAAAACATACAATGGAATCTATGAGACCGGCAACTTGTTGGTGAGCCTGCTTCCTCTCCTCAAAATAGTCATAACGATCATAAATCCCTTCCACCCCTTTCAGCTTGTGATTCAAACACCTTTCTGCCACATGACCGGGCACACCTTCCGCAGCTGCGAGGCTGCGGAAGGTGCGTCGCAGGTCGTGGACGGTGAAGTGCTCCAGGTCGCCCATTTTGTTCGGGGGCTGCACTTTCCGGCCGGCTTCGCGACCAAATAGCTTGGAGATGGCGCGGTTCAGTGTGTCTGGGCCCATGTGTGGTCGCTTGCTGGCTCGCCTCGCCGGAAATACATAGGGAGAGCCACAGGCATGGCCGTGCAGGATCTGCAGCCACTCAATGGCCTGGGTGGGTAAGGGAATGGTGATGGCGGCGCCGGTCTTGCTGCGTTCCTTCGAGAGGCGCCAAACGCCTGTCTCCAGGTCGAATTCCCGCCATTGAGCCTCGCAGAGTTCGCTTTTCCTCACGCCGAGCACGAGAAACAGGCAGCAGGCCAGGTAGTTGTCCCGGCCAAAGCTGCTGATGTTCTCCTGAAAGACCTGAAAGGCGTGCTGTAACTCATCCAGCGAAAGGGTGCGTTCGCGGCTGGTTTCTTCGCCTCCGGCGTCGTTCACCGTGAACGGGCTGGCTGGATTGCTTTGGCACAGGTCCAGTTTGATGCCATGGCGGAACAGCTGCTTCATGTACATCAGGGTGTCGTTGGCGATGGTGGGCCGATTGCTGCCATGAAGCTTTTGCAAAACAGCGCGTACGTCTCTTGGGGTGACATCGGCGATGGGGTGGTTGCCGATGAGGGGGTGGATCTCCTTCCGGTAGATGCGCTCGGGTATTTGGGGATATTTGAGGCGTCTGGACAGGTCGTTGTCGAACCAGTCCTGGAAGAGCTCCTCAACGGTATTGAGTTCAGGCAGTGCGAGCTTTGCTTTCTCGCGGATAGGGTCGGTGCCGGTGCGCAGGCCTTGTTTGGTCATGACGGCCTCTTCCCGGGCCGAGGCGAGGCTCATCTGCGGATATCGGCCCAGCGTTACCTCATGTCGTTTGCCCTGGCTGCTATAGCGAAGCATCCAGTAGGGGACGCCGGATTTGCGGACGCAGAAATAGAGGCCGCCACCATCCGCATATTTCTTGGGGGCCTGGTTGGTAAGTGATTTGATCTGTAGTGCTGTCAGCTTGCTCATCTCGACCCTTTGTTCCACAGGCTCCCGGAGGTTTGCCCACCACTTTTTGCTTCTGGAGTGTGGGGGGAAAGGCCTTTGTTGTCAGGGAGTTGGCGTGCGGGCGCTTGCTTTTGCCCACCATTTAGGGGAAAGAATAGGGGGTGTCGGGCGGAAAGTCACGTTTTGCCCACCAGGTTGCCCACCATTTTCATCTGGATAACGGTGGGTCCTGGTGGATTCTCGTGGACGATCAACCTATAAAAATACAATATAAACAGTAAGTTATGGATGAATGTGGAATTCTGTGGATTCTATTCGATGTTCTGGATCTGTTCCCTCATCTGCTCAATCAACACCTTCAGCTCCACTGCTGCCTGCGTCGTCTCTGTATCAATCGATTTCGACGCCAGCGTATTCGCTTCTCGATTCAGCTCCTGCATCAGAAAATCCAGCCGCCGGCCGACATGCCCGCCCTGCCCCAGCGCACGGCGCACTTCGGTGACGTGGGCTTCCAGGCGGTCCAGTTCTTCCGCCACATCCATTTTCTGCGCCAGCATCACCAGCTCCTGTTCGAGCCGGTCCTGATCCGGGTTGGCGACCACGTCTTCGACACGTTTCACCAGCCGCTGGCGCAGTGCATCCTGGATGCGTGGCAGGGCAGCGCGGGTGCGGCTCACCTGTACCAGCACGCCATCGAGGCGATCTTCAAGCAGTTGCTTCAGCACGGCGCCTTCGCGGGCGCGGGTCTCCACCAGGACCGCGAGGGTTTCGTCCAGCAGCGTGAGGGCTGGCGCCATCAGCGGGGCGAAGTCGGCTTCGCGGGTCTGCATCACGCCCGGCAGGCGCAGGATGTCCGCCGGATTCACCGCAGACGTCGGGCCGAGCAGTTCATTGATGCGGTCCATGGCGGCGCCGAACTGGGTGACCAGGGCGTCGTCGATGACGATGTCGGTGTCGCCGCTGTCCAGCTGATAGCGCAGGCCCACTTCCACCTTGCCGCGGTTGAGGTGTTTGCGACACAGCTCGCGCAATGGGCCGTCGAGTTCGCGAAAGGCTTCCGGCAGACGGGGGGTGACTTCAAGATAGCGGTGATTGACGGATTTCAGCTCCCACACAAGGGTGGCGCCTGTGACGTGGGTGTCCCGGCGGGCAAAGGCGGTCATGCTCTGAATCATCATCTCTTCCGTCATGCTGCGAAGAGATGGAGTCTAACCCGCCGGGCGCGGGGCTGCGAGCCGCCGGCCTGTGCTAGAATCGCGGCCTGACTCAACCCCCGAGAATGCAAGGAGACAGCATGCGTCCTTCTGGCCGTGCCCCGGATCAACTGCGCGACATCCGTATTACCCGCCAATACACCATGCACGCCGAAGGCAGTGTGCTGGTGGAGTTCGGCAACACCAAGGTGCTGTGCACTGCGTCGGTGGAGGACGGCGTGCCGCGCTTCATGAAGGGCCAGGGCAAAGGCTGGGTCACGGCGGAGTACGGCATGCTGCCCCGCGCCACCAATACCCGTAACCAGCGTGAAGCGGCGCGTGGCAAGCAGGGGGGCCGCACGCTGGAAATCCAGCGCCTGATCGGTCGCTCGCTGCGCGCGGCGGTGGACACCAAAAAGCTGGGTGAAAATACCATCCTGATTGACTGTGATGTGTTACAGGCTGATGGCGGCACGCGCACGGCCTCCATTACCGGTGCCTGCGTGGCGCTGGTGGATGCGCTCACGTATCTGCTCAATGCCCGCAAGATCAAGGACGACCCGCTGGTGGGCCTGGTCGCCTCGGTGTCCGTCGGGCTTTATAAAGGCACTCCGGTGCTGGACCTGGATTACATCGAAGACTCCAGCGCAGATACGGACATGAACGTGGTGATGACCCAGCAGGGCGGGTTCGTGGAAATCCAGGGTACCGCCGAGGCGGAGCCGTTCACGCTGGATCAGCAGCAGTCCATGCTGACCCTGGCCGACAGCGGCATCCGTGAATTGATCCGCCTGCAACAGCAGGCGCTGGGCTGGTAACGGAGAGACGAGCATGCAGGCGTATCAGAAGGCGTTTCTGGAATTTGCGCTGGCGCGCGAAGCGTTGAAGTTCGGTGAGTTCACGCTCAAGTCCGGGCGCAAGAGCCCTTACTTCTTCAATGCCGGCACCTTCCACACGGGCGCCATGCTGGGGGCGCTGGGGCGTTTCTATGCCGAGGCTATTGTCGCCAGCGATGTCGAGTTCGATATGCTGTTCGGCCCGGCCTACAAGGGCATTCCGCTGGTGGCGGCGGTTGCCGTGGCGCTGGCCGAGCACCATGGCCGCGATGTGCCGTGGGCGTTCAACCGCAAGGAGGCCAAGGACCACGGCGAAGGGGGCTGGCTGGTTGGCGCGCCCCTGTCCGGGCGAGCGCTGGTGATTGACGATGTGATCACCGCGGGCACGGCGATCCGCGAGGTGGCGACGTTGTTCGAGCGGACCGAGGCACAGATGGCCGGAGTGGTGGTGGCGCTGGATCGCCAGGAGAAAGGGCGCGGCGAGCTGTCTGCAATTCAGGAAGTCGAACACAGTCTCGGTGTGCCGGTCTACAGTATCGTCTGTATGGCAGATATCATCGATTATCTGGCACAGACCGGACAACAGGAACAGACAGTGGCGATGCAGGCTTATCGTCGCGAATATGGCGTCGCATGATGATCAGACTTCCCCGGGTGGCGGTATTCTGCCTGGCGCTGGCCGCGCCGGTGTCGGCGTGGTGCCAGTCGAAAGGGGCGGACGGGCTGCCACCGGGGGCGGTTTACCGCTACATCAACGCTCAGGGCAACATGGTCATGACCAGCATGCTCACGCCGGAAGGTGTGCAGGTCGGCTATGAGGTGGTCGACAGCCAGGGGCGTGTCATCAAGACCGTGCCGCCGGCCCCGTCCGCAGACGAGCTGGCGGAAATCCGCGAAGCGCGTGAACAGGCGCGCCGGGAAGCACAGCAGGCGCTGCGTGACGCCGAGTTGATGCGCATGTATGCGGCGCCGGAAGATGCCGAGCGCGCGCGTGACCGCCAGATCAGTGCCCTGCAGCTGAACATTGATTACGCTCGCGGCAACATCACCCAGACCCGCACCCGGCTGGAGCAGGAAATCAGCAATGCGGCGCGCATCGAGCGCAGTGGTCGTCAGGTGCCGGAGAATACGGCGCTGGTGATTGAGCGCTACACCCGCCAGATCACCGAACTGGAAACCGATATCACGCACTACGAGCAGGAAATCACCAAGGTGCGTGAATCCTTTGAACCCATCATCGAACGTTTGCGCGTAATTTCACGCTAGTGCTGCCGTAGGGTGGGTAGAGCGAACGCGAAACCCACCGTGTCCATGCCTGTTCTTCACTCCCGCAAAATTATCGAAACCACCCCCAAACCATCGGAGCTGCCTTTGCGGAGGTGGGTAGTTTCGATGATTCTGTGCGAGCAGGGCGCTACATGGTCCCGGTGGGTTTCGCGTTCGCTCTACCCACCCTACTCTCTCAATGCCTGAATAGCCTGGCAGCCAGCAGGGGCCACTGTTCCAGCCAGCCTTACCCACCGTGTCCATGCCTGTTAATCACCCCCGCAAAAACATCGAAATCACCCGGCTTGGGTAGTGGGTAGTTTCGATGATTCTGTGCGAGCAGTGTGCTGCATGGTCCCGGTGGGTTTCGCCTTTGGCTCTACCCACCCTACTCTCAATCCCTGAACAGCCCGGCAGCCAGCAGCGGCCACTGTTCCTGCCAGCCTTGCGTGGGGGGCTGCCGGAAACCGGAACGCACGAATTGTGCAATGCGGCCTTCGGCCGCGGCCAACAGGAGGTTGGCGGTCACTGCTGGTGTGGCGCTGGTGCGCAGACCCTGCTTGAACTCGGCATCGCGCAGGAGTTGCTTGAGCTGGCTTTCGACGCGGTCAAAGAACTGCTCGATACGTTGCCGTAGCCGTTCGTTCTCGCCCGCCAGGGCATCGCCGGTCAGTAGCCGGGTGATGCCGGGGTTGCGCTCGGTGAAGGTGAGCAACAGGGTCAGGATCTGTTCCGTCTGCGCGAGCGCATCGGGCGTTTCCTGGAGAATACGGTTGATGCGGGAAAACACGGTTTCATCGACGAAGTTGATCAGCCCTTCGAACATCTTCGCCTTGCTGGGGAAGTGCCGGTACAGCGCCGCTTCGGAAACACCCACTTCACGGGCCAGCCCGGCGGTGGTGATGCGCCCGCCCGGCTCTGCCTCCAGCATGTGCGCAAGGGCCTGCAGAATCTGATCCTTGCGCGAGACCTTCTGTTCGCTCATCACAACTCCCCTTTTCCCCTCTGGATGGCGGTGCGCCGCGTCGCCAGCCCCTAGCGGCGCGTGATCAAGGTGCCGATACCCTGGTTGGTCAGGATCTCCAGCAGCACCGCGTGCGGTACCCGGCCATCAATGATGTGCGCGCTGTGTACGCCGTTCTGTACCGCGTCCAGCGCGCAGCCGATCTTCGGCAGCATGCCGCCATAAATGGTGCCGTCGTCGATCAGCTCCTGGACGCGCTGTGCGGACAGGCCTGTGAGAATGTTGTCCTGCTTGTCTTTCAGGCCGGATACATTGGTCAGCAGGATCAGTTTTTCGGCACGCAGCACTTCGGCCACTTTGCCGGCGACCAGGTCGGCGTTGATGTTGTAGGAAACGCCTTCGTCATCGACGCCGATCGGCGCAATGACCGGGATGAAGTCGCTGCCCACCACCATCTCCAGCACGCGCACATCAATGCCCTGCACTTCGCCGACATGCCCGATGTCGATGATCTCCGGGGCTTTCAGTGCCGGATCATTGCTGTCGCCCTTGAGCAGCATTTTCTTTGCCCGGATCAGCTCGCCGTCCTTGCCGGTGAGGCCGATGGCGCGGCCGCCATTGCGGTGAATCAGGTTGACGATTTCCTTGTTCACAAGGCCGCCGAGCACCATCTGCACGACATCCATGGTCTCGCTGTCGGTGACCCGCATGCCCTGGACGAAAGTTGATTCCTTGCCGAGACGTGCCAGCAGGTCACCGATCTGCGGGCCACCACCGTGGACGATCACCGGGTGGATGCCGACGGCTTTCATCAGCACGATGTCGCGGGCGAACGAGTTCTTCAGTTCTTCGTTCTCCATGGCGTTACCGCCGTACTTGATGACCACGGTGGTGCCGGAAAAACGCTGAATGTAGGGCAGCGCTTCAATCAGAATGCGCGCGGTTTCACCTGCCCGCTGCTGGTCCATGGTGTCTCCGTATCAAAAAGGCAGTTTCAGTTTCGGTTCTATGGCCTGGAGTTCGGTGCGGAACAGCCCGGCGATGCGTTGCAGGGCGGCTTTGTCCCGCCCCTCGAACCGGACGCTCAGGGCGGGCACGGTATTGGAGGCACGTACTAGGCCCCAGCCGTCATCAAAGTCCACGCGCAGGCCGTCCAGCGTGGTGACGCTGCCGTCAGCGAAGGCGCTCTGTCGGGCGAGCAGTTTGTCCATCAGCTCGAACTTGCCCGTGTCGCTGGCGGGAATCAACAGCTCCGGTGTGACCAGCCCGGTCTTCAGGCGGGCGAACACGCTGTCCGCGCCAACGGATTCCAGGGCCAGGATCTCCAGCAACCGGGCGGCAGCATACAGCGCGTCTTCCACCCCGTGCCAGCGGTCGGCAAAGAAGATATGCCCTGACAGCTCGCCGGCCAGTGGCGCGCCGGTCTCGCGCAGTGTCGCTTTCATCTGCGCATAGCCGGAGGGCACCATCAGCGGCCGGCCGCCCATGCGGCTGATCAGCTTGGTCAGTTCGCGGCTGCATTTCACATCATAGAGGATGTCGGCGCCGGGGGAACGGGTCAGCAGATCCCGGACGTAGAGCATCAGCAGGCGATCCGGCCAGATGATCTCGCCGGCCGGGGTCACCACGCCGAGGCGGTCCCCGTCACCGTCGAAGGCGATGCCGATATCCGCGCCATGCTGCTTCACGGCCTGGATCAGGGCGTGCAGGTTTTCCGGGCGACCGGGGTCGGGATGGTGGTTCGGGAAGTGGCCGTCCACCTCGGCAAACAGGGGCAGGACCTCGCAGCCGAGTGCCTGGAACAGTTGTGGTGCGATCACGCCAGTGATGCCGTTGCCGCAGTCCACCACGACCTTGAGCGGCCGCGCCAGCAGGATGTCGTCGCTGATGGCATGCAGATAGCGTTCGCTGATGTCGCGCGCGATCACGTCGCCGAGCCCTTCGCTGAGGCGGTCTTCCTCGATGCGGGTCTTCAGGGCCAGCAGTCGCTCGCGACCGAGGGTCTCGCCACCGATGATGATCTTCAGGCCGTTATAGGTGGAGGGGTTGTGGCTGCCGGTCACCACGACGCCGGTCTGGGTGTCCATGACGGCGGTACCGTAATACAGCACGGGCGACGGCATGGCGCCGATATCCAGCACTTCGCGGCCACTGCGGACCAGTCCCCGCATCAGCGCCTGGCTGAGTTCGTCGGACGAGGTGCGGCCGTCGCGTGCCACCAGCACGGTGTGCTGGCCCTGTTCGCCGGCCTCTGAGCCAATCGCCTGGCCCAGCAGTTCCACCATGTCCGGGGTCAGTGTCCGGCCGACCACCCCGCGGATATCGCTGGCGCGAAAGATGTCGTCCGGCAGTGCGATCTGGCGGGCTGGGGTGTCGTCGATCAACGGGTGGGCGTCATCCTCCACCAGAATATCCAGGAACGCATCCGGCGGTGGCGAGGCCTTGCCGGCAGCGGATGCGCTGCCGGTGGCGGTGCTGACCGGGCGGCTGGCGCGGCGCTGGCCGGCCAGCTTGTCGAACTGGTCGCGTACTGCTTCCAGTGCGGAGAACGTATAGCGGCGGCCGATGCCGGCGCCGGCGCGGCCGGCTTCCTGCGCGTGCTGTTGCAGGTGGCCGGCATCGCGGCTGATGCCGGCACTGATGGCCCGCAGTACCAGCCACTGCCCCAGCAGGATCAGCACCAGCACGCAGCCGAAAGCCAACATCGCGAGTGGGCCCGTTTCATCGAAATCGCCACCGGGCGTGCCCAGGTAGGTCAGTGTCAGGCCGCCGCTGGCCTGGATCGTGGCGCGTTCCGGCCCCTGCGGGTTGCCGAGCTGCAACACGGGGGTGCCGGCCTGCACGATGCGTACGCCGCCCGTGTGCATGTCCAGCCGGCGCAGGTGCTTGAGGGTCTCACTCAGGTCCTGTTCCACCAGCAGGATGCCCTGGCCGTCGGGCGTGCGCCGTGCGAACAGCAATTGTGGTGCGCTGCCGGGCAACAGCACCACGGGGGGGGTGTGCTCGTGGGCCTGCTGGACCAGATCACGGGCGGTGAACGAGAGGCTGGCGCGTGGCAGCTCACCGACGCGGATCAGGTGCACGCGACTGGCGGGCAGCTGGCTGCTGAGTTGCTGCGAGACCACCTCGGGGCTGCGGCCACTGGCGAGCGCTTCGCGCACCGCGTAGCTGGCGGCGAGGGTCTCCACGCTGGCCTGGCTGAGGTTGATGGCCTGGCTGAGCAGTGTTGCCGGTTGCAGCACCAGCGCCTGCGCGGCCTGGTTGGCGTTGCGCTCGCGCTCGCTCTGGTGCAGGTACGACAGCCCCGCGCCCAGCGCGCCCATCCACAGTACGGTCATGGCGGCGCTGATCAGCATGAAGCGCTGAATGCCGCGCGCGGTGGCCTTGTTGCTGCCGGTTTTCTTTTTGCCTTTTCTGGCCGGCTGATCCGGTGTGGCCGGATTCTTGTCTGCCGGTTGCTGCTTCTTGCCCATGGTGCTGTCCCCCAGACGCGCCCCGCGTTACTGCCTGCCGCTGTGACCAAATCCCCCACTGCCACGGTGGCTGGCTTCGAATTCGTCCACCTGTTCCAGTGTTACCTGCATCACCGGCACGATGACCAGTTGTGCCAGCCGCTCTCCCGGCTCCAGCGCGAAGGTGGCGTGGCCGCGGTTCCAGCAGGACACCATCAGCTCTCCCTGATAGTCGGAGTCGATCAGGCCGACCAGATTGCCGAGCACGATGCCGTGCTTGTGGCCGAGGCCCGAGCGCGGCAGCACCAACCCGGCGTAACCCGGATCGGCGATATGGATGGCCAGCCCGGTGGGAATCAGCACGGTCTGGCCCGGTTCGATCTCCAGACGGTGTTCAATCATGGCGCGCAGGTCCAGACCTGCGGAGCCTGTGGTGGCATAGGCCGGCAGCGGGAATGCGCTGCCCAGTTTCGGATTGAGTACTTTGTACTGCAGTTGCATGCGTCCGTCCCCGGCGTGTCAGCTGAGTGTCTTTGGTAGTGAGGCTGGCAGGTCCCGCGCCGTCTCATCCCCTGCCCGCGGGAGCGGGCTGGCAGGCACGTCCGTGTGCCGCGATCCATCCGGTCTCGGTCAGTCGCGTTTATGACGAATGGCGATCAGCTCGATGAGCTGTTTGGCGATCTGCCGTTTGGCGGCCAGTGGCAGTACCTTGTGGCCGCCGGGCCAGATCACCGTGAGCGCATTATTGTCGCTATTGAAACCGACGTTTTCGCCGGACACGTCGTTGGTGGCGATCATGTCGAGCTTCTTGTTGTCCAGCTTGGCCTGGGCGTAGGCCACCACGTCCCGGGTTTCGGCGGCGAAGCCCACCGTGAACGGGCGTTTCGCGTGTGCCGACACCGCGGCAACAATATCCGGGTTTTTCACCAGGGTCAGGTGAATCTCCTCGGTGGATTTCTTGATCTTGTGTTCGGCGGTCACGGAGGGCCGGTAGTCGGCCACGGCAGCGGTGGCGATGAACACGTCGCAGCCCTCATCGACCACGCCCATGCTGGCGTTATACATGTCCTCGGCACGGACCACATCGACCCGTTTCACACGGGTGGGTGTGGGCAGGTTTACCGGGCCGCTGATCAGTGTCACGCGGGCGCCGGCTTCGGCCGCCGCCTCGGCGATGGCGTAGCCCATCTTGCCCGAGCTCTGGTTGGTGATGTATCGCACCGGGTCGATCGCCTCGCGGGTGGGGCCGGCGGTGACGACGACATGCAACCCGGTGAGCAGGTTGTAATCGAACACATTGGCCGCGCACAGGGCGATCTCGTGCGGCTCCAGCATGCGGCCGGGGCCAATCTCGCCGCAGGCCTGGCTGCCTGCAGCAGGGCCGAACACATGCACGCCCTTCTCCTGCAGGATCAGCAGGTTCTTCTGCGTGGCAATATCGGCCCACATCTGCTGGTTCATGGCCGGGGCGATGGCAATGGGTGCACCGGTGGCCAGGCAGAGCGTGGAGAGCAGGTCCGAGCCGTGGCCATGGGCCATGCGCGCCATGAAGTTGGCGGAGGCTGGTGCGATCAGCACCAGGTCGGCCCAGCGGGCCAGCTCGATGTGGCCCATGCCGGCCTCGGCGTGGGGGTCGAGCAGGTCGGTGTGCACCGGGTTGCCGGACAGCGCCTGCATGGTCAGTGGGGTAATGAATTCCTGCGCGCCCCGGGTCATCACGACACGCACATCGGCGCCGGCGTCCTGCAGGCGGCGGATCAGTTCGGCGCTTTTATAGGCCGCAATGCCCCCCGTGACACCCAGCAGGATGCGTTTGTTGACCAGTCGTTCCATAGTGCCTATTGTCCTGTAAAGCCGCGCCAGGGAAGGCGCAAAGAGTAGCACCGAATGGGTAACAGGCGTAACAGCCCACTCGCTGGCTGCTCGGGGAGATGACAGGCGGACACCCATCGGGGTGCTCCGGGTCTCTCACGTAACACAGGGAAATGTGACATGGCGATCAAGCACTGGCATGAAGCCGAACGGCCCCGCGAAAAACTGATCCGGCGTGGCGCGCAAGCGCTCAGCGACGCCGAACTCCTGGCACTCTTTATCGGGCACGGTCCTGGCGGCAGCAACGCGGTGGATCTTGGGCAGGACCTGCTCAGGCAAGCAGGCGGCTTAAGGCAGCTGCTGGATATGCCGCGAGAGCAGTTTTGCCGGCTCCGGGGCATCGGCCCTGCCCGGCTCGCCCTGTTCAAAGGGGCGCTGGAGATGGGCAAGCGCTACCTGGATCAGCGCTATATTCGCGAAGAGCCCCTGCGCGAGCCCTGCGATGTCGGGCCGTTGTTCATGTCGAGACTGCGGGCACACCCCTGCGAGGTGTTCGCGGTCCTGTTTCTGGACAACCGGCACCGCATCATTACCTACGAAGAGCTGTTTCGCGGCACCATCAATGCCGCCGTGGTGTACCCGCGTGAAGTGCTGCGCCGGGCCCTGGAGCATAACGCGGCAGCGGTGATCCTGGCCCACAATCACCCGTCCGGCGACCCCGAGCCCAGCTCGGCGGACCGCTGCATCACCCGCACCCTGGTGAAGGCGCTGGAGCTGATAGACGTTCGCGTGCTGGACCATCTGGTGATCGGTGACGAGAAGTGGGTGTCGATGGCCAGCCGGAAGATGTTCTGAATGGCGGAGAACCTGTCATTCCGGGCCGGGGGCGGAAAAGAGCCTTGCCTCCCCCCGCCCCCTCTGGTATAAATCGCCGCCTTATTCCGGGGTTCCGGCAGCTGCCACACGCCTGCGGAACACCCCGAGCAACGATTCTCTGGAGCAAGACAATGTCCAAGGTTTGCCAGGTTACCGGTAAGCGCCCCGTCACCGGTAACAACGTATCGCACGCCAACAACAAGACGAAGCGTCGCTTCGAGCCGAACCTGCACTACCACCGTTTCTGGGTGGCCAGTGAGAACCGCTTCGTGCGTCTGCGTGTATCGTCCAAAGGCATGCGGATCATCGACAAGCTCGGCATTGATAAAGTGCTGGGCGATATCCGCGCCAGCGGCCAGAAAGTATAACGGAGGCCTGAGTCATGGCAGGTAAAGCGGTACGTGAGAAAATTCGTCTGGTGTCCAGTGCAGGCACCGGCCACTTCTACACCACCACCAAGAACAAGCGGACCACGCCCGAGAAAATCGAGATCCGCAAGTATGATCCGGTGGTGCGCCAGCACGTGGCTTATAAAGAAGCCAAGATCAAGTAAGCCTTCCTGTCGGAGGTCTTGCTGAAAAAGCCCGGCAATGCCGGGCTTTTTTGTGCCTTGCGCAAAGACGTGACAATGGCCCTGGGCAGTGGCCTGCCGTCGTTGTTCTGGGTGTCAGTGTGGCCGCCCGGCCATGACCCATTGTTGTGTCTGTCGCATGGTCAGCCGGTAGCGTGCGCAGTTGTGCGTGCCCAGCGCGCGCAATTCCTCAGAAAGTAGCTTTCGGAAAACCTCTGTGTCCCCGGCCAATGCCAATGTGCCAGTAGCGACTTCTGCCGATGCGCCATCTCGAACGATCATGCCGATCGCGTCATTCAGTGCATTGCGCAGGCGCAGGCGGACCGGGTCGGGAGCCCCCATGGCTTCAAGTGTTACTGCGTACTTTGCGACAGAGCGCCGGTAGGCCCACTCAAAAAGCTCCGCAGCGAGCGCCACATCGCGGTGCTCGTAAATGCCCATCATGGCGTAGGCATAATCTTGCTGCTCGATATCCAGGAAGGATAAGGGAGCGCAGTTATAGAGCATCAGCGGGATGTTGGCCGATAGCCGACCAGTGCGCTTATTGCCGTCCTCGAAGGGTTGCAGGTAGGCCAGGTTAACCCATAGAAAGAAGGCGGCCTCCACCGGATTCTTGATCTGGCGCGCCTTTTCCACAATAAGCTCGAACATTTCTTCCAGCAGCGAGGGCACATGGCTTGGTGTATAGGTGGTGTCAGAGATGTTCACCACCTTCTGGCGAATGCTGCCTAGCCCGTAGGCGTCCACAAGGAGGTCCTGCATCAGGATGGCATGCAGGTTGCGAATCAGGGCGGGGGTCAGGCCGTATTCGGGTACCGCATCGACGAGAAACTCGATGGCCGCCTTGTGATTGAGCAGCATCACTGCGTCGGTGTCGCCTCCGGCGTTGCCGCTCTGGAAAAGTGCTTCCGTGGCAAGTAAAGAATAGCGGTTGCCCTCAAGGCGTGAAGATGACCAGGACAAGTCGATCAGCAGGGGTTCCAGCACCTTGCGGGCATAGGTGCCAGCAGGTTGCTGGCCTGGCAGGCGCCCTTCGCTGGCCAGAGACTGTGCCAGGGCAGGTGGTAGCAGCGAGCTGCTGTTCGGTGTGTAATCGTCCACAAAGGCGCGCTGATACCCGACCACATCACGCGCGCCGAGCGGGCGCGTCAGCGAGGCCAGCAGCGCCTGGCTCTTTGCTGACAAGGCAAACCCTGAGAAAGGTGTGTGGACGACAGTCGGTACTGCCGGCGAGCTGGCTGAGATGCGGTAGCGTGTGGAGCGTGCCCGCCCCTCGCGGATGACCTCGCCTGAGTCCACCAGTGCATCGAGATGGCGTTTCACAGTGGATTTACTGGTCCCCACCACACTGGCGAGTTCGCTGGAGACTAACCAGGGGTGCGCCGTCTGGGATTGGCGGTACAGCGCTTGAAGAATGGCTTCACGGGTAGGCATGAAGGCGGTCTCGAATCGGCTCGAATCGGCTCACTTTATTGTTAATCGGCTCATTTTGCCAGAAATCGGCTCATTGTTGGCCGATGTGGGCCGATGTGGGCCGATGTGGGCCGATTTGCGGGCCTATGGGCCGATACTCTTCCCTGCCGGGCCGGTATGCAGCCGGCCGGCCTCCATGTGCCAGAGACGGTCGGTGAGATAGCGCACTTCGTCTTCGGCATGGCTGACATACAGCATCGGTATGCCCAGCGTGTCACGCACCTGCTGCAGGAACGGCAGTATCTGCTGCTTGCGGTGGCTGTCCAGCGACGCCAGCGGCTCGTCCAGCAACAGCAGCGACGGTGAGTACAGCAATGCCCGCCCCAGTGCGACGCGCTGCTTCTCGCCCCCGGACAGGTCACGGGGGCGGCGGGTGAGCAGGTGGCCGATGTCCAGCAGTGCGGTGATGGCGTCTGGCCGGAACAGCCGCTCGCCAGCGGGGCGGCGGCGATAACCATACAGCAGGTTCTGCTGCACGGTGAGATGCGGAAACAGGCAGCCATCCTGGAAGACCAGCCCGATACGGCGTTGCTCGGGAGGCAGGAAAACACCTCGTGCTGGCTCGACCAGCACCTTGCCATGCCAGCGGATCACGCCGGCATCGGGCTGCCGCAAGCCGGCGATCAATGCCAGCAGCGTGCTTTTGCCGGCCCCCGACGGGCCGCACAACCCGATGACCCCGCCATCAAGCCTGCCTTGCGCCTGCAGGCAGAAGCCGCCGCGCTGCCAGTGCAGATCGAACTCAAGCATGGTCGCGGTATCCCAGCTGGCGTTGCAGGCGTCGTGTCAGTGCGTTACTGGCCAGCAGCGCGGCCAGGGCCAGCCCGACGGAAATCAGGATCAGGCGCCAGGCCGGCGCTTCGCCGCCCGGCTGCTGAATATAGCTGTAGATCGCCAGGGGCAGGGTGCGGGTTTCGCCGGCGATATTGCCGACAAAGGTAATGGTGGCGCCAAACTCGCCGAGGCTGCGGCTGAAGGCCAGGATTGCGCCCACCAGGATGCCCGGCGCGGCCAGAGGCAGCGTAATGGTCAGAAACGTGCGCCAGGGGCCGGCACCCAGCGAGCGGGACGCCTGCTCCAGGCGTGAATCGATCAACTGGAACGACAACCTGACCGGCTGCACCAGCAAGGGCAGTCCCATCACCAGTGATGCCAGAACAGCACCGGTCCAGTGAAAGGACAGGTTGAGACCAAAGGTCTCGTTGAGCCACTGCCCGGCTGGCCCCTGTCGCCCGAACGCGAGCAACAACAGATAGCCGGGGACGACCGGCGGCAGCACCATGGGCAGATGCACCAGGGCGTCCAGCAGAGCCTTGCCCGGGAAGCGTCCCCGCGCCAGCAGCCAGGCCAGCGCCACGCCGGGCAGCAACCCGGTCACCATGCACCAGAACGCCACTTTGGCGGACAGCGCCAGGGCCTCTGCTTCAGCTGGCGTCAGCATCAGGGAGCAATGACCGTGAAGCCGGCGGCGCGGAACAGCGCGGTGGCCTCAGGGCCGCCGAGATAGTCCAGGAAGTCACGGGCCGTGGCGTCCGCGCCGGGCAACAATGCGGCGGGATAGCTCACCGGCGTGTGGCTGTGTTCCGGGAAACGGCCTGCGATCGTGACCTGATCGGTCACGCGTGTATCCGTTTCATAGACGATGCCCAATGGGCACTCGCCCCGCGCCACGAACGCCAGCGCAGCCCGCACATCCTGCATGCCGGCCACGCGAGCTTCCAGCATCGGCCACCAGCCCAGTGATGTCAGGGCCTGCCGGCCGTAGACACCGGCAGGCACGCTGTCGGTCTCCCCCATGCACAGGCGACCGTCGAAACCCGGAGGCGTGGCGGCTGACATGTCCACCTGACGTGGATGCTCTGCAGGCGCGATCATCACCAGCCTGTTGCGCAGCAGGCTCCGGCGGCTGTCTTTGTCGATCAGGTCACGTTCCGAGAGGTAATCCATCCACTGCTCATCGGCCGAGATAAAGAGGTCAGCGGGTGCGCCGGCCTCAATCTGGCGCGCGAGGGTGGAGGAAGAGGCGTACGAAAGACGGATATCGGCGGGCCGGGTTTGCTGGTATTTCTCCGTTATGGCGTCAAGCACATCGGTCAGGCTGGCGGCGGCATAGACGGTGGCGCCCTGGGCCGGTCCGGCAAAGATGACACTCACGGCCAGAAGTGTTCGCAATGTACTGTGCATCAGTAACACCTGGTTAAACGGCGTGAAAGGCAGTGGCTATACTAAGGGAATTCGGCCGGGGGGCGGAGACTGGTTTGCCAGCATGGAGAGGGTGTCGTTTGATATTACCGAGGCGCTGGTATGGACGTCAGGATGTGAGTAGTGCGGTGGCGGCGTGTCGATGCAAGGATGGCGCGGTCCCCCGGGAGTGGCCAGTGCGTGTGAACGAGAAGAAAGCATGGCCTGCGCCGCTGTGGTGCAAAATTAATAATCTATTTGAATGAGTGAATTATATAAGAAAACATAATTGGCCTAGCACAATGACATTAACCTAATCGTTTTGGTCACCTTTTCTGGTGCGTCTGTCATTTCGAATGATGACAAAGGTGAACAAGTAAGCCATAGCTTACAGAAAGAGACGATTTCAGATACAAAAGCATATTGAGAAACCGGAATCTCCGGTCGTAGTATAAGAAGCGGTCGGTACGACTAAAGACTTAGGGTGCAGTGCCGTTAGGGAAAGCCCATAACGCAATAAGGATAAATCTACTTTTCGCAGTTTTCTTTGCTGCCGGGGGCTCTTCCTAACTATCTCCATTTTATGACTTGCTTCAGGTCGGCCGGCAGGGTGTCTGCGGGATGGCGAGCAGTCGTCACACAGGATGTCAGGCCAAGCGGATTGGTATCAGAGTTGTTCCTGTTTCAGGGAGAGTCAAAATGAAAATGCTTATTCAGATTGCATCAGTGTTTACCTTTCTGTATCGCGGATTGCTTCAGGTGGTTCGCGTCGTGGCGTCGCGTGCACAAGTGGCGAGCTGGTCGGCGAAGGATCGTCAGAAAGGGGCTTCGGCGTTGGAGTACATCATTCTTGCCGCGACAATCATCATAATTATCGGCGTGCTTGCAACTAACGATACGGTTAAAGAGACCTTGGAGGCAGCGTTTGAGAAGCTCTTCCGAGATGCGGCTGACATGCCTGCCGGTTGAGTGTTCCTGCCTCTCTAAAGGACACGGCCCATGAATGTAACGCATGGCAATGGGAAAGCAGAAGGCGGAGTGGTAACTCTTGAGTTCCTGCTGCTGTTCCCTTTCATCGTTGCGATTCTATACGCTGCGGGATACTACAGTGTTCTGTTTTCTTGGCAGTACCGAATGCAGAGTGTTGTAGACGGCGCAGTGGCAAGCGGGATGTACCTGGACCGTTCCCGCTTTCCTGAGCAGCAGCTTGGCACTCAGGTTCGTACCCGTGCTTACAGCGCACTGACGGAGCTGGTGCAAGACCTGCCACCTTCCGTGCAGGAGCGCCTGGAGTTGTCGGCGGATAACTGTGTAACGGAAACGGTATCCGCACAGAGTATCGTGGTGGTGCGGTGTGAGCTGACGATGCCCCAAGCGGCTCTCCAGGCTGTGCTGCCTTCTTTAACGTTCGGTTTTCTGGGGCGGTTTCCACCGGCGCCATCAAACGGCATCCGGGCCAGCGCCCAGGTGGCGTTCTGAGGTAAAGCACGTCACACGTAGTACAGGGACGTCACACCGGCCGGTCGTCAGCAGCGCAGGTCGCTCGTGCCGGTCCGGTGAACACAGGAGGGGATATGGGGTCCCGATGGCTTTATATGCTGCCCGCAATACTGCTGAGTGTGCTGGCTGTAATTCTGGCGCTGGTGGGGCTGGCACGCATGCCGGACCCCGATCAGCAGCAGGGCACTGGCACCGTAATCCAGGTAGTGGAAGAGCGCGAACCGGCCCTCAGCTATGAATACTGGGTGGGCACACGCGAATTGCCGGTGGGGACGATCATCAGCGATGACGATCTGGCCCGTATCGCCGTCAGCGTGCCACTTGCCGACGCGGTGCCGGCAGACACCAACATGGCCGGCCAGTTGCTGCGCCGCAATCTGCGCAAGGGTGAAGTGCTTGCGCGCACTCATCTCGAAGCAGGTAATCAGCTTGCCCGTGCAGTACCGGCGGGTTATCGCGCCTTTGCCATTTCAATAGACGATGTTATTGCCGCTGGCGGGTTGCTCAAACCGGGCGACCTGGTGGATGTGCTCGCCTCGTTTCGCACCGGCCAGGATGCGCAACCCACGGCTATGATCCTGCTCAGTAGCATTGAGGTACTGGCTGTCTATGGTCAGCTCGACGGAGAACCCGTTGACCCGGAGAGCGCACGGCAACAACGCAGTGGCCGCAACAGCTCTGCGGTGCTGGCGGTGCCCCGCGAGGATCTCACGCGGCTGCTGGTGGCTTCCGACAACGGATCTCTGCGTCTTGCCGTTGCGGGCGAGGCGCGCTTCGACGCCAGCAAGGACGCCGACACCGCGCAGATGGCCGCCGCCGACAGCAAAACCGACGTCATGAAACTTGATGCCCTGTTCCCGAAACCACAGCGCGCTGCACCGGCTGCACGACAAGGTGAGCGTGTGGAAGTGATCGAGGGGTCGAGTTCAAGGAGCACTTATGTCCACTAGCGACGTGCGCCCGCAGGGCCACTGCAAAAAGGGAGACGGTTCCATGGGTGGGGTGGCAGAGAGAGTGCGCCGCAAGTGCGCAACGGTCGGATACGTACTGGGCGCCGTGTGCATGTTGCTGGCGTGGCCGGCACAAGGCCAGTCACCGATGGGTAGTGACGTCATGCGTGTTGCGCCAGGGGATCAGCGTGTACTGACCTACGCAGATCGCGTCGTGCGTGTCGCCACGTCTGATCCGGAGGTGGCGGCGGTAACGGTCAGCGAAACCACGCAGCTGCTGCTGACAGCAAAAAAAGAAGGCTCTTCAGTGCTGTCGGTCTGGTTGCGAGGCATGAGCGAGCCAATGGTGAGCACGGTGGTGGTCTCGGCCACTGCGGGAAGCGCCCTGCCCTTCGGGACACAGGTGCAGACCGATATCCGTATTCTCGAAGTGAGCAAGACGGAGCTCAACGCTCTCGGGTTTGCCTACAGTCACGTCTTCAATGGTACCGGTGTCGGTATCAGCCCTCCTGGCGGCCCGGGCTATGTCCCGCCGGGTGGGGCGGGCACTGTTACAGCGCCTATCAGTGCGGATGGCTTCAACCTGTTTCGTCTCGGCAGCAACTCCACCACCATCATTACCGCACTGGAAAGCGGCGGCTTTGCCTACACGCTGGCGGAGCCGAGCCTGACGAGTCTTTCCGGACAGAACGCATCGTTTCTTTCTGGTGGCGAATTCCCGGTGCCGATTCGCAGCGACAATAACGGGATTCAGGTGGAGTACAAGCAATTTGGTGTCGGGCTTTCGCTGACGCCGACCGTCATTGATGAAAACCAGATTATTCTGAAAGTAGCACCGGAAGTGAGTGAGCTGGATTTTTCTGCCGGGGTGACCACCGGTGGTGTCTCGGTGCCGGGCCTGCGCGTGCGCCGCGCAGAAACCACCGTGTCGCTGGCGCCGGGAGAAACCTTCATCATCAGCGGCCTGGTGAGCCGTTCCACTGTGAATAACAGTGACCGTATCCCGGGGCTGGGCAATATCCCGGTGCTGGGCGCCTTCTTCCGTTCCAGCCGCATCAGCCGTGACGACAAGGAACTGGTGATGGTGGTCACACCCCATCTGGTCACGCCACAACGGTCGACCATGCCGCCGGGCGTGCTGCCGGGCGCGGGTTATCACGAAAGCAGCACCGGCTGGCTGGACATGATGATGGAAACCCGCAAGGGATCGCAGCCGATTCGCCACGGGCTGAGCTGGTAAGGAGCCAAGCATGGTGGAGCATGAGATTCTGCTGTCGGTGACCGATGATGCCGATACGCAACGCTGGCTGGATCGCGCGCTGGAAGATAACTGGCGGCTGGAAGATGTGAGCCGTACAGACCTCGGGCGAGTGCTGCGTCTGCTGGAAGCCACCGGCGCACAGATTGCACTGGTAGAAGTGGTGGAAGCCGATATCAACCAGTCGCTGGCGGTGATTACGGCACTGACCAATGCGCGGCCCTGGGTCACGGTGATCGCGGTCTGTCGTACCACCGATCAGGAACTGCTGTTGCAGTGCATGCGCGCCGGCGCGCGTGATTGCATCATCATGGGCGGCGACACGGTGGAAATGCGTGACCGCCTGCGCCGGCACCAGTTGATCCGCCCTTCTTCCTGGGGAGAGGGCCTGAAGTCGAAAATTCGCAACCTGATCCTGATTGCGGGCGCCGACCCGCTGGTGGACACGGCCTTTCTGACTCAGAACCTGGCGTTGGCCATGGGGCGCCATCAACCCGAAAAATCCTTTCTGGCAATTGATATTGAGTCGCACCGGGAAAGTGTCTTCTATCTGGATGCGCGCAGTGATTTTGATCTCAACCATCTTCTCAGCAGCCCGGATACGCTGGACCGTGCACTGATCGATACAGCACTTGAAGAGTACCGGCCTGGCGTGCGTCTGTTGCGCGGCGGGCTGGGTAAAGGCGACGTGCTTGGCGATCGTGGTGCGGACCTGTTCATCGCCCTGAATCGCCTGATGGGCATGTTCGACAAGGTGCTGCTCAATATCGGCAGCCGCCACCACCATGCCTGGGTGCGCACGCTGGGTGTCCACGCTGATCACGTCTTGCTGGCCTTGCACCCCCAGGTCGAGCAGGTGCATCAGGTGCGAGAGCAAGTCATGAACTGGCGCCCCTATCTTTCCGGCGATTCCAGTCTTCAGCTGGTGCTGGACGGCTTTGAAGCGCAATTGCCTCCGGGGGCGGAAGAGGTCTCCGAGGCCACAGGCGCGAGCGTGGCCGGCGCACTGCCGATGGACTGGAAACATCGTCTGGAGGCTATCAACCTGGGGCAGCCGATGCAGGATGTGGCACCGAAATCAGCCTACAACCGGAAAATGGATCAACTGGTCATGACACTCGATGGTGTCCAGAGCGATGCCGGGGGCCGGCGTTTTTGGCCATGGAAGCGCGCCTGATGGCGACCAACCTTCTCTGATCGGGGCACACTGTGGCGGGACGTATCGACGATGAATATCAGCAGCTAAAAGCCTCCACGCATCAGCGCGTGGTGGAGCGGCTGGATGAAGAGGGCATTGAAGTCAGCCGTATCCAGACGGAACGGCTGCACGATGCAGTGCGTCGTGCGGTGATACAGCACGTCACGGAAAGCCGCACACCGCTTTCCAGCCAGGACATGAACCAGCTCGTTCGTGACATGATTGATGAAGTCACTGGCTTTGGCCCTCTGGAGCCCTTGCTGAAAGATTCCCGGATCAACGACATCCTGGTCAACGGTCCAAACAGCGTGTTCGTGGAAGTGGCCGGCGTGCTGCAAAAGGCGCAGACCCGGTTTATCAATGATGATCATGTTCTGCGGGTGATCCGGCGCATCCTTGCGCCACTCGGGCGGCGACTGGACGAAGCCAGCCCGATGGTGGATGCACGCCTGCCTGACGGTTCGCGCGTGAACGCCGTCATCCCGCCACTGGCGCTGGATGGCCCATCGGTGTCAGTGCGGAAATTCACCCGTCACCACCTGATGGCGGACGATCTCATCAAAGCGGGCTCGATGACCGATGAATGCCTGCGCATTCTGATCGATGCTGTGCAGGGCAAGCGCAACATCATCGTCAGCGGCGGAACCGGTACCGGCAAGACCACCATGCTGAACCTGATCAGCCAGTACATTCCGCGCAACCAGCGCATTCTTACCATCGAGGATTCGGCAGAGCTGGTGCTCAACCATCCGCATGTTGTGCGGCTGGAAACGCGCCCGGCCAATGCGGAAGGCAAAGGGCGCGTGTCGGCGCGCGATCTGGTGGTCAATGCGCTGCGGATGCGCCCGGACCGGATTATCGTTGGTGAAGTGCGTTCTGCTGAGATCATCGAACTGTTGCAAGCCATGAATACCGGTCACGATGGCTCCATGAGCACCATCCACGCCAACGGTACGCGTGAGGCGCTGGTACGGATTGAAACCCTGCTGGCGGTGAGTGGCTACGAAGCCAGTGAGAAAGCTATTGGCCGGCTGATCAGTTCGGCGCTGGATATCATCGTTCAGCTTGAGCGCCTGCCCAGCGGCAAGCGCATCCTCAAAGAGGTGGTGCAACTGACACCGGACGACGAGAACCTGTATGCCATGAAATATCTGTACAGGAGCCCCGATGAACTCTGAAGCGCTGTTGTCCGCGGCCCGCATGCTGGGCCTGCTGGCCATCCTGGTGGTGGTGGCGCAGTGCTGGCTGTTGCATTACCGGCGCGGGCGACAGATGCGCGAGGTGATCAGCGCCCGGATGGTCAGCCAGAGAGAGTTTCTGGATGAAAACAGTGAAAGCCTGCTGATCACGGGCCGTCTGGAAAAGCTGCTGATGAAAGCCGGCATCCGTACCACACAAAGCGGGCTCATGTTGCTGGCGCTGGTGTTGCTGGTGTCGTCGGCGGTGATTCTTGCACTTTACGGGCTGGTGGCGGCCGTGATGTCACTGGTGTGCTGGGTGCTGTTGTGCTGGGTGTACTGGAATCTGCGTTACCAACGCTTGCGCCGCACGATCTTCGACAACCTGCCCACCATCATCGATAACGTGCTGCGTAACATGGACGCAGGCCGTTCGCTTGACCAGGCAATGATCGACAGCCTGCGGGACGCGCCGGATGTTTTCGCACCGCTGGCGTTCCGGGTGCGCAGTGCTGTGGAGGCGGGGCGTGAATACGCAGGCCTGTTTGATGGTTATGCGCGCTTGTACCAGGTGCCGCCGATGGTGCTGGTGGCAGTCACCCTGCGCACAACCAGTCGATTTGGCTCTTCGGTGCGCCCGGTCCTCGGGCAGGTCTCGGACTCGCTGCGTGCGCAGCAGGAAATGCGCCGGGAGTTCATGGCCTCGACGGCGGAAACACGCATGACCGCCGGCGTATTTGCCGCGACGCCGATCTTGCTGTCTTTGTACATGGTGCTGATGAACGACACCTACCGCGACATTCTTCTGGGTACCGATACCGGCAAGATCATGCTTATGGTCGCGGGTGCGCTGCAGGCGTTCGGTGTGGTGGTCATCTTCCGCATGATCCAGGGGGTGGGCCGTGGTTAGTTTCCTGGTCGCCATCCTGTTTGCGCTACTGGCGCTCTGGCTGGCACTGGCGCGCGCGGAAGTCTGGCAACGCCGCCAGCGCATCACCGAGCGGATGTTGCAACGCCCCGAAGAGGACGGCCCGGTGCCGCAGAGCGCTGTGCTCTCGATGCTGTCCCGAAGGGTGGCCAGTTCATCATTTGCCAGCTCGGATTTTCGTGAAATGGCGGATGCCTTGCGGCTGACCGGACGTGGTGCTGAATCAATCCAGACGATCTATCTGGTGGCCTGCTGGATGCTGCCGGCAGGCCTGGCGGCACTCGGCCTGGTCCTGGGTGGCATAGTCCCCTTTATGGTGCTGTTGGCCGTCGGCTTTATCCTGCCGCGCCGTGTAATACGCGGCATGGGCCGCAGCTCCTGCCGGCGGCAGAATCTGGAGGCGTTAGAATTCGGCCATATCCTGCGCATGCTGATCGAATCCGGTCTGTCCATTGAGCGTGCCATCCGCATCGCAACGCTGCAGGCACGTGAACTGATGCCCACCATGATTTACCGGCTGGATCGCTTTGGTCGGCTGATGGAGGCCGGTGCGGATCGCAGTGAAGCGCTGACGGAAATGGGAGGGGATCGCAACGTACCGGTGCTTTACAACCTGACGCAACTGCTCAAGCAGGGCAGCCGGCTCGGTGGTGGCATCACCGGGGGTATCGAACAGATCATCAACGAAGGCCAGAACATCGAAAGGAACCGCATCAAGGAAGACGTCAATCGCGTGGGTGCCAAGATGACCATCGTGATGATGGTGTTCATGCTGCCAGCGCTGTTCATCATCATTGGTGGCCCGGCGATCGTATCAATCGGGCAGGCGTTAAGCCGATAACGGAAAAAGGAAGGGAGTGACCCGGATGAGATCCATGAAAACAGCCCTGGTGGTCGCCCTGGCCATGGCGGCCAGCGGATGCGCCAACCGCCCCCTTAATGGTGGCCATACTGACGCGGTGCCGGTACCCGCCCCCACATCGGAACGGGTGGTTGAAGAGCCTGTGGCGCCTGCGCCTGTGCGCAGTGACTTCAGGCCCAGGGTAAGTTGCTCGACCAATGTGGCCCCGGAAGAGCGTGTCGAACTGGAGATGGTGGATACGCTGACGGCCCGGGGGCGCGCCTACGCGGCGCTGGCGCAGCTGGAAAAGACGCAGCAGAAAAATATCGAATACTGGCTGCGTTACGGTCAACTCCAGGCCAAGACACAACAGCTTCAGCGTGCGCGGTCAGTCTTCGAAACCCTGGTGGAGCGGTGCGAGACGGGTGAGGCGCACCATGGCCTGGGGATGGTGATGGTCAAACAGGGTGATTTGCAGAGCGGTCTATCGGCATTGCGCCGTGCGGCACGCCTGCTGCCTGCCTCGCCTGATGTACGCAACGACTATGGCTATGCGCTGCTGATGGCGGGCCGTCACGATGAAGCCAGGTTCGAACTGATCACGGCTCTGGAACTGGAAAACGGTGCAGGTCGTGCCCGTCAGAATCTGGCGGCAGCCTACATGCTGTCGGGCGACAGCGCGGGTCTGGAAAGATTGAGACAGGATTATCATTACACTGATGACGAGCTGGCGCATGCCCGTAGCCTGGCCAACCAGCTCCGGAGGTTCTGATCATGTGGAAACGTCTGTCAATTATTGGAGCGTTGCTGACGGGTGTACTCGCCTTGCCGGCACTGGCTGCCGAGCCCGTGCAATATCCTTCCGGCTTCTCGGACACCGTGGTCAATGTGCAACGCGAAACGGTCACCGACTGGCTGTTGCAGCAGCAACGCCAGAACAGACCGGCTGTAGAAAGCGAGTTGCCCGCGCAATTGTATGTGGACAGCCAGCGTCGTCTGGGAAACAGCTTCAGGACGCCGATTCCCGATTCGTTTGGTGAACAGACTCGCGAGCAGTCCGGCCGCTGAATGTCGTCCTCAGGAGATGTGTCATGAATCGTCGTGAGCGCATCGCATTGTTGTCCAGCCAGCGCGGCGCGCTGGCTGTTACCACACCGCTACTGATCGTTCTCATCATTGTACTCACCGTACTGTTGCTGGACGGCGCCCGCCTGTACGCCACCAAACGAGAGATGCAATCCATTGCCAACGCTGCTGCGATGGCGGCGGCGGACGCAGCACAGGCCTGCGGGGGTGAAATCGTCAATCAGAGCATGATTGAGGCTGCTGCTGTGGCTGCCGCCAATGAGCAGGGTATGTCTCGATTGGGGGGCAGCCTGTCCGTGGTGCAGCCGGGCACGCTGGTGGCCGGCGACAACGCCGTGATGGGCTTTCGACCGATCCAGAATTCCATTGATGAATCCAACGCGGTCCGGGTGGTGTATGCGCTGACCTCGCCGATTTCTCTGCTGGTGCCGGACCAGGTGGGCAGTGTTGATATGGAAACCACGGCAGTGGCCCGCCGGGAGGTGATTGCGACGGTCTCGGCGAGCGGCTCTACGGCAATTATTGGCGGTGACGATGAAACGGCGGGTCTGCTGGGCGCGCTGTTGGGCAGTATCCTGACCGGTGGCGACCCGTTTGCGCTGGATGCCACGGATATTCGCAGCCTTGCAAACACCACCTTTGTGCTGGGCGAATTCCTTGAAGACCTTGGCGTATCCGGACTTCTGAACGCGGTGGATCAGACGGTGCCGGCGGACATGCTGCTGCGCGGCATCCTGGCCGGCCTGGATGACGGCGCAGGTATGGCGGGTGGCGCCATCGATGAACTGCTGGCCGCATCCGGGCTGATCAATACCAATGTGCGATTGGGCGATGTGATCAATCTGGTCGGTAATATTCCCTATCCCGAAGAAACCCGAGTGCCGGTGTACGACACAATTGTCGCGCTGGCGCTGAATACATTGGCTGGGCAGGTATTTGAACTACCGATTGACGTTGACCTGAATGTCGCAGGCCTGCTGGGCGCCGAACTGCGTCTGACGGTAGGTCAGGCTCCCTCTGTCGTGATTGGTCCCGCGCGCTTTCAGCCTGACGGGGAGGCAATGGTAACGTTCGAAGCGGCAGACGTGGTTCTCAACCTGGTGGTCAGTGCAGACGTTCTTGGTCTGGCGACGTTGACATTGCCGTTGATGGTGGAAACAGGGGGCGGGACGGGTTATCTGCAATATGCTGACTGTGCAGCCGGGCTCAGCAATGATGTGTTGCTGGGGTTCGTTCTGGAGCCGTCAGTGGCGAGAATATCCACCAGTACTTTGTCGCCCGCAGGGGCGGTGGTCCCGTCCGCCATCAATGCCACTCTTCTGGACATTCCTGGCCTGAATTCGTTGCTGCCGGTATTCGAAGTCAACGGTACCATTGCTGGACTCAATGTTGGCACACCACAAACCATGACGCGCTCTGTGGTCTACAACATGTCGGATAAAGAACCCGGTGTGATTGCTACCGGGTCAGACCTGACACTGTCGACGGTGGGCAGCGCGCTGGATCTGCAGGTCAGCGTGAAAAGGAAAGAATGTGGTCCGCTGGGTTTGAATTGCCTGCTTGGTGCGATACTCGGACCAATTCTTGATCTTGTTGGGGGGTTGGCCAACGTGACGGTGTCGCTGGTTCAGAATACGGTGCTTGCCATTCTGAGCGATGTGCTCACCAATGTGCTCGGACCATTGTTGCAGGCGTTAGGGGTGAATCTGGGCGGCATGATTGTGGAGGTCACAGATGCGACACAAACGGGCGTCGCATTGATCGACTGTTCAATCATGCCTTGCGACGTGATTATCGAAGAGGAATAAAGACCGACACGCTATGCCCGGCATACCGTGTCGGTCAGCGTCAGGCGGGCACGCCCTGCTGGCTGACGGTATAAGCGCGCAATTTCCCGGCAAACTCCTGCAGCGCCCGAATGCCACTTTCTTCCGCTTCCTGACACCACTGCTTCAACGCTTCCAGCATTTCCGTTGAGCTCTGGCTGGTGCGCGACCAGATATCCTGGAGCCGCAACCGGAACTGGTAAATCGCCGCCAGCGTTTCATTGTGCGAGGTCAGGCGGTCGAGCCGTTCGCGGCAGTGTTCGGTGATCAGGCTCTCATCACGGTGCAGCAGGCTGTGGCAACGCTGGAAAAAACTGCGTGTCACTTCGCAGGCGCGCTCGCGCTCTTCCTGGAATACGGGCGTGATCACTTCGCGACGATACCGTGCCATGACTTGAAAACGGTTGCTGATCAGGCCACGCAAGGTGTCCAGATCAATCACCTGTTTGTCCCGGGCCAGCACGGGGCGTGGCGGTACCTTGTTGACCTTGGCCAGCCGCAAGGTTTCCAGCACGCGAATCCAGAACCAGCCCACATCGAACTCAAAGCGGCGCACGGACAGCTTGGCTGAATTCGGGTAAGTGTGATGATTATTGTGCAACTCTTCGCCGCCAATCAGAATGCCGATCGGGCTGATGTTGCGTGACGCATCACGGCTTTCGAAATTGCGATACCCCCAGAAATGCCCGATGCCATTGATGACGCCGGCGGCGAACAGCGGGATCCACACCATCTGCACGGCCCACACGGTAATGCCGATGGCGCCGAAGCAGAGAATGTCGATGCCCAGCATCAGAAAGATGCCGGCGAAAGAATGCTTGCTGTACAGATGGCGCTCGATCCAGTCATCAGGCGTGCCTGCGCCATAGCGCGCCAGCGTTTCCTGATTCTTTGCCTCCGCCTTGTACAGCTCGGCGCCCTCACGCAGCACCTTGTTCAGGCCCAGCACTTGCGGGCTGTGCGGGTCTTCCTCGGTTTCACAGCGGGCGTGATGCTTGCGGTGAATCGCCGTCCATTCCTTGGTGACCGTGCCGGTGGCCAGCCACAGCCAGAAACGGAAGAAATGCGCCGCCACGGGATGCAGGTCCAGCGCGCGATGCGCGGAGTGCCGGTGCAGGTATACGGTCACACTGACGATGGTGATGTGGGTCAGGACCAGCGTGATCAGCACCAGCTGCCAGACCGAGGGGTTGAACAGACCATTCCACATAAACAGATTCCACGGCCCCCGCATTGCGGGGTAGTAGTTGAAAGTCGCCATTCTAGCCAGTGGCGCCTTGCCCTGGCAGGGGCCGTAAGGCCAATTGCGCCTGGCGGATGAGTCGCGTCCCGGCGGAAGCTAGTGTGCGGGTGCGGGCACGCTTTGCAAGGGGGGTGGCTGTATCAGGATATGACCTGCGGGCGCCCGGGGTGGGCGGCAGGTGTCACCTGCGGCGCCCCCAACTGTCGCGTGTCAGCAGCAGATGATCCGAAGGCAGCCGCAGTAATTGCCAGCCGGGGCTGACAAAAGTGGTTGCCACGGCCTCCGTGATGATCAGCGGTCCATGCAGGGCCTCGCCCACCGGCAGGCTGTCTCGATCCCGCACCGGGACGGCGCCGAGCCCGGCCACCTGGCTTGCGCGCGCGGGGCCGGGGGCCGCCATCCGGCTGGCCGGGGCGTCGGGCAACACCTCACGCAGGCTCAGGCGGGCGCGCAGATTCACCCTGGCGATCGGGGCTTGCAGGCGGTGGCCGTAGCGCTGAGTGTGCAGATGGTGGAAATGTGCCTCGGCAGCGGCCATATCGCCCTGCCAGGGTACGCTCAACGTGAATGACTGGCCGGCGTAGCACAGATCCAGCATGAGCTGTTCTTCCAGCGCGGCGGTATCGAGGCCTTCCTCCTCCGCCTGCATGGCCTCGCGACCCCGCGCGATCAGCGTGCTGCCCAGTGCATCAAGGCTGGCGGCATCGGTGTCGGCCGGCAGTGCCTGGATCAGTTCCCGCTGCCGCGGAGCACGTACCAGGCCCTGTGCCGAGAGCACGCCGCTGTGGCGCGGCACCAGTGCCCGGCGCATGCCGAGCATCTCGGCCAGGGCACAGACATGCAGGCCGCCAGCGCCGCCAAAGCACAGCAGCATGAAGTCTGCCGGATCAAGGCCCTTCTGAATGGAAATGACGCGCAGGGCCTGGGCCATATGCTCGTTGGCGAGATCGATGACGCCACGCGCCGCCTGTTCCGGCCCGGTGCCCAATTGTGTCGCCAGGGCTGCCGCAGCCTCCTCGGCAGCAGCGCGTTGCAGTGGCAAGCCCCCGCCGAGACGCAGATTGTCCGGCAGGTGGCCGAGTACCAGATTGGCGTCGGTCACGGTGACGCCGGTGCCGCCCCGTCCATAGCATGCCGGCCCAGGGTCGGCCCCGGCGGACGCCGGGCCCACGTGCAGCATGCCGGCGCTGTCGACGGTCGCCAGTGAGCCGCCGCCAGCGCCGATGGTGTGCATGTCGACCATCGGTACCGCGACGGGCCAGCGGCCGATATGGCCCTCCAGCGTCAGCCGGAAGCCATGGTCCAGCAGGGCGACATCGGTGGACGTGCCGCCCATGTCAAACGTCATCAGCCGTGGTTCACCCAGCGCCTCGCCGATGGCGCGCGCCGCATTGAGCCCGCCGGCCGGGCCGGACAGCAGCAGGTTTACGGCCCGGCCAGCCGCCGCATCCAGGGCCAGTGTGCCGCCGCCGGACTGCATGATGCTGACCGGCGCGGGGGATGCACCACGGCGCAGCCGGTCGAGGTAATCTGCCACCTTCGGACCCAGCCAGGCATTCAGCCAAGTGGCCAGCCCGCGCTCGTATTCGCCCGCGATAGGCAGGACCTCGGCGGAATGGCAGAGAAATCCGGCGCAGTCGGCCAGCGCATCATGCAGGCGCTGCTCATGAGCCGGATTGAGATAACTGAACAGCAGGCTGATGGCGATAGCCTCCGGCTTTGCCGCCCGGACGCGCGCCACCAGATCTTCGATGGCCTTCTCGTCCAGCGGTATCACCTCCCGTCCGTCAGCGGCGAGGCGCCCGGGAATGCCCAGGATGTCTGCCGATCTGATCACCGCGTCATCGGTGGCAGGCGTGAGGTTGTATAATTCGGCGCGAGTCTGGCGGCCGATCAGCAGGACGTCCTCCAGCCCTTCGTTGGTGATGAACAGCGTGCGCGCGCCCTTGCCTTCCAGCGCGGCGTTGGTGGCGACGGTCGTGCCATGGATGATGGCCAGCCGCCCGCTGCGAAGCGTTTCGTCCAGCCCCATTTCGCGAATGCCCTGGAAGATGGCCTGCTCGGGCGCTGCGGGGGTGGAGAGCACCTTGTGGATACGCTCGACACCCTCGCCAAGCAACACAAAATCAGTAAAGGTGCCGCCGGTGTCGACGCCGAGCCAGAAGCGGGATGCGGTCATGCAGAACGGGCCTGTGATGCTGAGGAGGAAGCTGGCGAAACGGTAACGCGGATGCGCCGTGCCGTCGATGCATTCGACGCTGATCCGGGTATCATCCCGATGTCATCGCCCTATCACACAGACAGGAAACACTGAGCCATGCCCGAGTTGCCCGAGGTCGAAACCACCCGCCGGGGTATTGCGCCACACCTGGAAGGCCGTCGTATCCGCCGGGTGGTCCTGCGCCAGCGGCAACTGCGCTGGCCGGTGCCCGAAGAGGTGGCTGGGTTGAGGAATGCCGCGGTCAGTGGTGTGGGCCGGCGTGCCAAATTCCTGCTGGTGGACCTGCCTCGCGGCCAGATGCTGATGCACCTGGGCATGTCCGGCTCACTGCGGGTGGTGCCGGAGAAAACACCTCCGAACAAGCATGATCATGTGGATTTCGTGCTTGATAGCGGCCAGATGTTGCGTTTTACCGATCCGCGCCGGTTCGGCGCCCTGCTCTGGACTGCGTCACCGGGTCAGCACCCGATGCTGGATCACCTGGGGCCGGAGCCGCTGGATGACGCCTTTGATGATGCGCTGCTGTTCCGATTGTCCCGGGGGCGTCGGCAGAGTGTGAAGACCTTCATCATGGATAACCGCATCGTGGTGGGCGTGGGCAATATCTATGCGCAGGAAAGCCTGTTCATGGCGGGCATCCACCCCTCACGTCCGGCCGGCCGCATCAGCGCGGCACGCTACCAGCGGCTGGCCGCGGCGATCCGCGAAGTGCTGGGCCGGGCGATTGTGGCGGGCGGGACAACATTGCGGGATTTCAGCCGTGTGGACGGCCAGCCCGGCTACTTTGCACAGGAACTGTCCGTATACGGCCGTGCTGGTGCGCCCTGCATGCAGTGCGGCACCCTGCTCAGCCTGAGCCGCCACGGTCAACGCAGCACGGTCTACTGCCGCCGCTGCCAGACCTGAAGGCGCTACCGGGTCAGCGGTAAGGATGGTTGCCGCACTCAGACCAAAGGTGTAGATTGTGATGCAATTGCCGGTTTATTAACCACTTAGAATGGATAATGACAGCAATACATGAGGGTCTGTTGCCGCTTCATTCATCACCGCGCCGGCGCCTGTTTTTGCGTGGAGCAAGGCGCGAGCAGCGAAGTTTAGTCGTGCTAAATAAGCGGCGAGCAACGCGGCGCCACGCAAAAACAGGCCCGGCCCTTCGGGGGTTGCCGCCCCCAGGCACGCCATGCCGCGTTGCGGGGCTTGGAAAGGGACTGCCCTTCCCTGCGCCCCGCGCCTTGCCTGGCGTGTCTGGGGGCGGCAACGCGGTGATGAATGAAGCGGCAACAGACCCTAACTATAAGAAGCACTCCATAAAACCAAATCAATGAGGGATTGATCATGCTGCGAGCCAAGCGGCCGTTCCTGGCCGGTGTCCTTGCCGCCTCTCTGATCACCATGGGGATGGCACCACTTTCCGTTAATGCCAGCGCGTACTACGCAGAAGATCGCCCCACTGAAATGGCGGTGGCCGGGGATATTCTGATTGCGCGTCCGGCACTGCTGGTCATTACCGGCCTTGGCTTGGCTGCTTTTACCGTGACGCTGCCGTTCAGTGCGCTGGGTGGCAACGTAGACGAAGCAGGCGAGACGTTGGTGAAGGCTCCGGCCCGTTCGACCTTCCTGCGTTGCCTGGGCTGCACCCCGGCGCAGCATGAACAGCGTCAGGCCGCCAAACGTACCCGTGACGCGAATCGATAAGCGAATCGATATAAAACCGGTAAAACCAGAAACCGGTATTCAATGGAGATAATTAAATGAAAAAGGTATGTGCGGCCGTGGCTGCTGCGGCAATGGGTATGTGCGGTGCCGTTCAGGCGCAGGATTTTCCGCAGGGTTATCTCGGCATCAGCTATGCACAACCGGAGCAGGATGACCGCTTCTTTGGCAGCGACCGGTTTGATACCGGTGAAGTGTTTGTGCGTCTTGGCGGGCATCTGAATAACGTATTTGATGCCGAGCTGCGTGTTGGCACAACCCTTTCTACCAAAACGGGTAATGGCCGCGAGTTCGGTCATGATTACCTTGCGTCACTGATGTTGCGTGCCGGGTATGATGTGGGTGTTTTCCATCCTTATGTTGCGGCAGGCCTCACTTATGGCAAAGAGTGGTTGGAACTGGCCAACGGAGCTGAAGTAAGTGAAACATTCGATGATGTGTCTTACGCGGTCGGCACGGATATCAGCCTGGGGGAACGTTTGGGCGTCAATGTCGAGTACATGCAATATTATGATATCGGCAATGTGACCATGAAAGGCCCCTCTGCCGGGGTGATCTGGCGTTTCTAAGAAGTACAAATTCATCGCTGGTGAAACGTGCCGACCAGGGATGGCCGTCACCGGCAGGTATTGAGTCCTGGGGGATCCGATAATGCGTAGACTCTTTTTATTGATTGCAGGCGTTGCTCTCGTGCTGGCCGGTTGCGGCGGCGGAGGTGGTGGGGGCGGCGGTGGCGGAAACGGCCTCGCGCTTGGCCGCCCGTCCGTTTCGGTGCTGGGCCTGGCGACAGGGCAAACCGTTACCGTTTCCCTGAATGGTGGTGCAGAGCTTCTGTTCAGCAGTAACCAGACCCGAACTTTCTCTTCAGAGATTCAGGATGGTAAGCGCTATACGCTGAGCGTCGCGGGGACAACGGGTAGCGCCGTATGTCGTTTTTCCAACGGCCAGGCGTCCGTGTCACTGTCGGATGCTCGCGCGACAACACCTTTGGCCTGCGGCGAAGTTACTTTGCCGGGAGAGGGTGAAGGTGAGGGAGAAGGTGACGGCGAGGACGGTGTGGCGCAGATGGCGCTGACGTTAACGGACGCGCTTGGCCAACCTGTAGGGTCAGTTGCGCGCCCGATAACAGCCTCACGCTCTGGCCGAGCCCGTGCCGTCATTACCAGTGGCGGCGTGCCGCTGGTGAACAGGGTCGTAACGTTTCAGGTCACCGCTGGCTCATTGCGCCCATCCTCCGGCACTGCGTTGACGGATGCCCAAGGCGCGGCTGAAGTCACTCTTGAAGCGTCTGAAGAAGGGGGCGCTGGTGTATTGACGGCAACCTATCAGGTTTCAGGCGGCGCGACTGTTCTGAAGACCGTAAATTATCAAATGGAGCCGGATAGCAGCAATCCGGATGGTCCAGAAGTGCAGCTGGTGGAATTGGGGCGTGGCTCGGGTGCAACGTTTGAGTCCGGCGTGCTTGACCTTTCCGATACCACGCTGGGGGCGGGTTCCACATTGCTGGTCACGGCGAGTCTGGTTACTACCGAAGATCAGCAGCTCTGGTCGGGCGTGGCCACGATCAACTTCACCTCGAATTGCGTCAATGCAGGCACTGCGGAAATCGATGCATCCGTGAATGCAATCAATGGCCGGGCGGTGTCCACCTATCGCCCGCTTGCGGGGTGTGTCTCCGATTATGTTCAGGCTTCGGTGGTGCTGAATGGTGTGACCAAGGTTGCCACGTCTGCCGAGATTCAGGTTGAGCAGTCTCCGGTGAACTCCTTGCAATTCGAAGGTGCTTCTCCGCCAGTGATTGGGCTGCGCGGCTCTGCTCAGGCAGGGGTGCCAGAAGTCTCTATTCTGACTTTCCTCGTGCTCGACAGTAATGGTGATGCGGTGCCAGCGGGCACCGAAGTCTCCTTTGAGGTTGTCGCGGGAGCGGGCGGATTTACTATTACCTCGGGCCAGCAAAGCAGCACCAACAGTGAAGGGCGCGTTTCCACGACCGTGAAAAGTGGTTCGGTGCCCACGCTGGGCGCAGTGCGTGCCAATGTAGTCGGTACGGAAATCGTAGGCACTGGTTCCGTGTCGGTACAAACGGGGATTGCCAGCCAGGACAGGTTTGCCTTGGCTGTCGCATCACTTAATCCGGTATCAGGTGCTCGCCTGGGCACCACTGTAGACGTGACGGTACGTGCAGCGGATCGTGTTGGTAACTGGGTGCCGGACGGTACACAGATCAATTTCATTTCTGAACTGGGCGATATCCAGCCGAGCTGTGTGGCAGAAAGTGGTGGATGTACTGTCACCTGGACGAGCCAGGGGCCTCAGACAATCCATTACGACCATGTGCGTACCAGCCGGACATGCTTTAACGGCTCGACGGAAGAGGCGAGCCGCAAGGGCATCCTTGAAACCGTCGCGTGTGGCGAGAACGATCGGTTTGGCCGTTCCACTATCACCGCCTGGGCGGTAGGTGAAGAGAGCTTTACCGATCCGAACGCCAATAACCTGTACGAGCTTGGTGAGCCGTGGGTCGCGCTGCCGGAAGCCTTCCGGGACGACAACGAAGATGGCGTATGGACATCGGCTGGCAGCTACTCAGAGTTCTTTATGGACTTTGACGAGAATGGTGGGTATGACGACGTTCCTGCCGTGCCGTACTTCCGGGGGCTGGGTTGCTCTCCTGACGCAGAAGCTGCCGGGCATTGCGCGCAACTGGCCAACGTGCGCCGCTCGTCCATTATCGTGCTGTCAACTGATAGCGTGGTAGGTTACGTGTTTTCACCCAATGCCAATTTTGAGAATGCGCGGTGGAGTGCGCCAGGTGGTGGTGCACCACAGCAGTGGGGTAATACCCGGCTGCGTGGGGTGACGGATACTGGTGGTAATTACACAACGGATGCTAATGCTGAAGTGATTTCGTTGCCCGGTGATTATAACGGGGCAATAACGGTCATCCTGACTGACGCAAACGGAAATGCGCCGCCCTTTGGGTCAAGCATATTGGTGCCTACCAATAACGCCAGTAATCTGACAGTTGTTGGACCTGATCGTTGCGAGGTGGTGGATATGATTGATCCCTTGGTTTGTACTTTCTATTTGGCGCCTTTACTCCAGAATCCCACAACAGAGGGAACGGTGGTTATAACGTTCGGATCAGCCGTTCCGGGAAATGACAGAACCAAGATCTTGCAGGTTACGATACCTTAAAATTTAAGAGTGAGCCCGGCGAGCGTGCGCTGGGCTTACTCTTATCTCTGTTTGTCCGCACGAAGATAAATGACAGCATCTCCCTCCCCTCTCGGATCACTCGCCGCACTCACCTCACCCTTCCCCTTCTCCCACAACACCGCATGCATATCTCCATACGCCCGCCCGGTCGACTTCAGCGTATGACCTCGCACCTCCAACAGCCGCGCTTCCTCTGACCCGATAAACGCCGGCTCCACTTCCACCACATCCGGCAAATACTGATGATGATAACGCGGCCGGCTCACCCACTCGGTCACCGGCTTGCCGGCCAGCGCTTCCTGCACGCCCAGCAACACCATGCTGATAATACGGCTGCCGCCAGGTGTGCCGAGTATCGCCACCTTGTCGTCCCACTCCACGAACGTGGGCGTCATAGACGACAGCGGCCGTTTGTCGGGCGCGATGGCGTTGGCGTGGCTACCGATCAGGCCGTAGGCATTCGGGCTGCCGGGCTTGGAAGAAAAATCATCCATTTCATTGTTGAGCAGAATGCCGGTACCTTCGGCAACAAAACCGGAGCCGAAAGGCAGGTTCACACTCAAGGTGGCGGCGACGCGGTTGCCTTCGTCATCCAGAATGGAAAAATGCGTGGTGTGTGTGCCGGCAGGTTGCGCCAGGGGCGCGCCCAGCTCGCTGCTTGGCGTTGGCTTGTCCAGGCTGATGCCGCGCGCCAGTTCGCGTGCGTGTTGCACGCTGAGTAAACGCGTCACCGGCATGCTGACAAAATCGGGGTCACCCAGATGCTCGGCGCGGTCGCGGTAGGCACGCTTCATGGCTTCCACGATGAGGTGCGGCAACAGTTCCGGGGCGATGTCGCCGCCATTGAACTGCGCGAGGATATTCAGCGTTTCGGCCAGCACGATGCCACCGGAGGACGGTGGCGGTGCGGAGATGATGCGTGCCCCCCTGAAGGTGCTGACGATGGGGGCGCGTTCCTTGACCGTATAGCTGGCGAGATCATCCAGCGTCCAGATGCCGCCTGCTGCGCGCACGCCGCGCACGAGATCGCGCGCAGTCTCCCCTTCATAGAATCCGGCGTTGCCGTGGCGGGCGATGCGTTCGAGTACGCGGGCAAGGTCGGGCTGGCGGATCAGGTGGCCGGCCATCGGCACCTTGCCGTCTTGCAGGAAGATCCGGCTGGCGGCGGGATAGCGGTTGAGCACGTCATCGCGGAAGCCGGCCAACGTGCGATAGCGCTCACTTACCGGGAAACCCGCGCGGGCGATCTGAATGGCGGGTGCCAGTGACTGTGCCAGCGGCAACCGGCCGTAATGTTCAGCCAGGTGTACGAAGGCGGCGGCCTGGCCGGGAATACCGGCAGCCAGCGGGCCGTTGATGGCGTGGTCGCGGACGACGTTGCCGTCCTGGTCCTGGTACAGGGTCGCGCTTGCCGCCGCCGGAGCAGTTTCGCGGGCGTCGAGCATGGTCTGCAGCCCATCGTGTTGGCGATGCAGCAGCCAGAAGCCGCCGCCGCCCATGCCGGAGCTGGCGGGTTCGACCACTGCCAGCACGGCCCCGACGGCAATGGCGGCGTCGAAGGCATTGCCGCCGGCTTCCAGAATCTCAAAGCCGGCTTCAGTGGCAAGCGGATGGGCACTGGCAATGGCGGCGGCTGGCGGCCTGTCGTCCGCCAGGGCCGGCGGAGCCAGCAGAATGATCAGCAGAATCCAGGCGTGGCGCAGCATGTCAGGCTCCCGAGTCGGTGGGGTCGTCTCCAGGCAGGATAATAACGCGGCGGGGTCAGCCGCGTTCTTTGCAGATGTCCTGCAGGGCGCGGGATACCGCTGGCGGGACGAACTGGCTGACGTCGCCGCCCAGCAGGGCAATCTCGCGTACCAGGCTGCTGGAGATGAAGGACAGGTGTTCGGCCGGGGTCAGGAACACGGTTTCCAGGTCGGGGGCCAGCTTGCGGTTCATGTTGGCGAGCTGGAACTCGTACTCGAAGTCCGACACTGCGCGCAGCCCGCGCAGCAGGATGTTGGCTTGCTGTTCCTGGCAGAAGAACGCCAGCAGCTTGGAGAAGCCGACCACCCGCACGTTGGGCAGGTGCCCGAGGCATTCCTCGGCCAGCGCCACGCGCTGATCGATATCGAACAAGGGGCCTTTCTTCTCGCTCTTGGCGATGGCGACGATCACCTCGTCAAACATGGCGGCAGCCCGCTCCACCAGATCCTTGTGGCCGTTGGTAATCGGATCGAACGTACCGGGGTAGACGACACGGTTGGTCATAGCGCGTTACTCACTCGCCGAAGATGGTGCGGCGAAGGATACCGGAAGCAGGTGGCAATCTGAAATGCCGGCCCCGGCATGGCGCCGGGGCCGGTGATTCAGGCACTGACCGTGGCAGGGCGCAGCTTGTCCGCCAGCAGCGAGGCATTGCGGGCAGTGACCGCATAGATGCTCAGCTGCGGGTTGACGCCGACGCTGGTGGGGAACACCGAGGCATCGAAGATGTAGAGGTTGTCCAGATGGCGGTAGCGGCCGTCGCTATGGGTCACGGCGATCTTCTCGTCCTCGCCCATGGCGCAGCCGCCCATCACATGGGCACACCCCAGAGGGACATAGTTGGGGGCAAAGGTGTATTGCTCGATAGCCTGCTTCGCGTCCGACCACTTGGTGTGGAACCGGGCATCCGAATGCCGGGCGCGGACTTTCTGGGCGCCGGCAGCGAACTGCATTTCCACCTGGCTCAGGATGCTGTGGCGTGCGCCTTCGAGAATATAGTCGGTGACCGGATAATCCACCACGGGGGTGCCATCGTCACGCAGTTCCACGGCGCCGCCGGGATTGTCCTCGTGGAAACCGTCACGCATCAGTGCCAGGCTGACCCCGAGGTTCGGCAAGGCCGACATTTCTTCGTGCAGGCGTTCGCCGTGGGTGTCCAGCAGCACGGAAGTAACCCCGGGATGCACCGGCAGCGCCTCGATCTTGTAGCCCACTTTGCCGGTCACACCGTCACGCCAGACAAATTCGTCGGAGTACACGGATTGCGGCGCGCCGTAGTAGCCGGCGATTTCGTCTTCATAGACACCAAAGGCGCAGCTCACCACGTGCAGTGTGGTGCGCTTGCCCACGCGGCCATGCGGATCAGGTACGTTGGAACGCAACAGCAGTCCCGGTGTATTGATGCCGCCGCCGGCCACGATGATGGTTGGCGCACGCAGGGTGATACGGCGACCGGTCGGCACGCGGTCCGCGCCGATGGTCTGGCAGTTCACTGCGGTGACACGGGTACCGTCATGTTCCAGCGTGGCGGCCTCGGTGCTGTGGAGCAGCGTGGCGCCAGCCTTCATGGCCTCTGGCAGCGTGGTCACCAGCATCGACATCTTGGCGTTGGTCGGGCAGCCGGTGCCGCAATAGCCGATGTTCCAGCAGCCATTGACGTTGCGTGGGATCACGTCCCAATGCCAGCCGAGTTCCTGGGCGCCGCGCTGTATCACGCCATTGTTGGCATTGGGCGGCATCACCCAGCGGCTGATATTCAGGCGGGCTTCCATGCGCTGGAACCAGGGCGCCATCTGCGCGGGGGCGAGGCCGTCTACGCCGAATGCATCGCGCCAGTGCTCCAGTGTCTGGTCGGGGGTGCGGAAACTGGAGGTCCAGTTCACTACGGTGGTGCCCCCGACGGCGCGACCCTGGAGAATCGATACGCCGGCATCCTTCGAGGTGCGTGTGGCGCCCTCCTGGTACAAGTCGCGGTAGGCTTCGCCTTCATTCATGTTAAAGGCGTTACTGCTTTTCAGGCGCCCCGCTTCCACCAGAATCACTTTCAGGCCGGCTTTGGTCAGGATTTCTGCGCTGACGCCGCCGCCGGCGCCGGTGCCGACGATCACCACATCGGCGTCCAGGGTCATGTCGTCTGCCAGTGTCGCGCCGTCAATGACATGCCAGCCATCACGAATGCCCTGCTCCCAGGGATCAGGAATGCCGCGAATAACGAGTTGGGAGAGATCCTGCTTCATACGGAGGCCACCTTCTGCGGCGTGCCGGGATAGCCGGTATGGCGCACGCCTTCTTCTGTGAGATACCAGGCCCAGACCAGCGGCTGGTTGATGGCGCGCAGCGAGAGCCGTGCCAGACCGTTATCGCGTTCGGACCATTGCTGCACCGTGTCGCGCAATTGCTCCGGCGCCTGCTTGTCAAAGGCCCGCCAGCTGCCGGTGAGATACCAGCGCATCGGCGGCAGGTGCATCGCGTCCAGCAGCTTGAACAACTCTGCGCGCGCACCTTGCGAGGCTGAATGCAGCAGCCTGTCCATTTGTTGTAGCGCGTATTCGATTCTTTCTTCTGAGGGCGTAAAGGCACCGGCGAGCAGGATCGGTGTCAGCGGGCGCAACAGGGCAAGATCATTGTCGCGCAGGTGCAGGAAGCCATCGGCGGCTGACATGTCGCGGCTGCACCCGGTGAGCAGGGACAGTGATGCGCCGGAAGACACCACGGCACCACTGATCAACCCGAACCGTATGAAATCGCGCCGGCTGAGGCCGGCGCTGCCCGGAGAATTTATTGTCATTATGTGGTCCGTGTCAGGTTACTTGAGCAGGAATTTGTAGATGAACTTGTGCATGCGGCCACCAAACGGCGGCAGGATGTTGCGCGTGGCATTGAAGCGCCCCTTGCGGAACACGCCCTTGGCCTTGGTGAAGGTCAGGAAGCCTTCGTAACCGTGATAATGCCCCATGCCCGATTCACCAATACCGCCAAACGGAATATCGTCGATGCCCACGTGGCTCATGGTGTCGTTCAGGCACACACCGCCGGAATGGGTGCGGGTGATGACCTGATTGGCGCGGTCGCTGTTCCAGTCTAGATAGTACAGCGCCAGTGGGCGGGGGCGGTCGTTGACATAATCGATGGCGTCGTCCAGCGAGCGGTACGGCTGCACGATCATCAGCGGGCCAAAGATTTCGTCCTGGGCGATCTTCATGTCGTCCGTGACATTGAGCACCAGCGTAAACGGAATCTTGCGCGTGCCGGAGAAGTCTTCATTGGCCGGGTTGATTTCCACCAGGCGTGCGCCTTTTTCCTGCGCATCCTGCAGATAACCTTTCAGGCGCTGATACTGCCGCTCATTGATGACGCTGGTGAGGTCCGGGTTGTCGCGCATGGTCGGGTACATCTCACTGACCTGCTTGCGGAACGCGTCGATGAATTCATCCACCCGGCCGGTCGGGCACAGGACATAGTCGGGCGCCACGCAGGTCTGGCCGGCGTTGAAGCACTTGCCGAAGGCAATGCGCTCGGCGGCGTCCTTCATGGCGAAATCCTCGCCGATGATGGTCGGGCTCTTGCCGCCCAGTTCCAGTGTCACCGGCGTGAGGTTTTCTGCTGCGGCGCGCATGATGTGGCGGCCGACCGAGGTGGAGCCGGTGAACAGCAGATGGTCAAATGGCAGCTTCGAGAAGGCGGCGCCCATTTCCACTTCACCGTTGACCACGGCGACATGATCTTCCGGGAACGCCTTGGCGATCAGTTTCGCGAACAACTCGCCGGTATGCGGCGTAAACTCGCTCATCTTGATCATCACCCGATTGCCTGCCGCCAGGGCAGCAATCAGCGGGCCTACCGCCAGATACACAGGATAGTTCCAGGGCACGATCACGCCGACCACGCCCACCGGCTGGTAGATCACCGAGGCGGCACCGGGAAAGCCCATGGCACCGACGCCGCGTTTCTGCGGCTTCATCCATTTGCGCACGCGCTTGCGGTAATACTTGATGCCTTCCAGGCTGGTCAGGATTTCCGCCAGCTTGGTCTCGTCCTCCGAGCGGTGACCAAAATCCGCTTTCAGTGCGGCAGCAATCTCGTCCATATGGTCAAGCAGCAACGGCTTGATGCGGTCGAGATGCTCAATCCGCTGTTCGGCAGTCGGGTAAGGCTGGGCGCGAAAGGCAGCGCGCTGCGCATCGAACAGTGCGCGCAGGCGGCTGACGTCTTCCTGATGGGTATGCAGTGATTTCACTTCGGCGACCATGGTGCATCTCCCTGTGGTTGCCGCGCGCGCTGGGGCGGCCTTGTTGTCGGTATGCGGCCTGGGTGAACAGGCTGTATTCAGGTTGTCATCGATTCTTAGAGTAATTACTCTAACTGTCAATCAGCCACTGTTCCCACCGGTTTTCAGCGCAGGCCTTTTGACCCGAAATGACCAGCACCCGCGACCGCATCCTCGACACCAGCCTGGCCCTGTTCAATCAGCACGGCGAGCGCAATGTCACCACCAACCACATCGCCGAGGCGCTGGGCATCAGCCCCGGCAACCTCTATTACCACTTCCGCAACAAGGCGGAGATCGTGTTCGAGCTGTTCGAGCGCTACGAGCAGATCGTGGCCGGCTTCCTGATCGTGCCGGGGGACCGATCCCTGACCTGGGAAGACAAGATCGGCTACTTCGAAGCGATTCTGGAAAGCATGTGGGGCGCGCGTTTTTTCCACCGTGACCTGGGGCACCTGCTGAATCAGGACGAACGCCTGCGCGAGCGGTACGGGGACTTTGTGCGGCAGAGCCTGGACCGCGGTCTGACGGTGTACGAGGGGCTGCGTGCCGCCGGACTGGTGGAAGTGGATGATGAATCCATGCGCGCCCTGCTGGTGAATACCTGGGTGCTGGCGGCCTCCTGGGCCAGTTTCGTGCACAGCCTGGTGCCGCCGGCCCGGCAGAACGAAGGGCTGGACCGGACGCTGCTGCGCCAGGGCATCTACCAGATCATCTGCCTGGAAGCGCCCTATCTGCGCGGTGAGGCGGCGGCGCACCTGGAGGAAATGAAGGGCCGCTATCGGGTGGGCAGTGGCGATACATTGGGCCTATTGTTTGGGGCGGGCGCAGTGTAGAGACCCCCGGCCAGGGCCGCCGCAGCAAAGCAATATGTCGCAAAAAGACCATTTTGAGAACACGTTTGGCGGATAGGGCGTCGCCGGCGACATGAGTACACAACGTGTCGCAAAAATCGAAAAATGGCGACACGTCCTGATCTGAAGGCTAGACTCTGGGAAAACGTGTAAGAGCCAGTCCACCATGATCACAACGCCTCCCTGGCGGGCCGACCAGCCCTACAACGCACTGCCCCCCCTTCCACCGGCAAAGGAGCTGGAAACCCGTGCCGTGCTTAAACGGTGCGTTGAAGCCCGCGCAGCGCTGGCTGAATTGAAACAGGCCGCCGAATTGATCCCTAACCAGACGGTGCTGATCAATACCCTCCCGCTGCTGGAAGCCAAGGACAGTTCGGAAATCGAGAGTATCGTCACGACCACGGACCAGCTTTTCCGGCACGCGCAGGAGGGTGATCGGCACGCAGACCCTGCGACCAAGGAGACGCTGCGCTACCGTAAAGCCCTGCATCAGGGCTATCAGTCCCTGGCAAAACGTCCGCTCTCCACCGCTACGGCGGTGGATGTCTGTTGCACACTCAAAGGCGTGAATATGGATATACGCCGGGTGCCCGGGACACAACTGGCCAATGATCGTACCGGAGAGGTCATCTATACCCCGCCGGAGGGGGAAGACCGCCTTCGGGAGCTGCTTGCCAACTGGGAGCGCTTCCTGCACTACGAGACAGACCTGGACCCGTTGGTGCGCATGGCAGTCGGCCATTATCAGTTTGAGGCCATTCACCCTTTCACGGATGGCAACGGCCGGACCGGGCGCGTGCTTAACAGTCTCTACCTGATCCAGGAAGGTCTGCTGAGCCTGCCCATTCTTTATCTCAGTCGTTACATCATTGCGCATCGCGCCGACTACTACCGGCTGCTACTGGATGTCACCCGCGAAGATGCGTGGGAGCCTTGGCTGTTGTACATGCTGAGTGCCGTGGAGGAAACAGCCCGTTGGACGACTGCCAAAATTGCGGCCATTCGCAGTCTGTTCGAACACACGGCCGGTTTTGTGCGTGAGCGGTTGCATAAAACCTATTCCCGAGAGTTGATGGACGTTATTTTCGAGCAGCCTTATTGTCGCATCAGCAATGTCGTCGACAAGCAGATCGCCCAGCGGCAGGCTGCGTCCCGGCACTTGAAGGAGCTTGTTGCTCTGGGGGTGCTGCAAGAGGTACAGGTCGGCAAGGAAAAGCTTTTTATTCACCCCAAGCTGATGCAACTGCTTGTCCGCGACAGCAACGCGTTCACACCTTACGTCTGAGCAGCTAAGGCGCTGTGTGCGCCTTTGCCCTCATCGTTCTACCGCCAGCGCCACCCCCTGCCCGCCACCAATACACAGCGTCGCCAGCCCCCGTTTCGCGTCACGCCGTTGCAGCGCATGCAACAACGTCACCAGCACCCGGCAACCACTGGCGCCGATGGGATGGCCCAGTGCAATGGCACCGCCGTTGACGTTCACCTTGCGACTGTCCCAGCCCAGTGCCTGCCCGACGGCCAGCGCCTGCACGGCAAAGGCTTCGTTGGCTTCAATCAGGTCCAGCTCGTCCAGTGACCAGCCCGCCATCGACAACGCGCGACGGGTGGCCGGGACCGGGCCGATGCCCATCACGGCGGGATCAACCCCGGCACTGGCGTAGCCCGTAATGCGTGCCAGGATCGGCAGGCCCTGCTGGCGGGCGTGGTCGGCGTTCATCACCAGCACGGCGGCGGCGCCGTCGTTCAGGGCGGAGGCATTGCCGGCGGTGACGCTGCCGGTCGGGCGGAAGGCCGGGAGCAACCCGGCCAGGCTTTCAGGTGTGACGTCGTCGCGCGGCTGCTCGTCATGGTCGACGCGTTGCCCGCCTTGCCGGGTAGGCACCGTCACTGGGGTGATCTCGGCCTGAAAGGCGCCGGCCTGCCGGGCAGCGATGGCCTTGCGGTGGGAGTCGGCGGCGAAGGCATCCTGTGCGGTGCGGTCGATGCCGTAGCGCTCGGCCAGATTCTCGGCGGTGATGCCCATGTGGTAGTCGTTGAAGGCGTCCCACAGACCATCGCTGATCATGCTGTCGACGACTTCGCCATGTCCCATGCGCAGCCCGGTGCGGGCGCGTGGCAGCAGGTAGGGCGCGTTGCTCATGCCTTCCATGCCGCCGGCAATGATGGCGGTAGCGTCCCCGGCACGGATCGCCTGGGCGGCCAGTTGCACGGCCTTCAGGCCGGAGCCGCAGACCTTGTTCAGGGTGAGGGCCGGCACGTCGTGGGGCAGCCCCGCGTGGACGGCCGCCTGCCGGGCCGGGTTCTGGCCGGCACCGCCGGTGAGTACCTGCCCCATGATCACTTCATCAATTGGCACGCAGGGCATGTCTTCCAGCAGACGCCGGATCACGATAGCGCCCAACTCGGCACCACTGAGGCTGGCCAGGCCGCCCTGGAAGCGTCCGATGGGTGTGCGGGTCGCGGCGACAATCACGGCGTCATGCATGGTGTAGGCTCCGTTCAAGCGAAGGTCATTTCGGGGACGTGGTCAGGGATCACCAGCTTGCCTGCCGTTTTTTCGGCAATTTCCTCAACGCTGACGCCTGGCGCACGCTCCTTGAGGTGGAAGGCGCCGTCGATGATTTCCAAGTAGGCGAGATCGGTCAGCACGCGACGGATGCAGCCGGCGCCGGTCAGCGGCAGGGAGCACTCGCTCAGCAATTTCGATTGCCCGTCTTTCGAGCAATGCGTCATGGTGACGATGATGTTGTCGGCGCCGGCCACCAGATCCATGGAACCGCCCATGCCCTTGATCAGCTTGCCGGGCACCATCCACGAGGCGATGTTGCCCTGCACATCGACTTCAAACGCGCCGAGCACGGTCAGGTCGATATGCCCGCCACGGATCATGGCGAAGGATTCCGCCGAGGAAAAAATCGAGGCGCCGGGCAGCGCAGTCACCGTTTGCTTGCCAGCATTGATCATGTCGGCGTCCAGCTCGGCTTCGGTGGGGAACGGCCCCATGCCGAGCAGGCCGTTTTCCGATTGCAGCATCACCTGCATGCCCTCGGGAATGTAGTTGGCCACCAGCGTCGGGATACCGATGCCCAGGTTGACGTAGAAGCCGTCCTGCAATTCGCGCGCGACGCGGCGCGCCATCTGTTCGCGTGTCAGAGTCATGGAATTCCCCGTGGGTCAGGCTGACAGCGTGCGCTGCTCAATGCGTTTCTCGAACCGGCCGCACAGCAGCCGGTCCACGTAGATGCCGGGGGTGTGGATCTGGTCCGGCGGCAGCGTGCCGGGCGGGACGATCTCTTCCACCTCGACCACAGTGATGCGGCCGGCGGTGGCCACCAGCGGATTGAAATTCTGTGCCGTGTGGCGGTAGATGACGTTGCCGTACCAGTCGGCTTTCCAGCCTTTGACGATGGCAAAGTCGCCGCGGATGGCCGGCTCCAGCACATAGTGGCGGCCATCGAATTCGCGTGTCTCCTTGCCCTCGGCCACGGGCGTGCCGTAGCCGGTGGCGGTGTAGAAGGCAGGAATGCCGGCGCCGCCGGCCCGCATTTTTTCTGCCAGCGTACCCTGCGGGGTCAGCTCGACCTCCAGCTTGCCGTCGAGCATCTGCCGCTCGAACAGCGCGTTCTCGCCCACATAGGAGGCGATGATCTTGCGGACCTGGCGGTCCTCCAGCAGCACGCCGAGGCCGAAGCCGTCCACGCCGCAGTTGTTGGAAACCACGGTCAGGTCGCGGGTGCCGCGCCGGCGGATTTCCTGGATCAGGTTCTCGGGGATGCCGCACAGGCCGAAGCCGCCGGCGATCAGGGTCATGCCGTCTTGCAGGCCGTCGAGCGCCTCCTGCACGGAGGCGACGCGTTTATCGAATCCCGCCACTGTTCTGCCTCTGGTTGTTATGGGTCTTCAGGCAGTGTTGCGGCGGGCGATTTATTTGTTAAGTTTGTTTTTCTGGGTAATTATCCAGGAAAACCAATTAATGCCGATACTGCCATGACCCTCAAACAACTCCGTGCCTTCCTCGCCGTGGCCCAGACCCTGAGTTTTGCCCAGGCCTGCGAACAACTGCATCTGTCGCAATCGGCCCTGAGCCTGACCATCAAGGCCCTGGAAGACCAGCTCGGCGGCCGGCTGTTCAGCCGCACCACGCGCAGTGTCAGCCTGACACCCGAAGGCGAGGCGCTGCTGCCACTGGCGCGCCGCCTGCTGGCGGAGTGGTCGCGCACCGAGCAGGAGTTGCGGCAGCGCTTTGCGCTGCAACAGGGGCATGTGTCGGTGGCGGCGATGCCGTCGTTTGCCGGCAACCTGTTGCCGCCGGTGTTGCGGGTGTTTCGGGAGCGTTACCCCGACATCCGCATTCGTGTACACGATGTGATCAACGAGCGCGTACTGGAAATGGTGCAGGAACGCCGGGTGGAAGTGGGTATTGCCTTTGCGCCGGCACAGGGAGGGGGCCTGCACTTCACGCCGTTGTACATCGACCGCTTTCTGGCGGTGGTGGCGGCGGATGATCCGCTGGCGATGGAGCCGGGCACCGATTGGGCTACGCTGCTGAGGCGGCCCTTCATTGCCTTGCAGGCGCCCTCGGCGGTGCGTGCGTTGCTGGAAGCGCGTCTGGCCGCACACGGGCTGTCATTGCCGGTGGAGATCGAGAGTCATCAACTGACCACGGTCGGGCGCATGGTCGCCTGCGGGCTCGGGGTGAGTGCGGTGCCCGCGTTATGCCGGCAGCAGATGCACGAACTGGGGGCGCGCTGCATTGAGTTGGCGGCGCCAGTGATCGAGCAGCCGGTGGGATTGCTGACCCGCGCCGGTGACACCCTGTCGGTGGCAGCGCAGGCCTTCCACGATACCTTGCTGGAGGTGGCCGGGGCCTGATCAGTTTGTCTTCTGGTTATCCAGATAGGTGTGCAATGTGTGGCTGAAGGAGGGCTTGATGACTTCGGCAATATTGTAGCGGCACCAGGGCGTGCGGTGCTGGCTGTCGACACAAAAGAACGCGCCGGGGGCGAGCATCATGTCATGCGCGAGCAACTCGCGCGCCAGGGCCAGGCTGTCCGGCGCGCTGGGGAAACGGGCCCAGAGATATAACCCTTCACGTGGCACGTGGAACACTTCCGCGCCGAGCGTATGCAGTGTCTGCACCGCTTGCAGGGTGGCGTCGTGCGCATGCTGTTGCAGGCGCTGCACATGTCGCAGGAAATTGCCTTCCCTCAGAATCACTTCCACGGCCCGTTCGCTGTACTCGGAGTTGCTGACATGCAGCAGCATCTTCAGGTCGGCCAGGCTGTCGGCCAGTGGCGGGTCGCAGGCAATGAAGCCCATGCGCAGGGAAGCGGAAACGGATTTCGAAAAGCTGCCGATGTACAAAGTGCGCCGCAACTGGTCGAGCGCGGACAGTTTTACCGCCGAGCTGGGCTTGAAATCAGCCAGCGCGTCGTTCTCGATGATGAGCAGGTCGTATTGCCGCGCCAGTGCCAGCAGGCGGTCGGCTTTTGCTGCGGAAAGGTCGGTGCCGGTGGGGTTATGGCCGCAAGACTGCGTGAAAAAGAAGCGCGCCTTGCGTTTGCGCAGGACCTGTTCCAGTACCTGGATGTCGGGCCCGTCGGTCAGGCGGGGAATGCCGATGACTTCAGCACCGTGCAAACGCAACTTGCCGAACAGCGGATAGTAGCCGGGCTCATCCACCAGCACGGGTTCCCCCGGAATCACCTGGTGGCGGATCACCAGATCCAGCGCCTCGTTGGCGCCGTGCGTGGTCACAATCTGCTTCATGGTGGCCGCGATACCGTAGCCGGCCAGGCGCCGCACCAGTTGTTCGCGCAAGGGTTCATAGCCGTAGCGGTTGCCATAGCGGAACAGCGTTGTGACGCCGGTGCGCACCACCTGACGATGGAATTTATCCAGCCGCATGTCCATCAGCCAGTCCTTGGGGGGAAAACCGTCGCCGGGATGCTGGTGCTTCGGGTCCTTGATCAGTTGCTGGCGCATCAGCCAGATGGTGTCCATGGCCCGGTTGATGGACAGGCCGTCATCCTCGGTGCGTCGGGCCTTGCCGCCAGTCACGTAAAAACCTCGGCCATGCTGAGGTTCGATATAGCCGGCGGCAGTGAGCATTTCAAATGCCGTGATCACCGTATTCTTGGCATAGCCGTACAGCATCGCGTAGTTGCGTATCGACGGCAGCTTTTCACCGCGTGTCAGCACGCCGGATTTGATTTGCTGGCTGATGTGTTGCGCGATCTGCTCGGGTTTGGAGAGTGCCATTCGGAGGTTCCTGTTACCGGCGTGTGGGCACTGTTCCTGCAAACTGTACCCTAATGTGTACCCATGGCCGGCTACTGTAACGCCTGATGCGGCCTTTTGCCGAGTGTCAGACGAGATAACAACAATGACCGAAACAGATGCCATGGCGGCGGCGATGATTGCGCCGGCGCCTTCCGCCCTGACGGGCGATGCCGTGCGCCTGGTGGAAGTCGGGCCACGGGACGGACTGCAGAATGAAGCCCGTTACCCGGACACCGCAACAAAAGTCGAGCTGATTACGCGGCTGGCCGCCTGCGGGCTGTCCGCCATCGAAGTCGGGGCATTCGTGTCGCCGCGCCGGGTGCCTGCCATGGCGGACACCGCGCAGGTGGTGCGCAGCCTGCCGTCGTTGTCGGATATCAGCCTGCCGGTGCTGGTGCCGAACATGACCGGGCTGGAACAGGCGCTGAGCGTGGGTTGCCGCGAGATCGCCGTGTTTGTGTCCGCTTCGGAGGGCTTTTCGCAACGCAATATCCAGTGCAGCGTGCGTGAGAGCCTGGTGCGTTATCAAGGCGTGATCGAAGCGGCCCGCACCGCCGGGTTGCGTGTGCGCGGTTATGTCTCCTGTGTGGTGCGCTGCCCCTACGATGGCGACGTGGCGCCCTCGACGGTGGTGCCGGTGGTGCAATGGCTGCTGGAACAGGGCTGCCATGAAGTCAGCCTCGGTGACACCATCGGCGCGGCCACACCGGCGCACATTCGTGCGCTGTTGCAGGCGTGTGCCACGACGCTGCCCGTACAGGCCCTGGCCGGGCATTTCCACGATACCTACGGCATGGCCGTGGCCAATGTCATGGCGGCGCTGGAAGCCGGCGTGCGCGTATTCGACACCTCGGTGGCGGGTTTGGGAGGCTGCCCGTATGCACGCGGTGCGACGGGCAATGTGGCCACGGAAAATGTGCTGTACCTGCTGCATGGCCTCGGTATGAAAACCGGTGTGGACCTGCCCCGCCTGGTACAGGTGGGGGATTTCATTTCCCGCGCCCTCGGCCGGGATAGCGCGTCCGCCGTGGGGCGTGCGCTGATGCGCTGATCATCAACTGCCTGCCGGCTGTACGCCGGGTTTGGATGGAGGTGGCGGAGACGCTGCCTCTTTTTTTTGGAGAATGGCCGAGCGCTTTTCGCGTCTGACCTCGCCGGCCTCTGGCTGGCCTCCACGATGCGCGCGACGGCCAAACAACACAGATACTGTTACTGTGACATCATCTGCTTGTTACTTTCCTTCTCACTTCCCGTTATCTGTACCAGAAACTGTTCCCTTGATCTGTTTCATCTTCAGGAGAAACCACAGAATAATAATGTATATCAGTGAGTTATCGTATTTTCCGGGAATGAAAAAGTGGCCGGGTGTTGCGCCAAACTGTACCCAATTCCTGGCCGGGGCGCGCGTAGGGTGGAGCTCGTGAACAGATCGGCGAGCGATGCCGATGAGATGCCAACAACGCACCAGTACGGAGGGGCCAGTGGCCACAACAGATTCCCGGATTCCGAATTTTCGCGCGTTACCGCCTGCGGAGCGTCTGGCGCGGTTGTGTGAACGGGCGGGCCTGAATGACGAAGACGCGGCGCTGCTCAGCGAGCCGTCCGCGCTGCCGCTGTCGCTGGCCGACGGCATGATCGAAAACGTGGTCGGCAAATTCGAGTTGCCGATGGGTGTGGCGGCAAATTTCACGGTCAACGGGCGCGATGTGCTGGTGCCGATGGTGGTGGAAGAGCCCTCCGTGGTCGCGGCCGCCTCCTATATGGCCAAACTGGCGCGTGAGACCGGCGGTTTCCGTACCTCCAGTACCGCGCCGATGATGCGCGCGCAGGTGCAGGTGCTGGGCGTGGCTGATCCTGACAACGCCCGCCTGACGTTGCTGCGTCATCGTGACGAGATCATCGAGCTGGCCAACCGCAAGGATCAGGTGCTCAACCGCCTGGGTGGCGGTTGCCGCGACATCGAAGTACACCGGTTTGCCGACAGCGGCCGTGGCGCCATGCTGGTGCTGCACCTGCTGGTGGATGTGCGCGATGCCATGGGGGCGAACACTGTCAACACCATGGCGGAATCGGTGGCCCCCCTGATCGAGCAGCTCACCGGTGGGCGTGTGCGCCTGCGCATCCTCTCCAATCTCGCGGATCTGCGGCTGGCGCGAGCCCAGGTGACGATCCGCGCGGCGTCGCTGTCCAGCAGCGATTACGACGGCAGCGAAGTGGTGGAGCGTATTATTGATGCCTACACGCTGGCCGCGATTGACCCGTACCGGGCGGCCACGCACAACAAGGGCATCATGAACGGTATCGACCCGGTGGTGGTGGCCACCGGCAACGATTGGCGTGCGGTGGAAGCCGGCGCCCATGTCTATGCCTGCCGGCACGGGCAGTACACTTCCCTGAGCACCTGGGAGAAAAACCGCGACGGTGATCTGGTCGGCACGCTGGAGTTGCCGCTGGCCATGGGGCTGGTGGGTGGTGCGACCAAGACGCATCCGCTGGCACGCCTGGCACTGCGCATCCTGGATGTGGGCAACGCGCAGGAACTGGCGGAAATCACCACGGCCGTCGGCCTGGCGCAAAACCTGGGTGCGCTGCGTGCGCTGGCCACCGAAGGTATCCAGCGCGGCCACATGAGCCTGCATGCCCGCAACATTGCCCTGCTGGCCGGCGCCGAGGGCGAGGAAGTCGACTGGGTGGTGCGGGTCATGGTGCAGGAAAAAGACGTTCGAACCGATCGCGCAGAAGCGCTGTTGAAAGAAAAGCGCGCTGCAAAATAAAAGCGCTGGAGTCTGGCTATGCACGATTCACAGAATACATCGCAAGCGCAACGCCCGGGGCCGCTCAGCGGCATCGTAGTGCTGGACGTGACCCGCGTGGTGGCGGGGCCGTACTGCACCATGATGCTGGCGGACCTCGGCGCGCGGGTGATCAAGATTGAAAACCCGTCCGACCCGGATTATGTGCGCGACTTCCCGCCGTTCGTGGACGCGGCGCAAGGCCGGCAAAGCGGCTTCTTTGCGCAATACAACCGGCACAAGGAGGGCGTCACGCTGGACCTGAAACAGCCGGCGGCGCGCGAGGTGTTTCTGCAAATGGTGCGCAAGGCCGACGTGGTGGTGGAAAACTTCCGCCCCGGTGTCATGGCGCGCCTCGGGCTGGGGTATGACGTCCTGCGTGAGGTGAACCCGCGCCTTATCTACACCGGCATCAGCGGCTTCGGCCAGGTCGGACCCAATTCATCATTGCCGGCGTATGACAACAGCGCCCAGGCGGCCGGTGGTCTGTGGTCGATCAATGGCCCGGTGGGTGAGCCGACCCGCGTCGGCACCATCATCGGTGACCTGGCCGCATCACTGTATGCCGTGATCGGCACACTGGCTGCGCTGCGTGAAGTAGAGCGCACCGGCGAGGGGCAGATGGTGGATGTCTCGCAACAGGATGCGGTGATGTCGCTGACGGAAAACGCGGTGGTGAACTACACCTGCAAGGGCGACATTCCTGGCCCGCTGGGCAACGATCACCCATTCGTGCGCCCCTATGGCCGTTTCCCGTGCCAGGACGGCCATGTGTTTTTCGGGGGTTACACCGACAAGTTCTGGCGCGAGGCCTGCCTGGCGTTTGGCGAGCCGGAATTGCTGGATCACCCTGATCTGAAAACCATGGAACAGCGTTTTGACGCAGATACCTACGAGGCACATGTGCGCCCGGCGGTGGAGCGCTGGTTTGCCACCCGCACCAAGGCCGAGCTGGAAGTCATCGCCGGTGATCGTTTCCCGCTGTCCCCGATCAAGAACATCGCCGAGGTAGTGACCGATCCCCACATTCTCGCGCGCGGCATGATGACGCAGGCGCTGCTCGGTGGCGCGCAGTTTGAGGTGTTTGGTTCGCCGATCAAGCTCTCTGCCACGCCGGCGCAGGTGGCCGGCGCGGCGCCGACGCTGGGGCAACACACGGATGCCGTGCTGCGCGACTGGCTCGGCTTGTCCGACGAGGCGCTGGACGGGCTGCGTCAGGAGGGCGTGATATGAGCGAGCAGCCGATTCGCTATGAAACGCACGGACGCATTGCGCTGGTGCATTTCAATCGCCCGGAAAAACTCAATGCGCTGACGCTGGCCATGTATGACGCCCTGGGCGCCGCGTTTGAACGGGCGCAGCAGGATGACGCAGTGCGCGTGATCGTGCTCACCGGCGCTGGCGAGCGCGCATTCTGTGTCGGCGCGGATCTGACGGAATCGATCCCGGCGCTGGCCAGCGGCCGTTTCGATATTTCCGAATGGGATGCGGCACACATGAAAACCGGCCGTATTACCAAGCCGGTGATCGCAGCCATCAATGGCCTGTGCCTGGGCGGCGGCTTTGAAATCATGCTGGCGACGGATCTGCGCATTGCCGCCGCGGAGGCGCAATTCGCACTGCCGGAGCCTGGCATTGGTGTGGTCCCTGCCGGCGGCACACTGGTGCGTCTGGCGCGGCAGATTCCTTATGCGCGTGCGATGGAACTGTTGCTCACGGCGGATCGTTTCAGCGCCGCGCAATTGCTGGAGATGGGGGTGCTCAATCAGGTCGTGCCGGCGGATCAGGTGTTGCCTGCCGCGCTGGCGCTGGCGGAGCGCATCGCGGCATTGAGCCCGCAAGCGGTGCAATTGATCAAGCGTGCTGTCTGCGAGCTGAGTGACCTGCCCTGGCAGGACGCCTTCGCCCGGGAAGCTGTGCTGGGGCAGGAAGCCTTTACCAGTGAGGATGCGCGCCGCGGTTTGCAGGCATTTGCCGAGCGGCGCAAGGCAGAGTTCGACTGACGTGTCGTCGCCTGTCTGTTAATGAATGAGGATAACAATGCGCAACAATAATGTGTTTTCCCGTCTTGCCCGTGGGCAACTGCTGTCACTGACGCAGGAAAAAATCGTTTTCCTGCTGGCGGTGCTGCTGTTCGCGGTATTCAGTTTCTCGCTGACCGGCTTCGCCTCAGTCGACAACCTGCTGGGCCTGCTCTACAACGTCTCCGTACTGGGGGTGCTCGGGCTGGCCATGGCGCTGGTGGTGATTGGCCGCGGTATCGACCTGTCGCTGATTGCCACCATGGCGATCTCGGTAGCCTGGTCGCTCACACTGATCCGCGACGGGGTGAGCATCGAGGCTGCGCTGCTGTACGGCATGCTGATGGCGCTGGGTATCGGCATCATCAACGGCTGGCTGATCGCCTACGCGGAAATTCCGGCGCTGTTCTGCACCCTGGCCATGGGCACACTGGTGTATGGCTTTGGCCGCATCGCCCTGATCCCCGTGGATGTGGTGTATATGCCTGCCGACCCAGGCTGGTTCGGCGCGCTGGGCCAGGGCGAACTGTTCGGCATTCCTGCCCCCGTCATCGTGTTCGTGTTGCTGTCTGTGGTTGCCACGCTGGTGCTGCGCTATACCCGTTTTGGCCGCTACACCTATTACATGGGGGACAACTACCAGGCGGCACGCATCACCGGTGTGCCGACCCGCCCGATGCTGGTGATGCAATACGGCGTGACCGCGCTGATCGGTTTTGCCGCCGGCCTGGTGACGGCCGCCTCGGTGGATTCGATGAACACCCGCATCGTCAACTCGACCATGATCTACGACGTCATCCTGGTGGTGGTGCTTGGCGGCATCGGCCTCAGCGGCGGCAAGGGCGGCGTGCGCAACGTGATTGTCGGTACGCTGCTGATCGGTATCCTGCTCAACGGCATGACGATCATGAATATCGAGTACACCGTCCAGAATTTCATCAAGGGCGCCATCCTGCTTGCGGCGCTGATTTTCGACAGCCTGATCAACCCGCGTGATGAACAGACCGCCCAGCAGGGCGATATCTGAGCGCGCCTTTATTGCCTACGACGTAGCCGGAGAAATGATATGAAGAATAAAGCCCGCACACTGATTGCTTCTGCCGTAGCCGTGGCCTGCCTGTCGGGTAACGCACTGGCCGATGACAAGCCGCTGGCCGGCAAGACCCTGGCATTTGTGCCGACCTCGCTCGGGTACGACCTCACCGACGGCTGGTACAACATGCTGAAAAAAGAACTGGAGCCGGAAGGCCTGGAAATCATTGTGCGCGATCCGAACTGGAGCACCGCCACCGGCGCCCAGGCACTGGTGTCGCTGATTTCCCAGAAGCCGGACATCCTGATGGTGCAGAACCCGGACGTGCAGTCCTACGCACGCCTGCTGCGTCGCGCTGAGAACGAAGGTATCCCGGTCTTGCAGATCAATATGCGCTCCAGCGTCGAGACGACGGCGTTTGTCGGTGCGGACTGGGTTGGCATCGGCAAGGCGATGGCGGAATCCGCCGTGGCCTCCTGCGGTGACGGTAGCGGCGGTTCCGGCAAGATCAGCCTCGTGCAGGGGCCGCTGACCTCGGCCTCCAGCGTCTACCAGATGCAGGGCATCAATGAGGTACTGGAAGGCCGTGATGACATTCGCGTGGTCTCCAGCCAGGCGGCCAACTGGGACCCGTCCCAGGCGCGCGCGATCACCGACACGGTGCTCAAGCAGCATGCGGACCTGTGCGCGGTAATCGATTTCTGGGACGGCCAGGCGGTCGGTTCTGCCGCCGCCATCCGGCGCCAGCGTGGCGGAGAAGACGTGCTGCTGATTACCAATGGTGGCACCGAACAGACCGCTGCCTGCGACAATATCGCCAACGGCACCTTCGACAAATACATGACCTACAACGTGCGCGAGCAGTCCACCGATATCGCGGAGCTGGTGCGCAAGATCCTGACCGAAGACATCCGCCCCGGCGGTGAACGGCTGGATCGCACCACGGCGGTGCGGGTCATTGATGCCGACAACCTGCGCGACGATTCCTGCTGGAAACTCAGCGATTACAAATAAGTGCCTGCCATCACGCACGCCGTAGCAGCCAGGCAGTAAGGAGAACGACAGCATGTCGGTGCAAGAAACATTGACCCGGTGGCGGAACAAGTACATTCCGGACCATGTGGTGGGGGAAATCCTGTCGAAGAACTGGATCGACAACACGGTGCCGTTTCTGGCGCTGCTGGCGACGATCCTGGTGTTCGGCCAAGTGATACCGGATTTCTTTTCCCTGTCGAGCATGAGTGACACCACCCGTCAGCTCGGGGAATTCCTGTTCATCGTCATGGCCATGATGATCGTGATGGTCGGCGGCGGGATTGATCTCAGTGTGGGCTCCAACTATGCACTGGGCAATTTTGTCGCGCTGTACCTGATGAATCTGGCCGGCCTGCCGGTGGGGGTGGCGGTGCCGCTGGTGATCCTGGCGTGCGCGGCAGTGGGCCTGCTCAACGGTATCCTGATCGGCTACCTGCGATTGCGGGCCTTCATCACCACACTGGTGACACTGATCCTGGTGCGGGCGCTGGTGGACATGCTGTTGCTGCGTTACGCCGTGGATATTTCCATGGCCATGCCGGAATCGGCGCTGTGGGAATATATCGGTATCGGCTCACCACTCGGCATCCCGTTCAGCTTCCTGCTGGCGCTGGTCCTGGTGGGGGTTGTGCATTTGTTTCTCAGCCGCACGCGGCCGGGCTGGCACATCATGGCCATCGGTGGTTCGCGCAAATCCGCCTATAACGTCGGCATCCCCGTGCGGCGCATGGTCTGCATCAGTTACGTCATCTCCGGCGCCCTGTGTGGCGTGGCCGGTGCGCTGTTTGCCGCCCGCCTCAACAGCGCCGGCTCCGACACCGGCATCGGCCTTGAAATCATGGCGCTGACCGCGGCGGTCGTGGGCGGCAACAGCCTCGGCGGCGGACGCGGTTCCGCAGCGAAAGGGCTGATGGGTGCGGTGATTGTGTTGCTGATCACCAATGGCCTGGTGCGGTTGGGGTTTCAAAGCGGCGCGGCGCCGCTGGCACTGGGCATTATTCTGCTGGCGGCCATTGCCATCGATGTGCGCTGGCTGAAAAACCGCTACAAACTGCTGGCCAAGGTGTATGTGTCACCGGCCTATCTGGCGTTGCCGCCCTGCCCGGATACTGACCCGGGCTCCGCTTCCCCGTATGCGCAGAACGACAAGCTGCGCAATGTCGAGCTGATCGGGCTGGGTGAAGTGGAAGGGCCGGAAGATGTCATTTTCGACGCCGATGGTCATCTGTACACCGGCACCCGCTTCGGTGACATCGTGCGCTTCCGCGCACCGCATTATGACCAGCCGGAACTGTTCGCCCATACCGGCGGCCATCCGCTGGGCCTGGCGTTCGACCGCGACGGCAATCTGCTGGTGTGTGTGGCGGGCATGGGCCTGTACCGGATCACCCCGGCCGGCGACATCCAGAAGATGACCGACGAAACCAACCGCACACCCTGGTCGATCATCGACGATTCGCGCCTGAAACTGGCCGATGACCTGGACGTGGCACCGGACGGCCGCGTGTTCTTCAGTGAAGCCACCATCCGCTACGGCATGTCCAACTGGGCCTACGACGCGCTCGAAAGCCGGGGCAATGGCCGCATCATCTGCTACGACCCGGCCACGGGCCGCACCCGAACCGTGCTGCGCAACCTGATTTTCCCGAACGGCATCTGCATGGCGCACGACGGCCAGTCGTTCTTCTTTGCCGAAACCTGGGCCTGCCGCATCAGCCGCTACTGGTTCGACGGCCCGCGCGCCGGCACCGTGGAAACGGTGATCGATGATCTGCCCGGCTACCCCGACAACATCAACCGTGCCTCCGACGGCAGCTACTGGCTGGCGCTGGTGGGCATGCGCACGCCGTCGATGGACCTGGCGCTGAAAATGCCCGGCTTCCGCCGCCGCATGGCGCGCCGTATTTCGCCGCAGGAACTTATTTTCCCGAACATCAACACCGGCTGCGTGATCAAGTTCGACGAACACGGCACGGTGCGCGACACGCTGTGGGACCTGGGCGGCGAAAACCACCCGATGATTACTTCCATGCGCGAACACAAGGGCTACCTGTATCTGGGCGGTCTGCTCAATAACCGGATTGGCAAATACCGGCTCGACGATGCCGACCCGGAATGGACCGGCATGACGAGCTATTGGGGAGGCGTGAAATGACAGCCATGACTGCGATGCTGCGGCGCGCCACGGACCGCCTGCTCGGGCGAGGCGAGGCGGCGGTGACGTTGCCGCCGATGGATGGCGCGCTGCTGCCGAACACGGTGCTGGAACAGGCGCCGGCACTGGCGCAACTGGCGAAACCGGACAACCTGCTGCAACACGGCAACAGGGTGTTGTGCAGCAGTGGTAACCGGGTGCTGCAACTTGATCCGGTGCAGGGCACGCTGACGCCCTGGATGCAGTTTGAAGCCGCCGTGGCGGCGATGGTGGCCCTGCCGGACCAACGGCTGGTGGTGGCCCTGGTCGATGGCCAGTTGTTGTGTGTGGAGGGGACCACCAGCCGTGCCCTGACCGGGCTGGGGCAATACCGGGGGTTCTGCCCGACGGCACTGCTGGCCGACGGCGACAATGCACTGATCGTGCTGGAAGGCTCGGCACAGCATCGCTGCACAGAATGGAAGCGCGACCTGATGGCCCGCGGCGCCAGTGGCAGCGTGTGGCGGCTGGACCTGGCGCGTGGCGACAGTAGCCGCCTGGCGTCAAGGCTGGCCTGGCCGGCGGGCATCGCGCGCGGTGACGATGGCGCGCTGGTGGTGGCGGAAAGCTGGCGCCATCGCCTGATCAAATTGGCCGGCCAGAGAACAGACGTGCTGCTCTCCGACCTGCCGGGTTACCCGGGCCGCATGACGCCGACCGCCGATGGCGGGGCTTGGCTGGCGTTGTTTGCGCCACGCAGCCAACTGGTGGAATTCGTACTGCGGGAAAAAGCCTACCGCCTGCGCATGATGAGCGAGATCGATGAACGCTTCTGGGTCGCGCCCGCACTGGAGAGCGGTCGGGATTTCCGCGAGCCGCTGCAAGGGGGCGCGATCAAGTCCATGGGCATTCTCAAACCCTGGGCGCCGACCCGCTCCTGCGGCCTGCTGGTGCGGCTGGATGAACAGTGGCAACCGCGTTTCAGCCTGCACAGCCGTGCCGACGGCCATCGCCATGGCGTCACCAGCGCACTGGAACATGATGGCCGGTTACTGATTGCCAGCCAGGGCGGCCACTGCATTCTGGGCCTGCCGGGCGATGTGTCGGGGGATGCCTGATGAAACCGTTGATCGAACTGCGCAACATCACCAAAGAATATCGCGGCGTGCCCGCGATCAAGGATGTCAGCCTGAGTATCTACCCGGGCGAAACGCTGTCGCTATTGGGTGAAAACGGTGCCGGCAAATCCACCCTGACGAAAATGATGGCCGGGGCGGTCGTGCCCTCCGCCGGCAGCCTGCTGATCGACGGCAAGCCGATGCGTTTTGAAACCCCGAATGAGGCACTGCGCCACGGCTTCGCCATGGTGTTTCAGGAAACCAGCCTGGTGCCGTCGCTGACGGTAGCGCAAAACCTGTATCTGGGGCGTGAGCCATTCTTCAACCGGCTGCGCGGGCTGTACATTTCGGCGCAGCAGTTTTTGCAGACGCTGAACTTCAACGTCGAGCCGACCAAGCTGGTGTCGCAACTGGGCGCTGCCGAACGGCAGATGGTGGAAATCGCACGCGCGTTGCAGCACAAGGCGCGGCTGATTATTTTCGACGAACCGACCGCCACCCTGACGCCGGAAGAAAAGCACCACTTCTTCGGCCTGGTGGAACGCCTCAAAAAGCAGGGCGTGGCGATTGTGTTCATTTCCCATGCGCTGGAAGAAGCGCTGGCCATTTCGGATCGTATCACCGTGCTGCGTGACGGCGAACATGTGCTGACCGCGCCGGCGGCGGAGCTGACCCAGGATGCCGTTATCAAGGCGATGGTGGGCCGCGATCTCTCCGGTGAGTTGTACAGTGGTATCGGTGCGCATCGCACGCCGCGGCCTGCCGGGCGCAAAGTGCTGAGTATCCAGAACCTGTCGATGGGCAGCATGGTGAAGAATACCGCGTTCTCGTTGTACGAGGGGCAGGTCACCGGCATGTTCGGGCTGGTCGGTTCCGGGCGCACGGAAACCGCAAAAGTCATTGCCGGTGTGGTGAAGCGTGATTTCCTGCACGGTGGTGAAGTGTTCCTCGACGGCAAGCCGGTGCGCTACCGCACGCCGCGCCCCGCCGTGGGTGACGGCATCATGTATGTGACGGAAGACCGCAAGCTGGAAGGCTTTTTCGAAACCTTGTCGATCTCGGAAAATATCTTTGCCGGCAAGCTGGCCTCTGCCGAGCCGGTGCCGAAGGTGATTACCTACCGTGAAGTGGCCACGGTGGCCGAGCATTGGCGCAAGTCGCTGAACGTGCGCGCCATCAGCGGCGATGCACGGGTGATTGAGTTGTCCGGTGGTAACCAGCAGAAAGTGGTGATCGCCAAATCACTGGTGCAAAAGCCGCGCGTGATCATTTTTGATGAGCCGACTCGCGGCGTGGATGTTGGCGCCATTGCCGAGATTCATCAACTGATCAACCAACTGGCCGATGACGGCCTGGTGGTCTGGGTCATTTCCTCCAACCTGCCGGAAATCCTGTCGCTGTCGGACCGCATCCTGGTCACGCGCCAGGGCCGTGTGGTGGAAGAGTTCCGCCCCGACCAGGCCACGGAAGAAAAGATCATGTACGCCGCCGTGCATTAAGCGCCGCCCGGCGCCATTCCCGCTGACAGACAGCGCGGATCGGGTCACCGATCCGCCACGGGATGGCTTTGCCTGGCGTCTGGTAACTGCAACCTGGTTCCAACACTGTTCTCTAACAAAAAAAGGACCTGCATCATGAAAACGACAACACACACTCTCGTCCGGACCTTGCGCCATGTCGCCGGCCTGTCTCTGTTGGCCTGTCTTGGCTGCGTGAGTCTGGCCCAGGCGGAAACCTTTTCGATCACCAACGTGCAGTTGTTTACCACCAACAACGCCGAGGCGGATGTCTTCAACGGCTACGGTACGGCAGATGAAGACCTGACGGTGTTCCGCGCGGAGCATTTCGGCGGTTGGGAATACGGCGACAATTATATCAATCTGGACCTGTTCCACGGCGCAGACGTGGGCGGCAATGGTTCCGGATCGTTTGGTGCAGACACCAAACAGCATACTTTCTTTGTCTACCAGCCGCGCCTGTTCCTGCCGGGCTTGAAGAATATCGCCGATGGTGAGGCATTCGTGCGCAATGTGTACTTCTCATACCGGCGCGAGCAGGCCAGCTACGGTAATTTCTATTCGGACAACGCCGGTATCTCCCTGGACCTGGCCATCCCCGGTACGCAGTTCTTCGAGATCGATTTCCTGGCCCGCAAGACCAATGTCGATGACGGCACCAAATGGCTGACCCGCGTGGTCTGGCTGGCGCCGTTCGACATTGGCCGCCTGGGCGCGCATTTCGATGGGCTGGTGCTGGTGAAATCCACTGATGATTTCGGCACCAATATCCTGGCGCAGACCGACCTGTTGTTCGATGTGCTGAACAAGGGGCAGTTGCAGGCAGGCATTCGCCTGGAGCACGCGCGCTATGACGATCCGGCGGGCGGTGACTATTCGCGTACGTCGCCGTACCTGATGGCGAAGCTGTTCTTCTGAGGTTGCACCGGCCCGTTGCGGGGTGGCTCAAAAGCCCCGCACTGCCCGGCGGGCAAAGAACGCCGGGATGCGCCGCTCCAGCCAATACTCAGGCCGGCGCGCCGTGCCGCCGACAAATCCCACATGTCCGCCGTGCGGCTGCACGTCCAGCGTCACCGCCGCACTGATCTGATCCGGGGCCGGCACGACCTCCGGCACCATGAACGGATCATCCAGCGCATGAATCACCAGCGTGGGCGTGCGCACGCGTGCGAGCTTCGGCCCGGCGCTGGCGCGCTGGTAGTAGTCGTCCGCATCGGCAAAGCCGTGCAGCGGCGCGACAAAGCGGTTGTCGAAATCGCGGAAGCTGCCAACGCCTTCCAGTGGGCCGAGCGCGCGCAGGCGGTCGGCTTCATCCGGAGCGAGTTGATGCAGGTGCGCCTGTTTCAGGCGCAGTTGCGTCATCAGTTCGTCGATCAGTTTGCGCCGATAGACTTTCGAAAAACCCTGTTCCAGCCTTTCCGAGCATGGCCCCAGCAACAGCGGCACCGAGACCGCCACGGCGGCCGGCACATACGCGGGTGTCTCGTCAGCGAGGTAATTCAGTAACCGGCTGCCGCCGACGGAATAGCCCACCACCGGAATGGCCGCCGCCGGGTCGGCCTGATGCAGGTGCGCCAGCACATCGGCCACGTCATCAGTTTCACCGGCGTGGTAGCCGCGCGCGAGATTGTTGGGCCGGGTGCCGGTGCCGCGTGCGTTCATCACCACGCTGGGCAGGCCGAGGGTGGCGAGGTGGGTTTGCAGGCCGCGTGCGTAATGCGAATCGGCGCTACCGGACAGGCCGTGCAGGATCAGCACGCGCGTCTGGCCCGCGGTGGGCACCGGGCCGGCCCAGACCAGCCAGAGGTGGTCGCCGTCGCGCAGCGTGACACGTTCCTCGCGCCGGGCGAGCGGCGCGTGCCGCCGCATCAATGGCCCCCACAGGGTTTGCAGGTGCGGTGACCGGATCAGCGGGTGGGGATTGAAGCGCATGCTCAGCGGCCGAACTGCTCGTCGAAGAACAGGTTCATCATGTCGAAGGCACGGCCGGCCACTTTGGCGTTGTATTGCGCCTGGCCGGGGGAATCGGCAGTGGGATCGGAAAAGGAATGTACCGCGCCGCCGAAGCTGACCAGTTGCCAGTCCACCTCGGCGGCGCGCATTTCCGCTTCGAAGGCGGCGACCTGTTCGGCCGGCACGTATGGATCGTCGGCACCGTGCAGCACCAGCAGTGGTGTCTGAATAGCGCGGGCGTCTTCCGGCCTGGGGGTGTCGAGGTTGCCGTGGAACGACACCACGCCGTTCAGGGGTTCGCCTGAGCGGGCCAGTTCCAGCACGCCGCTGCCGCCGAAGCAGAAGCCGACGGCGCCCACACGGTCGGTGTCGATGCTCAGTTGCGGGCTGTCCGGTTCTTGCTGGCGCAGCACGTTCAGTGCGGCGGCGGCACGGCGACGCATCATCGGCCGGTTACTGCGCACGGCCCCGGCGGCCTGGGCCGCCTGTTGCGGATTCTGCGGGCGCACATCGGCGCCGTACATGTCGGCCACGAACACCACATATCGGTTCCCCGCCACGCGCGCGGCCTTGCGGGCGGCGTCCTCAGTCGGGCCCATCCAGTTCGGGATCATCAGCAGGCCGGGGCGGGCGCCGGTCAGGCTGTCGTCATAGACCAGCATCCCTTCAAAGGGGGCGCCATCAATCTCATAGGCGACTTTCTTGACGACGATATCCGCCATGGCCGGACCTCCGGTGCTCAACAGCGCCATGGTGACCATGGCGGTTGCGATTTGCTTCATCAGTATGCTCCCCACATCTGTTCGCAGCGGTGGCGTGCCCGGCTCAGGCGTCCTGTGGTGGGCGCCGGTAAAGCTGTGCACGGACATCACCGCCGGTCTTTTCCTTTATACACTGCCAGCTGACCGGGACCTGTGGCGCCGGGTCGTGCCGGCGTGATTCCACATAGACCAGCGCATCGGGCAGCAGCAGCTGCTCCCTTTCCAGCGCGGCGCAGGCCGGCTCCGCCAGGCCCAGATCATACGGCGGGTCAATGAACACCAGATCAAAGGGGGCCTGGGGAATGTCCCGCGTCAGCCAGGTCAGCGCATCGGCCGCCTGGATGAAGATCCGCTGCCCGAACAGTGGCTTGAGCTGGCGGGACAGGTCGGCAGCGCGTTCGCGCTTTTTTTCCACCAGCACGGCGTGCGCCGCGCCGCGCGACAACGCTTCGGCGGCCAGCACGCCCGAGCCGGCAAACAGGTCGAGCACGCGGCGATCACGCAGCTCGAACTGCAACCAGTTGAACAGCGTCTCGCGCATCCGGTCGCCGCTGGGCCGCAGGTCGCCGCCCTGGTCGGTGAACTGCAGTTTGCGGCCGCGATGTTCGCCACCAATGATGCGCACGCTGCCCTTGCTGACGGTCATTCTGCGGTGTCCGCCGGGGCGCTGTCGTTTACCGGCGTCTCACTGGCGCGTGCCGGGTCCGGGGCGCGGGGGCCGATGCTGGCGATGGCCAGGTTGTCGGGCACCAGATGACGCTGGAAGGCGTCGCGGATGTCCCCGGCGCTGACATCGCTGATCGCCTGCTGGAAGGTATCCAGGTAATCCAGCGGCAGGTCATAGAAGCCGATGGCGCCCAGCTGGCCGACAATGTCGCTGTTGGAGGCGGTGGCCAGGGCAAAACTGCCGGTGAGGTCGTCCACCGCCAGTTGCAGTTGTTCGTCCGTCGGGCCGTTGGCCACAAAATCACTGATCAGTTCGAGTGTCAGTTTCAGCGCAGCGTCGGCGTTGTCGTTGGCGGTTTGCAGGCTGACGGTGAAGGGGCCACCGGAAGCCATCGGTGAGATACCGGAATAGACGCCGTACACGAGGCCGCGTTTTTGCCGCACCTCATCCATCAGGATGGCGCTGAAACCGCCGCCGCCGAGGATGTGATTGCCCACATACAACGGTACATAGTCCGGGTGGCCACGGCTGATCAGCTGGTTGCCCAGCGAGATGTGAGTCTGCGACGACGGGAAGTCGATGTGCGTGGTGTGGCGCTCGGTGAGTGTCTGCGCAACGGGCAGGCGCACGGCGCGCTCGCCTTGTGGCAGGGCGTCGCTGAGTTGCGTGGCGATGTCGCGGGCCTGCTCTTCGGTGATGTCGCCGACCAGGGCGATCACGGCGTTCTGGGCGGTGTAGTAGCGCTGGTAGTAGGCCACCAGATCATCGCGGGTGATGCCCGGCAGGCTCTCCGGCGTGCCGCCGGACGGCGTGGCATAGGGATGCTCGCCGAACAGCAGTGCATTGAAAGCGCGGCTGAGTTGCGGGCCGGGCACCTGCTGCTGCATGCGCAGCCCTTGCAGCATCTGGGTGCGCAGGCGTGTCAGCGCGTCCTCGGGGAAGCTGGGGGCATGCATGATGCGGCGCATCAGCGCCAGTGCCGGGTCACGGAATTCCGGTGCGCTCAGCGACGTGAGTGTCAGCAGTGCCATGTCGCGGTGGCTGGAATTGCCGAAGCTGGCGCCCAGGTCTTCGAAGCCCCGGGCGATGTCGCCCACGTCCAGGCCATCGGCGCCCTGGTCGAGCATGGCGTTGGTCAGCGACGCCAGGCCCGGCTGGCCGTCGTCGCGGGCGCTGCCGGCATCGAACAACACGCGCACGTCCAGCATCGGCAACTGGCCGGTGTGTACGAACAGCACGCGGCTGCCGGTGTCGGTTTGCCACTGCCGGATATCCAGTTGGCGGCGCCCCGGCTCGGCCTGGGTGACGGCCTCCAGGGTAGTGGGGAAGGTGCTGGCGGTGGGTTCGGCGGGCACGGGTTTCGGCGCCGGGTTGATGGCGATGAAAATAAACAGCAGCACCGCGAGGGTCAGGGCAGCGCCGATCAACAGACGATTGCGGCTCATTGTGCGGCCTCCGGGGTGCTTGCTTCGGGTTCAACACGGGCCATGGCACGGCGTGCCGGCACCAGCCAGGTGTGGGCGGCGTCACTGACCTGTTGTGGTGTGACTTGCGCCAGCGCTTCCGCCATGTTGGCGCTCAGGCGCCAGTCCTGGCCGATCATCGCCAGATACCCCAGCTCCATGGCCTGGCCGAACACGGAGTCCTGCCCGAACACATAGCCGGAGAGCACCTGTGCGCGCACCCGGTCCAGTTCCGCCTGCTCCGGTGGCGTCTCGGCGAGTTTGTGGATCTCGGCCTCGATGGCGGCCTGCAACTGGTCCAGCGTGACGCCGGGCACGGGCGTGGCGGTGACGGTGAACACGCCGTCTTCGCGGGACAGGCCCTGATAGCCTGCACCAGCTCCGGCAGCCAGGCGCTGGCCGCGTACCAGACTGGATTCGATGCGGGCGCTGGTGCCGCCGTCGAGCACCCCGGCGAGCATGTTCAATATGTAGTAGGTCTGCGGGTCTTCGGCGGTGGCCAGCGAGGGCACATTCCAGCCCAGATACAGCGAGGGCACCTGCACCGGCAGCACCAGATCCAGGCGGCGGTCGCCGGCCGGGTCGGCCATTTTCGGTGTCGGGCGGAACGGCACATCGCGGGCGTCGATCGGCCCGAAGAACTGTTTGACCAAAGGCTCCACCTGCTCGCGGGTCACATCGCCGGCGATCACCAGCACGGCGTTGCCGGGGGTGTACCACTGCTGGTACCAGTCCATGGCGCGTTCCGGCTGATACTGTTCGATCTCGCGGCGCCAGCCGATCACCGGGTGGGCATAGCCGGTGCCGGGGCGCAGGATGCCGCTGAATTTTTCCCAGGCCAGGGCATTGGGGTTGTCGTCGGTGCGCTGGCGGCGTTCTTCCAGCACCACCTGCACCTCGCGGCTGAATTCTTCCGGGTCAATGCGCAGGTGGGCCATGCGCTCGGCTTCCAGCTCCAGCGCCAGTGGCAACCGGGTGGCTTCATAGGTCTGGTAATAGGCGGTGTATTCGTAGGAAGTGAAGGCGTTGGTCTGGCCGCCGAAGCGTGACACCAGGGCGGCATAGTCGCCGGGGGTGAGGTGCCTGGTGTTCTTGAACATCATGTGCTCGAGCATGTGGCTCATGCCGGTCATGCCTGCCGGTTCGTCGATGCTGCCGACGCGGTACCAGATCATCACGGTGGCGACCGGTGCGCGGTGGTCCTCGCGTACCAGCACCGTGAGACCGTTATCCAGCGTGAATTCGTGGGTGGGCGGCAGCTCCTCTGCCAACAGACTGGCGCTGCACAATGTCAGCAGCAGCGAGAGCACGATACGCATTGCGATCCCCTTCGCGGCGCCGCAGCGTGCTGCGGCGCGTTTCTATGGTTGGTGCGGGATGATAGGATAGCCCGGCGCCGGACGCACATCCCGACAGCCTGCCCCTGGCCGGCTGACTACCCACGGAAAGACCTGTAATGACCGACGAAGTTTCCCGACCCGATCCGGACCACCAGGACGATCAGCACGATAAATCCGACAAGGGCCGCGGCGGCCTGTTCTCGCGCATGTTCCGCCGCCCGGCGGACGAGCTGCCCGCCGAGCCCGCCCCCTCCTCCGCCGAGCCCGCGCCGGTAGACGAGACCGCCAGTGGCGAGGGGTTCTGGACCCGGATGAAGCTCGGCCTGGGCAAGACCCGCCAGAGCCTGGGCAAGGGCCTGGCCGACCTGCTGGTGGGCGCCAAGGAAATCGACGACGAGATTTTCGAAGAGATCGAGACCCAGTTGCTGGTCGCCGATGTCGGCGTCGAAGCGACCGACACCATCATCCAGTCACTGACCGAACGTGTGGGCCGCAAAGAGCTGGTGGATGCCGATGCGCTGTATGAGGCCCTGCAGGAAGAACTGCGCAAGCTGCTGATCCCGGTCAACCAGCCGCTGGTGATCGAACCGGGCAAGAAGCCGTATGTGATCCTGATGGTCGGCGTCAACGGCGTCGGCAAGACCACGACCATCGGCAAGCTGGCCAAGCGTTTCCGCAACGAAGGCAAGTCCGTGATGCTGGCGGCGGGTGATACCTTCCGCGCCGCGGCGGTGGAGCAGCTCCAGGTTTGGGGCGAGCGCAACGATATTCCCGTGATCGCCCAGCACACGGGGGCTGATTCTGCCTCGGTGGTGTTCGACGGCGTGCAGGCCGCGCAGAGTCGCGGCGTGGACGTACTGATCGCCGACACCGCTGGCCGCCTGCACACCCGCACCAACCTGATGGACGAACTGGCCAAGGTGGTACGGGTAATGAAGAAACTCATTCCCGATGCCCCGCACGAAGTGCTGCTGGTGCTGGATGCCGGTACCGGCCAGAACGCGATCAACCAGGCGCTGGAATTTCGCCAGGCGGTGGGCGTCACCGGCCTGGCGCTGACCAAGCTCGACGGCACCGCCAAGGGCGGCATCCTGTTTGCCCTGGCCAAGCGTACCGGGCTGCCGATCCGCTTTATCGGCGTCGGCGAAAAACTCGAAGACCTGCGTCCGTTCAACGCCGAGGATTTTGTCCAGGCGTTGTTTGAAGACGTTGCCGGCCGCTGAGCCGAAGCTAAGAGGCGTTTGATGATCCAGCTGGATCGTGTCAGCAAGCGGTATCCCATTCCCGGTGGCGGCGGCAAGGACGCACTGCGCCAGGTGTCGCTGCATCTGCCGGCCGGCGAGCTGACGTTCCTGACCGGGCACTCCGGTGCCGGCAAGAGCACGCTGCTGAAGCTGATCATGATGATCGAGCGGCCCACGGCGGGCGAGATCATCGTCGACGGCCTGCCGCTGAACCGCATCGGCAGTGGCGGCATTCCGCTGCTGCGGCGCAAGATCGGCATGGTGCATCAGAACCACCAGCTGCTGTTTGATCGCAGCGTCTACGACAACGTCGCCCTGCCCCTGATCATCGCCGGTTTTCCGCGTGCGGACATCGGCAAGCGCGTGCGCGCGGCGCTGGATAAAGTGGGCCTGCTGGACAAGGAAAAGCTCAACCCGGTGATGCTCTCCGGCGGTGAACAGCAGCGCATCGGCATTGCCCGCGCCGTGGTCAACAAGCCGCCGCTGCTGCTGGCGGACGAACCGACCGGCAACCTCGACCCGGCGCTGTCTGCCGAGATCATGGACCTGTTCCAGGATTTCGCCCGCGTGGGTGTGGCCGTGCTCATCGCCACCCATGACCTGTCGCTGATTGCCCGCTACCAGCACCGGCTGCTGAGCCTGCGCGAAGGCCGCCTGATCGCGGACCGTGGGGAGGATATCCATGGCGCGTAACGCCACCCCCCTCAAACCGCGCCGCCAGGCGCCGCCGCCACCGAAACCTCGTGCCGGCGCCCGCGCCGCGCGCAGCGCCTGGCACCACCGCTTCGAGGCCTGGCGCCTGCACCATCGCGATTCCGCCGTGGACGCGCTGCGCCGCATGCGTGCCACACCCACCGCCACTGCCATGACCGTGCTGGTGATCGCCATTGCACTGGCGTTGCCGGCCGGCATCACCGTGCTGCTCGAAAACGCCCGCGCGGCGACCCAGGGCTGGGACGGCAACGCGCACCTGTCCGTGTTCCTCAAGCGCGACATCGACAGCAGCCGGCAGCAGGCGCTGGCAGGCGCCTGGGGGGCGCGCGCCGATGTGGAACGGGTACAGGTGGTTACCCGCGAACAGGCACTGGCGGAATTCCGTGAACTGTCCGGCTTCGGCGAGGTGCTTGATGCCCTGCCCGACAACCCGCTGCCGCCGCTGGTCATGGTGTTTCCCCGCGACACCACGCCGGGGGCACTGGAAACCCTGCAAAAGCAGCTTGGCGAGGCCCGCGAAGTCGACCTGGTGCAGCTCGACGTGCAGTGGGTGAAACGCCTGCATGCCATGCTGGAGCTGGCCGGTCGCATCGTCGGCGCCCTGACCCTGGCGCTGGCGCTGGCCGTGGTGCTGGTGGTGGTGAACACCATTCGGCTGGCGATCGAAAGCCGGCGTGAGGAAATCGTGGTGGTGAAGATCGTCGGGGGCACGGATGGCTTCGTGCGCCGGCCGTTCCTCTATACCGGTTTCTGGTACGGCCTGGCGGGCGGCCTGGTGGCCGTGCTGTTGGTGCAGATCGCTCTGTTGTGGATCGGCTCGCCAGTGGATCAGCTCACGGCGCTGTATGAAAGTGAGTATTCGCTAATCGGCATGGGCTGGATAAATGCGGTGGTGCTGCCGCTGTTCGCCGGCCTGCTCGGCCTGATGGGCGCCTGGCTTGCGGTCTCCCGCCACCTCCAGGACGTCGACCCCCACCTGCTTTGAGCCCTTCCGACCTCCCGCTCGTTGTAGGGTGCTGTTGAGCGCAGCGAAACGCACCATCCGGAGAGTGATGTTCTCCCGGGCTTGCGGGAGTGAAGCGGGCTTGGATGCTCTCCCGGGCTTGCGGGAGTGAGCCGGGCTTGGGCGTGGTGCGTTTCGCTGCGCTCAACAGCACCCTACCGGCCCCGTCGCATCCGGGCCGTTTCGCCATAGGCAGGGTCTCTTGCAGGAACCATTTTCCCCTTTAGCACTCCAACGCAGCGAGTGCTAAGATCGACCTCAGCTCCAATGACTGGGAGAACGGGAACATGACCACACAACTGCAAAAGCTGGAAGCTCAGGCCCTGCAACTGAACGTGCCCGGCGCCAGCCTGGATAGCTACATTCAGGCGGTGAATGCCGTGCCGGTGCTCAGTGCCGAGGCCGAGCGAGAGCTCGCGGAGCGGTTGTTCTACGAAGAAGACCTGGATGCAGCGCGCAGCCTGGTGCTCTCGCACCTGCGCTTTGTGGTGCACATTGCCCGCAGCTACACCGGCTATGGCCTGCCGCTGGGTGACCTGATCCAGGAAGGCAACGTGGGCCTGATGAAGGCGGTGCGCCGCTTCGATCCGAACGTGGGCGTGCGGCTGGTCAGCTTTGCGGTGCACTGGATCAAGGCCGAGATTCACGAATTCGTGCTGAAGAACTGGCGCATTGTGAAAGTGGCCACCACCAAATCCCAGCGCAAGCTGTTCTTCAACCTGCGTGGCGCCAAAAAGCGCCTGGGCCGCCTGACGCTGGAGGAATCCCAGCGCGTGGCCGACGACCTGGGCGTGAGCCTGAAGGACGTGCAGGAAATGGAAGGCCGCCTGGCCGCGTTCGACGCCTCGTTCGATGGCCCCATGGACGACGATGAAGACAGCCATATCGTGGCGCCGGCCCAGTACCTGCAGGCAGACGGTGGCGACCCGGCCGACATCCTGGCCGAGAGCGACTGGCAGCAGCAGAGCAGCCGTCGCCTGGGGGCCGCCCTGCAGAGCCTGGACGACCGCAGCCGCGACATCCTTGAACGCCGCTGGCTGGCGGACGACAAGACCACGCTGCAGGATCTGGCCAACGAGTACGGCGTCTCCGCCGAGCGTATCCGGCAGCTTGAAAATGCCGCTATCGGCAAATTGCGCAACGCCATGATCGCCTGATTTTCGGGTAACATAAGCGCCGCCTCCGGGCGGCGTTTTTGTATGGGAAACGGGCCGCCCGTACGTCTTGAAGGTGATCCCCAGACAGGAGCCAGCCCGACCATGAAAGCATTGCTCGTCCTTGGTGCCCTCAACGCTGCCCTCGCCGTGATCTGCGGCGCCTTTGGTGCCCACGGCCTGAAAGCGCGGGTGGATGCCGCCCTGCTGGACACCTGGGCCACGGCCAGCGAATACCATTTCTATCACGCCCTGGGCCTGCTGCTGGTGGGAGTGCTGGCAAAACAGTTCGGCAGCACCGGCATGGTGACGGCGGGCTGGATCCTGTTCGCCGGCATGCTGGTATTCAGCGGCAGCCTGTACCTGCTGGTGCTCAGCGGCCAGCGCTGGCTGGGCGCGGTCACACCGCTGGGCGGTACCGCGCTGATCATTGGCTGGCTGTGGCTGGCCTGGTCGTTGTACCGGGCTGCCTGACCCACCCTTCCGGGGGTTGTGCCCCCTGCACGGCGGGCGTTTCATTACATTCACCCCAACCATTGAGCAGGATCATGCAGCTTCAGGTAAACGGTGACAGTCTTGAGTTCGAGGGCCGCACCATCAGTGATCTGCTGGCGCGGCTGGAGATTCACGGCCGCCGGCTGGCGGTGGAAGTGAACCGCGACATCATCCCGAAAAGCGAGCACGCCGCGTACGCACTGAACGACGGCGACATCGTGGAAATTGTTCATGCCATCGGTGGCGGCTGAGCCGCCACCGTCACCAGGAGAGATCATGACACCAGACACCTTCGAAATCGCGGGCCGCAGCTACCAGTCCCGGCTGTTGATCGGCACCGGCAAATACAAGGATTTCGAGGAAACCCGTGCGGCCATCGAAATGAGCGGCGCGGAAATCGTGACGGTGGCGATCCGCCGCACGAACATTGGCCAGGACGCCAACGAGCCGAACCTGCTGGATTTCATCTCGCCGGACAAATACACCATCCTGCCGAACACTGCCGGCTGCTACACCGCCGTCGAAGCCGTGCGCACCTGCAAGCTGGCACGCGAACTGCTCGACGGCCATGACCTGGTGAAGCTGGAAGTGCTGGGCGACCAGAAAACCCTGTACCCGGAAATGCGCGAAACCCTGCTCGCTGCCGAAGAGCTGGTGAATGACGGCTTCAAGGTGATGGTCTACACCAACGACGATCCGATTGCGGCAAAGAAATTCGAAGAGATGGGCTGCGTGGCGGTGATGCCGCTGGGGTCACTGATCGGTTCTGGCCTCGGTATTCTCAACCCGCACAACATCCGCATCATTCTCGAAGAGGCGAAGGTGCCGATCATCGTCGATGCCGGCGTGGGCACGGCCAGTGATGCCGCATTGGCGATGGAGCTGGGCTGTGAAGGTGTGCTGATGAATTCCGCCGTGGCGCACGCGAACAACCCGGTGCTGATGGCCAGTGCGATGAAAAAGGCCATCGAAGCCGGCCGCGAAGCGTTCCTGGCCGGCCGCATGGAGAAAAAGGCTTACGCCAGCGCGTCCTCACCGCTGGGTGGCCTGTCCCGCTGAATCATCTCAAGCGTGCCCGGATCAGTGTGCTGAGCCGGGTATCATCCCAGTCTTCGAGCGCCAGCACTGCGGCATAGGGATCACCGGTCAAGCCCAGCACGTCAGCAATGGCCGGTTCGGTTTTCAGGCCCTGCTGCTGGCGACAGCCACGCACCGCAGTTTGCAGTGGTTCGCCGCCAAGGGCGGACAGACGTTGCATAACGCGATAGTGCCGCATGGCGAGCTGTCTGGCGGGCGGCACAGACGAGCCGTAAATCTCAAACACGAACCCCTCGTGGTGAAAGTGAGCCACGACATGCGCTGTGCGCCGATAGGCCTCGAAGCCCTGCATCCTGTTGAAGTGGACACTGACCTCGTGCAAGAAAAGATCCAGATCGGGACAGGTACAGATCACGTCAATGTCGCTGTCCGCCACATCGAAATGTACGAACAGAGTGCTGACGATATGCGGCTGGTAAACAGCGAGGTGGGTGGTGATTCCGGCCTGTGCGATGGCCTGCTGCGCGTGATCAAACATGCAGGGGGTTCCGTTGTGGTGCAGTGCAAAGCCTCGTTGCGGTGCCTGTGCCAGAATGTCCGCTACCGAAGCAAGAGAGTCAACGTATGAAATGTCTTGCCGTTCTGTTTGGCGTCCTGTTTGGCATTCTGACCGTGACGGCACAGGCCAGTACCTGGCAGAGTGCTCCGCAGGTGGCGACGCTGTTTGACGAAGCCGGTCTGGAAGGGACGTTCGTTGTGCTGGATACGCAGGCGGATGTGTACATCGGCCATGATGAAACCCGCGCGCGCACCCGCTTTATTCCCGCCTCGACCTTCAAGATTCCCAACAGTCTGATCGGCCTCGCCAGCGGTGCGGTGGCCAGTGCTGATGAGGTGCTGCCCTACGGTGGCCAGCCGCAGCCGTTTCCGCAGTGGGAAAAGGACATGTCGCTGCGCGAGGCCATTCCCATTTCCAACGTGCCGATCTATCAGGAACTGGCGCGACGCATCGGGCTGTCGCGCATGCAGGACGCTGTCACGCGGCTGGAATACGGTAATGCGGACATCGGCACGCAGGTAGACCAGTTTTGGTTGCAGGGCCCGTTGAAAATCAGCGCTGTGGAGCAGACACAGTTTCTGTATCGACTGACGCAAGGGGCGCTGCCAGTGCCGCCGACGGTGCAGGCCACGGTGCGCGAGATGGTGTTGCTGGAACAGGGCGAGGACTGGGCACTGTACGGCAAGACCGGCTGGGCCATGGGCCAGGACCCCGAAGTGGCCTGGTGGGTGGGCTGGGTGACGCGCGGTGATGCGGTGTATCCGTTTGCACTGAACATCACCGTGCGGGACGCCAGCGATGGCGAGAAACGTATTCCTGCCGGCAAGGCGGCGCTGCGGGCGCTGGGCATTCTGCCTGCGCCCTGAGCGGTCAGGCCGGGTTTTTGTCCACTTCGAAATACTCGAACAGGCGATCCAGCACCGAACGCAACAAGCCGGCCTGCAGGATCAGGCGGGCCATCAGTTCGGCCAGCGCGTCGTCATCGCGCAGGTTGTCCAGGTTTTCCTGCACCAGATCCAGCGGCTTGATGCGCTTGAATTGCAGATCTTCGGTCACGTCGAATTCGAATTCGTCGTTCCAGCACAGGTTCAGTTTGACCGCCTGCATGTCGGTGTCGAGCAGCTTGAGGATTTCCTCGCGGCTGAGGTCCATGGCGGTGAAGCGCACGCTGGCGCCTTCGTCGCCGGTGCCTTTGAGTTCGCAACGGTCGCCGAGGGTAAAGCCGGCGGGCAACTGCGCGGGCTCCTTCAGCCACTGGCTCATGGCGGTGGCCGGGGAATGATTGGCAGTGGGGCGTTTCACCGGCAGTGAGCCGACTGCCTTGCGCAGCATGGCAATGGCCTGCTCGGCGCGCGCTTCCGAGGCGCTGTCGATCAGGATGCGGTGGTGGCGCATGTCGATCAGTACGGTCGTGCGGCGTGACCGGGTGAAGGCGCGGGGCATCAGTTCAAAGGTGATCTGGTCCTTGAGCTCGGCGCGCTCCTTGCGGCCGGGTTTGCGGCCCTGCTCGGCTTCGATGGCCTGCACGCGTTCATCCAGCTCCTCTTTCACCACCGGGCCGGGCAAGAGGCGCGTGGTTTCCTGGTAAACGCAGTAAATCAGCCCTTCTTCCGCGTGCAGCATGGCGGCATGGTCTTTCAGCGGCGGCACGAAGCCTTCCACGCTCAGTGTCTGCTGGGTGATTTTCGGGCACTGCGCGGCGGCGAGGAAATCCTCCAGCTCCGCCACGCTCCAGGCAAAAGGTTCGGCGCTCTGGTAAACGCAGAGATTCTTGATCCACATAAATGATGTATCCGAATGTCGGGCTGCGGCACCTTATCGGGTTGCCGCAGCCGGCTCAAGGCAGGAAAGGTAAAACTCAGCGCAGCGCGCGGGCGCCCGGCGGTAGGGTGGGAAGAGCGAAGCGAATCCCACCGTAACCGGCTGGCTCAAAGCAATGCGCGGGCGCCCAGCCCCAGCACGCCCAGAATCACGGCCCATTTGCCGACGACGTAGGCGGTGCGGTTGCGCTTCTTGATGCGTTTCAGCCAGTTCTTGTAGGCCAGTACATATTGACCAATGCGGTTACCGACGCCGCTATAGCTCGTGTCCAGATTGTCCACGGCAAACAGGCGATTGAAAAACCAGCCGAACGCGTAATACACGCGCTGTACCAGCTTGCTGTACATCGGCCGGTCCACATCGGTCATCAGGATGATGCGCGGCGTCTCGGTGTTGTTGTAGGCGTGGTGCAGGTAGGTTTCGTCAAAGATGATGCTGTCGCCATCGCGCCAGATGTAGTCGGCGTCGTTCACGTACAGGCCGCAACCGGGATCGTTCGGCGTGCTCAGGCCGAGGGAGTAGCGCAACGTGTAGGCGAACGGGTCGTGATGCTTGTTCAGCTTCTTGCCCGGCATCAGCACCGCGAACAGTGCGATATTCATGTAGGGCACCTGCTCGATCAGTGCCAGTGTCTTCGGGGCCAGTGCGCGCGCGGAGGGAATCTCGTTGTCGTACAGCTTGAGGTAAAAGCTCTTCCAGCGGTTGTCCTTGTAAAAGGAACTGGCCGGCAGGTCTTCCTTGGTGGCGATGTGCCCGTGGGCATACAGGGCCAGGGCTTCGTCGCGGATCACTTCCCAGTTGTCGCTGATGAGCTTCAGCTCAGGAAAGTGTTCCGGGCCCACGCGAGGCGTGGTTGGCACTTTCGACAGCAGATAGGCGGGCAGATTGAACGGCACCATGAAGGTGGAAAAATCGGTGAGCTGGCGCTTCAGGCTGAGCGTGTTGGCGCAACGCCAGCGAATGAACAGAATCGAACCGATATAGATAGCCAGTGCGGCCAGGATGACGGACATAACCTGGAGAAACCTCCCCCTGTGCATACGATGCGCGCGGCATCGTACTGTCCATGCCCGCGGCCCCCTGCCTGCACCGGGCGCAAACAAGCCGGGTGAGACAGGGCGAAGAATAGCCTGAGGACTCCAGTGCAGAAAGAGTCAGATGGGGTCAGCCCCCGAGAATCTGGTACGGGCCGCCGCGTTCCAGCGCGCGCTGGTAGGCGGGCCGGTCGTGGATGCGGGACAGGAATGCTGTCAGGGCCGGGTAGCGGTCGCCGCCGGCGCGGGTGGCGGCGGCTTCCAGCGGGAAGCTCATCTGGATATCGGCGGCGCTGAAATCGTCGCCGGCGAACCAGGTCTGCTTGCCCAGGTGTGCCTCCAGCATGGCCAGGTGATCATGGATCTGTGGTTGCAGGAAGCTGCTGCGCACCTTGCCGCACAGGGCGCGGGCGATGGGCCGGGCAAAGAAGGGCATGGGCGATTTCGGGATGCGGGTGAACACCAGCGACATCACCATCAGCGGCATCAGCGAGCCTTCGGCGTAGTGCATGAAGTAGCGGTAGTCGAGCCAGGCCGGGCTGTCCGGCGCTGGCGCCAGCGAGCCGCCGGCCTTCGCCACCAGATACTCGATAATGGCGCCGGATTCGGCGATCGTGCGGCCTTCGTCGGTGATGACCGGCGACTTGCCCAGCGGATGCACGGCTTTCAATTCGGCTGGCGCGAGCATGGTTTTCGGGTCGCGGGCGTAGCGTTTCACCTCATAGGGAAGCCCGAGCTCCTCCAGCAGCCATAGGACGCGTTGCGAGCGGGAGTTTTCCAGGTGGTGGACGGTGATCATGGGGGCTCCTGTTGGCGCTGTTACGGCGTGGCGCCTAGAATGGCGCCCTTCTGAGAGCGGGATGACGCTGAACCATGCTTGATTTCATCAGACAGGACAAGGACCCCGTCACCGGCCGGGTGATGCGCAAGGTGCGCAGCTTTGTGCTGCGTGAAGGGCGCCTGACCCTTGGCCAGCAGAAGGCGCTGGATACCCTCTGGCCGGTCTACGGCCTGGAACGTGATCAGGGCATGCTGGACCCGCAGGCGGTATTTGGCCGCGATGCCCCCAGAGTGCTGGAAATCGGCTACGGCATGGGCGCGTCACTGGCGGCGATGGCCGAGGCGGCGCCTGAGCAGGATTTTATCGGTATCGAGGTGCACCGCCCCGGGGTTGGCGCACTGCTGATGGAGATCGAGGGACGCGGCCTGCGCAACCTGCGCAGCTATTGTGATGACGCGGTGGAAATTCTTGAGCTGTGCATCCCCGATGGCAGCCTGGCGCGGGTGCAGCTTTACTTCCCGGACCCCTGGCACAAGAAAAAGCACCACAAGCGCCGCATTGTGCAGCCGGCGTTTATCGATCTGGTGCGTCGCAAGCTGGCACCCGAGGGGGTGTTCCACCTGGCCACGGACTGGGAAGACTACGCGGTGCACATGCTCGAACATATGGAAGCGGCCAGCGGCTGGAGCAACAGGGCTGGCGCGGGGGCCTACTCGGAGCGGCCCGCCTGGCGTCCGGAAACCAAGTTCGAGCGTCGCGGTGCGCGGCTCGGCCACGGTGTCTGGGATCTGCTTTACTCGCGCGTTGGCTGAGCGCGCTGGCCGAACAGGAAGCGCACGCCCAGCGTCACAGTGCGCAAGTCGATGTCCTCCACGGCCTGATCGTCGTAACTCAGATGCAGGGCGGCCTGGGGAGAAGCCATGAATTCCAGGCCAGCACCGGCCACGCGATCATCGCCGGTAAAGTGGTCGGTGCCATGCTCCACGCTGGGCTTGATGTCCATGTCCCAACGCCAGACGCCATAGCGTGCGGTCAGTGCCCAGCGGGGCGAGAGCGGCATTCGGCCGATCAGCGACAGACCGTAGCCGGAGCCGTTCACGTCCCGTTCCAGCACATCATCCAGCGCGAAGATATCCGTCGCCAGGCCGGTGGCCTCCAGGCCCAGCCAGCGATTGAACTGCCAGCCCAGACCTGCCGCCAGGGCGGCGTCAGTGTCACGGAGGTGGCTGGTCGATTCGGAACCCAGGTAATCGCCACGCGCTGTGGCGCGGGAAGCGCCGACGCCAAAACGGGCATAGAAATCCGCCAGGGCGGACAGCGGCAACAGACAAAGCAGCGTGACGGCAAGCGAATGGGTGCGGGGCATGGCGCATCCTTGTGTCAGGAAGTCAGGGAGCGGTCTCGGGACCGATGAAATAATTTGTTACACCCTGACAGGCGTGCTTGCAGCCATCTATCTCAGTTTGATGACACCGACACCTCTTTCAGTCGTATCGAGGCCAGTGTGCCGGCCAGTCCCATCGCCCCCAGCAGCCACAGCACCGCTGCCGTGGAGAGCAGCGACGCCAGCGCGCTGAGGCCGCCTGCCACCAGCAGCAACACGCCGATCACGGTATTGCTCACCGCCGTGTAGTCGGTGCGCTTGTTGCCACCGGCCATATCGACCAGATAGGTTTTGCGGCCGATGCGCACGCCGGCGTGCGCCACCGACAGCACGAAGAACGCCAGCGGGAAAAACCACGGGTTGCCCTCCCCTGCCCACTGCGCAAAGCCGGCTGTGCCCAGGCAGGCCACACTCGCCAGCGCGCCGCCGCGAATCATTACCCGGCGCGACGAGGCATCGGCCATAAAGCCCCAGACACTGGCGCTCACCGCGCTGGCGAGGCTGGCAGCCATGACGAAGCTGCCGAGCAGCAGTGCCCCGCCGCCCTGCTGCTGTGCGAGGACCACGATAAACGGGGAGCCCAGCGCCGACGCCATCAGCAAGGCCCGCGAGATCACGAACCAGCGGAACGGCGCGTCATCGCGCAACAGCGTCAGGCTGCGCAGTGCCTGCGGCAGCGCGTGGCCGCCACCTTGTGTCTCGCCGTCGAACTCATCGATGCGTGAAAACAGCAGCGCGGCAGCGAACCAGGCAAGGGCGGCTGCCACCAGCAGGCCGGTATACAGCGCCAGCGACGGATCGTTCCGGTCGTTGAACAGGATTGCCGCCAGCGCCAGGGTGATCAGGCCGGAGAACGTGGCGGCCAGTCCGCCCAGCCGGCCGCGGCGTGACTTGGGAATGGTCTTGCCCTGCACATCTTTCATGGCCACCGAGCACAGGCCGCGTGCCAGTGAAAAGGCGGCCAGCAAGACAACAATGGCCAGCCCCGCGTGCAGGCCCTCCAGCAGCCACACGCTGGCGGCCATGCCGAGCACGGCGGCGCCCTGCAACAGGCTGCCGAGCACCCAGAAGGGTTTGCGGCGCGCGTGGCCACGCACCCAGGCGCCGATCATCAATTGCGGGATCATCGAACCGGATTCGCGGATCGGCACCAGTGCCGATACCAGCGCGGCGGGTGCACCGAGTGCCGGGATCAGCCAGGCCAGGATGGTTTTCGGATTGATCAGCAGATCGCCGATGCTGGTCAGCACCTGGCTGCAGAGCATCAGCAGAAAATTGCCCGGTACTTCGCGGCAGGCATTGTCGGAAATATCGGTGCAGACGCGGGCGTCTTCTTCGTTGGCGACCAGGGCGTAGAGACGCTCTGTGGTGTCTTTCATGCTATTCCACGCTCTGGGCGGGTGGGAGGGTAGAGCCAAAGGCGAAACCCACCATGGCCATGCCTGTTAATCACTCCCGCAAAATCATCGAAATCACCCGGCTTGGGAGGTGGGTAGTTTCGATGATTTTGTGCGAGCAGTACGCAACATGGTCCGGGTGGGTTTCGCCTTTGGCTCTACCCACCCTACTGTTCAGAGTCCCAGATTATCCAGCACTTTCAGTGTCGGTCCGGCCTGGTTCATGGTGTAGAAATGCAGGCCCGGCGCGCCCATCGCCAGCAGCCGTTCGCACAGCCGGGTCACGATCTCGGTGCCGAACGCTTTCACCGCTGCGTCGTCGTCCTTGATATCGTTCAGCTTGCTGGCCAGCCAGCGCGGGATGTCCGCACCGCAGGTGCTGGAAAAACGCAGCAGGTTGGCGACATTCAGGATCGGCATGATGCCGGGGTATACCGGCGCAGTGCAGCCTTTTTTCTGCAAGGCGTCGAGATAGAAACCGTAGGCGTCCGCATTGTAGAAATACTGCGTGATACCGTGGTTGGCGCCGGCGTCGATCTTGCGCTTGAAGTGCGCAATGTCGTCATCGAAGCTGCGTGCCTGTGGATGCATTTCCGGGTAGGCGGCGACTTCCAGCGTGAAATGATCGCCGCTGATCTCGCGGATCAATGCCACCAGATCGTCGGCGTATTTCAGCTCGCCCTGGGCGTACCCCATGCCCGACGGCAGGTCGCCGCGCAGCGCCACGATGCGCGTCACGCCGTTGTCGCGGTAGTGGTTGATCAGCTCGACCAGCTCCTCGCGGCTCTGGCCAATGCAGCTCAGGTGCGGCGCGGTGTCGGGGTGCTGTCCGCGCAGCCGGTTGACGGTGTTGATGGTGTTGTCGCGGGTAGAGCCGCCGGCGCCATAGGTGCAGGAGAAAAATTCAGGGTTTTTCGCCAGCAGTTTCTGCTGTACGCCGAGCAGCTTGTCCAGCCCTTCCGCCGTTTTCGGCGGGAAGAATTCAAAACTGATGCGTTTGCCTGTCATGGTGCGATGTCCCGTTCACGGGCCGGCCTGGTGGCCGGCCCTGTGTCCTCAGTACTTGTAGTGATCCGGCTTGAACGGGCCGTCCACTGTCACGCCGATGTAGTCGGCCTGGGTGTCGGTCAGACGTGTCATGACACCACCGAAACCCTGCACCATATAACGGGCTACTTCCTCGTCCAGTTGCTTGGGCAGCACTTCCACTTTCAGCATGCGCTGTTTGACCGCGTCGCTGTGGTTGGCGTAACCCTGATCGAACAGGTACATCTGCGCCAGCACCTGGTTGGCAAAAGAGCCGTCCATGATGCGGCTCGGGTGGCCGGTGGCATTGCCCAGGTTGACCAGGCGGCCTTCGGACAGCAGCAGCAGGAAGTCGCCTTTGGCCTTGTCGCGCCACACTTTGTGTACCTGGGGTTTCACTTCTTCCCATTCCCAGTTCTTGCGCATCCAGGCGGTGTCGATTTCATTGTCGAAATGACCGATGTTGCTGACCACGCAGCCCGGCTTCAGGGCTTTGAGCATGTTGGCATCACACACATTGACGTTGCCGGTGGTGGTCACCACCAGGTCGATCTGGCCAAGCAGCGCGGTATCAATGCTGTCGGCCTTGCCGGTGTTCAGGCCGTTGATGAACGGGCTGACCACTTCGTATCCGTCCATGCAGGCCTGCATGGCGCAGATCGGGTCAATCTCGGTGACGCGCACGATCATGCCTTCCTGGCGTAGTGACTGCGCAGAGCCCTTGCCCACGTCGCCATAGCCGATCACCAGTGCTTTCTTGCCGGACAACAGATGGTCGGTGCCGCGCTTGATGGCGTCGTTGAGCGAATGACGGCAGCCGTACTTGTTGTCGTTTTTTGACTTGGTGACGGAGTCGTTGACGTTCACTGCCGGTACTTTCAAAGTGCCTTTTTTCAGCATCTCGTACAGGCGGTGCACACCGGTGGTGGTTTCTTCGGTGATGCCGTGAATCTTGTCCAGCATCTGCGGGTACTGGTCGTGGATGTGCGCGGTCAGGTCGCCGCCGTCATCCAGAATCATGTTGGCGTCCCACAGGTCGCCGTTGGCGTCACGGCAGGTCTGCTCGATACACCACATGTATTCTTCTTCGGTCTCGCCTTTCCAGGCGAATACCGGCACGCCGGCGGCGGCAATGGCGGCAGCAGCGTGATCCTGGGTGGAGAAGATGTTGCAGCTCGACCAGCGCACTTCCGCGCCCAGTGCTTTCAGTGTTTCGATCAGCACGGCGGTCTGGATGGTCATGTGGATGCAGCCGATGATCTTTGCGCCCTTCAGCGGCTGCTGTGCGCGGTACTTTTCACGGATCGCCATCAGTGCCGGCATTTCGGTTTCGGCGATCTCGATTTCCTTGCGGCCCCAGTCGGCCAGCGAAATGTCGGCGACTTTATAGTCTGCGGCGACATCGGTTTTTGCGTTCATGTGCTTCTCCATTCGTTTTTGACGAATGGGCGCCGTTGCATCAATGATGCGCCCTGCCCCCGAGCCTCGCGGTCTGACCGCTGCAGCGCCCCTCGGGAACAGGGCGTGGTATTACAGGCCGGCGTCGGCTTTCAGTGCGGCAGCCTTGTCGGTCTTTTCCCAGGTGAAGTTGTCACCTTCGCGGCCGAAGTGGCCATAAGCCGCTGTGGCACGGTAGATCGGACGGCGCAGGTCGAGCATTTCGATGATGCCGCGCGGACGCAGGTCGAAGTGCTTGCGCACCAGCTCGATGATCACCTCATCAGCGACCTTGCCGGTGCCGAAAGTGTTGACCGAGATGGAGGTCGGCTCGGCCACGCCGATGGCGTAGCTGACCTGGATCTCACATTTGCCGGCCAGCCCGGCGGCGACAATATTCTTTGCCACATAGCGGCCTGCGTAGGCGGCGGAGCGGTCCACTTTCGTCGGATCCTTGCCGGAGAACGCGCCGCCGCCGTGACGGGCCATGCCGCCGTAGGTGTCGACGATGATCTTGCGACCCGTCAGGCCGCAGTCGCCCATCGGGCCACCAATAATGAACTGGCCGGTCGGGTTGATGTGGAAGCGGGTCTTGTCGTGCAGCCACTCTTGCGGCAGCACCGGCAACAGGATTTCGTCCATCACCGCATCGCGCAGGTCGGCCTGGCTGATGTCCGGGCTGTGCTGGGTGGACAGCACCACGGCGTCGATGGCGACCGGTTTGCCGTTTTCATAACGCAGCGTCACCTGGCTTTTTGCATCCGGGCGCAGCCACGGCAGCACGCCGTTCTTGCGCAGCTCGGCCTGGCGCTCCACCAGACGGTGCGAGAAAAAGATCGGCGCGGGCATCAAGGTGTCGGTTTCGTTGGTCGCGTAGCCGAACATCAGGCCCTGGTCGCCGGCACCGATTTCCTTGTCTTCTTTCGCGTCCACGCCCATGGCGATGTCCGGGCTCTGCTTGCCGATGGCGTTGAGTACCGCACAGCTGGCACCGTCAAAGCCGACGTCGGAGCTGTCGTAACCGATGTCCAGGATCACCTGGCGCACCACGTCTTCCAAGTCCACATAGGTGGAGGTGGTGACTTCGCCCGCAACCACGGCCATGCCGGTTTTCACCAGGGTTTCCACCGCCACACGTGCGTGCGGATCATCCTTGATGATGGCGTCGAGCACGGCATCCGAAATCTGGTCGGCCATTTTGTCCGGATGGCCTTCGGATACGGATTCCGACGTAAAGATGGAATATTCGCTCATTGCTTTGGTGGCTCCCTGGTTGAGGGGTTTACGGATTGAGTGCGTCGTCCGCGTGCACAAAGCTGCACGCCTGGACCTGAAAACCATTGCGCTGGGCCAGAAACTGGATCTCCAGCAACCGCAGGCCGGCGCGCTGCGCCCAGCCTTCCAGCTCCTGCTCATCAAAACCCAGCCACTGATCGCCGCAGCGTTCCCGTGCCCAGGCCTGGTCGTGCCGGCACAGCTCGGTAATCACCAGCACGCCGCCCCGGCGCAGCCGGCGCGCGGCGGTGACAAAACAGTCTGCCGGTGTCGGCAGATGGTGCAGCACCATGTTCAGCACCACGGCGTCAAACTGGCGTGGTGGTGCGGCCTGCGGCCAGTCACCCCGTATCAGGCGGACATTTTTCAGCCCCGCCTCGGTGACCCGGTGGCGGGCGTGGGCCAGCATCGCCTCGCTGCTTTCCAGCCCGCTGACCTGCCGGAAGCGCCCGGCGAGCCGGACCAGAAAGCGGCCATCGCCAGGGCCCACTTCCAGGGCTGCGTCGCCGCCGTCGGGCAGGGCGCGGGCCAGCAGCTCGTCCGCGAGGTCGCCATACTGGGCATAATCGGCGATCAAGTCGTCATGTGCGTCGAAATCGCCACCATTTCGCTCGAAAAATGCCCGGCTCTGCGCCGCGCGCTGTGCTTCGATGCGGGCCAGGCGGCGGGCCACTGGTGGCGCCAGGTCCTGCGCATCCAGACGTTCCAGCAAGGCGCGGTGCAGGCTGCCGGTATCCGCCTGCGGGTCCGGCAACTGACGGCGGTAGAAGATGGTGTTGCCTTCTCGCCGCTGTTCCACCAGCGCGGCCTTCGCCAGCACTTTCAGGTGGTGGCTCATGCCGGACTGGCGCATGTCCAGAATCTCGGCCAGTTCCAGTACCGCGAAGCTGTTATAGCCCAGCACTTGCAGGGCCTGCAGGCGCAGCGGGTCGCCAGCGGCTTTCAATAGCGCCGCCAGTGCATCCAGCGTGGTGTCTTCGGCGTCCGGCGCCACCTGCAACAGGGTCATAAGGAGCGCAGTGTAGGGCATGCGCAAACCTATATCAAAATATTTTGATATAGGTTTCGGGTGGCCGGCGGGCTGCGATTGGCCAGGTCTGGGCAGGGCGGCAGCAGGGGGGGAGGGACGGGAGCCGGCGGGATCCGTCGAACAGATGTTGCGTGCGCTGGGGTAGAGGTATTCGGCCGTGATGATCGCGGGCGTCAGCCTTCGATCAGCCAGGCCCGTTCGCGCAGGGTGTTCAGCCCGGCTTCTTCAAAGCGGGGCTGCCCGGATGACGCATCCTCGACCTCAAGCTGCCGCACGGCACAGCCGTGGAACAGCCGTTCCACTTCGTCGGCGCTGACAGAAAAGGGCGGTCCGTCCATTTTCGATTGATCGTATTCCAGTGAGACCAGCAGCATGCGCCAGCCGGCCGGCAGGATGCGGCGCAGGTGTGCCACATAGCGTTCGCGCATCAGGGGTGGCAGCGCGATCAGTGCGGCACGGTCGTAGACAGCCTGCACGTGGGCGATGTCATCGGCGGTGAGTGAAAAGAAGTCGCCGCAATACAGCGAGTAGCCGGGGGCGTGGGCCACTGTCAGGGCGCCGGCGGGTTGCCATGAGGCGGTGAGCTGGTGGGCACTCAGGAAGGCCTCCAGTGCTGCGCGTGACAGTTCCGCGCCGACCACCGGATGGCCCTGGCGCTGTAGCCAGTGCATGTCCTCACTCTTTCCGCACAGCGGCACCAGTACCGGGGCTTCGGGCGCGAGACCCAGCGCAGGCCAGTGACGGGGCAGCCAGCGATGGCCCTCGGGCTGATGGAACCCGATTTCGTTGTTCTGCCAGCGGCGGTGCCAGAATGCTGCTTCCATGACCTGCTCCTCGCCTGGGGCCGCGTCAGCGCGGCCAGTGCGTCGGCAAGTATATAGCGAAAGCGGAGAGGTGGGGCCGGTGAAGCCGGCCCCGGGGCGGATCAGAAATTGTAACGGGCGCCGAGTTCGAGAATCATGCCGTCGGCTTCGGTCGGGATGGACAGGCCACCGACCAGAGAGATTGTCTCGCTGGCAAAATAATTGGCTTCCACGATGAACAGCAGTTCTTCGTCGTCGGTGACGCCCGGTGCCGGGCCGTTGGCGGCATAGACTTCCGGCAGGTAGCGGATCGCACCACGCAGTTCCATGGCATCGCCGGCCGCCAGGCGGGCGCCGCCTTCCAGGACCGGGTTCAGGCCGTCGCCGCTGTCACCCAGGCCGAGCTGGCCGTACAGGTGCAGGTTGTTCATCGGCGCAATGAAACCGACGCTGGCGTTGCGGAAATCGAAAATGCCACCGTCTTCTGCGGTCAGGTACAGGCTGTCATTGACCTGATAGGAACCCTTGATCAGCCATTTGTGTACCTTCTCTTCCGTCCACACCTGATAGGTGCCCTGGACATAGGTGTAGTTGATTTCAGCCACAGAGATGGCGGGCAGCGCGAGGCAGGCCGCGGCAATAACAGAGCGAAGTTTCATCGGAAAGGTCCTTGTCAAAACAGTACAAAGCGTCATCTATGACGGGGTAAACAGCGTGTTATGTCAGATTCCTGACAGCGTCAGGCGCTGGGATACTAGCGTGCCGTGCAGAAACCGGGTAGAGCCGTAAACGGGGAGCAGGTCGCAAAATACGCAACCGGAACGGCGCGCACCGCTGGATGGTATCGCCGGGCAATGGCACCGGCCGCATTTTCAGCGAATTTTGCACTCCCCCTGTTTCATGGCGCCGGGTTTTCCGCATAATGTGCCGCTTCTGAGGCCAACGCCCTCCCCCGGCGGGGTGGGTATCTCTTGCAAACATGATGCTGCGTCTGTTTCTTGCCCTGCTGGTGCTCTGCGCCGCCACCCCCTCATTGGCCGATACGGTCTGGCTGCTCAATGGCGACCGGTTGACCGGGCAGATGCGCCTGTTCGATGGCGGCACCCTGCTGCTGGAAACCGAATTTGGCGGCATGGTGCGCATCAGTGGCAAGAGTGTCGCCACGCTGGAAACACGCCAACGCATGGTGATCCGTCATCATCGCTGGCGTGATCGCAAACAGTACGCGACCCTGCGTCCGGCGGAAGCGCCGGGCTACGTCACACTGCTTACCCAGGGCGAGCCGTTCACCGTGGCGCTGGCAGACATTTACCAGATCATGCCCACCCGCAAGATGCTGGAAGACTGGATCTGGCGCGGTAACGTGGATTTCGCGCTGGATTTCCAGCGTGGCGACACCGATATCGATGACCGGGACTTCACCCTGCTGACGGATTTCCGTCATAACAACTGGCGGCACAACCTGCGCGGCGAATACAACCGCGAGTACAAGGACGATGTGCGCTCGGTGGATAATTACCTGGCCCAGTACTCGCTGGATTACTTTATTGACCAGCATTGGTTCTGGCAGGGGCGCTTGCAGTACCGCCGCGATGACATTGAGGAAATCTCCCGCCGGCGCAGCCTCGGTACCGGCCCCGGTTACCAGTTCTGGGACAACGAACTGGGTGCCTTTTCGCTGACGTCGCTGCTCAATCTGGATGATTACGAATACGCCGATGGCGGTGATGAGCGTACGGCGTCCATGGCGGTGCGCTGGGAATACAATCGCTTCCTGGTCGGCAAGACGCTGGAGGTCTTCACCAACGGCGAGGTGGGCCTGCCGCTGAGCAGCGAAGTGTCGGAGAAGCTGGATATACAGGGCGGTCTGCGTTTTCGGCTGACCAGTTGGGCCTCGTTCAATCTCAAGGCGGAGTGGGATCGCGTGGTGGGTGGCGACGGGCGCATCAACCAGCGCCGTTACACCATGGGCCTGGGCGTGGCCTGGTAGGCAAAAAGCCATCCTGACATATTTTGCTGACATTATTGCAGGCAATTCTGCAACATAAAGACCATGCGGCTGTCATGCTGGGCCGCTAGGGTGCTTCCCGCGACACACATCTGATCCGGGAGCACGCACATGTTCATATCACAACGCGCTGGTTGGCCAACGCTCTGGCTGGCCGTGCTGTTATCCGTGCTGCTAAGCGCCTGCGGCGGCGACAGCAGCTCTTCCCGTCATGACAATGGCGGTGAACCGCCGGTAGCAGAAACGCAGGGCTTTACCCTGGCCGTGCTGCCGGACACACAGAAATATTCCCGCTATTCCCCCGAACGTTATATCGTCCAGACGCAGTGGATTGCAGACCATTACGAGCAGGAAGAGATTGCGTTCACCGTGCATCTGGGGGACGTGGTGGATATCGCACGCGCCCCCGCGGAATGGGCTGCTGCGCGCGAGGCCATGCAGATACTGGAGGCCAATGCGGCGACGCCCTATTCGATCCTGGCCGGTAATCACGATGTGCTCAACAGCGGCCAGAACGACGATGTACGTGATCTGGCCAACGAGCCGTTCCTGCAGCATTTTTCACCCACGCTGCAGGCGGGTAACTTCACCACCTTCCAGGGTGCGGACGACACCGGCTTCAACAGCTATCACATTTTCGAAGGCAATGGCCGCGAATACCTGGTGCTGGCACTGGACTGGCGCGTATCAGCGAACACCGCTGCCTGGGCACAGCACGTGCTCGACCAGCACCCGAACCTGCCGACCATCCTGACCACTCACCAGCTGATGAACATCGCCGGCGATGGTGAGAGCGCCATCTTCACCGAGCACGGCGCGATGCTGTGGGACACGCTGATCCGCAACAACGACCAGATATTCCTGACGCTCAATGGCCACCACCACGGTGAAGCCATGATGGTCGCCAAGAACGACTTCGGGCGCGATGTGGTGCTGGTTGTGGTCGATTACCAATCCGGCTTCTGGGGCGGTAACGGCATGATGCAACTGATCCGTTTCAACGAGACGGACAACCTGCTGCAATTTCGCTCCTTCTCGCCCTGGGTGGCGGCGATGCCGGAAGAAGAGCGGCGGCCGCAGGACGAGCTGAGCCGCTGGGAATTCGACGTGCCGATGCATTTCGGCAGCCGCTTCGCCAACTTCGGTGACAATGCAGGGGCGGACGAGCCGGGCAACATTGACGGTACCGAAGCCTACTGGATCCTGGACCGCGCGCACATGCTGACCAGCACCGACGGCAGCGTTCGTTTTGCCGATGCCTCGGGTAACGGCAACGCCATGACGCTGACCGCCTACAATGATCCGCAGGGCGATATGAGCGCATTCTTCGAAGTCATTGATGACAGCGCCCTGTTCGGTTTCGCCGAAGGCAGCGCGCGCTTCAAAGGCAGCAATGCCGACGGCGGTTATTACCTGATGTCCGCGGGTGCCAGCCTGCTGTTCGAGACCAGCGCCGCTGGCAAGCGCGGTTATCTGCCGACCTACACGATTGAAGCGATCGTACGCTTGCCACAAGGCTGGATGCCGGCGCGCAACCAGTGGTCAGGTATCCTCAATCATCGCCCCGGCATCACTGCCGTCTGCACCTATCATGAAGTGACCTGTGGCGGTGGTGACGCATCGCTGGCCCTGAACGTATCTTCACTGAAAGAATTTCAGTGGGTCAGCACGTCACAGAATGGCAAGGGCCAGGACAACTGGTCCTGGGAAGTGGCCGATGAATACTGGTACCACATTGCGCTGGTGAACGATGGTGAGCGGGTGCAGATGTATGTGGACGGCTCTCTGGTAATGCGGACCGGCGTCGACACACAGCAGGGCCTGCTGGTGCAGCCGGGAGAGCCCTGGTCCATCGGGATCAACAGCTGGAACGGGTCCCCGGGTAACCTGTTCGCCGGTGACATTGCGGAAATCCGTATCAACAACCGGGTATTGCCGCAGAGCGAGTGGCTGTACAGCCAATAAGCTTCCTGGCTGGCCCGCTCGGGCCGGGTGACGGAACGGGGCCATCTGGCCCCGTTTTTTTATGCATATCAGAGGCTTGTGTGGCACCGATGTGGGCAGGAAATGGATTGCTTGCCGAACATGGTTCGCGTGTGTACTATTTGGTTCGTCAGCGAACCAAATAGGGGTAAAGCGTGGAGCGTCGGCTCTTTTTCCTGATCAACATGGCCCAGCGCAAGATGTTCCGTTACGTGGACAGCGAGTGCGAAACGCAACTGGGCTTTTCCGTGACGCAAGTGGCGGCCATGTTGTTTATCGCTCGCAATGAAGGTGGCCTGCAAAAAGAGCTGGGTGCCGCGTTGGGGCTGAACAAGCCTGCAGTGACCGGCCTGTGCAGCCGTATGGAGCAGAACGGCCTGATTGAACGCCGGCCGTGCCAACAGGATGGCCGTGCCTCCCGCCTTTACCTTTCTCCGCAGGGCAAAGCCGTACTGCCAAAGGTCATGCCGTTGCTGACGCGCATGAATGCCATGCTGGCGGCAGATTTTTCCGAACAAGAACTGGATGTGGTGGTCCGTTTCCTGAGCCGGGTGATGGACAACTTCGAGTGATCAACTGACCAGAACGGTGACAGCGATGGGTCAATTCCTGGCAATGTACAAGCAGATGGATGCGCAGACTTTCTCAAAAGGTATTGCGCAGGTGGCGCCATGCTTTTCGTCCATCGATCCGGAGATCGTCAACTACCGGCCGCGTTACTGCGAGCTGGTCCTGAAGAACCAGCCGAAGGTGCACAACCATCTGGGCACCATCCATGCGATTGCCATGTGCAATGCTGCTGAACTGGTGGCGGGCATGGCGACCGACGCCTCGATTCCCGACGGTGCGCGCTGGATTCCGCAGGGCATGACAGTGAGTTATCTGGCCAAGGCGAAATCGGACTGAAAGTGGTGTGCGATGCGGAGCAGGTGGATTTTTCCCGGCCGGGGGATATTGCTGTGCCGGTAGCGGCCTACACCGATAACGGCACCAAATGTTTCTCTGCGCTGATCACCATGAATGTGAAGCACGCCTGAACAGAGCGTGTGATTGCGCAAGTGTTCTTCCCCTTTGCGGAGCCCGGCAACGAGCTCCGCTTTTTTATTTATTGTTGAATGCCGAAAAGTGCGGAAAGGAACCGTAGGGTGGGTAGAGCGAATGCGAAACCCACCGGGACCATGTCGTACACTGCTCGCACAAAACCATCGCGGCTACCTGCCTCCTAAGCGGGGGCAGTTTCGATGATTTTGCGGGAGTGAATACCGGGCATGGACGCGGTGGGTTTCGCATTCGCTCTACCCACCCTACGGCACAGCGCGTGGTGGAGCCTCAGGTCGCTGGCGCCCACAGATTCTGCAGGGTGCCCAGCAGATTCTGCTGCACACCCTGGCCGCCCAGAAATTGCAGCACCATCGGTGCGAACTGGCTGATCATGTCCGGGCTCAGCCCCAGGGCGCTGAACGCGGTTTGCACACCCTGCAGGCTCTGCACGTTGCCGAGCACTGTGCCCAGCATGCCGCCGCTGGACTCGCCACTGCCGAGCAGGCCGGTCAGGCCGGACACCTTGTCTGTGATGGCGCCGAACTGGCTGCCGGAAAGCTGCGTCTGTGCCAGCGACATCAGCGCGGCCGTGCCGCCGGCGGCCTGGGTCTGAGTGACGCCCAGCTGGCTGCTGAGGCTGTTCACCAGATCGGCGGTGTCGCCGGCCAGGGCAAACTGGCTGTTGGCCTGGTCGAGCGTGGCCTGGGCACTGCCGGTGGCATCATCAGCGACCTTGGCGGCGTCATTGAGGGTCTTGCTGGCGGAATCCGACAGCGACTTGAAGTCAAAGGCCGATGCACTGGCGGCAACAGAGAACAAAGCGGCAGTCAGAGTGACTTTGGCAAAAGAATGCATGGAGAGCTTCCTTGGCTGGTCCGGGTAACGCGCCGGCATCGGGTGCCGGCGCGAGCGAACAATACCACGCGTTTTGATCGTGCTGGCATCAGGTAAAGGGCCGATTGACGGTTTTGCGAACAAAATCAGCTATTCGCGCACGGGCGTCGGCGGCTTCCGGTATCGGCATCAGCGGCCAGACATGCACCATCTCCGGCGCATCCACCTGCTCCACGGTGCCGCCTGCCGCGCGGACCCCTTCCACCAGCCGCACTGCATCCGGCCACAGCACATCGCGCCCGGCGCTGAACACCAGCATCGGCGGCAGATCATTCAGCCCGCACAACAGCGGGTTGATGGCCGGGTCATCCAGCGCGCGCGGACCGGCGACGATGCGCCCGACCTGCGGCAACCCCGCCAGCGCCAGCATGGGATCGACGGCATCGCGTTCCTTTGAGCGTGGATCACTGAACGTCAGGTCCAGGCACGGGCTGATCAGCACCAGCGCGGCCGGCTGTGGTGCGCCGGCGTCGCGCAGCGATTGCGCCAGCCGCAGTGCCAGCAAGGTCCCGGCGGAATCCGCCACAATCACCGGTGGCTGTGGCCAGGTGTGGTCACGCCAGAATGCGCTGGTGAAGGTCAGCATATCGTCCAGAGTCTGCTCGGGCGCCAGCGGATACAGCGGCACATCGCAGGTGCCGCCGGTATCGCGCACGAGTTGGGTAATCAGGCGCCAGTGATGGCGGGTGATGGGGTTTACGAAGGCGCCGCCGTGCAGGTAGAGCATGGTTGGCTCGGCACCGTGTCCGAGGCGCGATACGGGACGGCCGCGAAAGGCCCGCTGCGTTGCCGCGCGGGGAGGTGAGCAGGCCTTGCGTCGCCTGGCCAGCAGCGTGGCGGCGTCCAGCGGCGGCGCGTAGCGCTGCTTCATCTTCAGCCAGGGCATGACCCTGTTAAACAGCAGACGGGCACGCAAAGATGCCATGTTGGTGAATCCTCAGGGCAAAGAGCAGGCAGTGTCCGCCAGACCGGCGGCGCTGCCAACCGGGCGGCTGGTAGGCCCGGCGCACTCGGAAGGGCCGGTCCGCTTCATGCTCGATGGCATTTGCCATTGTAACGAGCCGCTGCCCTGCGCCCGATTGTGCCAGGGGCATGCCTGGCTGTTTCCCGAACCGGACGAACTGCTGTCGTGCATTCGTGTGGGTGCACTGCGGGGCGAAACGCCGATGCTGGTGGTGTCCGGGCGCCTTGATCGCCTGGCCAAATCACTGTCCCGCGCGAACGAGCCTGACTCTGCGGTGGCTGGACTGGCTGCTGCCTTCAACAAAGCCATGCATGAAGGAAACATGCCACGCATTGTCTTGGCTGTCGGCACGGGGCGAAGACGACCAGAACTCGTTTGACGGTGTACCGGGGAAAAATGCCCGTGTTGATGCTTGGTTGAGTACAGCGGAACTCAATAATGGAATCCAACTCCTTGATGTCGGGCAGCCGCCAGTCACTGTGGCCGGCGAAGTTATCCTCCTCTGCCTGCGCCAGTGCCTGCTGGCGGAGTCCGCCCAAGAGGCCATCGCCCTGCTGGGGCCGGGGCAGCCCCTGCCGGAGCGCATCATCACCGGCGATACGGCGCCGGACCGGCTGCACGAAGCGCGCAGCAGCGATGCACAGCTACTGCACAAACCGGTTTCTGCGTGGCGCTTCAGCGGGCGCTTGCCCGATAAATGATGGTGGTCTGGACGGCGGACGTTGTACCTGCCTGGTCTCCATCATGCACCATCATTGCCGGCTTCAAGCGCCTGGATTGCCGTACGCAGATTTTCACGCGCCTGCGCTTCCCGGTCTTCCTGAAAGGGGCGCGTGTTGTAGATGAACGGTCGGGCCATGAAGGACTCAAGGATTTCCCGCCGTTTCTGAACATAAAGTGGCTTCGGCACCCACTGATATTCCTGCCGAATCTGTCGATTGCTTTCCTCAAAACGGGCAGGCTCCGCACCAAGGATCGACAAATCGATATCGACCAGCAGTTTTTCGTCGTCTTGCCGGGCCAGGTTGTGATGGCGCGTCACCAGGATCAGCCTGTGCACCGCCTCTTGATCCGATTCCAGAGCGCCCGCTTCGGCCAGCGCCTCGCGTGCCCACGCTGCGCTGCGTTGTTCATTGTCGGATCGATTCACCGCATAGACGGCATCGTGGAACCAGAGGGCGAACAACAGTTGCCCCGCGTCCGGTGCCAGAGCAAGATGCTGCGCCGCCAGTGACAGGCACTCGGCCAGATGCTGAGCTGTGTGATAAGCGCGCTGCGGCTCGGCATACGCCTGCAGCAACGCGTCACGCAACCGATCAGGTGCCGCTATGCCGGAGCGGGTCACGGCGGTGCGCCAGGATGTGTCAAACAGGGCAGTGTCAGGCGCCATGCATGCGTCTCTGTGGGTCTGTATTCAAAGTGGGCCGATGCTGACGGGACCGTCCACGGCCGCCGGGCTTCCCTATTTGCCGCCAACCCCCACCTAAGCGACAATACCGCCCCTTTATACCGGCGCCCACCCCCAAGGGAGGCGCCGTTGTTGATTCCCAGGTCAGGAGAACGCCCCATGTCCGCCCATTCGCTGGCTTCACGCGAACTCGCCAATGCCATCCGTGCCCTGAGTATGGATGCCGTGCAGCAGGCCAATTCGGGCCACCCGGGGGCGCCCATGGGGATGGCCGATATCGCCGAGGTGCTGTGGCGGGGCTTTCTGCGCCATAACCCGGCCAACCCGCACTGGCCGAACCGCGACCGGTTCGTGCTCTCCAATGGCCACGGTTCGATGCTGCTTTACAGCCTGTTGCACCTGACTGGCTATGACCTGTCCATCGACGATCTGAAGAACTTCCGCCAGCTGCACAGCCCCACCGCCGGCCACCCGGAGCACGAAGAGTGCGTGGGCGTGGAAACCACCACCGGCCCGCTGGGCCAGGGCATCGCCAATGCGGTCGGCATGGCGCTGGCCGAGAAGATGCTGGCAAGCCATTTCAACCGGGACGGTTTCCCGGTGATCGACCACTTTACCTACTGTTTCCTGGGTGATGGCTGCATGATGGAGGGTATTTCGCACGAAGTGTCTTCCCTGGCCGGCACCTTGGGCCTGGGCAAGCTGATCGCGTTCTACGATGACAACGGCATTTCCATCGACGGTGAAGTGGAAGGCTGGTTCACCGACGATACGGTGGAGCGCTTCCGCGCCTACGGCTGGCATGTGATCCCGAATGTGAACGGCCACGACGCCCTGGAAGTGCAGGCGGCGGTGGAGAATGCCCGCAAGAACACGACCCAGCCGACGCTGATCTGCTGCAAGACCATCATCGGCTTCGGTTCACCCAACAAGCAGGGTAAGGAAGAGAGCCACGGCGCAGCCCTCGGCAATGACGAAATCGCCCTGACCCGCCAGGAACTGAACTGGCCGCACGGCCCGTTCGAGGTGCCGGACCACATCTACGCGGCCTGGAATGCCCGGGACGCAGGTGCTCAGGCTGAAGGCGAGTGGAATGAGCTGGTGGGCGCTTACACCCAGTCGCACCCTGAACTGGCGGGCGAACTCAAGCGCCGCCTGAGCGGTGAGCTGCCGGCAGACTTCAGCGACAAGGCCGATGCCTTTATTCGCGAGTGCCAGCAGAAGATGGAAAAGGTGGCCACCCGCAAGGCCAGCCAGAACGCGCTGGACGCCTACGGCCCGCTGGTGCCGGAGCTGATCGGCGGTTCGGCCGACCTGGGCGGCTCCAACAATACCTTCTGGAAGGGCTGCAAATCGGTCACCGGCACCGACGCCAGCGGCAACTACATTCATTACGGTGTGCGCGAATTCGGCATGACCGCGATCATGAACGGCATGCAGCTGCACGGCGGCGTGCGCCCCTACGGCGGCACCTTCCTGATGTTCATGGAATACGCCCGCAACGCGGTGCGCATGGCGGCGCTGATGAAGCAGCCCACCATGCTGGTCTATACCCATGATTCCATCGGCCTGGGTGAAGACGGCCCGACCCACCAGCCGGTGGAGCAACTGGCCAACCTGCGCCTGACCCCGAATGTCAGCACCTGGCGCCCCTGCGACACGGTGGAATCCGCCGTGGCCTGGAAGGCGGCCATCGAGCGCCAGGACGGCCCCACCGCACTGGTCTTCAGCCGCCAGGGGCTGCCCTGCATGCAGCGTGACGACGCTACCCTGGCCAATGTGGCCCGTGGCGGCTACGTGCTGCACCAGACCGGCACCGGCACGCCGGAGGCGATCATCATTGCCACCGGCTCGGAAGTGGAGCTGGCCATGCAGGCCGCCGCCGCGCTGGGTGAGCAGGGCCGCAATGTGCGCGTGGTGTCCCTGCCGAGCGTGGACACCTTCCTGGCCCAGGACGCGGCCTATCAGGAAGCCGTGCTGCCGGCGGCGGTGCGCAATCGCGTGGCCGTGGAAGCCGGCATTGCCGATTACTGGTACCGCTTTGTCGGCCTGGACGGCCGTATCGTGGGCATGCACACCTTCGGCGCCTCGGCCCCGGCCGGTGACCTGTTCAAACACTTCAACATTACCGCCGAGGCGGTGCAGCAGGCGGTGGCCGAGCTGATTGGATAACCCTATGCGCGTGGCGCTCAACGGCTACGGCCGTATCGGCCGCTCTTTTGTCCGTGCTCTGCTGGAGCGGGAAGCGGGTGGCTGGCGGGCGCCCTTTACGCTGGTGGCGGTGAACGATCTCGGGCGCCCGGAAGACCTGTATTATCTCAGCCGTTTTGACAGCACCCATGGCCCCTGTCGGGTGCCGGTGGCGCTGGAGAACAGTGCAGACGGCCCGCAACTGCTGCTGGGTGCGCACCGGGCGCGCCTGCTCTCGGAAGCGGAACCGGCGGCGCTGCCGTGGCGGGCACTGGATGCCTCGCTGGTGCTGGAATGCACGGGGGTGTTCCGGGCGCACGATGAAGCGGCCCGGCACCTGTCTGCCGGGGCGGAACGGGTCATCATCGGCGCGGTGCCTTTTGATCACGCCGACGCCATGCTGGTCTACGGCATCAACCACACGCAGCTTCAGCCGGGGCAGCGGGTGCTGTCGGCGGCGTCCTGCACCACGCACGCCATCGCGCCGCTGCTGGCGACGCTGGATGAGGCGTTCGGCGTGGAACAGGTGTTGATGAAAGAGGTCCACGCCTATACCTCGGACCAGAGCCTGCTGGATCATGTGCACCGTGATCCGCGCCGGGGGCGGGCGGCGGCGCAGAACATTGTGCCCACCACCTCCAGTGCCATCGGCGCGGTGCAACAGATCCTGCCGCGCCTGAATGGCCGCATCAGCGGTGATTCGCTGCGGGTGCCGACACTGAACGTGGCGATGGTGGACCTGACGCTGCGGCTGACGCACACGCCCTCGGTGCCACAACTCAACGAGTTGTTCGCCCGGCGCGTTGACGAGGTGCCCTGGCTGATCGGCTACAATGCCGAGCCGCTGGTCAGTGTGGATTTCAATCACCGCAGCGAATCGGTGATTTTCGACGCCACCCAGACCCGTGTGCAGGGCGACATGGTGCGAGTGGTGGCCTGGTACGACAACGAATGGGGCTATGCCAACCGGCTGCTGGATCTGGTGAGCTGGATGGCGGGGCAACAGGAGGGCGCCGGCGGCGTCTGACGTGAACCTGCCGCGCGGGCCTGCCCCGACGGCTCTGTGCAACGAACGAACAAGCGATACTTGAGGTACACAACGATGTCCATTCTTCGCATGACGGATCTGGATCTGAAAGGCAAACGGGTACTGATCCGCGAAGATCTCAACGTGCCGGTGAAAGACGGCAAAGTCACCAGCGACGCCCGCATCCGCGCGTCGCTGCCGACCATCCGTCATGCGCTGGACGCAGGTGCCCGCGTCATGCTGCTGTCGCACCTGGGGCGCCCGGAAGAGGGCGTGTTCGATGAGGCTGCTTCGCTGAAGCCGGTAGCTGAACACCTGGGCATGCTGCTGGAGCGCAACGTGCCGCTGGTGCGTGACTGGCTGGATGGCGTGGACGTGGCGCCGGGCGAGCTGGTGCTGTGCGAGAACGTCCGCTTCAACAAGGGTGAAAAGAAGGATGACGAAGCGTTGTCGAAAAAAATGGCGGCGCTGTGCGACATCTTCGTGATGGACGCTTTCGGCACGGCACACCGCGCCCAGGCATCGACCCACGGCGTGGCCAGGTTCGCCCCGGTGGCCTGCGCCGGCCCGCTGCTGGCCGCCGAGCTGGACGCGCTGGGCCAGGCGCTGAAAAACCCGGAAAAGCCCCTGGTGGCCATCGTCGGTGGCGCCAAGGTCTCCACCAAGCTGGAAGTGCTGGAGTCGCTGGCTGATAAAGTGGATCAACTGATCGTCGGTGGGGGCATCGCCAACACCTTTCTGGCGGCAGCGGGCAAGCCGGTGGGCAAATCACTGTGCGAGCATGACCTGATCCCGTCGGCACAGAAAATCGCTGAAAAAGTGCATATCCCCCTGCCGGTGGACGTGGTGGTGGCGAAGGCATTTTCCGCCGACGCGGAAGCGACCGTGAAAAGCGTCGACGATGTGGCTGAAGACGACATGATTCTCGATGTCGGGCCGAAGACGGCGCATGTGTTCGCGGCACTGATGAAAGAAGCGCGCACCATCGTCTGGAACGGCCCGGTGGGTGTGTTCGAGTTCGAGCAGTTCGGCGGGGGCACCCAGGAAATGGCCGAGGCGATTGCCGAGAGTGACGCCTTCTCCATTGCCGGCGGTGGCGATACGCTGGCGGCGGTGGACAAATACGGCATTGCCGACAAGGTGTCCTACATTTCCACAGGCGGTGGCGCGTTCCTCGAGTTCCTGGAAGGCAAGACGTTGCCGGCAGTGGCGATGCTGGAAGCGCGCGCAAAGGACTAATGATTCAGCGCCGGACATGATGTCTGGCGCTTCAAGACACAAGCGGTGCCCCGGCACCGTTCACGGACAAGCGAGGGTATTGTTATGGCACTCATCAGCCTGCGTCAGTTGCTGGATCACGCCGCCGAATACGGTTACGGCGTTCCGGCCTTCAACGTCAACAACCTGGAACAGATGCGCGCCATCATGGAAGCGGCCGATGAGACCGATTCCCCGGTGATCGTGCAGGCGTCCGCCGGTGCCCGCAAGTACGCTGGCGCACCGTTCCTGCGCCACCTGATCCTGGCCGCCGTGGAAGAGTTTCCGCATATCCCGGTGGTGATGCACCAGGACCACGGCACCAGCCCGGCGGTGTGCCAGCGCTCCATCCAGCTCGGTTTTTCTTCGGTGATGATGGACGGCTCACTGGGCGAAGACGGCAAGACGCCGATGGACTACGACTACAACGTGCGCGTGACGCAGACCGCCGTGGCCATGGCCCACGCCTGCGGCGTGTCCGTGGAAGGTGAGCTGGGTTGCCTGGGTTCACTGGAAACCGGCCAGGCTGGTGAAGAAGACGGCATCGGTGCCGAAGGCACCCTGGACCACAGCCAGATGCTGACCGATCCGGAAGAAGCGGCCGATTTCGTGAAAGCGACCAAAGTGGATGCCCTGGCGATCGCCATCGGCACCAGCCACGGCGCCTACAAGTTCACCCGCCCGCCGACCGGCGATATCTTGGCCATCGACCGCATCAAGGCGATCCATGCGCGCATCCCGGATACCCATCTGGTGATGCACGGTTCGTCTTCCGTGCCGCAGGAATGGCTGAAAGTGATCAACGAATTCGGCGGCGAGATCCCGGAAACCTACGGCGTGCCGGTGGAAGAGATTCAGGAAGGCATCAAGCACGGCGTGCGCAAGGTCAACATCGACACCGACCTGCGTCTGGCCAGCACCGGCGCCATCCGCCGCTTCCTGGCGCAGAACACCGCCGAGTTCGATCCGCGCAAATACCTGGCGGTGGCCACCAAGGCGATGAAAGAGATCTGCCTGGCCCGCTACGAGGCCTTCGGCACCGCCGGCAACGCCAGCAAGATCAAGGCGCTGTCCCTGGAAGAGATGTTCATCCGCTACGAAAAAGGCGAGCTGGACCCGCGGGTTAACTGAGGCGGGTCAACCGCCTCCCCCCTTTCTTGACGGGGTGCGGTAGGGTGGGTAGAGCCAAAGGCGAAACCCACCATGTCCATGCGGCACACTGCTCGCACAAACACAGCGGAACTACCCACCTCCAAAGCAGGGTAGTTTCGATGGTTTTGCGGGAGTGATTAACGGACATGGACACGGTGGGTTTCGCCTTTGGCTCTACCCACCCTACGGCACGCTCGTTTGTATTGCTGCTGATCCATTGTTGTTTTCCCCGTGTGGCTTCCGTGCCTTGTCCGGCATGGTTATGCTATCCCGATGAACCCGCCACCTTTCAACGCCCAGCTCATCCAGCAGGCCTGGCGGCCGCTGGACTGGAAAACGCCGCAGGAAATCAGCGGCGAGGCGCGGCGCTATGCCGAGTATTACGGCATTCACTTTGCGGATCGCTTCCCGGGTCTGTTGCACGGCTTTGGCTATTTCGAGGCGGCGGGCCACACCATTGCCATCCATGCCTGGATGCCGCCGAAAGCGCGCGGCACGGTACTGGTGCTGCACGGCTATTTCGATCATGTGGGTTTGTACCGGCATGTGATTGGCCATTTGCTGGAACTGAATTACGCCGTGCTGGCGTATGACCTGCCGGGCCATGGTCTGTCATCCGGGCCGCGTGCGGCCATTGAGGACTTCCTGGTATATCGCGATGTGCTCAGCCAGTGCCTCGCGCATGAGCAAAATCATTTCCCCCGGCCCTGGCATGCCATGGCGCAAAGCACCGGGGGGGCGATCATCATGGACTACCTGGTGAGTGGCGGCGGTGGTGGCGAGCCGGCGCCGTTCGAAAAAGTGATTCTGCTGGCGCCGCTGGTGCGGCCGATGGCCTGGCGTTCCGGCAAATTGCTGCACAGCCTGGTCAGCCCGTTCCGGGATTATATTCGCCGCGTGTTCACGGTGAATTCCAATGACCCGGACTTCCTGCATTTTCTGGAGCACCTGGACCCGCTGCAACATCGTGCGCTGTCGTCGCGCTGGGTGGGCGCTCTGAAAAAATGGGTGCCGGGTTTCGAGCGCGCCAGTTCCGTACGCATCAGCCCGGTGATCATTCAGGGCGACATGGACGAAACCGTGGACTGGCGCCATAACCTGTCCATCATCGAAGACAAATTCAACCAGCCCGAGATTCACATCCTCCAGGGCGCCCGCCATCAGCTCGCCAACGAGCACCCGGACATTCGTGCACAGGTCAACCGCATTCTCGACAGCCACCTCGGCTGACGCGTCCGGATTTTCGATTGTTTTACAAGCCGTCTGACGCCTCGCTGACAGCCCGTGCAGTACTCTAGCAGGGTGTTGAAGAAGTCTCCGTGAGGCTTTTTCAAGCCGCCTTTGTGGCGCAGGTCCACAAAGGTGGGCACGCACCCTCAAGCGCTTACTGGGCCTGAGGGTGATGACGGTTTGAGTGAACCGTTAAGCACAGGCTGTTTTTCAACAGTCTGCTAGTGGCCAACAGGACTTCAAGCCAGCCGGAGGGACCACTGATGAATAACCGCCTGAACATCACGCTGGCACTCGCGTTGGGGCTGTCACTGAGCCTCGGTGCGATGGCCAATACCGAGACAACCCGGGAGGACCGCCTGGAGCGCGTGCAGGCCGCTGTCAACGCGGCCAATGAACGTACCCGGTCCGACGATGCCCGCGAGTACATTGCCGAGCGCGGCTACGAGACGCGCAAGACGGTGGCGGAACGTAATCTCGGTGAAAACGCATCGTCGCCGTCGCGTGCATACGATGAAAGTGCCCAGCGGCCCAGTGCGCTGGAAACAACGCCATAACAGGCGCCGGGAAGGCGACAAGGTTTCGTTCAGATAAGGAAGGACCAGACGATGAAAACGTGGATGATGATTGCAGGTACGGCCGGCGCACTGACGTTCGTCGGGGTTGCCCAGGCACAGGAGGCCCGCCCTTATTTCGGTGCGCAGTATAACTTTGCCGAAGTGGATGGTGGGGGCGATGAGGCCGAGTTTGATGTCTTCAGTGGTCGCCTGGGTGTGGAGTTCAATCCGTTCCTGGCGCTGGAAGCGCGTGCCGGGTTCGGCGTGGGCGATGACCGCGTCAACGGCGTGAAAGTGGAGCTGGATCACTACTACGGTCTGTATGCGAAACTGGCGCTGGCCAACGAGAGCCAGTTCACCCCCTATCTGCTCGGTGGCTACACCAAAGTGAAGACCGACCCGAAACTGGGGTCGGATAACGAAGACGATTTTGGCTACGGTATCGGCGTGGATTTCAATCTGGACCAGGCGCTGGCCCTGAATCTGGAATATGCGCGCCTGCTGGACGCCAGTGATGTGGATATGGATGCCATGTCGCTCGGCTTCACCTATCGGTTTTGATCCGTGCTTTGGCGCCGGCATTGCCGGCGCCGTCTCTTCACATTCCATGCTGCCGTCTGCGTTAAGCTCCAGGCAATGTGGAGGTGTGTCATGAAGCGATACCTGTTGAGTGTTTTGCTGATCTGGCCGCTAGGTGTGTCGGCGCAGGGCACTTTATCACCGCGCCCGCTGTATCAGCCTGATCGTAACGCCGAGCAGGCGCGTGAGCACGCGCGGCAACGCAGTGAGGCCACCCAGAATGCCTCGCGGCTGCGGCAGCAGCGGCAAATGGATCAGGGAACGCAGCGCCAGCAGCAGCTCCAGCAGCGCGACACACAACGCAATGACGCGTATCAGCGCCGCATGGACGATGCCTCGCGACGGGCGGATGAACAATTGCGTGAGGTGGATGAAGAGACCGCGCGGCGCATGCAGCGGCTGAGGGACAACGCCGCAGGAGATTAAAAAGCGATGGTGCCGTAGGGTGGGTAGAGCCAAAGGCGAAACCCACCATGTCCATGCCGCGCACTGCTCGCACAAAAACAGCGGAACGACTCGTCCACAAAAACAGCGGAACTACCCGCCTCCAAAGCAGGGTAGTTTCGATGATTTTGCGGGAGTGATGAACGGGCATGGTCCCGGTGGGTTTCGCCTTTGGCTCTACCCACCCTACTTCAAACCGGTCTTGGTCACTTTTCCCCTCTCTTGCTCAAGGAAGAGGGAAAGACTCAATCCCAGCTGATCGGGGCTTCGGACGAACCGGGTGTCATGGGTCGGCCAGGGCCGCCCGGTCGGCGGGTCTCTGCCGGCACGTTGCGCACCACGGCCTGCTCGTTCAGGCTGCCGCGATCACCGTCCACCAGTTCTGCGACGGCATAGTCCTGCTGCACGCCCGTGACGCGCAGTGTGGCCAGCGGGGGTGTTTCCAGGCGAATGGCCAGGCCGGTGTCCGGATCTTTCATTTCGCCGTCGAGCTGGTGCACGGTGAGTTGCTGGCCCGTGCTCAGGCGGCCGCTGCCCTGGGTAATGTAAACCCGGTCACCTTGCACGCTCAGCACGCGTACCGGGTACAGCGCATCCATCACTTCGCCGGTCAGCGCGCGGGCCACGTCCGGGTACAGGAATTCGCCGATACGTTCCGGCTCGCGGTCCGGGTCGATGTCGGCGTCGCGCAGTTTGCTGCGCAGCGTGCCCGGTGCTTCGGTGTAATTGAAGGTGCCGGCGCGCAGCACGCCGCCCGTGGCGGTTTCCAGCAGGCGGTACTGGATGCGAATGACGGGCTCAAGCGTATTGAATTGCGCACCGTAGTAGCTGCGGCCGGGGCGGCCAAGCTGGAACGATTCGATATCACCCACCAGCACCAGGTCCGCGCCCTGCTGACGGCCCAGGCGGACCTGCTCTTCCGGCATCAGGCTGCTGGCGCTGACGGCGCGCTCGCCGGCTACGTCGGCGCTGTAATCACGATCAAGAATGCGCAGGCGGCCGCTGTCGGCGAAGCTGGTGACCAGCGCGTTGCGCAGATTGTTGCGCACCGTGGCCGGCGGGATCGGCCGGCCCAGGTCATAGCTGCTGCCGCTGGTGCGCAGGGTGCCGATCACCAGTGATGGCAGCGCGCTGCGGTCCGGGCCGATGGATTTGTGTGTCAGTAATCGCGCTTCCACGCGCGCCTGCCACAGGTCTTCATTGACTTGTTTGGTATCGAGCACGCGATAGCTCTGCACGGGCGCCAGCGTCGGCAGGCGTGCCTCCGGCTCGCTGCGCCAGGCGCCGGTGGCGATTTGCTGGCTCACCACCCATTCGTAGGTCTGGCTGCGGAAGTCAGGGTCCAGCGTCACGGTCACGCCCAGCCCCTGTCGGGCAGCTTCCACCAACGCGTTGGCGACAGCGGTCTGGGGCGTGCTGCCAAAGCCGGTGGCTTCGCGGGTCACGGTTTCGGTGGCGGCGAGGCTGTGTTGGGGCAACAGCAGTGCGAAAACAAAGGCGGAAATCAGGAAGCGATACAGGGTGCGCATGGTGCCATCCTCTTGCTGCGCAAGCCGGCCCGGCGGGTGACGCCGGGCCGCCGACGTTACAGCCCGAACAGGCTGCGGGAACGGGTCTTGCGGATTTCTTTCTCGCTGGACCATTCGATGATGCCGGTTTCCAGGTTCATCATGTTAAGCGTGAACTTGTAGTACACGTCCTTGGTGCTGCTGTCGCGCTTGACGATGCTGGTCAGCGCGCCGTAGATCATGAACTCGGCGCCGATCTGGCGGCCCATGGTCACGGCGGTAGCCGGGTCGACCATGCCGCTCTGGGTCTGGAAGTCCATCTGCTGGCGGACGCGCTCGACCACGGTCATGTCAACGAAGCGGAACTTGCCGGACTGGATCAGCTTGGCGCGGATGCTGTCGGTCACGGATTCGGTATCGATGTGTTCCACGGTGCGGTTCTGCACGCGGTCCACAAACGCCACCGGGCGACGCTGGGCAGTGAGCTGCACCACCGGCGGGAAGGTCATCAGGTCGTCGACCATCTGTGACGCGATCATCTGCAGATCGGTGGAGCCGAAGTCCACAGTCACGGTTTCGGTGGCGGTGGCATCGCCGTATTGCACCCGGGTACAGCCGCTGATCAGCAGGGCGGCGCCCAGCAGGGCCATCATCAATACACGCATCGACAAACTCTCCTTGAATAACATCGGGTTGGCTTATTCTTCACGCAGCCACAGTTCAAAGCGTGCCACGGCAGCATTGGGGGCCACCGCTTGCAGACGCACTTCGGCCTTGCCGGAGGCGCGCTGCGGACGCCATGGCTCGCCTTCCGGGGCAATCTCGAAACCGTTGCGGTCGTACCAGCGGAACTTGTACTGGTAGTCCACCGAGAAGGATGACTTGTTCCGCAGATGCACCTGGGCGCGCACGATGTCGCCGCTGGTGGCGCGGTTGACTTCCAGCAGTTCAAAGGCGCCGTCCAGTGAGGCGCTGTCGTAGCGCAGTACGGCCCGGTCCTCTTCGGACAGGGTGGTGTCGGGGTTCATGGCACAGCCGGCCAGCAGGGCGGTCACCAGCAGGGTCCATAACAGGGCGTAGCGTTTCATCAGCGTTCCTCCAGAACGGGCATGACAGTAATGTGCAGCTGGCCCGTGTCGATCACCCGTACCAGGGTGGTGCCGCCCTGGGTGACGGGGATTTCCACGTTAGCACTGCCCCCCAGGCCAGACAACGCAAGCGCATGCGTGCCGGGGGGCAGGGTCAGGCGGGCAATCTGTGCGTTCGCCGGCAGGGTCAGCCAGCTGCGCAGGTCGGCCCGCTCGGACACCAGGTTGTAGATCTGGGTGGTCAGGGCACCGAGCAGGCCAAGTTCGTCGTTGGCTTTCTTCTGGGCGCCGTATTTGGCGGCGGCGCGCAATGTCTGTCGGACCAGCATGGCGGGAATCTGTTCCTTCAGTGCGCGCGCGGCCATGCCGTCGAAGCGGGTGATCACGGCCGACTGGGCGCTTTTGCCCCCCGCGCTGGCCTGCAAGGGCCTGGGCACCACCATGTCGGTGCCGTAGGTCGGGAACGACACCGCGAAATAGCCGTGGATGGTCGGGATCGGCAGGCTGATCTCCTGGCGCGGCGGGATATAGCCCTGCTCGTAGGCAATCACCACCTGGCCCGTCCCATCGCTGCCGCGACGACCGCGCTGCAAGGTGCTGACCCGCTCGATATCGGCCTGCAACAGCGGCATCTCGGGCATGATCTCGTAGGCTTTCTTGAAGTCGACCAGCGCATCGTTGTAGTTGCCGGTGCCTTCGCGGAACACGCCGGCCAGATAATAGAAGTAGGGGTTCTGGATGCTGCTGCGCACGGTGGCGGCGGCGGTGTTCAGGCCGGCGAACTGGCTGTCGAAGTCGTCCATGGTTGGGGCGCCGGCGGCTTCTTCTTCAGCGCGGCCGATTTCCTGCTCGTGGCGTTGCTCCGCCACTTGCTGTTCGAGGGTGACGCGGCGGAATTCCACAGCAGCGCCCTCGATGTCGCCCTGTTGCCAATAATTCATCGCCTGCAGGCCGTGCACTGCGATGCGCTCGTACTCATAGCCCCGATACGGCAGCGCGTTGTCGTTCACCATCAGGGCGCCCAGGCCGCCCCCGGCACTGGAGAGGCGGACGCGTGCCTGCTCGTCCTGTGCATCGTACAGGGTGATGATCTGGCTGAACGTCTGTTGGCTCTCGGCCGGCAGGTCGGTGATCTGCGCCACCCGGGCGCGCTCCTGCAGATACAGCAGCCGGTCGCCCCCCTCGGTGCCTTTCGCCAGACGGCTGAAGGCCGCCTCGGGCTGGCCTGCGGCGGCCGCCTGTTTCCAGTCGGCAGCCTGGTTCGGATAGGGATTGAACAGGGAATTGGTGGCGCAGCCAGTCAGCAGCGTGGCGGCGAGCAGCAGCGGGAAGCGGAACAGCATCCTTGTCATGGGCGGGCAGTTGGCCGGTCGAACGCTCAAGGTAGCGTTCAACCGGTCAACTGTCGAGGCATCCTTGCGTCGACCGGTCATAAGGAGCGGGTCAGAACAGGACGCGGGTGCGGATGGTGCCGTCGATATTGCGCAGTTTCTCCAGCGCGAGCTGGCTGTAGTCTGCATTGACATCGATCACCACATAACCAATCTCGGCGTTGGTCTGCAGGAACTGGGCGGCGATGTTGATGCCGTTCTCCGAGAACACCTGGTTGATCTGGCTGAGCACGCCAGGCACGTTTTTGTGGATGTGCAGCAGGCGGTGCATGTTCGGGTGCGCGGGCAGCGACACTTCCGGGAAGTTCACGGCGGACAGCGTGGAGCCGTTGTCGGAGTAGCGCACCAGCTTCTCGGCGACTTCGGAGCCGATGTTCTCCTGCGCTTCCTGGGTCGAGCCACCGACGTGCGGTGTCAGGATCACGTTATCAAATTCGCGCAGCGGGGAGATGAACTCGTCGTCGTTGGATTTTGGCTCTTCCGGGAACACGTCGATGGCGGCGCCCAGCAGATGGCCGTCCTTAAGCGCCGCGCTCAGGGCGTCGATGTCCACTACCTTGCCGCGTGCCGCATTGATCAGATAGCTCTTCGGCTTCATGGCACGGATCTGCGCTTCCTTGATCATCCAGCGGGTGCCGGCGGTGTCCGGTACGTGCAGGCTGACCACGTCGCTCATGCCGAGCAGTTCGTCGAGACTGTGGACCTGGGTGGCATTGCCCAGCGGCAGCTTGGTGACCACGTCATAGAAGTACACCTTCATGCCCATCGATTCGGCCAGCACACTGACCTGGGCGCCGATGTTGCCGTAGCCGATGATGCCGAGGTTCTTGCCGCGCACTTCAAAGCTGTCCTTGGCGGATTTCAGCCAGCCGCCGCGGTGGCAGGAGGCATTGCGCTCCGGTACGCCGCGCATCAGCATGATCGCCTCGGCGATCACCAGCTCGGCTACCGAGCGGGTGTTGGAGTACGGCGCGTTGAACACCGGAATGCCCAGTTTGAGGGCGGCTTCCAGGTCCACCTGGTTGGTACCGATACAGAAACAGCCGATGGCCATCAGCTTCTCGGCGGATTCGATCACGTCTGCGGTGAGCTGGGTGCGCGAGCGAATGCCGACAAAATGGGCATCGCGGACCTTGTCTTTCAACTCGTCGCCGGTCAGGGCGCCCTTGAGCAGCTCGATGTTGCTGTAGCCACTGTTCTTCAGGGTCGCCACGGCGGATTCGTGGATGCCTTCCAGCAGCAGAATGCGGATCTTGTCCTTCTCGAGAGAAGTTCTGGCCATGGTGAAGTCCCGGTAACCTGTCAAAGGGGCGCGTATGGTACCATAGCGCGCCCCCGGTAAGACCAGTCCCCGCGCCCCGTTCGCCGGGGCGCCCATGCCAGCCCGGCGGTACCCGAAAACGAACACCCGGAGAGATGCATCGCATGAGCCAGACCGCTGTCGCAGACCTGTTCCGCCCCCTGCTGGGTGACAACCGCTGCCTGACCGACGCCGACAGTCGCCAGCGCTACGGCGTGGACTGGACCAAGGTGTGGGCGCCGGCGCCGGCGGTGGTGTTATTGCCGGAAACCGTCGAGGAAGTGCAGCAGATCGTGCGGCTGGCGAATGAACATCATGTCGCGCTGGTGCCGTCCGGCGGCCGCACCGGGCTGTCCGCCGGCGCGGTGGCGGCCAGCGGTGAAGCGGTGGTGGCCTTTGACCGCATGAACAAGGTGCTGGCGTTTGATCCGTATGACCGGGCCGTCACGGTGCAGCCGGGTGTGGTCACCCAGCAGCTGCAGGAATATGCAGAACAGCAGGGGCTGTTCTATCCGGTGGATTTTGCCTCCGCCGGCTCGTCACAAATCGGCGGCAACATCGGCACCAATGCCGGTGGTATCAAAGTGATTCGCTACGGCATGACCCGGGACTGGATCACCGGCTTGAAAGTGGTGACCGGCAAGGGCGACCTGCTGGACCTGAACAAGGGGCTGATCAAGAACGCCACCGGCTATGACTTCCGGCATCTGTTCATCGGTTCGGAAGGCACGCTGGGTTTCGTGGTCGAGGCCACCGTGAAACTGGCGCGCCAGCCGAAAGACCTGGCAGTCCTGGTGTTGGGTGTGCCCGGTTTCAGTGAAGTGATGAACGTGCTGCATGCCTTCCAGCAGCAGCTCGACCTGACCGCGTTTGAATTCTTTTCCGACAAAGCTATGCACCATGTCCTGGCGCATGGCGTGCCGCGCCCGTTCGACACCGAGGCACCGTTCTATTGCCTGCTGGAATTCGAGCAGTTGTCCGACGCCGCGGGCGATCAGGCCATGGCGGTGTTTGAGCATTGCGTGGAACAGGGCTGGGTCGTGGATGGCGTGATGAGCCAGTCGCTGACGCAACTGGAGCAGTTGTGGCAACTGCGCGAGCGGATTTCAGAAAGCATTGCGCCGCACACCCCCTACAAGAACGATATTTCGGTGATGGTCAGCAAGGTGCCCGCGTTCGTCCAGGAAGTCGACGACGTGGTGCAGCGAGAGTATCCGGATTTCGAGATCGTCTGGTTCGGCCATATCGGCGACGGCAATATGCACCTGAATATCCTCAAGCCGGCGAACCTGCCGAAAGAGGAATTCTTTGCCCGCTGCAACAACGTGTCGAAATGGGTGTTCGGGATCGTGCAAAAGTACAACGGCTCGATTTCCGCCGAACACGGCGTCGGCATGACCAAGAAACCGTACCTTGAGTATTCCCGCTCACCGGAAGAGATCGGTTACATGCGCGCAGTGAAAGCGCTGTTTGACCCGAACGGCATCATGAACCCCGGCAAGCTGCTCGACTGATCCGAAAGAGAGCCTGAGATGTACGCACACAAGTGGATTGACGGCAGCGAAATCGGGTTGCCGGTGGGCAAGGCGGTCTGTGTGGGGCGCAACTATGCGGAACACGCACGCGAGCTGGGCAATGACGTACCGACCGAGCCGCTGCTGTTCATCAAGCCGGCCACCGCGCTGTGCGATCTGAATGAGCCGCTGGTGCTGCCGCAGGACCGTGGTGCGGTGCATCACGAAGTAGAGATCGTGGTGCTGCTTGGCGCGCCGCTGACGAATGCCTCGCCGGAAGAAGCGCATGCTGCGATTGCCGGCTATGGTGTCGGGCTGGATCTCACATTGCGTGACATGCAGAACGCACTGAAAGACAAAGGCCAGCCGTGGGAAAAGGCAAAAGCCTTCGACGGCGCGGCGCCGGTCTCGGGCTTCGTCGAGGCACGCGGTGTGTCCACGCGCCAGAACCTCAGCATCATGCTGGAAGTGAACGACGACGTGCGCCAGCATGGCCACAGCGGCCAGATGCTGTTCCCGATATTTCCGCTGGTGGCGGAAATCAGCCGGCACTTCACGCTGTTGCCGGGCGATCTGGTGTACACCGGCACACCGGCTGGCGTCGGTCCGTTGACCAGTGGTGACCGGCTTGTCGTGAAGCTTGGAAACTTTCTCGCTGTGCGCACCGAAGTGGCCTGATCTCAGGGCCTCACGGGAAAAATATCTAGAGACAGGAAGTTTATCAGTATGAAGCCAATGCCTGCGCTACAAGAAGTCGAAACCTGTTTCGGTCACAAGATGCATGTTGATCCCACCGACTACATTGGTCAGACCATTATCAGAGAAGGTGCTTTTGATCGGCCTGGTTTGGTATTTATGACCGGTTTGATGGATCGAATGCGGGCCCGTCAGGTGCTGGATATCGGCGGTAATATCGGTAATCACGCGCTGGTTTTCAGTCGCCACGCGCAGCGGGTCTGGACTTTTGAACCGAATCCGGCCGCGTGGCGTATTATGGAGAAAAACATCGAGATCAACGAAGTAAGCAACATCACTTTGTGTCGTTTCGGTCTTTCTGAGTCTGATGTTGATGCAGACATGTATGTAAACACTTCCGGCAACCTTGGGGGGTCTACGCTTCGAGCGGAGAGCCGCGCCGAAAATCATGCCTACCACACAACAACTGTGCCGCTGAGAAGGGGGGATGCCTGGGCGGAAGAGCAGCTGGATGGTCCGATTGACTTTGTCAAACTGGACATTGAGGGACATGAAGGTGCGGCATTGACTGGTTTGCGTGAAACGATACTTAAGCACCGTCCGGTAATTATCATGGAGTGGAATCAGATCTCTGACAGAGAAGGGGTTTGTGAGAGCGCCGTTTTCAAGGAAATTGCTGAGACCTACATGGTGTACGGATTGTATAAGGCCAGCGAGAAGAAGTATTGGCGACAAAAGCCTATGGGTGCTCTGCGGCGTCTGTGGGCAAAACTGACGAGAGGGAAAGCACTGACGGCAATGCCGCTTGAAGAAGTGAGGTTGTATCCCGGTTTGAACGTACGTGATTTATTGCTGGTCCCGAACGAGAAGAACGGCCTTTTGTCTTAATGCCCTGGGCACGGGGAGCGTCTCTGATGGCTGCCGCTGTTGTGCCAGCGGCGGTAGGCGCTTCGTCGGAAGAGGCTGGTCCTGCCATTGCGAGTGGCGTAGCAAAGCATGAGCGGCGGCTAGGTCAGGGTGCGGCGTATCGTTTTGATCTGAGGCCTGAACACAACTTGCGCGTGGTGAGTCAGCGTTTTTTGTAATGACGTTGACCGTCATTACGTCACAGAGAATTCATTTCCTGATGCCGAAGTCAGAATTGGCGAATCCTTTTGCGCCGCTGAAGGAAGCCGGTACGTGCCCCCCTCTGAGACATCCCCTTCCACCGGCCACAGCGAGCCTATGAAGGACTCCCCGATGGTGCTGCGGAGGAGTTTTCGGCTGTCCCCTAGAATCGCTCCACACCCTGTGCTGTGCCCAGCAACACCACATCCGCCGGCCGCAGTGCGAATAGCCCATTGGTGACCACGCCAGTAATATTGTTGAGCTGCTCTTCCAGCTTCAGCGGTCGAGAAATATCCAGGTTGTGCACGTCGAGAATGATGTTGCCGTTATCGGTCACGAATCCCTCGCGGTACTTGGGTTGCCCGCCCAGGCCGGCCAGGCGGCGGGCAACGTAGGAGCGCGCCATCGGAATGACCTCCACCGGCAGCGGGAACGCGCCCAGCCGTTCGACGCGCTTGCTGCCATCGGCCACGCAGATGAATTGATCCGCCACCGCCGCCACGATCTTTTCGCGGGTGAGGGCGCCGCCGCCGCCCTTGATCATCTCCCGGTGCGGGTTCACCTCGTCGGCGCCATCAACATACACGGGCAGGTCGCTGACACTGTTCAGCTCCAGCACCTCAATGCCATGCTGGCGGAGGCGCTCGGCGGTGGCCTCCGAGCTGGCCACTGCGCCCCGGATGCGGTCCTTCAGTGTGGCGAGGGCGTCAATGAAATAGTTGGCAGTGCTGCCGGTGCCGACGCCGACCACGGTGCCGGGCTCGATATAGGCCAGAGCGGCTTCTGCGGCGGCCTTCTTCATTGCGTTCTGGTCCATGGGACGTCCTGTGCTGTGCAAACCGGGGAGTGGAGTATAGCAAAGAGGCTTTCCGGCGGGCAGGACGGGCTGGAGCGTGGACGCTGACGCGGCGCCCCCGTACCATTGTCGCTTTCCGCCCGCCAACCGCTGCTGATCGAGTCTTTGATGCCTGACCGTTACGTCAAGAAGATCCTCCAGGCCCGCGTCTATGACGTGGCCATCGAGAGCCCGCTGGACGATGCGCCGCTGATTTCCCGTCGCATCGGCAACCGCGTGCTGCTCAAACGGGAGGATCTGCAGCCGGTGTTCTCGTTCAAGTTGCGCGGTGCCTACAACATGATTTCGCGGCTGCCGCCGGAAGTCCGCGAGCGCGGTGTGATCTGCGCCTCGGCGGGTAACCACGCCCAGGGTGTGGCGCTGGCGGCCAAGGCGCTGGGGCTGAAGGCGGTCATCGTGATGCCGCGCACGACGCCGGATATCAAGGTACGTTCCGTGCGCGAGCACGGCGGCAAGGCGGTGCTGTTTGGCGACAGTTTCGATGAAGCGCTGGCCCATGCGCAGGAATTGCAGGCGAAGGAACAGCTCGCGTTTGTTCACCCCTATGACGATCCGGATGTGATCGCCGGCCAGGGCACCATTGGCATGGAGATCCTGCGCCAGCAGACCGGCGCGCTGGATGCCGTGTTCCTGCCGGTGGGCGGCGGCGGCCTGGCGGCTGGTGTGGCGGCATACATCAAGTATGTGCGGCCAGAAGTGCGCATCATTGCGGTGGAGCCCGAAGATGCAGCCTGCCTGAAAGCCGCGATGGAGAAAAAGCGCCGTGTTGAACTGCCGGAAGTGGGGCTGTTTGCCGACGGGGTGGCCGTGCGCCAGATCGGCAAGGAAACCTTCCGCGTGCTGCGCCAGTGTGTTGATGAAGTGATCACCTGTACGACGGATGAAATCTGCGCGGCCATCAAGGATTCCTTCGAGGATACCCGCTCGATTGCCGAACCGGCCGGCGCCCTGGCGCTGGCCGGCCTGAAGAAATGGGTGCAGGCGAATGATGTGCAGGGACAGACGCTGGTGGCTGTGCACAGCGGCGCCAACGTGAATTTCGATCGCCTGCGGCACATTGCCGAGCGTGCCGAACTGGGTGAGCAGCGCGAGGCCATTCTGGCGGTGACCATTCCCGAGCGGCCCGGCAGCTTCCGGCAGTTCTGCCAGACCCTCGGCCGGCGTGCGATCACCGAATTCAATTACCGTTACCGGGATGCCTCGGCGGCCACCGTGTTTGTCGGCGTGCAGATTCGCCCCGGTACGGACGACCTGCCGTCACTGGTCGAGGCGCTGGAGGAAAAAGGCTATCCGGTGCTGGACATGACGCAGAACGAAATGGCCAAGCTGCATATCCGTTATATGGTCGGCGGCCACACCCCGGTGACCGATACCGGTGAAGCACTGTACCGGGTGGAATTCCCGGAGCGTCCCGGTGCCCTGCTGAAGTTTCTGATGTCGCTGGGCGGGCGCTGGAATATCAGCCTGTTCCACTACCGCAACCATGGCGCCGCCTACGGCCGGGTGCTGGTCGGCTTCCAGGTGCCCAAAGGGGAGCACAAGCTGCTGAAGAAGGACCTTCAGGCGGTGCCTTACCCCATGGTCGAGGAATCGGACAACCCGGCCTACCGCCTTTTCCTTAGCTGAACATATGGACAGTTATGGGGCGCGGGTAAAGTAAATCCTCAGCGTTTACAGATAACCCATTGACTTTTGGTTGCCAATTGTTCATTTTTTGAACTCGTTCCGACCTGGTGCGTCACAAGTCGGTAATGTGGCACTTTCGTTGCTTTCCACCTTTTTGCTGATGCCGTTCAGGTATCAGATTTTGGGTCGCGCAGGGGAACTTGCGTGGCGCCTGTTGTCATTACATTGGCCGTTGCAGAGATCTTTGGATCTGGCTGGGGAAGAAGAGTTACAGGAAATGAAGAAAAAACCGGATGCATTAGTACTGTTGGCAGTCATTTTCGGGCTTGGCGTTCTCGTCAGTAGCCTGACGTACGGAGGAAATGAGGCGCGCCTGGACCAGATGGCCGCCAGTGCCGGGGTTAAAACGGTTGATGTGAACCGCTGAGCTGCAGCGGTCAGTCCGTTACCACACTGTCCATCGGGATATCCCACTCTGCTGCTTCCAGGCGTTCGACGCGCTGGAACTGAAAGGCCGTGCCCAGCAATCTGGGTTGGCGCGGCCGTGCAGTGAACCTTGCCAGCGTGCGGTCATAGAAACCGCCGCCCATGCCCAGGCGCCGCCCGGCGTCGTCGAACGCCACCAGTGGCATCAGTATCACATCCAGCGTCCATGCTGCCGGTCGCCGACCGCGCAGGGCCGGTTCGGGAATGCCGAAGCGGTTGCGCGCCATGGGTTGCCCCGGGCGCCAGGGTACGAAGTGCAGCAGGCCGGGGTGGACCGGGTCCAGGGCCGGGAGAAAGAACTGCCAGCGGCGGCCGCGGCGGTGCTGCAACAGGCCGCCAGGGTCGATTTCACCGTCATTGGCCAGATACAGGGCGATGCGGCGTGCGTTGCGCAGGGACGGGTGTGTCGCCAGATGGCGACTCAGGCGCTGGTTCGCCTGGCGGCGCTGCCCTGCCGGCAGCGACCGGCGCCGGGTACGCATGCTGCGGCGCAGGGCGCGGCGGCGGGCGAGGAAATCCTGATCAGAGTCGGACACCGGGATATTCCGTGAAGTCAGGATAATGAAAGAAGAGGTGCTCCCCGATTGTGCCGCTGCTGTGGCTTGGCCCTTGAACCCTGCGGTTCAAGGCGGAGACGTCATGCAATGCTTCAGGCTTTCCGTCGCAACGGACATGCACACAGCATCGCCGTATTCGCCCCCAAGGTTTAAAGCATCGGCTCAGGGACATCGCCTTGCTGGCGAGCACACCAGGGAACACGAGGTGGATTATATCAGCTTCCCGGGGGCGCCTACGAGGGATGAAGCGGGGATGAGGCGGCCCTTTTGTGCGTGAAAGTGTGTGTAAAACCGCTTGACGTTGCTGCAGTGAAAGGTCTACGCGGCGGTACTCAGGCCTGGGCGTCGCGCAGCCGCTGGTGGGCACTGATTTCGTCATCCACTTTGCGCAGCAGGCGTGAAAGGCGGTCGCTGGTGTCGCTGCGGTTATCCAGCGCGGTGGACGTCTGCAGCAGTTCATGCGACAGGTTCAGCGCGGCCATCACGGCGATACGTTCCAGGCCAACCACATTGGCGTCGCGGACTTCGCGCATGCGGTCATCAAGAAAGCGCGCCGCGCGAATCAGATTTTCGCGCTCGCCCGGCGGGCAGGCCACGCGATATTCCTTTTCCAGCAGGTGTACGACCACGGAGGCGCTGTCGCTCATTATTCCTGCTCCAGGGATTTCAGGCGGGAGATGATGGCCTCGACCTTGGCCTTGGCAACATCGTTTTTCTTCAGCAGTTGGGCGCGTTCTTCCATCAGCCGCAACTCGCGGGTATGCAGAGTCTGGTTCTCTTCGCGCAGGCGGGCACTGATGCTCAGCAGCTCTTCGACGCGGGCTTCCAGTTGCCGTAATTGTTCGTCCGATTTCATGGCAAAATGCGCACAGTTAACCTAAGGTTGGCCCCCGTACCCGAGGCTGCTGCGCTGTGTCCCCGAGCGGGGAGAAAAGCGTTAACAGGCTCTGGAACCCGCTTGTACTATAGAGAGAGGCCCAGACAGGGTCAACGCGCCCCGATTCGCGGCCTTCTTACCCGATTGATGGAAGCATTCCCATGCCCGCAACCACCGCAGAGTATTTCGAACCGCTGGCTGATGCGCTGGCTTCCGCCGGGGTGCGACACAGCCCCTCGGAACTGCATGGCGTCATTTGCGGCCTGTTGAGCACCGGCGTTGGCAGCCAGGATGCCGAGCTGCTTGGTGTGCTGGCCGCCCACAGTGAAATGACGGGCCAGTGGCCGGCGCCAGCGAGTGGGGCCTTGCTGGCGGTGCGTGATCTGGCGCGGGAGGCTTATTCGGGCGAAGACATGGAACTGGCGCTGCTGCTGCCGGACGATGACGAAGAGCTGGGTACCCGTGTGGCGGCGCTCGCTCAGTGGTGCGAAGGCTTCCTGGTGGGCTTCGGTACCGGCAGTGCCGGCACCCGCGACGCTGACTTGGCGCCGGGTCTGCAGGAGGCATTGTCGGACATCGCCGCCATCAGTCAGGTGGGTCTGCCGGAAGAGGGCAGCAATGAAGAGGAAGCGATGTTCGAGCAGGTGGCCGAGCACTGCCGCATGGCGGCGATGATGGTGTTTACGGAATTGGCGTTGACTCACCGCGCCGCCAGTGCGCCAAAGGGTAAGCCTCCGGTACAGCATTGAAAGTGGAGTGAGCATGTCGATAACGCGTCAGGAGTTTGCCCGTCGTCGCCGCGCGCTGATGGCGCAGATGGAAGACAACAGCATTGCCATTCTGTCCGCGGCGCCGGAGCGTACCCGTAACCGGGACGTGGAGCACCCCTATCGCCAGGACAGTGATTTCTGGTACCTGTCCGGCTTTCCCGAGCCGGCGGCGGTCATGGCGTTGATCCCCGGTCGTGAGCACGGCGAGTTCGTGCTGTTCTGCCGCGAACGCGACCGCACCATGGAAATCTGGAATGGTTACCGTGCCGGGCCGGAAGGGGCGGTGGAGAAATACGGCGCCGACGATGCATTTCCGATCAGTGATATCGACGAAATCCTGCCGGGCCTGATCGAAGGCCGTGAGCGTGTCTACTATGACCTGGGGCGCGATCCGGAGTTTGACCGGCAGGTGATGAGCTGGGTCAACAGCATTCGCGCCCGCGTGCGCACGGGCGCACACCCGCCGGGTGAATTCCTGGCGCTGACGCACCTGCTGCATGACATGCGCCTGTACAAGAGCGCGGCAGAAATCAAAGTGATGCGCCGTGCCGCTGAAATCGCTGCCGGCGCGCATGTGCGGGCCATGCGCGCAGTGCGCCCGGGCATGTACGAATACCAGCTCGAGGCCGAATACCTGCACGAATTCATGTTGCATGGGGCGCGCTCGCCGGCCTACCCGTCGATTGTCGGTGGCGGCGCCAACGGCTGCATCCTGCACTACATCGAAAACAGCGAGAAACTGCGCGAAGGCGATCTGGTGCTGGTGGATGCCGGTTGCGAATACCACAGCTACGCCAGCGACATCACCCGTACGTTCCCGGTCAACGGCCGTTTCAGCCGCGAGCAGCAGGCCCTGTACGAAGTGGTGCTGGCCTCGCAGTATGACGCCATTGAGGCGGTCAAGCCGGGCAACCACTGGAACGCCTTCCACGAAGCCGCTCTGAAAGTGCTGACGCAGGGGCTGGTGGACCTCGGCCTGTTGAAAGGCGAGCTCAACGAACTGATCGAAACAGAAGCCTACCGGCCCTTCTTCATGCACCGCACCGGCCACTGGCTGGGGCTGGATGTGCACGATGTCGGGGACTACAAGGTGCACGACCAGTGGCGCGTGCTGGAGCCAGGTATGGTCGTCACCGTCGAGCCAGGCCTGTACATCGCACCGGATGACACCAGTGTCGATGCGCGCTGGCGGGGTATCGGCATTCGCATTGAGGACGATGTCGCCGTGACCCGCGACGGCTTCGATGTGCTGACCCGCGACGTGCCGAAAGACCTGGCCGATATTGAAGCCCTGATGAACGAGGCGCGTCAGAGCGCATGAGCACGCCCACGCACAGCCCGGTGATTATCGTGGGCGGCGGCATGGCCGGCCTGGCGCTTGCGTTGTTGCTGCGTCATCACGGCCAGCCCGGCGTCACCCTGATCGAAGCCGTGACACTGGCGGACAGCGGCGACCCGCTGACACCGAGTTTCGATGCGCGCAGCACGGCGCTGTCCGCCGGCAGCCTGAACATTCTTGAACGTCTGGGCCTGGCTGCGCCGCTGCTGGCCCAGGCGGCGGCCATCGATATCGTGGATGTGTCCCGCCGGGGCCGGCTGGGCCACGCCCGCATGGTCGCGGCGGAAGAAAAACTGCCGCAGCTCGGTGCCGTGGTGGAGAACCGCTGGCTGGGCCGGGTGCTGCTGGATGCGGCGGCAACTGATCAGGGGATTGAGGTGATTGCGCCGATGCAGGTTCAGGGTGTGCGGCGGCTGACGTCGGGCTATCAGGTCGCCCTGCCGGAACGGGAACTCACCTGCGACCTGCTGGTGGCGGCCGACGGCGCCCAGTCGCGGGTCCGCGAATGGCTCGGCATTTCGGCCCACCATGACGACACCGGCCACGACGCCCTGATCGCCAATATCGGCTTGAGCCGCCCGCACCAGGGGATCGCCTGGGAGCGCTTCCTCGACACCGGCCCGCTGGCGCTGTTGCCGCTGACCGGCGAGCGTATGGCACTGGTCTGGACTGGCACGCGTGCGCACATCGACCGGCTGGCGTTGCTGCCGCAAGATATGTTTCTAGACGAACTGCGCGACGCCTTCGGCGAAGACCGCCTCGGCGCTTTTACGCACATGGGCGAACGCCAGCGTTACCCACTGGTGCTGACACACGCCAGCGCCCAGGCCGTCCCGCATGCCGTGGTAGTGGGCAATGCCGCCCACAGCCTGCACCCGGTAGCCGGGCAGGGCTTCAACCTGACGCTGCGTGACCTGGCGCTGTTGGCGCAAACCCTGGGCGGGATCAAGGCACCGGGCGAACTGGCAGTATTGAATCGCTACGTGGCGGCCCGTACTGCTGACCAAGCGCTGGTCAGCCAGGCGTCGCGTTGGGTGCCGGAGTTGTTCCGGGTACGTTTTGGGCCGTTCGCACATACCCGCCAGCTCGGGCTGGTGGCACTGGATCTGTGGCCGGGGCTGCGCAGCGCCTTCGCGGCCCGGGCGATGGGGTTGGCACATGGCCAGTAATACCGAACGGGACATTCTGATCATCGGTGGCGGCATGGCTGGCGGCTTGCTGGCCGGCGCGCTGATGGGTAGCGGGTGGAGCGTAACGCTGCTGGACGCGGCACCGGCCCCGGCCATGCCGGACGGCCTGGGCCGCCCGCGCGTGTCCGCCCTGACCGAAGCCAGCCAGCAAATGCTGGTGCGCACCGGAGCCTGGGCCATGCTGCCGCCGGCGCGCGTGCAGCCCTATCAGGACATGCAGGTCTGGGACGGCGACGGCACCGGCGAAGTGCATTTCAATGCCGCCTCAGTCGGCGCTGAGGCCCTGGGCTGGATTGTCGAAAACGACGCCGTAGTGGCCGCGCAGTACTCGGCAGTGACCGCGGCAGGCGACGTGCAGTGGCTCACCGGCGCGCGCGTGCAGAGCATGCGGCGCGAGCAGGGTCTCTGGCAGGTCACGCTGGCGGACGGCAGTACATTCAGCGCACCGATGCTGGTCGGCGCCGACGGCGCCCGTTCCGGCGTGCGCGACACACTGGGCATCCCCGGCGCGCACCAAGACACCGGCCATGTGGCCATCGTCGGCACGGTGCAGATGGCCCTGCCACATGAAGGCTGTGCCCGACAGCGTTTTATTCATACCGGCCCGCTGGCGTTGCTGCCGCTGTTCGGCGATGGCCACCAGTGCTCCATCGTCTGGTCGGTGTGGGCGGCGGAAGCCGAACGGCTGATGGCCCTGGAAGAGGACGCCTTCAATGACGCTCTGACCCAGGCCAGCCAGGGCTGTCGTGGCGCACTGCGCATGCTCGGCCCCCGCGCCGCCTTCCCGATCCGCGAACTCCATGCCAGCGACTACGTGCGCGACGGCGCCGCGCTGATCGGCGATGCGGCCCATGTGGTGCACCCTCTCGCCGGTCAGGGCATCAACCTCGGCATGCTCGACGCCGCCGTGCTGGCGGAAGAATTCACCCGCGCCCGTGAGCGCGGCCTGCCCTTTTTCCATCCCGCTGCCCTCGCCCGTTACCAGCGTCGGCGGCGCGGCCACAACGCGCTGACGCTCAATGCCCTGCGCGGTTTCAAAGTGCTGTTCGAGCAGCCGTCACTGGAAGTGCGGCTGCTGCGCAACGTCGGCATGAACCTCGTCAACCGGGCGACGCCAGTAAAGCGGTTTCTGGCGCAGCAAGCGCTGGGACGCGGCGGTGATATGCCAGCGCTGGCGCGGCGTTGACGCAAACCCTCAGGACAGGTGCCGGGAATGCCGGGTGCTACGTGCAGAAGTTCGGCTGGCGACAGTGGAACGGGTCGCTGGTACAAGGCGTCTCATGAGGTGGCAAAACGGCCGTTGCGGAACGCGTGAGAAGACAGCGCTCTCCGGTGAGCTTGGGCGCTTCGCTTGCGGCAATACGAACTGCATGAAATGTAAGCGCTCACGGCTTGTCTTGCACGGCTTGTCTTGCATGTCCCTGCTTCCGTCCGGATAATGCGAATCATTCTTGACTGAATTTCATTTCTGTGACATCCCCCAGGAGATCGCTTCATGAGTCCATGGCTGAAAGGTGGAATGCTGGCGCTTGCCGCGCTGGCGATCAGTGCGTGCAGTGAGCCGGAAGACACGCGCGAAGTGGTGGTCTACACCTCTCGCGGCGACCATCTGGTCAAACCCGTGTTCGACGCCTTCACGGCGGAAACGGGCATCAAGGTGAGCTACATCACCGACAATGATGCGGCCCTGCTGACCCGTCTGGAGGCCGAAGGCAGCAACAGCCCGGCGGACATGCTGATCACCGTGGATGCCGGCAACCTCTGGCAGGCTGCCGAGCGTGGCCTGTTGCAGCCGGTGCACGACGACACCCTGAAAGCGGCCGTGCCGGCCAACCTGCGCGACCCGCAGGACCGCTGGTACGGTCTGTCCGTGCGGGCGCGCACCATCGTCTATTCCACCGAGCGCGTGAACCCGGAAGAAGAGCTGTCCACCTACGAGGCGCTGGCAGAGGAACCGTGGCGTGGCCGCCTGTGCCTGCGTACGTCGAAGAAGGTCTACAACCAGTCGCTGGTGGCGACCATGATCGAGCGCCTGGGCGAAGCACGCACGGAAGAAATCGTCCGTGGCTGGGTGGATAACCTGGCCACTGATGTGTTCGCCAACGACAACGCCGTGATGGAAGCGATCATCGCCGGCCAGTGTGACGTGGGCATCGTCAACACCTACTATTTCGGTCGCATGCAACGTGACAATCCCGACATGCCGCTGAAACTGTTCTGGGCCAACCAGGGCGAAGGCGAGAGCGGCATGCATGTTAATATCTCCGGCGCGGGTGTCACCGCGCATGCTCCGCACCCGGAGGAGGCGAAGGCCTTGCTGGTGTGGATGTCGCAGGAAGCCTCCCAGCGCGTGCTGGCCGACGGCAACATGGAATTCCCGGTGAACCCGGGCGTCAGCCCGGCACCGGCAGTGGCTGCCTGGGGTGAATTCCGCGCCGATGACCTGAACGTGGAAGTGGCTGGCCGCCGCCAGGTGCAAGCGGTGAAACTGATGGACCGTGCCGGGTATCGTTGAACGATCCCGGCGGTGGTTCACCGGCCGCTGAATGAATGACTGCCGGCACGGGCGCCTTCGGGCGCCCGTTGCTGCATTAACGGAACCCTCAGATCAGACCATGATGGCCTTGTCCGCATCCCTGCCTTTACCGTTGCCCCGGCTGGAGTGTCCGCGCTAGTGGGGCTGCTCGTGCAAGCCCGTCCGCGCCGGCTGCGGCGTCCGGACCTGCCCGTGCTGGCGGTGCTGGTCATTGCGGCGGCGGTGTTGATGCCGGTCCTCGTGCTGGCACTGTCCTGGCTCGGTGATGAATCGGCGGTGTGGCAGCACCTGGCGCAGACGGTACTGGCGGATCTGGTGCTCAATACCCTGTTGCTGGTGATGGGTGTGACGGTGGGTGTGCTGGTGCTGGGCATCAGCCTGGCGTGGATGGTGTCCGCGCTGGACTTTCCCGGCCGGCGTTTTTTCGACTGGGCGCTGTTCCTGCCATTGGCGGTGCCGGCCTACGTGCTGGCGTTCGTGGCGCTGGATACCTTCGATTATGCCGGGCCGGTGCAGCGCTTGTTGCGCGAGACCCTGCCGGCGTTCAGCGGTGGCAGTGCCCGCCGCCCCTGGCTGGTCATCCTGACGCTCTCACTGGTGTTCTACCCCTATGTCTACATGCTTGCGCGGACGGCGTTCATGGCCCAGGGCCGTACGCTGATGGAACAGGCGCGCATTCTCGGGCTCGGGCCCTATGCGGCTTTCTGGCGGGTGGCGCTGCCGATGGCGCGGCCGGCCATTGCGGCGGGGCTGGCCCTGGCGTTGATGGAAACACTGGCGGACTTTGGCGCCGTGGCGGTGTTCAACTATGACACCTTCACCACGGCCATCTACAAGAGCTGGTACGGGTTATTCAATCTCAATGCGGCGGCGCAACTGGCGTCACTGTTGCTGGTGTTTGTGCTGCTCACGCTGGCGCTGGAGCGGCTGGGCCGTGGCCGTGCGCGGTTTGAGCAACAGGGGGCGCGGCAGGCCCATCGCGTGCGCCCGCGCGGCATTACGCCTTGGTTGCTGACAGGGTTTGCCGGCAGCGTATTTCTGCTGGCGTTCGCGCTGCCTGTCGGGCGATTGCTGTACTGGGTGGTCGACAGCGCCTGGCGCGATCTGGATGCGCGCTATTGGGGCCTGATCTGGCGCACGCTGGTGCTGGGCAGCGGCGCAGCGCTGGTGACGGTGCTGCTGGCCCTGCTGCTGGGTTATGTGCGCCGCACGCGCCAGCACCGGCTGCTGCATATCGCGGTGCGTGGCGCCACGGTGGGGTACGCGATGCCGGGGTCGGTGCTGGCGGTGGGCATTGTGCTCAGCTTCGCGGCGATAGATCGCTTTCTCACGCAGACGTTCGGGGTCGGCCAGGTGCTGATGGGCGGCTTGCTGGCCTTGCAGATGGCCTACGTGGTGCGTTTTCTGGCGGTGGCCTTCGGCCCGGTGGAGACGGCATTCGAACGGGTGCGCCCGCGCCTGATCGACGCGGCGCGCACACTCGGGGCCAGCCCGGCAGAAACGGTGCGGCGCGTTTATCTGCCGCTGCTCACCCCCGGCGTGCTCACGGCCTTGTTGCTGGTGCTGATCGATGTGATGAAGGAAATGCCTGCCACACTGCTGTTGCGTCCGTTCGGCTGGGATACCTTGTCCGTGCGCATTTACGAGATGACCGCCGAGGGCGAATGGGCTCGCGCGGCGCTTCCCTCGCTAAGCCTGGTGCTGGCCGGCTTATTACCGGTTTATTTGCTCATGCGGCGAACGCGCGTGCACTGATTCGCTGTTTTACAGATTCTTACTCTCCCGTTACATCACAGATACGCTATTTAACAAAGCGCCGCAGACGTGCGTGCTCCCCTCTGCCACGCTCCTGAACCTTCACGTCCTGATTACATTTACAGGGCGTCGGGGTGGTTCCGATTACATACGGACACCGTTGAATAACAATTAATCAGGAGCAGTACGCATGTCTGCATCACTTCGCTATGGCCGTCTGGCCTGCTGTACGGGTGGTTTGTTGCTGAGCGTTATGACGACAGCCCAGGCAAACATGGGCAACACCGCCACCACTTACGGCGTTCTTCCTTCCGATATCGCTTCCGCTCAGGCGTTGTCGCTGTTCAACAGTCAGGTGTCCGCCACCTACTACAATCCTGCCTACCTCGCGGCTGATTCACGCGGTGAACTGACCGGTGGTCTGTTTCATGCAGACCATGAATTGCGGGTGAACAGCAAGGGCGGTCCGCAGCCGGTGATTCGGGCTGGCGGTGATGTGCTGGAGGACGATCCCTCGCAGCAGGTGCTGATCGGCATGAAAACCAACCTGACCTCGCTGACGCGCTATGACCGGCCGCTGTATCTCGGCTTCATGGCCGGGGTGGAGAAATACGGCAAGGAAATGCTCGCCTTTAATTCGCAGACCTCGCAGGAAGGCCAGTTCTTCAATTACGGGCGCCAGCCACTGTTCCTGAATATCGGTGGCGCGATGCAGCTCTGGCGCGGTATCGATGTGGGAGCGTCGGCGCGTATCACGCTGCACTCTTCTGCCGATCTGAGTGCGCGCACTGACCTGGCCGGCAACACACAATACGAAGCGCTGTCGGTGGAGGCCAAGCCGGTGTTTCGCCCGATTGTCGGCGTCAACATCAACTGGGGTGAAACCCTTTGCTCGCAAACCGACTGCTGGCTCGACAATCTGGAGACGGCGTTTTCCTATCGCGGTTACTCCAACACGCACACCAGCGTCAAAGCCAACACCGTCATCCCCGGCACCATTCCCTCGCCGGGCCTGACACTGGCGATCAAGACGCTGGATTCCTTCCAGCCGGAAATCATTGCTGCCGGTGTGCAATACCGCTTTGGTCGTGCGCGGGTCGGTTTCACGGGTGAAATTCAGCGCTGGTCCCGGCTGGAAGATGAATTCGAGCGCGACACGCTGAAAGACCAGGCGAACCTGTCGTTCCGGGACATCTTTATTCCGCGTCTGGGGGCCGAGTTTCAGGTGAACGACATTTTCTCTGTCACCACCGGTGTGGCCTACGAGAAATCCGCCCTGAAAAGCGACCGCTCGCTGGATGTGAACTACCTCGATAACGACCGCCTCGTTGTCGGCCTGGGTGTCAGCGCTGAGTTCAAGAACGCGCCGATTCTTGCCTATCCGGTCCGGCTGGACGTGGGGTATCAGTACCACCACCTGCGTGACCGTGACTTCGATCTGGTGTCCAGTGATCCGAACGTGACGACCAACCCGTACGAGACCGTGACCGCCGATGGCGAAGTACATGTGTTCAGCGGGTCGATCACGCTTAAATTCTGATAGCGGGCAGCGAGGAGTCGATCATGAAAAAGCACAGCATGACAGGCTGGGCCGCGTTGTTCGCGGCGACATTGCTGGTCAGTGCCTGCGGTGGTGGTGACACGCAGCGGACCAGTATCGACAACCGGGCCGGCGCCCGGCTGGAATACAGCTTTCCCTACGACACGCAGCAGGAAGTCTCCACTCGCGCGCCGGTGGCGCTGCGTTTTTCGCACGCATTGACGGATACCGCGCCGGAAGACGCCGTGCAGCTTCTGGACGCGGCGGACCAGCCGGTGGCGTTTGCCGCCGAGATGGTCGACGACGGTCGCAGCCTGGTACTGACGCCGGATACGGCGTTGGCGCCGGGCGCGGCCTATCACATCGAACTCGGCGCCCTGAATACCGCTGAAGGTGTGGTGCGTGTGCCGGCGGAGGGCATTCATTTTCGCACGCGCGCGGCCAATCGTGGCGGTGTTGATGCGGTCACGGTAGCGCCGGATGACAGCGGCGGCTTCGTCATCAACCGCGTGATTCCCGATGGCGACACCTTGCCGGTCATGGATTTTTCCAGCTTCCGGGTGCAGTTCAGCCAGCCTCTGGCGCGCGAGACGGTGCGCTACGGCGATACCGTGTCGCTGACCGACAGCGGCGGTAATCCGGTACCGGCGGCGGTGTTGGTGAAAGGGCACTACCTGACGCTGGACCCGCTGGAGGACCTGACGCCGGGCGAGACCTATCAATTCACCGTCAGCGCGGGCGTGCGCAATGTCTTCGGCCAGCCGTTCACTGACACCAGCCTGACCTGGACACCGAAGGATTCCGCTCCGCGTGAAATTCTGGTGCAGCGTGCGGGCGATTCCGAAAACGGCACCATCCTGTCACCACTGACCGGCATGCCGATCAACAATGTGCCGGTGAACGCGCTGCTGCTCGGCAACGAGTCGAGTTCGCAACAGCAGGGCGATGTGCACGCGGAACTGGCGTTCGTGCCGAACTATCCGGAGGTGACACCGCTGCGCGTGCCGCGCGGCTCATTGCTGAGCGGTTCGTCGGTGTCGGTGGATATTGCCGGGCAGGTGCCGGCCGGTTTCGAAACCGGCGACATCAGCGTGCGCTTCGTTTCCGATGCCAGTGGCTTCCTGTTGCCGAACCGCTATACGCAGGCAGAAGATTCCCCGCGGCATGTGCAGTTGTTCATGGATGTCGCCATGACGGCGGAAAATCCGGAAGCCAACGGTGCACTGAGTCAGGACCTGCTGCATCTGGAGCTGGCCGGCACGGCCATCGTCGAGGACGGCGTGCTGGTGATCAACGCCATCGGTGTGGTCGAACCGGAAGTGCTTGGCCTGGAGCAGGCCTGGGGCGTGCTGTCGTTCCGCCTGGAGGCGTATGCGGATCAGGAAAATGCACCGGCGCCGGTGATCGACAGCGAGGCGCCCACATTGCAATCCTGGGTGCCGGGTGAACGCATCCGTCAGGTCAAGGGCGGCGATCCGGTGATCCTGAATTTCAGCGAGGCGCTTGACCCGGCCACACTGGAAGGCGCTATCGGTGTCAGCATCAACGGCACCGCCACAGACGATGTGAGCTGGTATCTCGACGGCGCCTCGGTAGTGCTGCGTCCGCAGGGCGGGTTGGCCTACAACACCGATTACGCCGTCACCCTGAGTGACCAGATCACCGATCTGGCCGGCAACGCACTGGTGCCGGAAACGCTGACTTTCCGCACCGACAGTTATGTGGGTAACGGCGACAGGGCGCCGTTTGCCGTGACGGCCTACCCGGGCTTCCCGTGTGCCACCGAAAGTGGCAGTGCCGATCTGGCCAGCGGTATCCAGGGCACCTGTGTGACCAAGGAAAGCGGCACTGCCGGTGATGTTCTGCCGGTCACCTCCTTGCCGGCCAACCGGGCCATCCGTGTGCGCTTCTCGCAGTCGATGCGGGCGGACAGCATCAACCTGGGTGAAAGCTGCGACACCGGCACCTTTCGTGTCGAGCGGGTCAACGACAGCGGTGCCTGCGAGGACGTGGTGCCGGGTGCCTTGTCTGTTGCCGAGCGTGGCGTGATATTCGAGCCGGACAGCGGCTGGGAAGAGGGTGTGCTGTATCGCTACGTACTGGTGTCCGACGGCTCGCCCACCTGCGGCAACAACGCCATCTGCTCGGTGTTCAACGCACCATTGCAGACGGCCATGCTGCGCGAGAACGATGCACTGGCGGGTGGCCCGCCGATGCGGGTGTACTTCCGCGGTGCACCGTCCACCGACAGCGTCATGCAGACACTCGCCAATCTGCCGACAGCCGATGTGAATGCCAACTTCGTGCTGGATGCAGGTGAACAGGGTGCGGTGGAAGAACCGCCCGGCAGTGGCGTATTTCCGACGCCGGCCAATGCGACACAGGTGCTGGAAGTGTCCGGCGGCGGTCTGGTTGGCAAGGTCAATGTCGGGTGTGGTTTCTCCGGTATCGGCAATAACCTGCAAAGCTGCCCCGGTGAAAAGTTCATCTACCTCACCGGCGCACTGGACGTGGATATCCTCGGCTGGGACGGGGCAGAGGGCGCGGTGCGGGTGGCGATCTATCCGACGCTGCTGATGACGTCCTCGATTCGTACCTTCGCCACCATCCTCGGCATCTCGCAGGAAATTCCCACCGGCCCGCAGGTGATGCGGATACGGTATGAGGAAGATGACGACGGCGACCGCACGCGCCCGGTCACCGGCTGGATTCGTACTGGCGCCAGCGGGCCGGTATTTGAAACGTCGCTGGACCTGTTTCTTGATGCGCCCTACCTGCACCCGCCGCTGGGGCTCTCGCACAACCTGAAGAGCTACCCGCTTGACGGGGTCAGCCTGAGCGGCCCGATCACGTTCCTGGAAGACGGCCGCATGCAGATCGAACAGGTCAGCCTGGGTGAGCTGCCGATCAATGTCAGCATTGCCGGCGGTGCGGCCAGCGTGAACCTGCGCATCCCGGAAGGGGGTGTCAATCTCACCTACATCAGTGCGCCGGTAAAACAGTAACCTCAGTGTAACTGGCGGCTCCTTTCCCGTGCTGCGGGAAAGGAGCCGTTACATTCCGGCATGCGTTGTCATGCCAGCGCGTGACCCGAGTGCCGTCCACGCCATACCAATGCCCCAGGGTGCCGCCAGTCATTCGGCCGGCGTTATTACAATTCATTGCATGGCCTTACACGAAAGCGACAGGGGTTAATAATCTGCCGCTGAACAGGCGTGCACAGCGTGTCAGTCTCCCTCACAACCGTGTTCTGATCCCGGCTCTCACGCAGCGCCGGAGTGTACGACAGATAACGCGGCAGATAATAACGAGAGGGAGTGACTCCGATGTCAGCCAATGAATCCGTCCGCCGTGGCCCTGCGCGCCGCGCTACTCAACCACTGACCGCCATCGCCTGCGCGAGCCTGCTGCTGGGGGCCGTTGTGCCGGCGGCGGCCAATATGGGTAACACCGCTACCACTTACGGCATTTTGCCGATGGACATTGCCTCCGCGCAGGCGATGTCGATGTTCAATACCCAGGTCTCAGCGACTTACTATAATCCGGCTTACCTGGCGCGTGATCAGCGCGGCGAACTGACCGGCGGCCTGTTTCACGCTGAACACGAATTGCGTGTGGAGAGCCAGGGCGGCAGTAATCCGCCGGTGCGCAGTGGTGGTGATGTGCTGGATGACACACCGTCGCAACAGGTGCTGATCGGTCTCAAGACAGATATTTCGTCCATCACGAAATATGACAAGCCACTGTATCTGGGTTTCATGGCCGGCATTGAAGAGTTCGGCCAGGAGATGCTGGCCTTTACCTCCGAGACGTCCGATGAAGGCCAGTTTTTCAATTATGGTCGCCAGCCGCTGTTTCTGAATGTGGGGGCGGGGATGAATGTGTGGCGCGGCATCGATGTGGGCGCCTCGCTGCGTGTCACCCTGCATGCGGACGCGAGCATGCGCACCCGCAGCACCCTGGCTGGCGAGACCAGCGCAGAAAGTCTGAAAGTGAAAGCCAAGCCGGTCATGCGGCCGATTGTCGGCATCAATATCCGCTGGGGCGAGACGTTCTGCTCACAAACACCCTGCTGGATGGACCCGATTGAAACCGCGCTCGTCTATAAGGGCTATTCCAATACCCGCACCAAGGTCAGTGCGAACGCGGTGATTCCGGGCACCATCCCGCCGCCGGGGCTGGACCTGGCGATCCAGACGCTGGATTCCTTCCAGCCGGAAATCATCAGCGCCGGCCTGTTGTACAACTGGGGGCGCGCCCGCATTGCGCTGGCGGCAGAAATACAGCGCTGGTCGCGGCTGGAGGAAGAGTTCGAGCGCGATACGATCAAGAATCAGGCCAATATGCAATTCGAGGACATCGTGATTCCGCGCCTGGGGATCACCTATCAGGTGTCCGACATCATTTCAGTGACCACCGGCGTGGCCTATGAAAAATCACCGCTGGAGAATCGTGAGTCACTGGACGTGAACTATTTTGACAACGACCGCTATGTGTTTGGTCTCGGTGGCAGCCTGGAAATCAAAAACCCGCCGATCCTTGCGTTCCCGATGCGGCTGGACTTTGGTTATCAGTATCACATGTTGCGGGACCGTGATTTCGACCTGAGCCGCAGCGCGGAACCGAACAATCCGTACGAAACCATCACGGCTGACGGGGACGTGCATGTGTTTGCCGGTTCCGTCACGCTGAAGTTCTGAGGAGGACGGCATCATGAAAACAATAACGCGCTATCTGCCGTTGCTGTTGGCCGGCCTATGGCTGGCCGGCTGTGGCGGCGACGGTTCTCAACGAGTCACTTTCCCCGGCAACAACCCCGGTGGCGAGCTGTTCTATACCTATCCCGACGCCGGGCAGGACGGGGTGTCGGTGTACGCACCGCTGGTGTTGCGCCTGTCAAAACCCGTGGTCAATGGCGACAGCCTGGATGACAGCAACGTGCGCCTGAGCCGCGACGGTGATGACGTGCCGGTCAGCCTGGAACTGGTCAGCGATGACCAGAGCCTGGTGGTGCGTCCCATGGCGCCGCTGGCGTTCGGCACCACCTACCGGCTGGATGTGACGGGCCTGCAGGGCGAGGCCGGTCCGATCAGCATTCCCGGTAACGGTTTCGAGTTCACCACGCGCCTGGCCGACAAAGGGCCGAAATCGCTGCGCGTCTCCAGCGACCAGTTCACCCTGACAGAGATGTTCCCGGACGGCGACGCCTTGCCGCTGCTGGATTTCTCCACGCTGCGCTTCCAGTTCAGCCAGCCGATCGATACCGCCAGCATCGTCTACGGCGACAGCCTGGCGCTGGAAGACGCCGCCGGTACTCTGGTGCCGGCGACGGTCCTGGCGAAGGGACGTTTCCTGACCATCGACCCACGGGACGACCTCATCGCCGGCAGGACCTACACGCTGCGCTTCAGTGGCAACGTCACCAGCCTGTATGAAGAAGCACTGCAGGCGCCGTTCGACGGCGGCTTCACCTACAGTTTCCAGCCGGGCGACACCATGCCGCGGGAAACCATGGTGCTGCGTGCGCCGGCCACCGGCGAGCCATCACAACTGACCGGCGAGACCATCAATCTGGTGCCGGTCATCGCCACCCTGCTCGGCGATGAAACCCAGTCGCAACAGGAAGGCGACATCTACAACGAGCTGGCGTTCGTGCCGAATTTCCCCGATGCCACACCACTGCGCATTCCGCGCGGCAGCCTGCTGGCGGGTGATGCGCTGGAAGTGAATATTGGCGGCACGGTCCCGGCCGGCTTCGATTCCGGTGAGGTGGTGGTGCGCTTCGTGTCTGACGCCACCGGCTACCTGTTGCCGAACCCCTACAGCACGGCCGAGGACGCTCCGCGGCAACTGCGTGTGTTCATGGACATCGCCATCGCCACGGCCACGCCCCAGGCCAACGCCGCCTTCAACCAGGACGTGCTGCATCTGGAACTGATTGGCCAGGCCATCGTCGAGGACGGCGTGCTGGTGGCGGATGCACTGACCGTGGTGGAAAGCGAAGTGCTCGGCCTGGAAACCGCCTTCGGCACACTCAGCTTCCGCATGGAAGCGTATGACGACCAGCTCAACGCGCCGCCGCAACCCGAAGACACCACGCCACCGCAATTGCAATCCTGGATGCCGGGTGCCAGCCCGTTCCAGGACAACAGCGACAAGCAGCGCCCGGGCGACCCGATCGTGCTGCACTTTGACGAGCCGCTGGACCCGAACAGCCTGGACGGCCAGCTCACCGTCACCGAAGACGGCGTACCGGTGGCGTTTGATTACTACCTCGACGGCGTGGCCGTGGTGATTCGTGCCACCCAGCAGTACGGTCGCACCTACGCCGTGACACTGGGCAACGCCATCACCGACATCGCCGGTAACGCGCTGGATGCCCAGACGGTGTCCTTCATCATGCCCGCCTACGTGGACGGCCCGGCGGCCTCGCCGCTGCCGCTGACCACCTATCCCGGCTTTCCCTGCGTCACCACGGCCCGCGACCTGGCCAACGACAACGCGGGTTACTGCCTGGGCGGCATGGCCACAGATGACCGCCTGCGCCTGCCGTCGATGCCGGCCAACCGGGATATCGAAGTGCGCTTCTCGCAGGCCATGGACCAGGCCAGCTTCGTGCTCGGCGACAGCGTGCGGGTCGAACGCGTGGATGACAGTGGCGCAGCGCTGGGCGACGTGCCGGGCCGGCTGGCCCTGTGGGCGCGGGAAATGCGCTTCATCCCCGACGAGCCCTGGGAAGAGGGCGTCCTGTATCGCTATACGCTGGCGTCCAATGGCGATACCCAGGACAGCGCCTGCACCCCGGGCAGCATGATCTGCTCCGAAGCCGGCCTGCCGCTGAAGACCCGTGTGCTGGCGCAAACGGTGCCGCAGGCGCCGACGCTGGATGGCGGTGGCCCGGACCTGGAGATCTACTTCCGTGGTGCGTCCGCCACCACCTGGGTACGTCAGCCACTGGCCAACCTGCCCACCGCCGATGTGAACAGCAATACCGTGCGCGATCCGGGTGAAGACAATGCCGTCGACAACCCGGCGCTGACCGCCAATGGCGCGCGCCTGGAAGTGGTGGGTGCCGGGGGCGCGGTGACCGCCGCAGAAGTCGGCTGCGAGATCGGCGAGGAATGCCCGCGCGACAAGTACATTTACCTCACCGGCACCCTTAATGCCGATGTGGTGGGTTACCGCAGCCCGGATGAGCTGGACCTGACCGACCCGTCGCTGCCGCCGGAAGTGGTCAGCAACGGCGGCGTGCTGGTGTACCTGTACCCGACCGCGCTGCAAACCACCAACGTGGTCGTCTATGCCGACGCCGCCATCGGCGAAGCCGACCCGGCCAGCACCGGCCCGCAGACCATGCGCATGCGCGCCACCTGCGATGCGCGCACCGGCGGCGCGCCGAACCCGCCCCATTCCACCGCCATTGCCGCCTGCGAAGAGGGCGAGCATGGGCTGGTGCCGGGCTGGATCATCGAGGGTGCCAACGGGCCGGAATTCGCCACCAGCCTGAACCTGTACCTGGATTCGCCGCAGCTCAACCCGATGGTGAAAATCCTGCCGGCGCCGCTGGGCAACCTGCTTGGCATCGTCGACAACCTGCTCGGCACGCTCGGCGGCCTGCTCGGGCTGCCACAGCCGCCGGCCATCAATGACCTGCTGGCGATCCCGCTGACGCACAACCAGCGCAGCTATGGCTTCGCCCTGAGCCTGCGCGGGCCGATCACCTTCTACGATGACGGCCGCATGCAGATCGAGCAGTTCAACGAGTTCGATGTGCCGCTGAACGTGGAGCTCAGCGCGCTGGGCGTGCTGGACGCCGAGGTGCAGCTGGTGATCCCGGCCGGCGGCACCAACCTGAACTACGCCTCCGGGCCGGTGAAACGCTGAGCAGTTGGCCCTGAAAGCCCCGTGCCATCCGGCTCCGGCCGGCTGGCACGGGTGTCCGGTCGGTCGCCCGGCCGCCTATGACCACCCCCGGCATCTCATGTAGAATGCGCGGCACTGATGACGCCGCCGCAGGATAGCGCATGGGACACCGCACCCCCCTTTACGACCGGCACCTGGACCAGAATGCCCGCATGGTCGATTTCAGCGGCTGGGACATGCCGGTGCATTACGGCTCACTGCTGGAAGAGCACCATGCCGTGCGCAACCGCGCCGGTGTGTTCGATGTCTCTCACATGACCGTGGTGGATGTGGCCGGCCCTGCTGCCCGCGACTGGCTGCGGCACCTGCTGGCCAACGATGTGGATCGGGTGCCGGTCGGCCGCGCGCTGTATTCGGCCATGCTCAACCCGGACGGTGGCGTGATCGACGACCTGATCGTCTACCGCCGCGAGCAGGATTACCGCCTGGTGGTGAACTGCGGCACCCGCGAAAAAGACCTGAACTGGATGACACTGCAGGCCGAAGGCGTCGAGGTGACGCTCACCGAGCGTCCGGAACTGGCCATGCTGGCCATTCAGGGCCCGACCGCCCGCGCGACGCTGGCCGGCCTGCTGAACGGCCGCCGCGGCGAAAGCATCAACGAGCTGAAGGTGTTCGCGTTCGCCGAAGACGGTGACTGGATGATCGCCCGCACCGGCTACACCGGCGAAGACGGGGTGGAAATCATCCTGCCGGGCGATGATGCCGTGGTGCTGTGGGTGCAATTGATGGAAGCGGGCATTCGCCCCTGCGGCCTGGGCGCGCGCGACACGCTGCGTCTGGAAGCGGGCATGAATCTCTACGGCAACGACATGGACGAAGCGGTCAGCCCGCTGGAAGCCGGCATGGGCTGGACGCTGAGCTTTGACGGCGAACGCCATTTCATCGGCCGCGAAGCCCTGGTGCAGCAGCAGGCCGCCGGCCACAGTGTGCAGGTCGGTCTGATCCTGCAGGAAAAAGGCGTGCTGCGCGCGCACCAGAAAGTCATCACCGGCGCCGGCGAAGGCGAGATCACCAGCGGCACCTTTTCGCCGACCCTGGGCGTCTCCATCGCGCTGGCGCGCGTGCCGGCCGGCAGCACCGGCATGGCAGAGGTGGAAATTCGCAACAAACGGCTGCCGGTCCAGATCGTGCGGCCGCCGTTCGTGCGCAATGGCAAGACCGTCTACACACAGCAGTAGTTGTGCAACTGCTGTGAGCCGTTTAATCAACATCAGGGATTACAAGGGACAACAGCCATGAGCGATATTCGTCCGGAGTTGCGTTACGCCGCCAGCCACGAGTGGATCCGTCTGGAAGACGACGGCACCGCCTATGTGGGTATCAGTGACCACGCCCAGGACGCCATGGGCGACCTGGTGTTCGTGGAATTGCCGGAAGTGGGCCAGAAGATGGAAACCGGCGACGAAGCCGGTGTGGTGGAATCCGTGAAGGCGGCTTCCGACATCTACGCCCCGGTGTCCGGTGAAATCGTCGCCATCAACGAGGCGCTGGAAGACACTCCGGAACTGGTCAACCAGGACCCCTACGGTGATGGCTGGCTGTTCCGCCTGCGCATCAACGACAAGGCCGACCTGGATGAACTGCTCAGCGCCGACGAATATCGCGAGCAGCTCGAAAGCGAAGACTGATCCGCAGTGCCCGCCCGCTCACCCGCCCTCGCGCGGGTGAGCCCCGAACCCCAGCGAAGACAGCGATATGCCGTACATTCCCCATACCGAGGACGATGTCCAGGCGATGCTGGCCGCCATTGGCGCCAACAGTATCGAAGACCTGTTCGATGAAATTCCCGCGCACCTGAAGGCCGGCAAGCTCGAAGCCCTGCCCGACGGCCTGTCGGAAATGGAAGCCACCGCCCTGATGGCCGCCCGTGCCCGCCAGGATGCCGGTGCACTGTGCTTTATCGGTGCCGGTGCCTACGAGCACCATATTCCGGCGGCAGTCTGGGAAATCGCCACGCGCGGCGAATACTACACCGCCTATACGCCGTACCAGGCCGAGGCGAGCCAGGGCACGCTGCAGACCATCTACGAATACCAGACGCTGATGGCACGCCTGACCGGCATGGATGCCAGCAATGCGTCCGTTTACGACGGTGCGTCCGGCCTGTCCGAAGCCGTGCTGATGGCGCTGCGCGCGAATCGCAAATCAAAATCCAACCGCGTGCTGGTGCCGCAGACGGTGCACCCGCGCTACCGCCAGGCCACGGACGCCATCTGCTCCAACCAGAATGTCGAACTGGTGTCCGTACCGTTCGACAGCGCCACTGGCCTGACCGCCGTGGACGCCCTGGCACCGTTTGCGGGGGAAGATTTTGCCGCCCTGGTGATCCAGCAGCCGAACTTCTTCGGCGCCCTGGAAGATGTGCACGCGCTGACCGACTGGGCGCACGCCAACAACCTGCTGGTGATTGCCGTGACCAACCCGACCTCGCTGGCACTGCTGGCGCCGCCGGGCGAGTGGGGCACGCAGGGCGCCGACATCGTTGTCGGCGAAGGCCAGCCGTTGGGGGTACCGCTGTCCTCCGGCGGTCCCTTCTTCGGGTTCATGTGCTGCAAACAGCAACATATCCGCCAGATGCCGGGCCGCATCATCGGCCGCACCGTCGATCTGGAAGGCAAGCCGGGCTTTACGCTCACCTTGCAGGCGCGCGAGCAGCACATCCGCCGCTCCAAGGCGACCTCGAACATCTGCACCAACCAGGGGCTGGCGATGACGGCGGCCACCATCTATGCCTCCCTGCTGGGGCCGGCTGGCCTGGAGAGCGTGGCCACACACTGCCACGCCAACACCCGAGCCCTGGTGAACAAACTCACCGCCATCAACGGCGTCAGCGAAGTCTTCAGCGCGCCGATATTCCACGAAGCCGTGCTGCGCCTGCCGCGTCCGGCGGCAGAAGTGCTGCCGGCCCTGGCGGAAAAAAATATCCTGGGCGGTTACGACCTTGGCCAGGACTATCCCGAGCTGGCGGACTGTGTACTGATCTGCGCCACCGAAACCCGTATCGACGCGGACCTGGATGCCTACGCGACCGCGCTCAAGGAGGTGCTGGCATGAGCGAGACGCTGAACCACCAGTTGATCTACGAACTGTCGCGCCCGGGCCGCCGTGCCAGCGCCCAGGCGCCCAAAGCCCTGCCGGCCGATGCCGTGGCCGATATTCCTGCCGCGCTGCGCCGCAAACAGAAACCGGGCCTGCCGGAAGTGTCCGAGCTGCAAGTGGTGCGCCACTACACCAATCTGTCGACGCGCAATTTCGCCATCGACAAGCAGTTCTACCCGCTTGGCTCCTGCACCATGAAATACAACCCGCGTGGCGCCAACCGCGCCGCCATGCTGCCGGGTTTCCTTGGCCGCCACCCGCTGGCCCCGGAAAGCCACAGCCAGGGTTTTCTGGCCTGCATGTTCGAGCTGCAGGAATTCCTGAAAGAAGTGACCGGCATGAAAGGCGTGTCGCTGACGCCGATGGCCGGCGCACAGGGTGAATTCGCCGGCGTGGCGATGATCCGCGCCTACCACGAAGCCCGCAACGACGATGCCCGCACCGAAATCCTGATCCCGGAAGCGGCCCACGGCACCAACCCCGCTACCGCCGTGATGTGCGGCTACAAAGTGCGCGAAGTGCCGGTGAACAAGGATGGCGACGTGGACCTGGCGGCGTTGAAGGCCGCCTGCGGCCCGCAGACCGCCGGCCTGATGATGACCAACCCGTCCACCTGCGGTGTGTTCGAACGGCAGATCGACGCGATTGCCAAAACCGTGCACGAAGCCGGCGGCCTGCTGTATTACGATGGCGCCAACCTGAATGCCATTCTCGGCAAAGTGCGGCCGGGTGACATGGGCTTCGACGTCATCCACATGAACCTGCACAAGACCTTCGCCACGCCGCACGGCGGCGGTGGCCCCGGTGCCGGCCCGGTGGGCGTCAGCGAACGTCTGAAACCGTTCCTGCCAACGCCGATCGTTGGCAAAGACGGCAACACGTATCGCTGGCTGGACCAGAACGACCTGCCACAAAGCATCGGCCATTTGTCCGCTTTCATGGGCAACGCCGGTGTGCTGCTGCGCGCCTATTTCTACGCCCGCGTGCTGGGCCGTGAAGGGATGATCCGTGTCGGCGAATATTCCACGCTGGCGGCCAACTACCTGCTCAAGCGCCTGGAAGCGGTGGGTTGCACCCCGGCCTATCCCCAGCGCCGCGCCAGCCATGAATTCATCCTCACCTTCGCCAAGGAAGCGAAAGAGCTGGGTGTGTCGGCGATGGATATCGCCAAACGCCTGCTGGACTACAACCAGCACGCACCGACCACCTACTTCCCGTTGCTGGTGCCGGAGTGCTTCCTGATCGAGCCGACGGAAACCGAAACAAAAGAAGCGCTGGATGAGTTTGTCGACGCCATGGTGAAGATCCTGGCCGAGGCAAAGGAAAACCCGGATCTGTTGAAAGGCGCGCCCTACACCCAGCCGGTCAGAAGGCTCGATGATGTGAAGGCTGCCAGGGAACTGGATCTTGTCTGGAAAGACACCGTGTAAACAAAAGCCCGGCGATGCCGGGCTTTTGCTATGTGTCGCGAGCGCTGTAGCCATGACGATCATGAGGCAATGACATGAATGCAAAACAAAAAGAAGCCTTGCTGGCGGTGTTGAAATCCCGTTTTGAAGGAAACATGTCAAGGCACAAGGCGGTCGCCTGGGCAAAGCTGGAGGTGAAGCTGAGAGACAACGACAAGAAGCTCGCGGCGCTGAACGAGATGGAAGCCAGCGGCGGCGAGCCGGATGTGATCGGTTACGACAAGAAAACAGACGAATACCTTTTTTGCGACTGTTCCGCCGAGACGCCCAAAGGCCGGCGCAGCATCTGCTACGACCGTGAGGCGATGGACGCCAGAAAGGAACACAAGCCGAAAAACAATGCCCTGGATATGGCCTCAGCCATCGGGATCGAGCTCCTCACGGAGTCGCAATACCGGGCACTGCAGGAACTGGGCGCATTTGACACAAAGACTTCAAGCTGGGTTCAGACGCCTGAGGCGATACGCAAACAGGGTGGCGCGCTGTTCTGTGACCGGCGTTATGACGCGGTGTTTGTCTATCATAACGGCGCGCAATCGTATTATGCGGCGAGGGGGTTTCGCGGTGTGCTGAAAGTGTGAGGTGGCTGGCGTGTCATGCCCGGGGTGTATTGGCAGGTTCGGCGAATGGCACCCTCCCCTGTTTCGGGGAGGGCCGGGGTGGGGTTGCCTTCGCGTAGCGAAGAGGTCACCCGCTCAAGTCGTCACAGCACATCATCATGGCACATGGTTTTCTCAAAACGGACTCTAGCTTTTTTCTACGCCGGACGGCTCGCCCGCCGGACCAGGTCTGGCGTCGTTCTGCTCTGCCAGGCTCTCCAGCCCGCCCGCTTCCTTCATCAGGCCGCTCAGATCAGAAATATCGGTCAACCCGATCTCCTTCAGTAGCGCATCCACCAGTGGCCGCTGCGCGCGATAGCGCAGTGCATGGTCGACAACGGAACCTGCAAGGCTTGCATCGCCACCCGCGGCGTTGCCGTTCCCGGCGGCAGCGGGGGCGCCGCCGATGCCACGTACATCCATGATCTTGATGCCGTCGATGCGCTCCATTGGCTTGACGGACTGTTCGATGATGGACGGCAGCTTGCGGATCAACTCCAGGCGAATTTCCAGGCGTATCTGGTCTTCGCTCAAGGCATTGCGCGCTTCGTTGATAGCGCGCTGACCTTCCGCTTCCACGCGGTAGCGTTCTTCATCCGCCAGCGCGCGAATGCGGACCGCGTCCGCTTCACCGGTGGCGGCCATGCGCTGTGCTTCGGCGCGGTCTTCCGAGGCCTTCTTGTCGGCCTCGGCGGCCAGCGTGATGCCGATGGCCTCCTGCTCGGCTTTTTCGCGCGCCTGTACAAGCCGTACTGCCTTGGCCCGTTCGGCAACGGCGGTTTCGCGCACGGTCTTGACCTGTTCTTCAGCGGTCACCGCACTGGCGTAGGCGCTGTCGGCCTTGGCCTTGGCGGCAGATTCTTCTTCCGATTTATTGGCCACGGCGATTTCGCGTTCCTGCTCGGCAATGCGCACCGCGCGCTCGCGCTCAATGTCGCGTTCGCGCAACATCCGGTCTTTCAGGATCTCGGCTTCACGAATGGCGCGGTCCGCTTCAATGCGCGACTGCTCGGCTTCACGGCGGCGTTCGGCTTCCTGGGTGGCCACGGTGGCGGCCACTTCGGCGGCGCGGACCTTGATCTCACGGTCCTGGGCCAGGCGTGCGTATTCCTGATCGCGGCTGATCTGCAGGGATTGCTGTTCAGTTTCCAGATCCTTGAGCTCAATCTGGATCTTGGTGTCACGCTCGATATCATTACGCTCTTTGCGGCGCAGTTCGATTTCCTGCGTCAGCTTGGTCAGACCCTGAGCATCAAACGCGTTCTGTGGATTGAAGAAATCCGCCGGCGTCTGGTCCAGGCCGGTCAGTGACACCGATTCAAGCTCCAGGCCGTTCTTGTGAATATCCTCAGAGACACCGGCCTGCACTTTTTGTGCAAAATCAACGCGGTTCTCATGCAGTTCTTCCATACTCATGCCGGCGGCCACGGCACGCAGCGCGTCGACGAATTTGCCTTCCACCAGTTCCTTGAGCATGGCCGGTTCCATGGTACGGCGGCCCAGTGTCTGTGCGGCTTGTGAAATGGCGTCGGAGTCCGGTTTCACTCGGACATAGAACTCCGCCTGCACGTCGACGCGCATGCGGTCACGTGTAATCAGGGCGGCATCTTTCTCCCGGCGGACCTCGAGCTTCAGGGTGTTCATGTTCACAGGAATGATTTCATGCAACACCGGCAGTACCAGCGCGCCGCCATCACGGACGACTTTCTGGCCGCCAAGGCCAGTACGGACGAAAGAGATTTCCTTGCTGGAGCGTTTGTAGAGCCGCGCGAAGACCAGCCCGAGAGCAATAAGCGTGGCCAGGATAATGCCCGCCACAATAGCGATATCGATCAAATACATGCTGAAAACCCCCGTCCTTAAATTAGAAAATGGCGCTATTGATCCCCGGCAAGCGCCTGATTGGGATTGATAATGGCTGAAAAACGCCCGTTGCCCAGGCGGGCAACCAGCAGCACAAGGCTGCCTGACGGCAACACGCCGTCGGTATCGTCCGGAACCACCAGCACATAATGGGTGGTGCCGAATTCGTCGGTCAGACGTGCCTGGGCAGGCAGTGCGCGGCTGGCGTTGCCGCCCACCAGCACGGCTGTACGGCCGATGAAGGTATCTGGTGAGACAGCATTGGTTTCGTCACGGGGCAGTATGCGCGCCAGCCCACCGACACAACGGCGCACCAGCGGCAAAGTGACGCCCAGCACCAGTGGTGCGGCAACGATGCCCGGCAGGGCAAAACCAAGACTGCTCCGCAGAACAGCCTGCAGTACCAGGCCGCTCAGGCCGAACACACACAGCCACACGATCAGGATCATGAGTACCGGTACATGGCCTACGTAGAGCCAGGCCAGGAAACGGCCGATGACACCCTGGGCTTCCGGTGTGGTGCTGCCTTCCAGGCCGGCATGGGTGACGACGAAATCATCCAGCAGATCGTTGACGCTCGCACCGGTCAGCAAGGTCGCCAGCTCAATCAGCGCCAGCCCGAGCATGACCAGCACCGCTACGGTGAAGGGCCCGCTGCCGGAGGCGGCGAAGAACGTCATCATGATTTATTGGCTGCCTTGAGCTGTTGCAGGCGCTCCTGCACGCGGTTCTTGCGCGCCAGTTGCTCGAGTTCGGCCAGTTGTGCAGCGGTTTGCGGGCTGGTGCCGGAGGTGCCCTTGAGGCCGGTCTTGCGTTGGTAGATGCGGTCGAAGGCATCACCGGCCCGCTCGGCGCGGTCCTCAACGGATTCGCCAGGGCGGCCACCGACGGTGCCGGTCGCGCTGTGCTGTGCCTGGGTTGCCTGCCGATAGGCGGCAAGCTCGTCATGCATTTCGCGTTTTTTGGCTTGCAGCGCATTGATGAAGCCTTCCAGCCGTCCTTTTTCGTCGGCCAGCTCGGCCAGGCGTGATTCCAGGACCGGCATCTGGGCTTCCACATCCATCTGCCGCTCGATGGCGGCGGTGGCCAGGTCTTCGCGATTTTCTTGCAGGGCCAATTGGGCCTGTTCGGTCAGTTCCTCGTGGCGCTGGTTTTCCTCGGCCAGCCGCTTGGAAGTCAGGTGACGCTGGACTTCAATAGTGCCCAGGTCGGCGCGCACATCTCGGATCGCGTCGTCGACTTCGCGCACGGCTTGTTCCATCACCATGTCCGGCGCAGTGTCTTCCAGCTTGTCCACCAGTGAATGGAAGCTCCCCGCGATAATCCGGGAAACCCGGCTGCTCAATGACTCACTCATCACTTTCTCCTTTTCGTTATATCCGTGTGACGTGCAGGACCGATCAATCCCCTGACCGGTCTGCCCTTGCCAGCCGCAGTGCCGCGCGTGCGCGCTCGGACAAGTGGTGGGGCTCGTAGCAACCGGGAAAGCCGCTCACGGCGAGCTGCAGGACGGCGTCGGTGAGGCCGATCATGCGCTCGCCGGCGGCGCGTTCCAGGCGCTGGAGTTCGGCGGTGACAGATGCCTTGTCCCGGTCCATGGCGGTGCTGGAGAGCAGCACCGCCAGCATATCCGGCAACCATGACAACAGGCGCCCAAGCAGCTCAGAGCGTAGTTCCGAGGACAGCTCGGCCTCGCGGAGCCTGCGTTCCGGGCCGGCCAGCAGGCGCCGTGAGAAATCCAGTGCCGCGCCGTACTGATGCGTGCCATCTTCCTGCCTGCGAGCATCATCAATCAGCGCCCGCAGCTTTTCGCTGATGTTGGTCGCACCGGGTACATCCAGTTGCGACAGGAAGGTGAGGTCATCCACATCCAGCCGGAGGGTGACGGTCTGTTTGGCCATGGCGGCTTGCCCGCTCTTTGCTCAGGATGCAGAGAGATTCGCACAGATGAATTACGAGCGCAATACGATCGTATTAATTTGTGGTGGCGGTGAGGACGCAGCCGTGCCTGGCCGGCCGGTCTGCGGCGCCTTATCGGAACATGGCCCTGTCCGCTGGACCCTTCGACGGGTGAACCGGACAATCATTCCATCCCGGCACTGTTTCGCAATGAACACATCGCGAGACGCGGCGTATCGAGCCGTGCGCGAAAAATAACAAGCCAGGCGAGTGTCTGTCAGAGCAAGAGGGGGATAGATATATGGACAGTTCTGCCTATGCGCCACCAAGATCCGACCTGAATAAGGTCGGGGTGCCGGAGGTGCCCGCCGCCATCCGGAAGAAAATCAGGGCAGGGTGGATAGTGGCTGTCATCTCTGGTGTGCTGACACTGGCGATAATGCTGTTTGCCATCAGCACCGGTGCGTTGTCGCATCTGTTCGATATATGGACCAGCGTGGATGTGGTGCTGATATTCCTGCTCGCGTTCGGGATCTACCGGCGCAGCCGGGTAGCGGCAACACTCATGTTCCTTTACTACACCGTGTCCAAGGTCACCCTCATGATCGAGCTCGGGAAGCCTTCCGGGTTGTGGATGTCACTGGTGTTCTTCTATTTTTACTTTCAGGCCATGATCGGTACGTTCGAGTATCACAAGTTCCTGAAGACTGCGGAAAGATAGCCTGGGTCATTTGTCTGCCCGCACCGTGTGCAAAGGAGAACCCATGGACATGCTTCCCGCACTGCTCTGGGGCCTGCTGGCCGGCAGCTCTCTGCTGGTGGGGGCGGCGCTGGGCTGGTTTGCCTTGCCTTCGGCAAGGATCACCGCCGCTGTCATGGCGTTCGGTTCCGGTGTGCTGGTGTCCGCCATCGCCTTTGAGTTGATGGATGAGGCGCTGCACACCGGCGGTTTGTTGCCGTCGGTCACGGGTTTTCTCGCCGGGGCGGTGGCGTTTACGGTCGGCACCCTGATGCTGGCCGCCCGTGGCGCACGCCATCGCAAGCGCTCCGCTGGTGTCGCGGGTGCCGGTGGTGCGGCGGCGCTGGCCATTGCGCTGGGGTCGGTCTTTGACGGTATTCCGGAATCGATGGTGATTGGTCTGAGCCTGCTGGACGGCAGCTCGGTATCGTTGCCGATTGTTGCCGCCATATTTCTGTCCAATGTGCCGGAAGGGATGTCGAGTGCGGTCGGCATGAAACGTGCCGGTATGTCGAAAACCTATGTGTTCGGTCTGTGGAGCGGGATTGCGCTGCTGTGTGGCATGGGGTCCCTGGCCGGGTACGCGCTGTTTGACACGGCGCCGGTGGAATACGTGGCCGTGGCCCAGGGCGTGGCGGCTGGGGCGATGCTGGCGATGATCGCTGACACCATGATCCCCGAGGCATTTGACGGCACGCACAATGCCTCTGGCCTGATTACTGCGCTGGGTTTTGTCACGGCATTCATTTTATCGCACACGCTTGGTGGCTGAACCTGTGGCAGTTGTTAGGGAGGGCTGGCAGATGCTGTGACAGCAGTATCAGACGTGTGCCCTGAAATAGCGCGGTAATCGCCCCTGGCGGCTGCGCACGGCGTTACCTGGATCCTGCGGTGTCGATAGCGTCGACTCTGGAGCAAGTCGCGTTACGCCGGTATACCCCTTACATGGTATTCCCCGATTTTCCCCCGTCTTTATGCTGTAGCTGCCAGTCCGTGACACGTGAGCCGACTGGCCTTATGCGTTGTGCTCGTTCTAAGGAGGGGAAAATGAAACGGACCATATCCATGCCGTGGTGCCACGCGCTGATGGTTTGCATCATCGCGATGCTGTGCACCGGCTGTTCGGAAGATGAAGAAACCATTGTTGATGTCGACGCGGACCAGCGTGCCGCGCTGGTGCTCAGCGTCGGCCTGACCGAAGACAATGCCGCCATGGCAGATCAACTGGCGGAAGCCGCCAGCACGCTGCTGACTGAAAATGCCATCGCCATTCCGGGCGCAGCACGCGCTGTACGGATGGCCTGCCCGCCCGGCACTGAGCTGGATGGCCGTACGAAAGCCTGCTTTGACATCCGTATTTTTGTCCCGACGCTGCCGCAGAACAGCATCAATCGCTTTGTGCATCTGGTGGATTCCCAGAGCCTGGCGCGGGAGATCGAGACGCACCCGACCCTCAGCGGTTACGTCAGTTTTGTCGACACCAAGGGCCGCGCCTGGGATTTCGGTGCCGGCATGCTGTTTGCGGTGCGCAAGATGATGGAACCGCAACCTGATGTGGTGCCGGCCGTGGCGCGTTCCGCTGTGGTGCCGCGTGCGGGCAGCACGGTGACCGTGGAGCCGCCGCTGGTGTGGACGGATTCCACCCGGGCAGTGACCAAGGGCAGCGATTATGAACTGCGTGTGCTGGCCCCCGGTTTCAACGGTGCGGACGGCAGCAGCGGCACCTGGGTGTTGTATGCGCTGGGTGCCAGAGTCCGTAAAGGGGACATGGAATGCCTGGAGGGCCAGTTCCGGGATCTGGCGACGGGCAACGTGCAGACCGTGACGGCGGGTGACTGTTCCTCGACGGAGCGCTACGTCACGCTCGACCCGTCCAGGCTGGCGACCGCCGTGTCCATGAAAGTCAGCGATAACAAGATCAAGGGTATCGGCCTGGGTTACGGCACGCCGACCTACGAGGTGGACCCGCTGTTCCCCGATTTCCTGCTGGAGGTGTCGCCGCAGTCGTTTGTGTTCGACGGCAACAGCGGGACCTATTCACCCGACACCTCGCGGCTGGACGCCGCCTATCCGTACGTGGTCGTCGGGGTGGCCGCCAGCGCCAAGGAAAGCAAGATTTCCGGCCTGACGACCTACCTTGGCCGCCTGACCGCAATGGAACCGGGCATGGATGACCTGTGGTCCGGTTACAGCGTGGAAGATATTGAACAGGCGGTGACGCTGGGGCTCAACGAGTTGTACCAGGTGGCGGTGGACACCGTCTCGTTCGATATTTATCCCGATTGTACCTCGACCATCCCGGAGATCCGTTTTTGCGGCCACATGTCAGCCGAGGCGTCCTATTCCTCCAGCGAGATGGATTCCGTCTGCGGCGATACGTGCGATGTCTACTACGACTCCTGCCAGGTATCCAAGGATATCTGCAAGGCGTCCTGCTCAATCTTCGGCTGCTCCTGCGACTACAACTGTGGCAAGGAACGTGACAAGTGCTACAACGGTTGCAGCACCACCTTCACCGGTTCGGCCGAGGTGGATGTGAAGAACGTGACCGGGCTGGAAAAACTGGTGTTTGTCGATGCGAGCCTGCCGTACCTGACCAATGAGACATCCATTGCGGTGGAAACCAAAGCGGAAATCAGCAAGGGCATGACCGCGCAGGTGTACTGGAAGCTGTGCCAGTCCGGCCTGTGCATCCACGACACCATGAACATGGGCACCTCCGCCATCAAGGTGCGCGCCCGTGGCGTGCTGACCGCCGAGGAATGCCCGGCCGGCCCGCCGGCACTGTATCTGACGGTGGACAGCATCGAACTGCTGGACCCCGGTGCCTGGAATATCGATGACTTTGTCGACGATGTGGTGGGCGTTGTGCAGAGTTCGATGGACTGGCTCGCAGACAATATCAGTGACCTGTTCTATTACGATCTTCAGTCGGAATACGATGACGCGCTGGAAGCCATGCTGACCATGCTGGAAGACGAGCTGAATAGCCTGCTGGTGGATACGCCCGTTATTCCTTGCAGTGATTGAGGGCCTGGCGGTACGGCCTGTCCGGTCGTGCCGCCAGCATGCCGGGGTCTTGACCTCAACAAAGCTTAAGGTGTGAGACTGCCTCCTTTCGTCATCGAAGGGAGGTTTCACCATGTCCGCTGCCGAAGATCGCCGTGCCATCGAGGCCCTGATCGATGCCTACGCCGAAGGCTTTCGCGCACTGGATGCCGCCCAGCTCACGCGCATCTGGGACAAGAGTTATCCGGACATCATTTATTCGCCCATCGAACACGCTGACCCGCTGCGCGGCTGGCAGGCCATTGCCGGCTATTATCAACGGATGACGACGCTGTTCTCGCAGGTGCGGATGATGCAGGTCAGTGACCTGAACATTGATCTGCTTGGCGATGTGGCCTGTGCCTTCTTCACGTTTCGTTTCGCCGGGGAAATGCGCGGTGAGCCCGGTCCGTTCCAGGCCAGGGGACGCAATACGGTGCTGTTCCGGCGCACCGGGGCCGGATGGCGGGGCATCCACTATCACGAGTCGGCGCGGCCAGGCTGGCACTGACGGCGGCGGGCTTTCCGGGTACACTGCGCGCTGCCACGCATGTCCCCAGCCGCATACCGTGAGACCCGCCATGTCCGAGCAACAACCCGCCCGCCTGCGCCTGAAACGCGGTGAAGAACGCCGTCTGCGCTCCGGCCACCTGTGGATCTATTCCAACGAGGTGGATATCGACAAGACCCCGCTGAAGAACCTGGAGCCGGGCAGTGAAGTCGTGGTCGAGGATCATCGCGGCAAGCCGCTGGGGCGCGCTTACGTGAACCCGCAGTCGCTGATCTGCGCGCGGCTGATCAGCCGCAATCCGGAGCAGGCGCTGTCGACCTCGCTGCTGAAGAAACGGCTGGAGCAGGCGATCAGTTTTCGTGACCGGCTGTTCCCGGAGCAGTGTTATCGGGCTGTGTTCGGCGAGGCGGACGGCTTGCCGGGGCTGGTGATCGACCGTTACCGCGACATCTTCGTGTTGCAGGCCGGGACGGCCGGGATGGAGCGGGTGCAGGAGCAGGTTGCGCATATTCTGCAAACACAATACGACGCCCGCGCGGTGATCGCCCGCAATGAAAGCAGCATCCGTGAACTGGAGGGCCTGCCCCAGTACACCCGCGCGCTGGTGGGTGAGATGCCGCAGGAAGTGAGCCTGACAGAAAATGGCGCCGACTATTTTGCGCCGCTGGAAGCCGGCCAGAAAACAGGCTGGTTTTATGATCACCGCGCCGCACGCCGCCGCCTTGGGCCTCTGGTAAAAGATGCGCGCGTACTGGATGTGTTCGCCTACTGCGGGGCCTGGGGGGTGCTGGCGGCCCGCGAAGGCGCCCGCGATGTGGTGTGTCTGGATTCGTCGGAAACCGCACTGGAATACGTGCACCGCAATGCGCAGGCCAACGGCGTGGCCGACAAGGTGCAGACGTTGCACGCGGACGCGTTCGCGGGCATGAAAGAATTGATTGGTGCCGGCGAGCGCTTTGACGTGGTGATTATTGACCCGCCCGCATTCATCAAGCGCCGCAAGGATCTCAAGAACGGCATTGCCGGCTACCACGCCATCAACGAGCTGGCATTGCGGCTGGTGGCGCCGGGCGGCATCCTGGTATCGGCGTCCTGCTCGATGCATTTGCCGGCGGACCAGTTGCTGGATGTGGTGCGCTCCAGTGCGCGGCACATCGACCGTTTTGTGCAGGTCTTTGCCAGTGAAGGCCAGGCGGAAGATCATCCGGTGCATCCGTCCATTCCGGAAACCCGCTATCTGAAAAGCTGGTTCGTGCGCGTGCTCATGAACAGCTGATGTCTCCGGGCGCCCGGACTCCCCCCCCTTTTTTTTCTTTTCTTGATTCCTGTGCGGCGGCTGCCCGCAGGGCAACTGCTGTGCGCGACAGACAGGAGGTTGATGATGCATTTATCCAAAGCCGTCATTCTTAGCGGTGGCCCCGGCGCGGGGAAGACGACCTTGCTGCATGCGCTGCGCCAGGCCGGTTTTCCGGTGGTGCCGGAAGCGGGGCGCGCGATCATCCAGGCGCAGCAGCAACAGGGTGGTCGTGCTGTTCCCTGGGCGGACCGGCAGGCGTTTGCGCGTGAAATGCTGCGGCAGGACAGCGCCCACTATGCGGCAAACGGCGGCTCGGAAGGCTGGGTGTTTTTTGATCGCGGGATTCCGGATATACGGGGTTATTGTCGTGTGGCGGAGATCGAGGAGCCGCAGACGCTGAGTGACTGCATTGCCCGCTGCCGTTATTACCACACGGTTTTCCTGGCGCCACCCTGGCCGGCCATTTACGCCCGGGATGCGGAACGAAAACAGGACTTCGCCACCGCGGTGGCCACCTTCGAGCAGATGCATCGGGTATACAGGGAATGCGGTTACCGCACGCTGCTGCTGCCGTGTTGCGAGGTGGAGGGGCGGCGCGATTTTGTGTTGCGGGCACTGGCATCCGGTGGCGGAACTGCATCACATCAGGACACGGGCGGTACGCCGTCCGCCGGGCTTTAACTACAGTTTACAAGGGTGTGCCGGAACCCTGCTGTAAGGTGACGGGTCTGTGACAAGGAGTCTGCCCCGACGCACACCGGCGCAGGCCGAACCGCACGACAACAGAGGATGTGGTATGAAACCGATCAGATTTGGCTCCGCTGTGTTGCTCTCTGCTGCCCTGGGCTCACTGTCCCTGCCGGCGCTGGCGCAACAGCAGACAATTTCCGGCCGCGACAATGGTTTTTCCTACACCTATCTGCAGGGTGGGTATGAGGTCGGCGACATCGCCAACCCGGAAGCCGATGTGGACGCGCTGTTCTTCGAGGGCAGCTACGCCTTTGATCCGAACCTGTTCCTGCGCGGCGGCGTGAATTTCTACGATGGCGAACTGGATGGCCGTTTCAGCCCGGATGTGGACGGTGAGCGTATTCACCTGGGCCTGGGTTTCAATACGCTGTTGCAGGAGAACCTGGACCTGGTGGTGACCGGTGACGTGGTGCGCGTGCGTGCTGACGTTGACGGCGGCCGCAGTGATTCCGAAACCGGCTATGCCCTGGGCGCGGGCCTGCGCCACCGTACGACGGACAAGATCGAGCTGTCCGGTGGCGCGTTCCACGAAGACGTGGAAGACAGCGATACCGGCCTGTACGGGCAGGCGTTGTACAAGCTGCAGCCGCAGGTCGACCTGGGCGCCCGCGTGGCGGTCGGTGGTGATACCGGCACCTTCGGTCTCTTTGGTCGTTACAACTTCTGAACTGCTATACACTCTCCCGGACCGCGTCGGGGCCTGCCCCCGGCGCATGAGCCGCGAGAAGCCCGCGCCTGAGCGGGCCCGCCGCACCCGGCAGGGAGGTCCCTGCCGGGTGTTGTGTTTTCAGTGTTGCCAGTTGGGAGAAATGCATCATGGGTGAGTCTGTCGCCTGTCCGGAAATCGTTGTCAGCCGCGAGGGCGGCATCCTTGAAATCAGCATTCGCCGGCCGGACCGCCGCAATGCCCTGACCCATCCGATGTACGATGCCATGACGGCGGCGCTGGCCGAAGCGGACGCTGATCCGGGCGTGCGGGTGGCACTGATCACCGGCACCGAAGACTGCTTCACCGCCGGCAACGACATGGTGGAATTCCTGCAGAACCCGCCCAAGGGCAACGATTCGCCGGTGATGCGTTTTCTGGACCAGATTCTGATGCAGGAAAAGCCCATCGTCGCAGCGGTGAACGGCCCGGCCGTGGGCATTGGCACCACCCTGTTGCTGCATTGCGATCTGGTGTACTGCGCCCGTGGCGCGCGCCTGCAAATGCCCTTCGTGAGCCTGGGCCTGTGCCCGGAGGCCGGTGCCAGTTATCTGCTGCCGCAGATCATGGGCCACCCGCGTGCCGCACAACTGCTGATGTTGGCAGAGACGTTCACCGGCGAGCAGGCGGTGGAATACGGGCTGGCCAATGCCGTGCACGATGACGGTGAGTATCTGCAGAAAGCGCGGGAAGCGGCAGCGCGGCTGGCGGCGCAACCGCCGGCGTCGGTGCGCATGACCAAGGCGTTCCTGCGTCAGCCGCAGCGTGACGCGGTGGCGAAGCAGATGCGCGCCGAAGGCGACGCTTTCCTGGCACGCCTGGGCGCCCCGGAAGCGCGTGAGGCAATGATGGCCTTCATGGAAAAGCGCAAACCCGACTTCAGCCGTTTCGAGTAAAGCGAGTGGGTAGGGTGGGTAGAGCGAATGCGAAACCCACCGTGTCCATGCCCGTTATTCACTCCCGCAAAATCATCGAAATCACCTGGTTTGGAAGGCGGGCAGTTTCGATGATTTTGTGCGAGCAGTGCGCTAGATGGGCCCGGTGGGTTTCGCATTCGCTCTACCCACCCTACAAACCCGCGCGGGTAATTTCTTAAAACAGCCCTTCCGGCGGCGTGGACAGCAGTTGCGCCAGCGCCGCCGCATCCTGCGGTTCAGCGGTGACCTGTTCAATCAGCGCGTTGGCGTAGTGCACATCAAGTTTGTTCAACAGCGCCATCAGTGCCTGGTGCTGGGGGCTGTCTGCGTTCAGCCACTGGTCCACGGCGGCCCGGGTTTCGGTCATGGCGATCTCCCGGACGTCCGATGACATGAACTCGCCGCCATCGGTGGCCGTGGCCCCCTCCAGCGCTGCCAGCCGGGCCAGCCGCAGGTAACTGTCGGCCAGGGCCTGCATCAGGGCGGCCGCCAGCGTGCGGGGTGGCACATCGTCGTGGGCTGGTTGCACCAGCGCGGTGAGGTCTTCCAGCAGGATGGCGCTGGCGGCGTCCAGGTAGGCGCGGCGGCGATTCTCCGGCAGTTCACTCAGGGGCAACTGGTGGCTGGGGAGCAGTTCGGTCACGGCGGTCACATCCAGCGGCGCGCGGGGCGCGTCGGGCAGGCCGAACAGCAGCAGGTGCAATACCTGCAGGCCGACGCTGACCTCCGCCGGGTCGGTCATGTCCTGCTGTGCGATCAGGGTGTCGGTATTGAGGGTCAGGGTCACGTCGTAGACGAGTCCGCTTTCCGGCCAGCCGGGCACCGCGTCCACATAGCCGGGCAGGATGGGCCAGATGTCGGCGCGGGCCAGTGGCCGGGCCAGTGACGGCGCCAGTGTGGTGCGGGTGGCCAGCACGGGCCAGGCGCGGTTGAACCCCTGGTAAAGCAGCGTCCAGGCATTGCGTGCGGTGTGCAGACGGGTGTCGTCCGGGCGCTCCAGCAAGGCGCCCACCGCTTCGCGGAAGCCTGGGGCGGCCACCACCAGCTTGCGCAGTTGTGGCGCGCTCTCTTCGGTGAAGGCGGCGGCCAGCGCCGCGTACTCTGCGGCGGCCGGGCTGGTGTGGGGTGCCGGCGCAGGTGCCGGCCGTTCCGGCTCCCGTTCACAGCCGGTCAGCAGGGCCGCGGACAGGGCCAGCGGCAACAGGGGTGTCAGGCAGGCTTTCATTATTGTTCCGGCAAGTCAGGTCCCGAAAACGCGCCCGGTGTGGCCCCCCAGCACCGGGCGCGGCTCAGCGCAGGCTGATCACTGGCCAGCCCTTTTCACGGGCGGTGGCCGCCAGCGTGGGGTCCGGGTCCACGGCCACCGGGTGTTCGACTCGGGACAGCAGTGGCAGATCATTCTGGGAGTCGCTGTAGAAGTAACTGCCGGCAAGGTCATGGCCGCTGTCACGCAACCAGGCTTCCAGGCGCGTTACTTTGCCGTCACGGTAGCAGGGTACGCCGCTGATGTCGCCGGTGTAGGCGCCGTCGCGGAACTCGGCTGTGGTGGCCAGCAGGTGATCAACGCCGAGGGCGTCGGCGATGGGCCGGGTGATGAAATCATTGGTGGCGGTGATGATCAGCAGGAAGTGCCCCTGGGCGCGATGCCGGGCGAGCAGCTCGGCCGCCCGCGGCAGCATGATCTTGCTCACTTCATCGCGCATGAATGCCTCTCGCCAGCCGAGCAGGTCCTGCAACGGGTGCTCGGTGAGCACTTTCAGCGCAAAACGCAGGTAAGCACTGATGTCCAGGCGACCGGCCAGGTAGTCCTGATAGAACTGGTCGTTGGTAGCCTTGTAGCCGTCGGCGTCGATGATGCCGCGCGCTACCAGGTAGTCGCCCCACAGGTGATCGGAATCCCCGGCGATCAGGGTATTGTCGAGGTCGAAAATCGCGAGTGTCATAGATTCTCCGGCAACGGGGACGGCACAGGTCTGGAAAAGGCCGCTAGAATAGCAAAGCGGGCCAGAAAAACCCGCGTTGATCGGTTCAAGCCGCGCAGGTTTAATGATGACGTGGCCAGGCAGGCAGGAAGATGACAGGCATTATTGATGAGCAGGGCTTTCGGTTGAACGTCGGCATTATTCTGGTCGGCGCTGAAGGTCGTGTATTCTGGGGCCGGCGGATCGGCAACCGGGATGCCTGGCAGTTCCCGCAGGGCGGCGTGATGCCGGGCGAGACACCCGAGCAGGCGTTGTACCGGGAGCTGGAAGAGGAGGTTGGCCTCACCCAGTGCGATGTGGAAGTGCTGGCCTGCACGGAGGGCTGGCTGAGTTACCGCCTGCCACGCCGCTTTCTGCGCCGGCGTGATGACACCCGGGGGCCGCAGTGTATCGGCCAGCGCCAGAAGTGGTTCCTGCTGCGGCTGGTCAGCGACGAGCAGCGCATCGACCTGGCCCGCAGTGATACACCGGAATTCGAGTCCTGGCGCTGGGTGAGCTACTGGTATCCGATCCGCAAGGTGGTGCACTTCAAGCGCGGGGTCTATGCCCGCGCGCTGAAGGAATTGGCACCGATCATGCGGCGCGAAGCCTATCTCAGACAGTCGTGACCCATTGACACAGCCATAACCCAAGGCAGACCTGCATGCTCGACACCCTCCGGCGAATCGTCCAGGAAGTGAACAGTGCCGCCGACCTGAAGAGCGCGCTGGACCTGATGGCGCGCCGGGTGCGTGACGCCATGGGCACCGAGGTCTGTTCGATCTACCTGCTCGACAGCTCCGGGCAGCGCTATGTGCTGATGGCCTCTGAAGGCCTCAAGCGCGAGGCGATTGGCCGGGTCAGCCTGGGCATTGCCGAAGGTCTGATTGGCCAGGTCGGCCTGCGCGAGGAGCCGATCAACCTCGAAGATGCCTTTGTGCATCCGAAATTCCACTACCTGTCGGAAACCGGCGAAGACCCGTTCCATGCCTTCCTCGGTGTGCCGGTCATGCATCACGGGCGCGTACTCGGCGTGCTGGTGGTGCAGCAGCGCGATGCGCGCCGGTTCGACCAGAGCGAAGAAGCCTTCCTGGTCACCATCTCCGCACAGCTTTCCGCCGTGGTGGCGCACGCCCGTGCCACGGGGGCGCTGGACGACCTGGACACCCAGGAGCTGCTGCCGAAAATCTACGATGGCCAGCCCGGCGCCTCCGGCGCAGCCATAGGCACCGCGGTGCTGCTGTTTCCACCGGCGGACCTGAGTTCCGTGCCGGACCGCGAACCGGAAAACATCGATGCCGAAGTCAGCCTGCTGGAATCGGCACTGATGCGCGTGCGCACCGACGTGCGTGCGCTGGCGGAACGTGCCAAGGGACGGTTGGGCAACGAGGAACAGGCGTTATTTGATGTCTACCTGCGCATGCTCGACAAACACGCCCTGGCCGGCGAGATCGTGGCCAAGATTCGCGAAGGCCACTGGGCACAGGGCGCGCTGCGTATTGTCATCGAAGCACATATCCGCAATTTCGAACTGATGGACGACGAATACCTGCGTGAGCGGGCGGCGGATGTCCGTGATCTCGGCCGCCGTGTGCTGGCCGAGTTGCAGAGCCGCAACCGGCGGGTGCAGGAATTTCCCGAACAATCCATCCTGCTGGGCGAGGAAATCACGCCGACCATGCTGATGGAAGTGCCCCAGGGCCGCATCAAGGGCATCGCCGCCGTGCAGGGCTCGCGCAACTCGCACATGGCGATCGTGGCGCGGGCGATGGGCATTCCCACCGTGGTGGGCGCGCAGGGCATGCCGCTGAAGCAACTCGACGGCAAAGAGGTCATCGTCGACGGCTTCCGGGGCCGGCTGGTGGCCAACGCCTCGGTGGAATTGAAGCAGCAGTTCGAGGCGATCATCGCCGAGGAACTCACACTCCAGGCCGGCCTGGAAAAACTGCGTGAACTGCCGGCGGAAACCGAGGACGGCTATCGCATCCAGGTGCAGGTAAACACCGGCCTGATGACCGATATCTCACGGTCTCTGGAGCGCGGCGCGGAGGGCGTGGGCCTGTACCGCACCGAAATACCCTTCATGATGCGCGACCGCTTTCCGTCCGAAGAAGAGCAGCGGCAGATCTACCGCGAACAATTGCAGGCGTTCGCGCCCTACCCCGTCACCATGCGCACGCTGGACGTGGGCGGTGACAAGGCGCTGCCCTATTTCCCGATCAAGGAGGAAAACCCGTTCCTCGGCTGGCGGGGTATCCGCGTCACGCTGGACCACCCGGAAATCTTCATGGTGCAGGTGCGCGCCATGCTCAAGGCCAGCCAGGGGCTGGACAACCTGCGCATCATGTTGCCGATGGTGACCTCGGTATTCGAGGCCGAGGATGCGCAGCACCTGATCCACCGGGCCTGGCTGGAAGTATGCGAGGAAGGCATCGAGGTACCGATGCCACCCGTCGGGGTGATGATCGAGGTGCCGGCAGCCGTGTATCAGGCACGCGCGCTGGCGCAGCGGGTGGATTTCCTGTCTGTCGGCACCAACGACCTGACCCAGTATCTGCTGGCGGTGGACCGCAACAACCGCCAGGTGGCGGACCTGTACAACTCCTACCACCCGGCCGTGCTGCATGCCCTGATGCTGGTGGTCGAGGCCGCGCGCGAGGAAGAAAAGCCGGTATCGGTGTGTGGCGAGATGGCCGGGGAGCCGGGGTCGGCATTGCTGCTCACGGCGATGGGCTTCCAGGCGCTGTCCATGAACGCTTCCAACCTGCTCAAGGTGAAGGCGGCGATCCGCAAGGTAAAGATCGGTTTCGCCCGTAAACTGCTCAACGAAGTGCTGGCGATGGACAACGGCGAGGTGATTTCGTCCTACGTCGACCTGCAACTGGAAAAGGCGGGCCTGGGCGAGTTGCTGCACCATCGGCGCAGCGTGTAGGCGGGTGGCTGCACCGCCCTCCGGTGACGGTCATTTCGGCCTGAACGGGCCTTTAGCTGCCCGGAGGGCCTCGCTATGATGCGCCGCTGTTTCGCCCGGCAGGAACGCCGGGACTGACCTGACACGGGGACATGACAATGCAGAATGTGGTGGCGATTCCGGCCAATCCGGCGCTTGTGAACAGCACAGAGGATTTCCTGCGCGCCGTTTCCCACGGCGGCAATGGCGCCGAGGCCTTCATCACCATGGTGGATCGCCTGACCGACCGCATGCTCGGCCTGTTCCTGCTGGAGCCGGCGGAGATGGCGCAGATTTCATCCGGCCAGCGCAAAGTGATCGACTTTGCCGTGACCACCGCCAGCAAGGCGTCGCACATGCTGACGCGGCAGATCTACAAGAAGACCACCAATGCCGAATTCGCGCCGATCGTGCGCAACGTCGAGGCGATGTACTGGCCGGCGGGTGACGACAACGATCAGCAGGCGCAGATCAGCTTCCCGGTCGATGCGGCGTTTGCGGACGATTTTCGCCGTGCCGCCGACGCCTGCCTGGCAGGGCGTGGGCAGGAAGAAGTGACGCTGGTGACACGCGTGATGGATCAGCTCAACGACGCCATCCTTGACAACATCTTCGTGGCCCAGACGCGACTGGTAAAAATCGGCTTCGTGACCCAGAAAGCCCTGAACGTGGGCATCGAAGGCAGCCGCAAGGCGGTGCGTGCCGTGAACGCCAAGGTGCTGCGCGGCCTGAGCAACGAAGAACTCAAACTGTTCATGCGCCATTACGGCCAGATCATCAAGCAGCGTTAAACCCGCTTGCCCTCGCGGCTGTCCCGTGGCGCGCCCTGCGGCGTGCCGTCGGGCTGCCAGCCCTGTTCCAGCAACGTCACTTCTCCGTCCAGGCCCAGCCGCACGGCACTGCTGGCCCGCGTGCCGTATTGCGGTGAGCGGATGAAGATCGGCGCCACCAGCCGCTCCAGCTCCGGGCCCACGCCAGTGTCCGGCAAATGGTCATCTTCCGGTCGCCAGTCGTCATGCAGCAGCGCCAGCAGGTGCTCAGGCCTGGCCTCGCCCTGCCCCACGTGCGCCAGTTTTTCCTTGCCGCGCGTCACCTTCGGCCAGGGCGTGTCCAGCAGGCCGTTGCTCAGGCCGTGTACGCCGGGTGCTACCGGTTGCGGCGCGGCGCCGCGGTTGCTGAGATACCAGAGCTGGTCGCCGTCGCCGACCAGCAGGTTGAAGGGGCGGTAGGCATCCTGTTGTTCAGCAATGCGGGCGGCATAGTCCGACGGCGTTTCCCGGCCTTGCAGGAAGTGCAGCGGCAGGTCGCCGCGTGAGCGGGCTGCGTCGGAGACGCGTTCGGCCACCGGCTCGCGGAAATTGGTCACGGCGGCGAACCGGCCCTCACGGGTCACGCCCAGCCAGGTGCCACCGGCGCTCAGATCCAGGCCACAGAAAACGCCCCCGCGCCAGCGCGCGGCCTCGGCGGGGCGATGATGGAACTCATCGCGGTTGGCGGCCACCAATAGCGGGTAGCGAGGGTGGCTCTGCCAGGCGAACAGAATGATGCACATGCGGGGAATCCGGTCTGCTGGGGTGCATTACATTGGGACAGCGCCTAGCATAGCACCCTCGGCAGAGGGAGGTCGGCGTGGCGCTTGAGTTGGTCCCGGTTTATGTATTGCTGGGTGTGTTGTCCGGTCTGCTTGGCGGTGCTTTGGGCCTGGGTGGCGGGGTGGTTATCGTGCCCGGCCTGCTGCTGGTGTTTCACCTGCGCGGCCTGACCGAGAACATGGCGCAACTGGCGGTGGCCACGTCGCTGGCCACCATCATTGTCACCTCCGTGGGTGCGGTGCGGGCGCATCACCAGCGCGGCAGCCTGCGCTGGCCGCTGGTGTACCGGCTCAGTGGCGGTATCGTGGTCGGCGCGTTTGCCGGTGCCTTCATTGCGGACTGGTTGTCCGGCCCCCGACTGACGCAACTGTTTGGCGTGTTTGCCGTGCTGGTGGCGATCCAGATGATGACCAGCAGTTGGCGCAAAATCCCCGAAGGGCTGCCCGAACGGGTGCCGGGCACGCCGGTACTGATGGCGGCCGGGGGTGGCATCGGCCTGGTGTCGAGCCTGTTCGGCATCGGCGGCGGTTCGCTGACGGTGCCTTTCATGAATGCCTGTCGCGTGCGCATGCAGGAAGCGGTGGCGGTGTCCTCCGCCTGCGGCTTGCCGATTGCGCTGGCCGGCTGTATCGGTTTTATCATCGCGGGCTGGGATAATCCGCACCTGCCGCCGGGCAGTCTCGGCTATGTGTATCTGCCCGCCGCGGTGGGCATCGGCATCGCCAGCTACCCGATGGCACGTGTTGGCGCGGGGCTGGCGCATCGTCTGCCGGCGGCGACACTGAAACGTATTTTTGCCGTTGTACTCTGTGTGATTGGCGTGCGCCTGGCGCTGGGCTGATCGGATCCGGCCGGGACACCCGGCCCCTGCAAGGACAAGTGCTATGCTGCAATACCCGGAAATTGATCCGGTGGCGATTGCCATCGGGCCGCTTCAGGTTCACTGGTATGGGTTGATGTACCTGTTCGGCTTTGTCGCCGCCTGGTGGCTGGGTACCCGGCGTGCCGCGCGTCCCGGTAGCGGCTGGACCGCGCAGCAGGTCAGTGACCTGGTGTTCTACAGCGCGCTGGGCGTGATTGTCGGCGGGCGCGTGGGTTACACGCTGTTCTACAACTTCTCCGGTTTCCTCAATGACCCGGTCAGCCTCGTCAAGCTGTGGCAGGGCGGCATGTCTTTCCATGGCGGCGCCCTGGGGGTGCTGGTTGCATTCGGAGTGTTTGCGCGCAAGGCCGGCAAGCGTTACTTCGAGGTGGCGGATTTCATTGTGCCGATGGTGCCGATCGGCCTGTGCGCCGGCCGCATCGGCAACTTCATCAATGGTGAACTCTGGGGGCGGGTGACGGACGTGCCCTGGGCGATGGTGTTTCCCAATGACCCGTCGCAGCTTGCCCGCCATCCGTCCCAGCTCTACCAGTCGCTGATGGAAGGGCTGTTGTTGTTCATCGTGCTGTGGCTGTATTCCGCCAGGCCGCGTCCGGCGGGCGCGGTAACCGGGCTGTTTGGCGTGGGTTATGGCACTGCCCGTATCATCGGCGAGTTCTTCCGTCAGCCGGACGCCCACATCGGTTTTATCGCGTTTGACTGGCTGACCATGGGCATGCTGCTCAGCACACCGATGGTCATCATTGGCCTCGGCATGATGGCCTGGGCCTACAAGAAAAACCCGGTGCCGGGAGCGGTGACACGATGAAACAGTACCTTGACCTGCTGCGCCATGTGCGCGACCACGGTGTGGAAAAAAGTGACCGCACCGGCACCGGCACGCGTGCCGTGTTCGGCTACCAGATGCGCTTTGATCTGGCCGCCGGTTTCCCGGTCACGACGACGAAAAAACTGCACCTGAAATCCATCATTCATGAACTGCTGTGGTTCCTGGCGGGTGATACCAATATTGGTTACCTGAAGGATAACGGCGTTTCCATCTGGAACGAGTGGGCCACCGCGGACGGCGAGCTGGGGCCGGTCTACGGCGAGCAGTGGCGCAGCTGGAAAACCCACGATGGGCGCGTGATCGACCAGATCAGCGACGTGCTGGCAGAGATCCGTCGCAACCCGGACTCACGCCGGCTGGTGGTGTCCGCCTGGAACCCGGCGGTGCTGCCGGACCCGAGCCTGCCGCCGGACCGCAACGCGGCCCTGGGTCGCCAGGCGCTGCCGCCGTGTCACTGCCTGTTCCAGTTCTACGTCGCGGACGGCAAGTTGTCCTGCCAGCTTTACCAGCGCAGCGGCGATATCTTTCTTGGCGTGCCGTTCAACATCGCCTCCTACAGCCTGCTCACGCTGATGATGGCGCAGGTGTGTGGCCTGAAGCCTGGCGAGTTTGTTCACACGCTGGGTGATGCGCACCTGTACAGCAATCACCTGGAACAGACCGCGCTGCAACTCAGCCGCGCACCCCGCCCGCTGCCGCAGATGAAGATCAACCCGGCGGTGACCGATCTGTTCGCCTTCCGGTTTGAGGATTTCGAGCTGGTGGACTACGACCCGCACCCGCACATCAAGGCGCCGGTGGCGATCTGAGCAGAGGATAACCGCATGCAACTGGCACTGATCGTGGCCAAGGCCGACAACGGCTGCATCGGCCGCGACAACAAACTGCCCTGGTACCTGCCGGGCGACCTGAAATATTTCAAGCAGGCGACGCTCGGCAAGCCGATCATCATGGGGCGCAAGACCTGGGAATCACTCAAAGGCCCCCTGCCCGGCCGCACCAATATCGTTGTCACCCGTCAGGCCGGTTACCAGGCCGAGGGCGCCAAAGTGGTGCCGTCACTGGACGAAGCACTGACGCTGGCGGAGCACGTTGCGTTGATTGACGGTGCTGACGAGGCGGTGGTGATTGGTGGTGCGGAAATTTATGGCCAGGCACTGCCGCGCATCGACCGCCTGTACATCACCGAAGTGCATGCGGCGGTGGAAGGTGATGCGTTCTTTCCTGAATTTGATTCGACAGCGTGGCGCGAAATCGGCCGTGACAGCTTCAAGGCCGAGCCGCCTAACGAGTATGACTACAGCTTCGTTATCTACGAGCGTGCGTAGGGTGGGAAGAGCCAAAGGCGAAACCCCCCGCGTCCATGCCCGTTAATCACTCCCGCAAAATCATCGAAACTGCCCTCTGCGGCGGTGGGTAGTGTCGCTGGTTTTATGTGAGCAGTGCGCAACATGGCCCCGCTGGGTTTCGCCTTTGGCTCTACCCAGCCTACCGCCCGTCACAATGGTGTAATCCGTATCTCGCTACGCACCGAGTGGCTGATAAAACACTTCTTGCGCGCCTCCCGGTGCAAGGCTTCCACCGCATCACGGTCGGGTTGCGCTTCGCCGGCGAATCTCACCAACGGCCGCAGCGCCACTGCGCGCATATACAGCACGCCCTGCTCGTCCTTGCCCAGTGTGCCCACCGGGTTGTCCTGATAGCGGCTCACCGAATAGCCCGCGCGTGCGGCTTCGGTGACAAAGCTCAGCAGGTGGCAGCTGGCAATGGCGGCGATAAAGGCTTCTTCCGGGTCCATGAATTCGCTGGTCAGCGTGCCGTCCATGGCCTGCGTGCGCAGCACGGAGCCACTGGCCAGGCGCCAGACATAATGATCGGTATCGCTGGTGGCATCCCAACTGACGCCAAGTCGGAAGTCGGCCATCGTTGGTGAGGCTCCTGAAAAGGAAGAAAGAGCGATGGTAGCCAGCCAGGCCGCCAGCCGTCAGTACGCCGTTCGTCTGTACTGTACTTACTCGGGGCGCCGGGCAGGCAGCAGCAGGCCGTAGTAGCGGAACACGATCACCGACATCAGCGAACTGATCAGGGTGGTGCCGATGGAGACCAGCAGGCCGCTGCCCTGGTTCTCGCCGAGCAGGGCGATCAGCACGATGGCGAGGGTATTCGACACCAGCAGGATGAGCATGAACACCATCACCACGGCCAACAGAATCTGCCACTGGTCCTGCTGGCTGCGCTGAAAGCTGGCCTGCAGGGCCTGCACCGGCGTGACATTTTCCAGCACCGCGATAAAGGGAGCCTGACACAGCCGCGCATACAGCCACACACCGGGGAAGATCAGCAACAGCATGCCGGCGTACACAGCGATGCCCAGCAACAGATAAGTCAGCAGTAACACCGGTGCAGCACGCAGACAGAACAGCAGGCAATCGCCCAGGCCGCGCGCGCGGCCGTTCTGGATCGCCACCAGTTGCGCCATCACCGCGCCTTCGGAAAACGGCCGCAGCAGCATCAGCAACAGTGCCGACAGATGGCCGATGTGCAGGGCATCCTCGTCCATGTACAGCGCCGGGCCAACGCCCCATTGCACCAGCTCGCCGGCGATGGCGAAGGGTACGGTGACCAGGAGCAGGGCAGGCAGGTTCTGCCACCAGAAGCGCAGGCTTTCCTGAATTCGCTGGGCAATCATCAGAGGTCCGCAGTGATCGGGTCAGCGGGCAAGTGTACTGGCTTGGCGCGCGGCGTGCAGCCGCTTACCACCAATAGCGCCCCCAGTTCTCGGGATTGGCCCAGTACTGCGGGTTGTTCCAGGCGCGCCGGAAGTTATAGGTATCCAGTTCATAGCTGTAGAGCGTCATGCTGCGCTCACCCTGCTCGAAATCCGCCTCGCGGCGCAGGCCCATGCCGAGAAAATCGTTGCGTGGCCAGCGCAGTGTGTCTGGCGCGCGCTGCGGCTGGTACAGCACCACCATGGCGTTGGTATGCAGATTGCGCAGCAGGCCGAGCAATTCGGTGCCGTTGTCGCGGGTCATGTATTCCAGTTGATCGGCGACGATGACCAGATCGAAACGGCCAAGCCGGGCCAGCGCATCAAACGGGTCCGGTGTTTCCAGGCGGGTCAGCTGTGTGCCGTGTTCCCGGCACCACTGATCGACGACCGGCATGGGGTTGAGGCTCAAGGTGAGCAGCGTGGCGGGGCGTTGGCCGTCGAGGATCGCGGCCAGATGACGTTGCGGGCTGTCCGCCACGGGGGCGGTGGCATCAATGTGATTCATGCGATGAGTGTAGCGCGCTGAATCCACGCCAGAAAACGGGACGGCGCAGTACATCACAAAAAATCACAATGGAAGTGATTGACGGCAGCCACTCTCATAATGATAATCATTCTCATCAATAGGGAGAGCCTGTCATGTCGCAATCCGCCGCCGCCCCCAAGCCGCGCAGTGAATCACCCCGGCCCCGTGGCCTGTATCGCAACGTTGCCGTGCGTGATGGGCGCATCAACAGCCGGGCACTGCTGAACGAAGACGGCACCCTGTGGATTCGCCACGGCGACAGTGTCTATCAGTTGCGCCGCACTGCGGCTGGCAAGCTGATCCTGACCAAATAGCCATGCATTCTCTGGCGGCGGGTGGGTCAGCACCTGCCGCTGACGGCACCGGCAGGCTGCCGCAGCCAGCGAGGGATCACGCTGGCGCCTGCCCCTTGTTTCTCCCCTGACGGATCAGCCAGCCAGCGTAGCAGCCAGCCAGTCCGCCACTCAGGTGCCCCCGCCCGATGTTGGGCGGGTGTGCCCTGACTGACCCTGACTGTATTCCTGTGCTGGAGGCCGAACCGATGAATGCCCTGCCGAATGTGTCACTCTGGCGCATGCCCTGGCCCGCACCGCTGGGCGCCTGCGCGGCGACCCTGGGCGACCGCGTGCTGCGCTTGCAGGACGAGCCCGGCGCCATTCTGAAAGCCTTGTACCGTTTCGATCAGCTCGAAGCCGGCACACATAATCGTGCCTGCCACCTCTGGCAGACAGCCCCCTACGCCCCGCTGGAATTCCACGGCGCCGACGGCGTTGCCCGCGTGCAGCACGATGCGCTGACACTGTTGCTGTACTCCCGCCAGTGGGCGCTGGCGCTGGCCGTGCTGGCGCCGGTGGCCGGCATTGCGCCGCGCTCGCTGCTGTTTTTCGATCGGCACGGCATCCTGCTGCATCAATTGCATGTGCCCGATGGCACGGCCGGCATGGCCTTCGAGGAGCTGGTCTGTGCCATGTTGCACCCGGATCAGCGACAACTGCCGCTGCCGCAGGCGCCTATCGGCGACGTGGAGGTGGCACATCTGGACCTGCCGTCGCTGGAGCAGAGCTGGTCGGTGCTGCGTGAACCGCAGGAGTTTGACGCCCTGTTGCGTCGCTACGGCGTCCGTCGCCTGCGCGCCTACCGCCAGGTGCGTGACAAGTTCGCCCGCGCTGTCAGCCTGGACAGCGTGCCGGCCCTGCTGGCACTGGCCAGCGCCCGGCAAACGCCAGTGCGCCTGTGCTGTGGCAACCGGGGCAGCGTGCAGAGCTTCGAGGGCCCGCTGAGCCTGCCTGTGTGGCAGGGCGACACCTTGTGCGTGCGCCAGCCCGGCGTGCATTTTTCGCTGGATATGCGCGAAGTGGCTTCGGTCTGGCGGGTGCGCAAGCCGGCCGCTGACAGCATTGTCACCAGCATCGAACTGTTTGACGGGGAGGATCAGCGCGTCCTGACCCTGAGCGGCGCCAGCGGTTATGGCCGGCTGGAGTTGCCCAGCTGGCGGGCGCTGCTGGCAGACAGCCTGCTGCCCCCCGAGGCCTGAGGGCGGGAATCAGAAGCGCGCGTCGATGCGCGCCAGAATCGCCAGCACGTCCTGAATATTGCCTTCCATGCCGCGCAGCGCCTCTTCTGCCATCGGTGTCACGTCGCACTGTTGAGGCAGCGCGTGGCCGCCCTCCAGGATCGCCCGGAAACGGGCCACAAACACCCACTGCAACCACTGGGTGAAATCCATCGTGTCGGCACTGAACGGCACGCTGCTCTCGAACGCCTCGGCGGGTGGCGGCGTGCATTCCCAGGCGCCCAGGTCGCGCAGCGCCTGTTCCAGTTCATTCATCAGGCTGAGCAGGTCAAAACGGTGTTGGGTATCAGGCATCGAGTAACGTCACCAGGTCGCGCAGTTCGTGCAGAGTGTGGATGCGATGCGGGTGCTCCGGCAAATCCGCCGGCCAGCGCTGATCCAGCAGATTGGCCCACACGGCGCCAAAGCCGTGCTGAATCGCCGCGCCCACATCCTCCAGCGGATGGTCGCCGATATGCAGCGCCTGGTCCGCCCGGCTGCCGGAGGATTTCAGCGCGGCCAGAAACATGTCCGCTTCCGGTTTGCCCCGGCCCACGGTCTCGGCGGAATGGTGGAAGGCGAACAGGTCATCAATCCCGATCCGCCGCAGGTCTGCGTTGCCGTTGGTGAGCGCCCCCAGCGTGTAGCTGTCGGCCAGGTGGGCGAGGATGTCCAGCGCGCCGGGGAAGAACACCACCTCATTGCGGGCGTCGTGAAAGATGCCGAAGGCTTCGCCCGCCAGGCGGGCCGCCTCGCTGGAGTGATAACCCGCCGCCATGAACCCCCGCGCCAGCGCATCCCGGCGCAGGGCGGTGAGATTGTGGACATACCCCGGCTTCTCCCGCAGCAGCTGGTCGCGGATCTCGCGGACGGCCTCGACCGTCATGCACTCGGCCGCTTCCGGGTATCGCTCCGCGATCCAGAGGCGGCAACGCTGCTCTGCCCGGCGGATGACCTCGTCCACGGGCCAGAGGGTGTTGTCCAGGTCGAAGGTGATGAGTTTGAGTCTGGGCATGGGGGGATGATAGCGGGATGGGGTTGGTGGCGGAATGATGGGAGGGGGTGTGTTGGTAAGGTTTTGAAAAATAATGAATTTATATGGTTATGATGGATGTCTTCGACTGCCAGATATCCGGCCTGCTTGTGCACGTTGTGGTGGTGGTTAGAGGTGTCGATCCACGTCCATACTGTTGTGGAGAATGCGGATCACCACAATTCTGGCATCCGTGCCTGGTCGGTAGAAGACGATGTGACTGCCTTGACTAAACTTTTTGTACCCGGGCTTTATATCTTCTGCATCGCGGCCTATTTCAGGTTGGCGGGCAAGCAGCCTGAAGGTGTCATCAAGCTGCTTGAGGTACTTGTCGCGTTGCCGTTTCCCCCACTTCCCAGCAGTAAAGCGGCCAATATCAATGATGTCCTTTCGGGCGGCGGCGGTGAGCAGGAACGGAGGCATTAGTGAGCTTCGCTGTCCAGTTCCGCAATGATGCTTTCGTAGGAGTACTCTGCTATACCGCTTTGCTCTCCCTCGTCCAAAAGACGCCGCAGCCGGGTAAGCTTGCTTTCCGTTTCCTCAAGCAGGCGCAACCCGGCGCGTACCACTTCACTGGCGGAACTGTAGCGGCCATTCTCCACCTGCGTGGATATGAACTCATCAAAATGGGGGCCGAGTGTAATGCTGGTGTTTCTGGCCATGGGTAAGCTCCTGTACCAAATATTGGTATAGTCTGGCAGGGTGCCTGTATCAGCGCAAGGTGGGTTGACGCGCTGAAAGGCGCGCGGCTGCTTGCGGCGAGGTTTTGAGAGTCCAGATGGCGCGCCGCGTAAAGGAGAGAAATGATGCGTGCGTGTCCCGAACAAAGAGGTCTTCACCGGTGTCTGGGCGGAAGGCGATGAGAAACGCCCGGCAGGATAATCTGGCAACCATGCACAAACAGATCTCTTCGGAAATAGCAGAACAGGTATCCCGTGCGTGTGTGATCATTGATCGCCACCTGGGGCATGTATTACAGGCCATTCACCTGTATGGCTCCGCCCTGGACGGTGGCTTGAAACCGTACAGCGATATTGATCTGCTGGTCACGGTGAATAGGCGGCTTGATGAGACATCAAGGCACACGCTAATCCACACTCTGCAACAAGACTTGCTGGCAATTTCTGCCCCGCCAGGAGAGAGCGATACCCTGCGGGCCCTGGAAGTCACCGTGGTCACCTGCAACGAGCTCGTCCCCTGGCGATACCCGCCCCGGCGCGAGCTTCAGTTTGGTGAGTGGCTGCGTGATGATCTTCGTGCGGGTATCTATGAGCCGCCGATGCCGGATCATGATCTGGCGATATTGATTACCAAGATAAGACAGCGCAGTATCGCGGTGATCGGGCCTCCTGCCGTTGACCTTTTTGACGCCGTGCCGAAAGCGGATTTCTATGCCGCGCTAGCCGACACCATTGCGCAATGGCAAGACGAACCGGACTGGCAGGGCGACGAACGAAACGTCGTGCTTGCGCTTGCGCGGATATGGTACAGCGCTTCAACGGGCGAGATCGCTTCCAAACAGAGGGCGGCGGAATGGGGCCTGGAACAACTGCCTGCCCGGCATAGGGATGTGCTTGATCTGGCCAGAAGTGCCTATCTTGGGGCGGACGACAGGGCTCTGGTTGCTCGGAAGGCGGAGACAAAAGCCTTTATTGATTATGTAAAAATGGAAATAAAAAGACTGCTGCCTCGGAAATGAGGCCTGTCGGCGCTTCGTTGATTTTTGTGCGCGTGCAAGTCGGGTGCCTGTCTACTATCGGATGGTTTGAGGGAATACAGACATGGAAGGTTTTCAGATGCTGCAGCCCGCATCGGTGCTGGCTATTTTCACATTGACCGTTTTGCTATTGGTGCCCATCAAGCGCGTCAGGGCGCTGTTTGCCGGGCGGGTGGCAGAGAGCGACTTCAAGTATGGCGAATCTGACAGGGTTCCGCCTGAGGTGTGCATCCCCAATCGTAATTACATGAACCTGCTGGAATTGCCGGTGCTGTTTTATGCGGCGAGCCTGCTGGCTTTCGTTATTCACCAGTCAGATGCGACGCTTCTCGGTCTGGCGTGGGCTTATGTCGGGCTGCGTATTGTTCATAGCATCATTCATCTTACCTACAATCGGGTGCTGCATCGGGGCCTGGTGTTTGCGATAAGCAATGTCGTGCTGGTTGTCATGTGGATTCGGATTTTACTGGTGATCTGGTAACAGGTGGATGCGGCGGGCGATGAATCCTGCAAGTATTGCCGGAGTTGACGATACTTTTTTGATTGTGTGGGGCGCAGTTCATCATATAGGGCCATTCTTTCACCATGGTATTGGTCGGGTGGCATGTCGGTCGGTTTGATAATAATAAATTGACCACCTGACAGCGTACAGGTAATTTTCTTTTTGCTTTTCAGTAGGCATGGAAAGTCATTATTAATAAAAATGGGAAGGGAATGATGATGAAATTAAAGACAGGGTTGATGGCGGGCATTGCTTCAATGGCTTTTTCTGTTCCCGGCTGGGCGCTGGAAGCGCATTTCAGCAACGATACAGACTCTCCAATCACCATCCAGGTACAGGATAATAACTGTGTGACCTACCTGATCGAGGAGCAGACGTACACGGTGCCTGCGCATACGCCGCCTGGGGGGTGGGTGATGAACCTCGGTGATCGTAACACCGGAGGATGCTCCGCGAGTTATATGTTGGCCTGGGGCATTTACGCAGGGACGGAGGTCGACCCCGCGAAAAAAATAGGCGACGTAAACTTCCACTATCAGAGTGGCATGTCGGTCAACACGTGGCAGAACAAGACAGGCAATACCGCCAGGTACGTCGGCCCCGGCTTCAATATTTGCAGCCATAGCGGCATCAAAAATAATTCCTGGGACGACTCCTATGTATGGTGGCACTTCGGAGCCCGCTATTCAGACTGGGATTGCGATGCGCCGGTAAACTGATGCCGGCAGAGCAGCCAGTCTCTGTGCTGGGCTGATACCAGGGGCCGGGTGTCCGGGGGCGTGTCTCTCCGGGCGACCCGGTTCCCTCTGTCCCTCTCTTCCCTCCCCGGGTGGGTGGCCGGTGCCCCTCTCCGATGCTGGTTCTCCGGTGTGCCCGCCATCTCTTGGCAGTGCCTGTCTGCTTCACCCCATCTTCCCGAATAGATGTTAGAATTCATGGCCTTGGAAAGCAGCCCGCGCTGGCTGCGAGAGCCCCTTCACCGTCATTGAACAGAGAGGCCCCATGAAATCCCTGCCTGAACTCTTCTCCAACAACGAAAAGTGGCGCCGCGACATTGAGCAGGAGCACCCTGGTTTCTTCGAGCAGTTGGTGGGACAGCAGAGTCCAGAATACCTGTGGATTGGGTGTGCTGATTCGCGGGTGCCCGCCAATGAAATTGTCGGGCTGATGCCCGGCGAACTGTTTGTGCACCGGAATGTGGCAAACCTGGTCAATCACACCGACCTGAACCTGCTCTCGGTACTGCAGTTTGCCGTGGACGTGCTCAAGGTCAAACACGTGATGGTGGTGGGGCATTACGGTTGTGGTGGCGTGCATGCCGCCATGGAAGACAAGCCGCACGGTCTGATCGACAACTGGCTGCGCCAGGTGCGTGAACTGTACTTGCGCAACCGTCGCACCCTGAAACAGATCGAGGATGACACGGCGCGGCTGGACCGCATGTGCGAGCTCAATGTGGCGCGGCAGGTGATCAATGTGTCCAACACGACCATCATCCAGGAGGCCTGGCGCCGTGAGCAGGTGCTGACGGTACACGGCTGGATTTACGGTATTGGTGATGGCCGGTTGAGCGACCTGGGGATCGAGATCAAGAACAATGCGCAGCTGCGTGAGCTGGAGGCGCAGGAATACGACGGCGCCTGAGACTGGCGCCAGCGCGCTCCTGCCTTCGCAGGAGCGCGAATGCCCGGAGGGATCATGGAACTGACACGGGATGCAGCGCGGGCACTGCGCGATGGCGGCATTGATGCGCTGGGAGCGCTGGATAGCGCCCTCGCCAATATGCTGGTTCACCTGCCCGAGGAGGCGCACCTTGATGTCAGGCGTGTGGTGGGGCACCTCAGGGACAATGTGCTGCTTGAAACCGTCAGGAAAGCGGTCTCGGCCTATCCTGAACTGGAAGCGGATCGGGAGGTCTGGGCAGAAGCCATCCTGCAGCGGCTTGAGGCACGGCTGTTGCTCTGGCACCAGCACAATGACAAAGCACCCTGAGTCGTCAGGGGTTCCTCACCCAAGGTAAAAAGCCGGCCCGTTACTCTTCATTACTCTTCAGGCTCGGTATTCTTTTTTCTCGCCCTCGGATGGGCCCCGTCATACACCCGCGCCAGATGCTGAAAATCCAGATGTGTATAAATCTGCGTCGTGGACAGATTCGCGTGCCCCAGTAATTCCTGCACCGCCCGCAGGTCGCTGCTGGATTCCAGCAGGTGCGTCGCAAACGAATGCCGCAGCATATGCGGATGCAGGTGCTGGTCCAGCCCTGCCTCGCGGGCCTGTCTGGCCAGCCGCTGCTGCACGGAGCGCGCGCCGAGGCGCTGCCCGCGCTGGCTGACAAACAGGGCTTTTTCGCCGCCATCACGGGCCAGCAGGGGCCGCACTGCCAGCCATTTCCGCAACGCAGCAAGTGCCGGTGCACCGACCGGCAGGTGCCGCGTGCGCTTGCCTTTCCCGGTCACCACCAGGCTGGCGTCCTGCTGGTCGATGGTGTCGATATCCAGGCTCAGCAATTCGGCCAGCCGCAGGCCGGAGGAATAGAACAGTTCCATCATGGCGCGGTCGCGCAGCTGTAACGGGTCGTTGTCGTCGCGGGGGTGGTCGAGCAGGTGGTTGACGGCGTCCGGGTCCAGGGTATGCGGCAGCCGGCGCGGACTTTTCGGGGCGCTGATGCCCAGCGCCGGGTTGTTGCGGGCCAGCCCTTCCTGAAGCAGGTAGCCGTACAGGCCCCGCACGCTGGAGAGCAACCGTTGCAGGCTTTTGCCGCCCAGGCCGCGACGGTGCAGGGTGGCGACCACCATGCGAATGTCCTGCGGGGCGGCGGCGGGCCAGCCCTGCAGGCCGCGTTCCTCCAGCAGGGTTGTCACCGTGCGCAGGTCGCGGCTGTAGTTGTCCAGGGTGTGCGCGGAGAGCTGGCGTACCGTGCGCAGATGGTGCAGGTAGTGTGCGGTCTGCTCGGCGAAGGCGCTCATGCGGGGGCCGTCAGGCGCGCCGGGCTTCCAGGCGTGGGTACTTGCGCAGCAGGTCGTGCATGCGGCGGCTGAGCACATCGCCGAGATGGCTGATGAACAGGGTGCCCAGGGAGCTGCGGAAGTGCAGCGGGTCGAAGCTGCCAATGGCCAGCAGGCCCTGCCGGCCCTGCCACTCCAGCGGCACCATGGCGGCGGATTTCACCTGGTCGGCGTGGTGCGGAAACAGTTGCTCCAGCTCCACCTCACGCAGGACACCGCAGATGGCCTTGCCGTTGCGCAGCAGCAGTTGCAGGGCCTCGTGCAGGTCGGCGCCGGCCAGGCAGCGTACGCGGCTGCGCAGTTCACCGGTCAGGTCCAGGTCGCGGTCGTAGACCAGCAGGGAGACGGTGTCGGCACCGAAGTCTTCCTGCAGGGCGTGGATCAGCTGGCTGAATAATTGCTCTGCGCTGCGCGCTTCGATCAGGGTCAGCACCAGTTGACGGGTCTTCTCAAACAACTGGTCGTTTTCGCGGGCGACGGCAAGCAGGCCGTTGAGGCGGTCACGCAGTTCATGGTTGCGCTCGCGCAGGATCTGCGCCTGACGCTCCAGCAGTGAGACTGCCTCGCCACGCGGGTCGGGCAGGCGCAGCATTTCCAGCAGTTCCTGGCGGCCCTGGAAAAAATCGGTGTGATCGCGCAGCCAGGCGGCGACCTGGTCGCCGGTGAGTTTCTGCTCGCTCATGAAATCGCTTCTCCGTGCGCTCGGGTGATCAGGCTTCGCGGATCACGCCATCATAGACGCGGCTTGCAGGGCCTGTCATCAACACGCCATTGGTGCCGTCGTAGTGCACGCGCAGGGTGCCGCCGGCCAGGCTGACTTCGACGGTCTCATCGAGCAGGCCGCGTTTCTGGCCGCAGACTACGGCGGCGCAGGCACCCGAGCCGCAGGCGAGTGTTTCGCCGGAGCCGCGCTCAAACACGCGCAGGCGGATGTGGCTGCGATCCACGAGTTGCATGAAGCCCACGTTGACCCGTTCCGGGAAATCCGGGTGGCTTTCCAGCAGCGGGCCGACAGTCTCGACCGGTGCGGTGTCGACGTTTTCCACCAGCATGACGCAGTGCGGGTTGCCCAGGCCGACGGCGGAAACTTCGAAGGCGTTCTGCCCCGCCACCAGGATGTAGGTGTCGGCCATGGCACTGGCGCGGAACGGGATGTCCGCCAGCGCCCAGCGCGGCGGGCCCATGTTGACGGTGACCAGGCCATCGTCGGTCAGGCGCAGGGTCATCTGGCCGTTGGCGGTTTCCACACGGATTTCGTGCTTGTCGGTCAGGCCCTCGTCACGCACGAAGCGGGCGAAGCAGCGCGCGCCATTGCCGCACTGGCTCACCTCGCTGCCGTCCGCGTTGAAGATGCGGTAGCGAAAGTCAGCGTCGCCGCGTGGCGGCTGCACGATCAGCAACTGGTCGAAGCCGACACCGAAATGACGGTCGGCCAGCCGGCGCATGGCCTCCGGTGACAGCGGTGGGCCCTCTTCCGGCAGCGATTGCCGGATGCCGTCGAGCACCATGAAATCGTTGCCCAGGCCATGCATCTTGGTGAACTTGAGGTCCATGACGAATCCGCGTGGAAAGTAAACAGTGGCTCATTGTAGGCCCTGCCTGATTGGCGGGCCAGCGGCCGGGTCTCAGGGCGCAGGCTCTTTTCCGGCCACGGCGGGCCATTTTGTGCCCCGGAATTTGGCACAAGCTGCACTCACGTCCCGACGGCGCTGCGGGGATACTGTCTGTATCCGTTTGATCGCCCGGCCGCCTGCATGCCGGTGCGCTGATTACCACAGGAGCCTGATCCGCATGAACGCAAAAGCCAATCTGACACCACGCCGCACCAACAAGAGTGATATCCAGCCGCGTCGCATGGACTTCGAGTTCGAGGCGGATATCCCGCGCTACTGGTTTGGCGGGGATCAATTCAAGACCGTCCTGTTGTCAGCGTTGTCCTGCACGTTCCCGGAAGGCGAACGCTTTTTCGTGCGTTCGGTGCGCCATTACCAGAAGGGCATCACTGACGAGAATCTCAAGGAAGAAGTGAAGGGTTTCATTGGTCAGGAAGCGCATCATGGCAACGAGCACGAGGCGTTCAATGCGTTTCTGGAAGCGCGCGGCATCCCGGCAAAAAAGGTCGAGGAGTTCGTGTTGCGCGGGCTGAAGTGGCAGGGCAAGTTCCTGTCGCCGAAGCGGCAACTGGCGAAGACCTGCGCGCTGGAGCATTTTACCGCGATGCTGGCGGAGACCATCCTGGAACACCCGGAGATGCTGGAGGGCATGGACAAGCGCGTGCTGCCGTTGTGGTTCTGGCACGCGGTGGAGGAAAGCGAGCACAAGTCGGTGGCCTATGATGTGTATCAGGATCAGGAAGGCGGTTACTGGACTCGCACCAGCGAAATGGCCGTGACCACGCTGGAGTTCCTCGGCTTCACGATTTTCCACTACTTCCAGTTGCGCGGCGGCATGGATGACAAGCGCGACCTGCGCTCAGTGTTGCGCGGCTTCAACTGGCTGCTCGGCAAGCCGGGCTGGCTGCGCAAGCTCGGGCCGGCGTATTTCGCTTATTACCGTCGTGATTTTCATCCGTCCCAGCGTGACAGCCGTGCGCTGCGCGAAGCCGGCCTCAAGCGGCTGGCGGCGTTGCTGGACAAGCCTGAACTGCTGGAAGAGCCGGCAGCCTGAACAGGCTGTTGTGCGGTAGGGTGGGTAGAGCCAAAGGCGAAACCCACCGGGTCCATGCCTGTTATTCACTCCCGCAAAATCATCGAAATCACCCGGCTTGGGTAGTGGGTAGTTTCGATGGTTTTGTGCGAGCAGTGTGCTGCAGGGTCCCGGTGGGTTTCGCATTCGCTCTACCCACCCTACTGCCTCTCAGGGATCTTCTGTGGTCGGGGTTACCAGGCGACGCTCGCCAAATTCATGCAATGACAGATCCCACACCGCAATGAACAGCGCTGCCACCAGCGGCCCGAGCACGAAGCCGCTGATCCCGATCAGCGCCAACCCGCCGAGCGTGGTCACCAGAATCAGATAATCCGGCAGCTGGGTTTGCTGGCCGACCAGGCGCGGACGCAGGATATTGTCGGCCAGGCCAATCGGGCCGACCCCGAAAGCCACCAAGACCACGCCCTGCCAGATATGGCCGGTGAGCAAAAAATACGCGGCGACCGGCGCCCAGATCAGCGCCGCGCCCACCGCCGGCAGCAGCGACAGGACAGCCATCAGTGCCCCCCAGAGCAAGGCGCCCTGGATGCCCAGAATCCAGAAGATCACCCCGCCGAGCGCGCCCTGCACCAGTGCCACCAGCACGTTGCCTTTCATGGTGGCGCGCACCACCTCGCCGAATTTCTTGAACAGCCGCTGTTTATGCGCATCGGACAGTGGGATGGCCGCTCGAATCTGGCGCATCAGGCGGGTGCCGTCGCGCAGGAAGAAAAACAGCAGGTACAGCATGACGCCGAAGCTGATCAAAAAGGTGAACGACAACTGGCCGATGTTCACGGCGTTGCGCGCCAGCCCTTTGCTGGCGGTGGCGGCGGCGCTTTTGAGCCAGGTGCGGACCTCAGAAAAATCGATCCCGATCTGCGCCAGCAGGGCCTGCAGGCGCGGGGCGGCTTCCTGCACGCGGTCGATGTAGGCACCGAAGTCCAGTTCACCGCTCTGGATACGCTGATACAGGGTGGTGCCTTCGTGCACCAGGGACAGGGAAATGGTGATCAGGGGGATGATCGCCACCACGATACAGATCGCCAGTGTGCACAGGCTTGCCAGTGTCGGCCGTTTCGGCATGCGCGCGAGAATGCGGTTCTGCAACGGCATGAAGATGATGGCGAAGATGCCGGCCCAGAGGACGGCGCCAAAGAACGGTGCGAGCAGGGCGAAGAAGGCCAGCGAAACCATGATCAGCAGCACGATGAAGGTGCGGTGCTGTATTTTGTCGGTCGACACGCAGGTGTCTCCTTGCAGGGAGGGAGGCTATCAGGGTGTTGAAAAAGCCTCTTCGATGCTTTTTCAAGCCACCTGTGCGACGCAGGTCCGCAAAGGTGGACACGGAAAATCAATCGCTTATCGCGTTTGATTTCGCAGGCGGCCTGATTGGGCCGTCAGCACAGGCTGTTTTTCAACAGCCTGCTATCGCGATTCTGGGTGCCGGCCCGCGCGGCTGCAAGGGCTGGTCAGAAACGGTGGCTGAAACTGAGCAGTGCGTCGAGCCCCTGGATGTCATCTTCCAGCAGGGGCAGGCGACGCTGGGGCAGTGAGCGGAAACGGGCCTCGATGTCCGCCAGGTGGCGTAGCTGGCGGGCGTGCCGCGCCTGGAAGAAGCTGCCGTCGGCCTGGTCGGGCAGGACACGGTTGATGATCAGGCCGGCCACGGGAATATCGCTGTCGATCAACGATTGCACGGCACGTTCGGTTTCCAGGATCGGCAGTTTCTCCGGGGTCAGTACGAACAGGAAGGCAGTGCGTGCGGCATCGGCCAGCAGCCGGCGTGTGCGCTGGAACAGCCGCTGCCGTGTCAGCAGTGTATTGGCCAGTTCGCGGCCACGGTCGTCGAGACCGCTGAATGCGTGCTCGGTCGGTGTGTTGAGTGGGCTGTCGAGATCCCGGCCCGGGGTCAGGTGGGTCAGCACCTTGCCCAGTTCAGCGGCGCGGTGGTTGTGTTTGAGCAGGCCATCGGTCCAGGCGGCCATGACTTCCGGCAGGCTCAGCAGGCGCAGGGTGTGGCCGGTGGGGGCGGTGTCGAGGATGATCAGGTCGAAGCGTTCCTGGCCCTCTTCCATCAGGCGGGCCAGCCGCTCCAGCAGAGCGGCTTCCTGGGCGCCGGGGGACTGGCGGCTCAGGCGCAGTTGCCGCTCCAGCTCGCGCACCTGATCCGGGCCGGCAAAGCGGCGCATCTGGGCGCTGACGCGGGACAGGTAAGCGTCGACTTCGTTGTCGGGGTCGAGTTCGAGCACGGTCAGGTTGGGCGCGAGCATGGTCTCGTGATCGCCGATCTCGTGATCAAAGGCATCAGCCAGGCTGTGCGCCGGGTCGGTGGAAGCGAGCAACACCTTGCGGCCGGTTTCGGCGGCGGCCACGGCCAGCGCGGCGGAGGTGGTGGTCTTGCCGACACCGCCCTTGCCGCCGACCAGCAGCAACCGGCGGCTGGCGAGCAGGGCGTGGATATCCAGATGGGTCATGGCAGGTCCGTGATCAGCAGCAGCGGAAGCCGTCCAGTGGCGAGCGTTCCATGCCCATGCGCCGGTGCCAGTCGTGGAACCGCTCCAGCAGCAGTGGTTGCAACTCCAGCGTGTACCAGCTCGCCGGGTTGGGCACGCCCATCATCTCGGAGAACACCAGCAGCATGAACAGGTCTTCCTCGTCCCGCCGGGCGCGCGCGATGGCGGCCCGGTAGGGTGCGTTGTAGTAGGTCGCGCCGAGGGTCTCGGCGCGACTGTACCAGCGTTTGATGCGTTGCCAGGGCGTGGTCATGACGACGACGCATCCGCCTCCCGCTTGTGCCGCAACAGGCTGGCGCTGCATTCCAGTGTCACCAGGATGGCGGCCACCAGTACGACGATGTCCAGGCCGAGCAGGAACCAGTCGCCCTTGTCGTAGAAAGTCTTCAGTTGCAGCAGCAGGGCGCACAAGGTCATCGCCAGCAGGAAGATCAGCGGAATCAGCGTGTAGCGGGCCGGCCGGTGGCTGCGCACCAGCATGACCGTGATGACCAGCAGCGTCAGGCCAGCCAGCAGCTGGTTGGTGGTGCCGAACAGGGGCCAGATCAGCAGGCCGCCGGAACCGTCCGCGCCGCCGGCACCGAAGGCCAGGATCAGACAGCTTGCCACGGCCAGCATGGTCGCCGGCAGTGCCTTGCCGAGCCACTTGATGCCGTAGATCTCGCCCCACTCCTGGAAGATGTAGCGCTGCAGGCGCAGGCCGGTATCCATGGTGGTGCCGGCGAACAGCGCGGCCATCACGGTGAGCAGTGTGGCGGCCACGGCCTGATCCAGGCCCAGACCATTGGCGAGAATGGCGGCGCCGCCGTTGACGAACGCGGTCACGCCGCCCTGGCCAAAGGCGCTGTACACCGCCTGCCAGTCGGCCAGGGAAGCGAAGCCGGCCGTGGCGGCGACGATGGCTGCCAGCGCCAGGGCGCCCTCGCCGACGGCACCGAAGTAACCCACGAAGCGCGCATCGGTTTCCCGGTTGAGCTGTTTGGAGGTGGTGCCGGAGGCCACCAGGCCATGGAAGCCGGAGATGGCGCCACAGGCGATGGTCACGAACAGCAGCGGGATCATCGATGGGGTGTTCATGGGCAGCGCGTCATTGACCATCGGAGCCACGACGCTCGGGTTGCCGATCAGTGCCGCGCCGTAGAGCAGGATCAGGCCGACGAACAGTTGCAGGCCGTTGATGTAGTCACGCGGCTGCAGCAGCATCCACACCGGCAGCAGCGAGGCGACGGCGGCGTAGGCGAACAGCAGCAGAATCCAGGAGGCGCTGGCGGACAGGCCGAAGGTCTGTTCCGGCAGGGTGATCGGCACGGACGGGCCGACGTAGATCAGCGCATACAGGATCACCACGCCGATGATGGAGACGATGCCCAGGCCGAGAATGCGGCGGTAGATCAACTGGCCGATCACCAGGGCAACCGCGATGGCACCCCACACCGGCACCACGGCACCGGGATTGTTGATCAGCAGGCGCGCGATGACCACGCCGAACACGGCGTTCACCATCAGCAGCACCAGGAAGATCACGATCATGAAGACGCTGCGGGCGCGCTTGCCGACCACCTCGCCCGTGAGCGCGCCGACGGATTTGGCGCGGTTGCGGACGCTGGCCCAGATGGCCCCCATGTCATGTACACCAGCGAAAAAGATGGTGCCGAACACCACCCACAGGAACGCGGGCAGCCAGCCCCAGATGACCGCGATGGCCGGCCCGACGATGGGCGCGGCGCCGGCCACGGAGGTGAAATGGTGACCCCAGAGCACGAAGCGGTTGGTGGGCACGAAGTCGACACCGTCCTCGAATTCGTGGGCGGGTGTGCGGAATTGTTCGTCGAGCTTGTAGATGTGGCGGGCAATGAAGCGGGAATAGAACAGGTAACCTGCCGCCATGCCACCAAGACCGAGCAGAACCAGGACGATGGCGCTCATGGGGTTCTCCTTTTTTGTTGTCTGTCACAGCTTTTGGCCGGGATGTCCGCCCGTGGCCGGGTGAGGCCTGGGGTGAACGGAAGCAGCCCGACTGAGGTTCAGCCAGGCCAGGGCACGCTGAGGACTTTAACCCGGCAGCATGACGGGTCAATTCGACCAAAGGTTAACCCCGGCGGGCGGTGCTTCAGTCCGGCGACAGTCCGAGACTAACGCCGGCCACGGCGTCGGCGCTACCTGCCGGTGCGCCGGTGATGCGCAGGCGTTCGCCGGAGAGGGCATGGTCGTCGATCAGCAGGGTCTTGGCCTGCTGGGCGCGCTGGCTGGCGAGGGTCTGCAGCAGGTCTGCCGGGAGGCTGGCTGCCTGTTGCTGCACCAGCACCTCAAAGGCGGCCACGGCCAGTGCCTGCTCACGGGCCTGGCGCTGCGGCTTGTCTGCGCCGTCGGCCAGGGGTGGCAGCAGGGTGTCAGGCTCATTGCCGGTGCGGTCCCGGTACAGCGCCAGGGTGCGACGCTGGAAGCCCCGGTCGGCCTGGGCGCTGGCGAGGTCCTGCCAGTCGCGGCCGGCCAGTTCGGTGCCGAGCCGGCGCCGGGCCAGAGCGTCGCGGTCGCTGTCGGCGGTGCTGCCGGCGAGGGTCAGGCCCAGTGTGGGGCGGTCGGTGAGCACTTGCGCCAGGGTGGCCAGTTGCTCGCGGGTGTCGCTGTCCGGTTCGGCGCTGCCGGCGGGGAAGCTGATGTGTTCCAGGTTTTCGCCACCGGCCAGGCTTGCCAGCACGGAGAACGGGGACGTGGCGGCGCGCACCAGGATGTTGGTCAGTGCCTTGAGGATGATGCCGTGCACGCTCACCGATGGGTCGTTGAGGTCGCCGCGCGCCTGCACCGGCAGGTCGATCAGTGCGTTGCGGTCGCGGATCACCGCCAGGCCAAGTTTGATCGGCACGCTCAGGGCCTCGTCGCTCGGCACCCGGTCGCCGAGGAAGAAGCTGGCCGCCTTGACGCGGGTGCGGCTGTCGAGCACCGAGCCGTCGAGTTTCACGCTGCTATCCACTGACAGTTGCCCGGTGCGGGTGGCGTAGCCGAGGTAGCGGCCGGTAAAGGGTGTCAGGCTGGTCATTTCGTAGCCATTGAGCGTGATGGTCAGGTCGACGCTCGGGTTGGCGGCCAGCGGGTTCAGCGCGCCTTTCACCGACAGGGGTGCGTACTGATCCACGCGCGCGGACAGGTCGATGTTGGCGGGCGCGCGGGCGGCGGAATCCAGCCCGGTCAGCGTGCCGTTGAGGCGTGTCAGCGCTAGGCTGAAATCCGGGCTTTGCGACAGGTCCGTGAAACGGCTCTGGCTGTCGGCGAGCACCAGTTCGTCCAGCCGGATATGCCAGGGGGCGCCGGGTTCGCTGCTGCCTTCACCGGGCAGCAGGATGCGGTCGGCCACGCCACGGCCTTGCGGGTCGATCAGGGCGCGGGCGTCCAGGCCGGTGACGCGGGCCTGCTGTACGCGCAGGCGCTGGCCATGGGTGTCCACGTCCAGGCCGGTGAGGGCGAGTTCTTTCAGGGCCAGCAACGGGCGGTCGCCCGTCTCGCGCACGTCCAGGTTCTGCACACCGGCGCCGCCGGTGACGCGCACCGTGACGTCATCCTCGCCGCTGGCGCGGAGGGTCAGGTCGGCCGAGGCGGTGCCGGCGGGCACCGTGACGCGCAGGGCGCTTTGCACCCAGGGTTGCAGGGCCGGCAGTGGCAGGCTGTTTGCGGCCAGGGTCAGTTGAATATCCAGCGGCGCGATCTGGCCTTCGCCGCCGAGGGCAATCTGGCCGCTTTCGGCGAAGGTGGCTTCGCCGTCGAGGCTGAAACGGCGCGGGTCGTTCAGGGCCAGGTCCCTGAGGGTCAGCGTGACCGGGGCAAGCGCCAGTTCGCCGGGGGTGGGCAGGGTTTCATCGCGCAGCGCCAGTTGTGCAGCGTTGAGGTGCAGGGTTTCCAGGATCAGCGCCCAGGGTTCGCCGACAGGCGTGTCGTCCTGCTCGGCGGGGGCGTCTTCCACGGGCGTGGTCTGCACCGGTGTGAACAGTGTCGCCAGGTCCACGCCCTCCGCCAGCAGGCGGGCGCGCACCGCCGGGGTCGCCAGGGTCAGGTCGCCGAGCGTCAGGGTGCGGGTGGTGGTGTCCAGGCGCACATTGCCAAGCGCCACCTTGGGCAGCGTGACCACGTCGATGTCCTGGGCCGGGTCGTGGATCACCAGTTGGTTCAGTTGCACGGCGCCTTCCGTGAGCCACAGGCGCAGGTCGTCACCGGTTTCCAGGCGGTAGGCGGTCTGGATCGACAGCTCGCCGGAGGGCACCGTGAAGCGCAACTGGTCGCTGAGGAAGTCCGCGAAGGGCGGCAGGTCAACGCCGTTGAGGGCCAGCTCGCCGGTGGCGATCAGCGGGTTCAGGCTGAAGTGGCCGGTCCAGTTGAAGCTGCCGCCGCCGGGGCCGGTGACCAGCAGGTTGTAGCTGTTGCCGTCGCCCTCGCCGCTGCTGCGGGTGGAAAAATCCTCGACGCGGAAGCTGACCGGGGCCAGCACCATCTGCCGGGGTGTCTCGCCGGTCCGGTCCACGAAGCGGAAATCGCCTTCCTCCAGCAGCAGCTCGCTGACGGACAGCGCCGGCAGCGGGGCGCTTGCGGTGTCCTCGGGGGCGGGGGCGCTCTCGGCGCCGGTGGCGGTTTCCTCTGGCGTGGTGGCCAGGGCCAGCAGGTCATCGAAATTGAACTGGCCTTCACCGACCTGGGTGACCTGCGTGCGCGGACGTGTCAGCGCGATCTGCCGGAAATGCCAGCTGCGGCGGAACAGCGACGACAACTGGAAGTTGGCATAGAAGCGATCGAACGCGATGAAGTCGGTGCCGTCCTCATCCAGCAGGCCGAAGTTCTCCAGCGTCAGGGACAGGGTCAACGGGTTGAACAGCACGCGCTCAAGCCGCACCTCGCGGCCGGTGGTTTCCTGCAGCGTGCTCGTCAGTTGCTGCTTCAGCAGCGGTGAGACCAGGAAAAAACCGAGCAGGGTGTACAGCAGATACAGCGCTGCCAGGAGCACCAGAAGGCGTTGACGGCGGCTGGCCGCCTGCCAGCGCGAACGGACGGAAAAGGCCATGGTGTGCTGTCCCGTGGGTCACGACGGAGTTGAAAACGATGATAGCCCGCTTCGGCCGGCAGGGGGGCGATGCCATACACGCGGATAACGTGCGGCCCGCCCGCCGGGGCCGGCCAGGCCGGTGTCAGGGCAGCAGGGATTCCAGTTGCAACTGGTCTTCGATGGTCTCGCGCTGGCGGACGATGAAGGCCTGGTCGCCATCGACCATGATCTCTGCCGGCCGGTTGCGGCTGTTGTAATTGCTGGCCATGGAGAAGCCGTAGGCCCCGGCGGAGCGCACCGCCAGCAGGTCGCCGGTTTCCAGCGCCAGCGCGCGGTCCTTGCCGAGAAAATCGCCGGTTTCGCAGACCGGGCCGACGATATCCCAGTGACGACAGTCCGCGTCATGCGGGATCAGCGGCACGATGTCCTGCCAGGCGGAATACAGGCTCGGCCGGATCAGGTCGTTCATGGCACCGTCGACGATGGCGAAATTCTTGTGCGCGGTGGGCTTGAGGTACAGCACGCGGGTGAGGAACACGCCGGCGTTGGCGGCAATCGAGCGGCCTGGCTCGATATGCACCGGCAGGTCGCCGGGAATATGCCGGAGCAGGGTGGCCACATAATCGGCAGGTGTCGGCGGCTGTTCTTCGCGGTAGCGCACGCCCAGGCCGCCGCCCAGATCCAGATGGCGAATCGTGATGCCCTGCAGGGTGAGCTTGTCCACCAGCGCCATCACCCGGCCGAGGGCATCCTCGAACGGCCCAAGGCTGGTGAGCTGGCTGCCGATATGGCAGTCCACGCCGAGAATCTCGATGTGCGGCAGGTCGGCGGCCCGCTGGTACAGCGCCGGTGCGTCGTTGATGTCGACGCCGAATTTGTTGTCTTTCAGGCCGGTGGAAATGTAGGGGTGGGTCTGCGCGTCCACGTCCGGGTTCACCCGGATCGAAATCGGCGCCACCATCGACTGTTCGCCCGCGACCAGGTTCAGCAGCTCCAGCTCGGCGGCGGATTCCACGTTGAAACAGTGGATGCCGGCTTTCAGGGCGGCTTCCATTTCATCGGCGGTCTTGCCGACGCCGGAGAACACGATGTTTGCCGGGTCGCCCCCGGCACGCAGCACACGCTCGAGTTCGCCACCGGAAACAATGTCGAAGCCGGCGCCCAGCCGTGCAAGTACATTCAGGACGGCCAGGTTGGCGTTGGCCTTGACCGCGTAGCAGACCTGGTGCGGATGACCGCCAAAGGCGTCGTCGAACGCGCGGTATTGGGTTTCCAGCATGGCGCGGGAGTACACATACAGCGGCGTGCCAAAACGTTCCGCCAGCTCACTCAGGGGCAGTTCCTCGGCATAGAGCTGGCCGTCGCGGTACTGAAATGGGTCCATGATCGTGCGTCCTGGTGTCAGCGGGCGGGGGTATCGTCGTCGCGGTTGTCGGTACGGTCAGGCCCGGCGGCGTCCTGGGCGGCGGCTGGCGGCGGTGCAGCGGGCGTTTCCGGTTCGGCGAAATACAGCGAACCGCGCTGCCCGCAGCCGGTGAGGGCCGGCAGGCTGCTGCACAGCAGCACGATGATCAGCAGCGTTTTCAAGCGCGCTCTCCTGGCCGTTGCATGGCCCTGGGGTCCGGGGTGACGAGTGCCCGGCAGTATAGCGGGTTGGCCTGCCGGTAACGATCACTTGAGAAAAAAACAGGCTGGCTTAATATCACCCTGTATCAGGGCGGCGCGAATGTGCCGCCTTTTGTTTATGGGTTTTTTGTCATCTGTAGCGGGCCAGACGGCCCCGGAGTAGCACACGCAATGAATCAGCCCCCGATTACCGTTTCCCGTGTCGATGTGCAGCGCATTGAAGCTCTGCTGGCGCAGGCCGCCGAGAATGATGTGGTGGATGCCCTGGAGCAGGAGTTGCTGCGCGCCACGCTGGTGGCGCCGGCGGAGGTGCCACCGCAGGTGGTGACGATGAACTCGCGCGTCCGCTGCCGGGAGGAGGTCAGCGGCCGGGAATACACCCTGACGCTGGTGTATCCGCAGGAAGCCGGGCCGGGCAAGGTGTCCGTGCTGGCCCCGATTGGCGCGGCGCTGCTGGGCCTGTCCGTGGGCCAGTCGATTGACTGGCCGGGGCCCGGCGGCAAGCCGCTGCAGGTGTCGATCCTGGAGATCGAATACCAGCCGGAAGCCGCTGGTGATTTTCACCTGTGATCCTGCTTCGCCGCCGGGTGCGCATGCCCGGCGGCACGCCTCAGCAGCCTAGCGCTGCCCGCCATAACCGCTTTATTTCTGCAATCAGTTCATCCGTCGTGAGCGTGTCCGGTGGTGCCAGTACTGCGCCGTGGACCTGGGCTTCCATTGCCTGCACCAGCAGCAGGGCGCGCGCCTGAGGGTGCGGGCCGCCAACGCCCAGACGCAGCAGTTGTGCCGTCACGGCGGCGGCCATCAGGGTTTCCAGGCGTCGGAAGCGCGCCATCAGGTCGGCGGAACGTGGCGTCTGTTCGAACAGCAGGCGGTGCATCGCGGGGTTGTGTTGGTGCAGGGCCACGGTGGTGTCGATCAGCAGAGAGAGGGTCTGCTCCAGGCCGGGCCGTTCCCGGCTCAGACGTTGGAAAACATCGGCCAGCACGGCGCCGCTTTCCTCCATATGCTGCTCGCTCAGGGCCAGGATCAGCGCCTCTTTGTGGGGAAAATACTGGTACAGCGAACCGATCGAGACGCCGGCTTTCTCGGCCACCTTGTTGGTGGTGGTGGCCTGATAGCCGAGTTGCCCGAAAAGCTGAGCTGCCGCCTCCAGAATGGCGTCGTAGGTGGCGCGAGAGCGCTGCTGGCGGGGTTTTTTGCGGAGCATGCTCATGGTGGCGAATGCGAGTAGCGGCAGGATGCCGGAAATGTGAGAGTTGCTCAGGTATCTGCCCAAAAGCAACTCCGGTGGCCAGAGGAGCCGTGACGTCATGAGCAAACAGATCTCGCTGCGCTTTGAATCCAGGCTGGGGGCTCCCCCGGCGCACATCTGGCGCTGGATCACGTCGGTCGAAGGTATCGCCACTGAGCTGCGCCCGGTGCTGCGCATGACGACCCCGCGCCGGGTGCAGTCCATCGAAGACCTGGCCGTGCAGCCCGGCAAACGGCTGTTTCGCAGCTATGTGTTCCTGTTGGGGGTACTCCCGATTGATTTCTCGGACATGACGCTGCTGGAGATTGAGCCGGGCCGGGGGTTTGTCGAGCAGTCGCCGATGGGATCCATGAAATTGTGGCGACACGTGCGGCGCATTCTGCCGTGCGCGGACCAGCCTGGCATGCATCGACTGGTGGATGAGCTGACCTTCCAGCCGCGCTGGATGGCGCCCATGGTGGGCTGGTTTATTCGCCGGGTATTCCTGCACCGGCATCGGGTGTTGCGGGCGCATCTGGACGGCGGGCAGAACTGAAAAGGGGCGCCACAGGGCGCCCCTTGGGATGCGGGGAACAGACGTCAGCGCGACAGCGCTTCCCGCGCCCGCGCCACCGCTGCACGTACCTGCTCCGGCGCCGTGCCGCCGATGTGGTTGCGGGCGCTCACCGAGCCTTCCAGCGTCAGCACCTCGAACACGTCCTCGTCGATCTGATCGCTGAACTGGCGCAGTTCGCTGATGCTCATGTCGGACAGGTCTTTCTTCTGTGCCACGCCGAAGGCGACGGCCTTGCCAACGATTTCGTGCGCGTCACGGAACGCAATCCCCTTGCGCACCAGATAGTCGGCCAGGTCGGTGGCGGTGGCGAAACCGCGCCGGGCGGCCTCGCGCATCACTTCGCGGTTCGGTTCCAGCGCCGGCACCATGTCGGCAAAGGCGCGCAGGGAGCCGAGCAGTGTATCGACGGCGTCGAACAGCGGCTCCTTGTCTTCCTGGTTGTCCTTGTTGTAGGCCAGCGGCTGGCTTTTCATCAGCGTCAGCAAGCTGATCAGGTGACCGTTGACGCGGCCGGTCTTGCCGCGCACCAGTTCCGGCACGTCCGGGTTCTTCTTCTGCGGCATGATCGAGCTGCCGGTGCAGAAGCGATCCGGCAGGTTGATGAAGTTGAACTGGGCGCTGGTCCAGAGCACCAGCTCCTCGCTCATGCGTGACAGGTGCGTCATCGACAACGCCGCCAGGGCACAGAATTCGATGGCAAAGTCCCGGTCGCTGACGGCGTCCAGCGAGTTGTAGCAGGCCTCGTCAAACCCGAGCAGCTCGCGGGTGCGTTCGCGGTTGATCGGGTAGGTGGTGCCGGCCAGGGCGGCGGAGCCGAGCGGCATGCGGTTGACGCGCTTGCGGCAGTCGGCCAGCCGCTCGCGGTCGCGGCGCAGCATCTCGAACCAGGCCAGCAGGTGATGACCGAAGGTGACCGGCTGCGCCGTCTGCAAATGGGTAAAACCGGGCATGATGGTGGCGGCTTCCCGCTCGGCCAGGCCGAGCAGGCCTTGCATCAGGCGGGTCAGTTCGCCGTCAATCAGGTCGATGTGGTCGCGCAGCCACAGGCGGATGTCGGTGGCCACCTGGTCGTTGCGGCTGCGGCCGGTGTGCAGTTTCTTGCCGGTGATGCCGATGCGGTCGGTCAGGCGGGCCTCGATGTTCATGTGCACGTCTTCCAGCGCCACGGACCACTGGAACTCGCCGGCCTCGATCTCGGCGTGGATCTCCTTCAGGCCGTTGATGATCGCATCGCGTTCATCGTTGCTCAGTACCCGGGCCTCGGCCAGCATGGTGGCGTGGGCGATGGAGCCACGGATGTCCTGGTCATACATGCGCTGGTCGAAATTGACGCTGGCGGTGAACGCCTGCACGAACTCATCGGTGGATTCACTGAAGCGGCCGCCCCAGAGCTTGTTTTGCTTGTCACTCATCTGCACGCAGTCCTGAACAACCGTTTAACGGGAAAGGCGCGCAGTATAACACCTCCCGGTCGCATCCTGCGCGGGGGCTGGGGTATAAGGGGCGCTTCGGTGCCGGCCCGGTTGGCCAGGCGCGAGACCTCAAGGAACGGGTATGGCGAAACCGCATGTCTCCCCGCCGGCACGGGCATTTGTGCCGGACCTGTGCGAGGCGCGCGCAGTGCTGGTGGTGGTGGTGGTCGCGCAATTGATGGCCATCGTGCTGACGTTGTCGGGCACCTACTATGACCGCTTCAGTTTCGAGCGGCTGGCACTGACCTCCTTTTTCATGCAGTGGGTCGGCCTGACCTCGGCCGCCGCCCTGTGTGCCCTGCGTGGCTGGCTCAACCGCCTGCCACCGGCCTGGGCCGCCACCGGGGTGGTGGTGCTGGTAGTGACCAATACGCTGGTGTTCAGCCTGATTGCGCGCATGGTGATGCGCTGGGCCTTGCCGGAAATGGTCGGGGGGGTAAGCACCACACTCAAGGACGTCTGGATCAACGTGACCATTGCCGCCATCCTGGCCGGCGGCGTGATGCGTTATTTCTATGTGCAGGATCAGTTGCGCATCAAGGAACAGGCCGAACTGGAAGCGCGCATTCAGGCCCTGCAGTCGCGTATCCGTCCGCACTTTCTGTTCAACAGCATGAACATCATCTCCAGCCTGATCGCCGTGGACCCGGTGGCGGCCGAACAGACGGTGGAAGACCTGGCACGGCTGTTCCGAGCCAGCCTGCGGGAAACCGGGTTGCAGGTGACCCTGAAAGAAGAGCTGGACCTGTGCCGCCGCTACGCCCGGATCGAGCAACAGCGCATGGGGGAACGGCTGAAACTCGACTGGCAGGTGCAAATTGACCCGGAGCGTGCCTTAATTCCACTGTTGACCTTGCAGCCATTGCTGGAAAATGCCATTTATCATGGTATCCAGCCACGACCGGACGGGGGTACGGTGACGGTGCGCGTGGATCAGGATGGCGATATGCTGAGGATCAGCATGACCAATCCGTTACCGGCGGAGCCGGCGGGGGCTTCCCATGGCAACCGCATGGCGCTGGAGAATATCCGCCACCGGCTGGCGGCATTGTATGGTGACCGCGCCCGCGTTGAGGCCGCGGCAAATAATAACGAATACCGGGTAAGCCTCCGTTACCCGAGTGCCTGATCAGGGGGCCTTTGACTATGCGAGTACTCGTCTGTGACGACGAACAGCTGGCGCGAGACCGGCTGGTACGTCTGGTCGATGCGATAGAGGGGGTAGAGGTGGTCGCCGAGGCGGCCAATGGTCGGGAAGCCGTGCTGGCGGCGCAGCGTGTCCACCCCGATGTGGTGCTCATGGACATCCGCATGCCGGACATGGACGGCCTGGAAGCGGCCGAGCATCTGTCCCGTACCGAACAGCCTCCGGCGCTGATTTTCTGCACCGCTTACGATGAGCATGCCCTGGACGCGTTCCGGGTGCGTGCGCTGGATTATCTGCTCAAGCCGGTGAGCCGCGACGATCTCGACGCCGCGCTGACCCGTGCCCGCAAGATGACCCGGGTGCAGGACAGCGGTGACGACCACGGCGACAACGCTGCCTTGCGGCGCCAGCATATCAGTGCGCGCACCCATCGTGGCCTGGAGCTGGTGCCGGTCAACGACATCCGTTACTTCCTGGCCGACCAGAAATACATCACCGTGCGCCACGGCGGCGGCGAAGTGCTGATCGACGAAACCCTCAAGGACCTGGAAACCGAATTCGGCGACCTGTTCGTGCGCGTGCACCGCAATGCGCTGGTGGCGTTGAGTTTTATCGAGGGCATGGAGCAGGCGCCCGCCGGACACCATCAGCTGCGCCTGCGGGGCCTGGAAGACACGCTGGTGGTGAGCCGACGCCATGTGGCCGGCTTGCGCAAGGTGATGCAACGACTGTAGAACGTTTTGCGGTGCGCGTGGCCACTTGCCATGCCACTGTTTTATCCGGGGTAGAACACCACAAGACAGGACATAACAAGATGAAAAAGCTGCTCCTCCCTCTGGCCGCCATGGCCATGCTCTCGGGCTGTGCAACCGCCACCATGCCGGTGAGCGGTTTGCTGTACGGCAACGTCAAGGCCCCGCTGACGGCGACGGCCGCACCGGAACAGGCGACCCGTGTGGGCCGGGCCTCGGTCCGCTCCATTCTGGGCATCATTGCGTCCGGCGACGCCAGCATCCACACCGCCGCCCGCAACGGCGGCATTCGCGAAATCCACTATGTGGATTACGAATCGCAGAATTTCTTCGGTGTGCTGTCGGAGTTCACCGTGGTGGTGTACGGCAACTGAGCCATCCCGCATGGCGTTGAGCAGCGCCCGCGCGCCATAGCGCGGTGCGCTCGCGGCTGTGGCCGCGCGGGCCGTGTGCGTGGGGATCAAGTGCTGCTGTGCTGACAGGTCCGGCGTCGCCGGTGATCTGTCCCGTTCTGCTCTGTTGTCCGGCGCTGAGCACGGCATGATGTGCGTTTTCGCCTGCCTGGAACGACAACAATGGCCGTACAACGTATCGATATCCGCAAAGAGTTCACCGCGCCGGTGGACAAACTGTTCGCCTTCCTCAGCGTGCACAAGAACCTGGAAACCATTTTTGCACCGGCGAAGATCCGCCGCGTCAAGGATGGCAGTGACGTGCCCGACGGGCTGGGCTCGGTGCGCCGCATGCGCATCCTGATCGCGCCGCCGTTCGAAGAAACCATTACCGCGCGGGTGCCGAACGAGCGCATCGAATACCGTATCACCCGTGGCAGCCCGCTGCGCAATCACCATGGCGTCATGCGTTTCAGTGCCACGCCATCCGGTGGTTCGGCGCTGCACTACACCATCGAGTTCGAGGGCAAGCTGCCGTTGATCGGGCCGATCGTGCGCGCCGGGCTGGACCGTGGCATTCGTCGCGGCCTGGATAAAGTGCGTCTGTAACCCTGCCTTACCGGCTCAACGGCTGCGGCTGTTGAGCCGTTCCAGCAAGCGGCGCGGCAGGCTCAGTGCGCTGAGCACGGGCCGCGCATGCATCAGTGCGTCATGAATGTCGTCGACGCGATGAATCAGTTGATCCACATGCTCGGTAATGCCGTCTACCCGATAGCTGAGGTCGGCCACCTGGCGTGGCAGCGCGTCCATGCGTTCGATAATGCGCATGATGCGGTGTGCCATGATCAGATATTCCAGTGCGGCGCGAATCACCGCGATGGTGATCAGCAGCACGAAAGGGGAAATACCGGCGGCGATCAGTCCGACCATGGGTGAGAAATAGAACGCAATGGCTACCAGCCCGCTGATCACCGCCAGCGCACCGAGAATCAGCAGCAGGTAAAACAGCGGCAGCAGTTGCATGGTCAGGTAGCGGTTGAAACGCCAGTCGGCGAAATTCTTCAGCATGTTGCCGGTGGCCAGGTCTTCATCAGAGCCAGGGTATTGGCCACGGTTGGTGTAAGCAGATTGCGGGTCCGTCATGCCGTGTCTCCCGGGTCGGCGTGTTCTTGTTTTGCCCGTCCGATGGTAGAGAAGCGGGTGGCATGCCGGGTAGGCCAATCGGCTGCGGCCTGCGGCGACAGGGTCAGGTGGCGGGTATGCTGCGGTGAAACGTGAGTGCCATCTATCGATACGAGGCAGGATGCAATGACACAACGGCAACAGATCGTGATTACCCGCGCTGGCGGCCCGGATGTACTGCAAGTGCGCGAAGATCAACTGGCTGCGCCGGCAGCGAACGAAGTACAGGTGACCGTGGCGGCGGCCGGCATCAATTTCGCCGACATCCTGGCGCGCCAGGGACTGTATCAGGACGCGCCGCCGCTGCCTTGCACCGTGGGCTATGAAGTGGCGGGCACGGTGACGCAACTGGGTGCCGGGATGCCCGGTGAATGGCTGGGCCGGCGCGTGTTTGGCCTGACGCGTTTCGGCGGTTACGCAAGCCATGTGAACGTGCCGTTGGCGCAGATGTTCGAGATGCCTGCGGGCATGGATTTCCAGCAGGCTGCCGCGATACCGGTGAATTACCTGACTGCCTGGCAGTTGCTGTGCGTGATGGGCAACCTGAAGGCATCGGAAACGCTGTTGATCCAGAACGCCGGTGGCGGCGTCGGGCTGGCGCTGATCGATATCGGCAAGCAACTCGGTGCCCGGCTGCTCGGCACCGCCAGCGCCGGCAAGCATGCCTTTCTGCATGAGCGCGGGCTGGACAAGGCGATTGATTACACGCGCGGCGACTGGCTGGCGGAAGTGATGCGGCTTACCGACGGTCGCGGCGTGGAACTGGTGACCGATCCCCTCGGCGGTGACAGTTGGCGCAAGAGCCTGCGCGCCCTGCGTCATACCGGCCGGCTGGGCATGTTCGGTGTGTCGGAAGCCTCGGCCAACGGCGTGGCGGGCAAGCTCAAGCTGCTGAAGACAGCACTGAAAATGCCGTTCATCCACCCGGTGTCATTGATGAATGAAAACCGAGGCACGTTCGGTGTGAATATGGGCCACCTGTGGCACGAGGTGGACAAGATCCGCGAATGGATGGATGCACTGCTGGCGGGTTGGCAGGACGGCTGGGTGCGCCCGCATGTGGACCGCGCGTTTTCGTTCAGTGAGGCGGGCGAAGCGCACGCCTGGATCGAGGCGCGGCGCAATATCGGCAAGGTGCTGCTGGTGCCCTGAAGACGTGGCGGGCGTTATCGCCCGCCACGGTGTATCGGTTGTCAGTCGACGCCGTTGGCGCCGATCTTGTGGATGCTGAGGTCGGCACCGTCGAATTCTTCTTCTTCGCTCAGGCGCAGGCCGGACAGCGCTTTGACCAAGCCGTAGCAGACCAGCCCGCCACCAAAGGCAATGCCGACCCCCATCAGCGCACCGATCAACTGCGACAGGAAACTCACGCCGCCCAGGCCGCCGAAGGCTTCCAGGCCGAAGATGCCGGCCGCCAGCGCGCCCCACAGGCCGCACACCCCGTGCAGTGGCCAGACGCCGAGCACGTCGTCGACTTTCTGCAGTTTGCGTTGCATGTAACCGAACAGCAGCACGAACAGCACGCCGGCCACGGCACCGGTGACCAGCGCGCCAACCGGGTGCATCAGATCGGAACCGGCACATACGGCCACCAGGCCGGCCAGCGGGCCGTTGTGAATAAAGCCGGGGTCTTTGCGCCCGGCCAGCATGGAGGCAATGATGCCGCCGACCATGGCCATCAGGCTGTTCACCGCGACCAGGCCGGAGATACCGTCCAGCGTCTGCGCGGACATCACGTTGAAGCCGAACCAGCCAACCGTCAGCACCCAGGCGCCGAGGGCCAGGAACGGAATGTTTGACGGGGCGAAGGCCACCAGTTGTCCCTGGCGAAACCGGCCGCGCCGCGTGCCCAGCAGCAGGATCGCCGCCAGCGCCAGCCAGCCGCCCATGCCGTGCACGACGATGGAGCCGGCGAAATCATGGAAGGGCGCGCCGAAGGTGGTTTCCAGCCAGTCCTGCACACCGTAGTTGCCGTTCCAGATGATGCCTTCGAAGAACGGGTAGATCAGGCCCACGCACAGGGCGGCCGCAATCAGCATCGGATAGAAGCGGGCGCGCTCGGCGACGCCGCCGGAAATGATGGCCGGGATGGCCGCGGCGAACGTCACCAGGAAGAAGAATTTCACCAGCGCGTAGCCGTGCCCGGCGGTGAGTTCGCTGGCGCTGACCATGAAGTGCGTCTGGTAGGCGATCTGATAGCCAACAAAGAAGTAGGCCAGGGTCGAGACGCCAAAATCGGTCATGATCTTGACCAGCGCATTGACCTGGTTCTTGTGCCGTACGGTGCCCACTTCCAGGAAGGCGAAGCCGGCGTGCATGGCCAGCACCATGATGGCGCCGAGCAGGATGAACAGGGTGTTCGCGCTCTGTGTCAGGGTGGCGACGGCGCTGTGTACTGAATCCACGGTGATCTCCCATGACGTGTCGTGTGCCGAAATGGTGCGCAGGACCATGCGATGCACGATATCAGTGCGCATTCGGGTGTCCGTGCTCTGCGTCTGTGCGCCAGGCGCGGGACGATGCGCAATGTAAATCAGTGGCTTGCAGGATCAGACGGGAAAGCCTGTGTCATCAGGTGGCCACCGCCGACGCTGCATGCCGCTGCGCTGTGCCATAAAGATGCACAAAGCGTGCCTGAAATGGTGCGATGCACTGTTATCTGGCGTGCCGGGGGCGAACGAAAGGCCGGCAGGGGAGGTGGCGGCTGGGGGGGGCGGCACCGGGGCGGTGCAGTCAGGGCGTGCCGAACAGTGCTTTCATGCGCGGCAGGTGTTCGCTCAGTTCGAAACTGATGTCCCGCGCCAGCACATCCAGCAGCACGATGGCGTTGACCGCCGCATCGGAGTCGCCGGCATCGGCCAGGCGCCGGGCAAAGCTCCGGTTGAGCTGGTTCAGGTTGGTGTAGAGGCGCTCCATGGTGGCGGCGACGTCGTGCCCGTCGCGCCCGGCCAGGTATTCGCGCAACAGCAGCACGGACAGCGCCCGGGTGAAGGTTTCTTCTTCTGTGGCCAGAGGCAGGTGGTGCAGTGCCATCGGGTGCAGCGGCCGTGTGTGCGGGCAATCGCTGAGCGCACTGATCAGCCCCAGCAGTGAACTCAAAGCCCGCTGCAGAGTGGTGTCGGCATGGTAGCGGCGCTGCGGGGTGTCCACCGTGAGCGTGACCGGTTCATAGGAGCGGCCGTCCCGCAGGCCGGTAAAGGCCTGGGCGATGTTGACCGCGACCGGGCAGAACGGGTGCTCTGCCGGGTCCAGGGTGCAATGGCTGCACTGGTGATGTGTGAGGGCCGCCCAGGCCGGCGGTGTGAAGCCTGCGCCCGGGCGCAGACGCTGGTCGCTTGGGTCCGGCCGCACCGGAATGCGGTCTGCGCGTCCGTCGGCATACGTGAGGTGATAGGTCAGCTCATACGCCATGGGGACGCTGCGCCTTCTGGCCGGACAGGGAGGGCGGCAGCGGGGTGCTCAGGCCAGGCTGCGATGTTGCGGCATGCAGCAGCGGCAGGCGGATGCTGAAATGTGCCCCTTCGCCCGGCGCGCTGTGGACGCTGATTTCGCCCTGGTGGCGCTGGACGATATCGTGCGAAATGGCCAGCCCCAGGCCGGTGCCTTCGCCCACCGGCTTGGTAGTGAAAAAAGGTTCGAACAGGGTGGCCATGTGCTCCGGCTGAATGCCGGGGCCATTGTCGGTGACCTCAATGATCAGATGCGGGCCGCTGCTGCGGGTGCGAATCTGTATCACGCCCGGTACGGGCTGGCTCTGCTGTGCCTGCATGGCCTGTGCGGCATTCACCACGAGGTTGAGCAGCACCTGTGTGAGCTGGGATTCCGAACCGCTGATTTGCGCCTTGGCTGCATCCAGTGTCACATCCAGTTTTATCTGCCGGCGCAGTTCGTGGCGTGCCAGATTCAGCGCCGTTTCGATGCACTTGTGCACGTCCACCGCTGTAAAGGCGTCGGCGCCCTCATGGGAAAAACTCTTCAGGTCGCTGATGATTTTGCGAATGCGCTGGATGCCGTCACGGGTTTCCTGCATCAGGGCGGGGTAATCCTCCACGGCGTAGGTAATGTCGTCGCGGTTGTGCGGGGCGTCGGCGGGCGGAAACAGCTCGCTGACCTGATCCGGCGGCAGTTTGGCACTGGCACGAATGGCAAACGCGGAGAGGGTTTCCAGGTACTCGCCCAGGCGGTTGATGTTGGCGCTGACGTAGGCGATCGGATTATTGATCTCATGGGCGATGCCGGCGGAAATCACCCCCAGGGAAGCCATTTTCTCTGAGTGCAGCAGCATGTTCTCTGCCCGGTGCAGGGAGGCTTCCTTGCTGCGCACTTCGCGGCGCAGGGCATCGTTCTGCTGGTGGAAGCGGGTGACATCGGTGCCGAAATAGATATAGCCGGTGTCCACCTCGGTGATGAACGACAGCGGAAACACGAAGGTATCGACCCAGCGTACGCTGCCTTCCCGTGTGCGCAGGCAGAGCTGGCCGTGCCAGACCCGCTCCTGTTGCAGTGTGCGGCGCATGTCGCTGGCGGCGTCGGCATGGATGGCGCGTACGCCGACGTCTTTCTGGTGGCGGCCAACCAGTTCTGTCAGCGGGGTGCCGCTGAGGCTGACCAGCTTGTCGTTGGCGTAAGTCAGCACGCCGTGGAGATCGGTGGTGAAGACGCAGTACTGGTCGATGATCCTCGCCAGCGGCCCGAGCACGTTGCGATTGATGTCGTAGGCGTCGGCACTGGTTTCGATCAGGCGCAGCTTGGCGCCGAACACGCTGCTGGTGAGCGAGGAAAATTCCGCCAGCCGGGCTTCGACTTTCAATGAGGCGCGATAGGTGCGGTGCATGAAGAACACCACCACCAGCATGATCAGCAGAGAGGCAATGATGTATAACCCGCTGCTTTGCTGATCCATCAGCGGCGCCAGTAACCCGGCCAGGAAGTCCATGGCGGACGCCGTCAGTGCGCGGGCGCGCGTTGGCGGCGCAGCAGGTCGAGCTCCTGCTGCTGGTCACGCACTTTCTGCGCCAGCATGCGATTTTCCAGCAGGATCTGTTTGATGCGCAGGCCTTCGCTGACGGCCTCGATCAACTGGCCATCGTCCCAGGGCTTGGTGAAGAAACGGAACGCCGAGGCTTCGTTGATGGCGGCCATCAGCGTGTCCACGTTGACGACGCCGGTGAGCAGGATGCGGGCGGCATCCGGCTGCAGGCTTTTCAGTTCACTGAGGAACTGGATGCCGTCGATGTCGGGCATCACGCAATCGGTGATGACGGCATCGAACAGGCGGCTGCGCGCGCGGCGCAGGGCGTCCTCGGCGCGGGTAAAGGTTTCGATCTGCCAGTCCTGCTGCTGGCGGAAGGTGCGCGTCAGCGCCTTGAGAATATGTTCTTCGTCATCGACGATCAGGATGTTGTAGGCGGTCATGCTCGAAGGCCCCCAGGCTGCAAGCCGGACAGACAAGGGTCCGGTTTGTGTGTTCCCTCCCCGACAGGAACGCTGTTCTCTTTGGTATGTGTCCGGGGGATCGGTGGCCGCAATGCGCGGGCGGCTCTCATGGGATCGGGCGGACGTGTAGGAAAAAAGTATCACCGCCGTGAAACGCGGGCAAGCAAAGCGATCGGTAAAAAAACAAACCCGTCAGAAGGCGGGTTTGTCGGTACGGAAGGTGCCGGCTCAGGCCTGTGGGCCCGCGAGATGGATAAGACCAATTTCCTGGTTTTAAAGGCAATGGCATCAGTCAGTTAATTGCGCCACATCACAATCCAATACTCGTGCCCAGGAGCGCAGGGTTTCAATGTGGGATTTGTTGCCCTGTTTCTCGGCCTGTGCCACGGCACTCTGTGTTATGCCCAGCCTTTCCGCCATCTGTGCCTGGGACATGCCGCGATATTTGCGCCAGGCAGCCATCGGGCTGAGGTCCTTTTCGACCATCAGGACCACCACCTCGTGCGGGATAGTGGTGCGACCATTGGCATCCAGAAGCGCCTGATACTCATCAAACGGCACCACGGCATACAAAGGATTGCCACGGTTATCCCGGATGATCTGGGCATTCCCGGTGACGACCTCAATATGTTCGCTCATCTCGCTTTTTCACCTCTTGCACCGTAATGATTCGCACGCCATCGTCCAGATCGAACAGCACTCGGTAGTTGCCCACTCGAAGCCGGTAGCCTGCGTCGTGCCCCTTCAGGGCTTTGACGTTTGCGGCATTCGTTGGGCAATCCGCCAGTGCTGCCACCGCTTTCAGAATCGCCGACCTCTGCCTGGCGGGCTGAATCTTCCTCAGTTGTTTGATGGCTGCTTTGGTCCAGTCTATGCCGTACATCGGTCATCCCTTACCAGATTGGCTTATATTACTGGGGTAAAAATTAGAAATAAATGGATAAATACTAATTTCTGGCATCACGATCAGGCTGCGCTTATCCCCCGCAAGGTTCGCTTATCAGTAAACCTGAGGAGATCGGCATGCGTGGTATTCGGTGCAGGGATGGGGCGGACTACATCAATCTCCGGTGTGTATCTGGCCCTGGTAACAATGAAGAAGACCGGCTTTACCGATTGGAGAGCGGGCAATATAGGATTGTTTCCGGAGAGACTTCGCGCCGCGACATGTGTTCGCTCAACGCTCAGGGTGGCAGAGTTTATCTGGATGCACAGCGTGGTTCGGTATGGGAAGAGGTCCGGACTCCTGTTCCTGGCTGGGTCAGAGGCTAACCGGGCAGAGAAAAGAGCCTGTTGCCGGCGGGTGTCAGGCCGCTGACGAATCCCGGCAGCCTGAAACCCGCCGGAAGGCGGGTTTGTCGATACGGAAGGTGTCCGGCTCAGGCTTGTGGGCCAGCCTGGCGGATATCCTCGGAGACGTCGGCGTACTTCTCGGCAAAGTTCTTGTTGAACTGGGTGGCCAGGTCGCGCGCACGGGCTTCGTACTGCTCCGGGTTTTTCCAGGTGTTCTTCGGCACCAGCAGCTTGTCGTCCACGCCCGGAACCGCTTTCGGCACGTCCAGGTTGATGATGTCCAGGTGCTGGGTTTCGGCGTTGTCCAGCGCGCCGGACAGGATCGCGTTCACCACGGAACGGGTGGTCGGGATGCTGAAGCGATCGCCTTCACCGTACGGGCCGCCGGTCCAGCCGGTGTTGACCAGATAGACCTGGGAACCAAACTCGTCCATGCGCTTCATCAGCAGCTCGGCATACTCGCTGGCGCGACGCGGGAAGAACGGGGCGCCGAAGCAGGTGGAGAAGGTGCTCTTGATGCCGGAGCCGGCGCCCATTTCGGTAGAGCCGACCAGCGCGGTGTAGCCGCTCAGGAAGTGATACGCGGCTGCTTCGCGGGACAGCTTGGACACTGGCGGCAGCACTCCGGTCAGGTCGCAGGTCAGGAAGATGATGTGTTTCGGTTCGCCGGCCTGGTTCTCGATCACGCGCTTGTCGACGTTTTCCAGCGGGTAGGCGGCGCGGGTGTTCTGGGTCAGGGACACGTCCTTGTAGTCAGCGACACGGGTTTCCGGGTCGATCACCACGTTTTCCAGTACGGCGCCGAACTTGATGGCGTCCCAGATTACCGGCTCGTTCTTTTGCGACAGGTCGATGCACTTGGCATAGCAGCCGCCTTCGATGTTGAACACCACGCCCTTGCCCCAGCCATGCTCGTCGTCACCGATCAGGTAACGGTCCGGGTCGGCGGACAGGGTGGTCTTGCCGGTGCCGGACAGGCCGAAGAACAGGGCCACATCACCGTCTTCGCCGACGTTGGCGGAGCAGTGCATCGGCAGCACGTCTTTTTCCGGCAGCAGGAAGTTCTGCACGGCGAACATGGCTTTCTTCATTTCACCGGCGTAGCGCATGCCGGCGATCAGCACGCGACGCTGGGCGAACTGGAAAATCACGCAGCCGTCGGAGTTTGTGCCGTCACGTTCCGGCTGGCACTCGAAGTTGGCGGCGTGCAGGATTTCCCACTGTTCTTTGCCGGCCGGGTTGAATTGCGGCGGGCGGATGAACAGGGTGTTGGCAAACAGATTGTGCCAGGCGGTCTGGGCAGTGACCTTGACCGGGATGTAGTGCTCGGCGGCAGAGCCTACATGCAGGTGCGATACAAACTGATCCTGATCGGCAACGAACGCGGCAACGCGCTCCCACAGGGCATCGAATTTGCCGGCGTCGAACGGACGGTTGACCGGGCCCCAGTGGATTTTTGCGCTGGTGGTCGGCTCATCCACGATGAAGCGGTCCATCGGCGAGCGGCCGGTACGGTGGCCGGTTTCGCAGACCAGCGCGCCGTTGCTGGCGAGTTTGCCTTCGTTGCGCTGAATGGCCAGCTCGACAAGTTGTGCCGGGCTCAGGTCGTTGTAAACAGTTGCATTGGTCATGGCTATTCCTGGGCTTTGGTCCTGGCTTTTGGCCGTATCGAGAACATCCGGGCGCGGCGGGGAGCCCAGGTATTCTGCTGCATCGCGGGTAACAGTGCCGGTCTGGTGCGGCGCCGGGGCATCCAGGGAGGTGCCTCACGGCCTGCGGATACGCTAGGTACCGGCAGGCGCGCGATTATGACAGAAACCGGGGGAGGGTGCCATGCGCCCCCGGTGTGCCGGGGGGCGGCTGTGAAGTCAGTGGGGTTTGGCGCCCAGTTCGTGCAGCAGGGCGGTCAGGTCGACCGCATCGAACACTTCTTCGCTGCTGCAGAAGTCGCAGGAAACGCGGGCTTCGCCCTGTTCGGCAAGGATGGCCTGCAGCTCGCCCACGCCCAGGGAGAGCAGCGTGCGCGCCACTTTTTCGCGCGAGCAGGTGCAGCCGAAGCGGATCGGGGACGGTGTCGACAATTGCGGCGGGGTCTCGTGGAACAGCCGGTGCAGCACGGTATCCGCCGGCAGGTCGAGCAGTTCCTCCAGGCCCAGCGTATCCGCCAGCGTGGTCAGGTGCTGCCAGGTGTCGGCGTTGTGTGCGGCACTGGCGACGCGGTTCGGCAGCCGTTGCAGCAGCAGCCCGGCGGCGTGGCCGTTGCCGGCCGCCAGCCACAGCCGGGTGGGCAACTGCTCGGACTGGGCGAAGTAATCCTCCAGGCAGCCGGCCAGGTCCGTGCGTTCCATGGGGACCAGACCCTGGTACTGGGCGCCGGCCTCCGGGCGGATGGTGATCGCCATGACGCCGTCACCGAGCAGGGCCGGCAGCTTGGTTTCAGCGCTCTCGGCCGGGATGTCGGCGCGAGCCAGGGCGCGGACCTCGCTGTCATGGGTGCTTTCGGCCAGCAGCAGGGTGAGGGCGCCCTGCCCCTGGGCCTGCAGGCTCAGGCGGCCTTCGAACTTCAACGTGCCGGCCAGCAGGCTGACGGCGGACAGTGCCTCGCCGAGCAGGCCTTCGATCACCATCGGATAGTCGTGGCCGGCCAGCGCCTGGGTGACGCTGGCCTGCAGGCGCACGATCTCGCCGCGGATGTCGCTGTCGGGGAACAGGAAGCGCTGTCGGATATCAGTGTCGGTCATGGATCGCTCTGGGTCAGGTGTCCTGGCGGGCGCGGAAGCGGCTCAGGTCGCGGCGCTCTTTCTTGCTCGGGCGGTGGTCCGGCGCCGCGCGGGTGGCGTATTCCACGCGCCGCTGGCTGGCGGCGGCTTCGCGGGCGGCCATACTCTCTTCGGTTTCCTGATAAAGCAAGGCGGCCTGCGGCGCGCTGCCGCGTTTTTCAGCGAGGCCGGTGACGATTACGGTGCACTGATCATGACCGCGTGGCGTGGTCACGGTGGCGCCGAGTTTCACTGGCCGGCTCGCCTTCACGCGCTGGCCGTCGAGCTGCACCTTGCCGCCTTCCACGGCCTGCTGGGCCAGGCTTCGGGTCTTGAAAAAACGCGCGGCCCAGAGCCACTTGTCGATGCGCACGCCATCGCTCATTTCGGCAGCACCAGCTCAAAGCGGTCGATGGCCGGGAACGGGTCGGTATGGTCGCGTGCCGGGGCGCTGGAATCCGGGTGCAGGATGCTCCACAGATGGCCGACGCCATATTGCTGTGCGGAGCCGAGCACCGGCAGGGAGTCGTCCACCAGCAGCGCACGGGCCGGGGTGAACGGGTGTGCGTCGTTCAGTCGCTGCCAGAACATCTGTTCTTCTTTGGCGGCGCGGTACTGATGGCTGGAGACCAGGGCGTCGAAATACTGGTCGATGCCGGTGCGCTCCACTTTCAGTGACAGTGCATCCGGGTGCGCGTTGGTGACCATCACCACGCGCCGGCCGCTATCGCGCAGCGCGCGCAGAAAATCCTCGGCACCGGGCCGGAAGCCGATGCGGTCCGCCACCTGGCGCTTCAGGCCGGCGATATCCAGCCCCAGTTCATCGGACCAGAAATCCAGGCAATACCAGTTCAGCGTGCCCTGGTGGCGACCGATCCAGTCGGCCAGCAAAGTGAGCGCCTCCTGCTCCGGGACAGCCCGGTGCAGCGCGTATTGCTGCGGCACATAGACCTGCCAGAAGAAGTTGTCGAAGGCGAGGTCCAGCAGGGTGCCGTCCATGTCCAGCAGGACGGTGTCAATGTCGTGCCAATCAATCATCGTTATTCCGGTGTAAGCTTGGCCGGGCAATCTGGCCCGGAGCATCGAGTATGCAACACAAACCCGAGATTCTTGAAACGCGTCTGGTGGCCAGAAGCCGCCTGTTCGGTATCGAGGAAATGAAGATCCGTTTCAGCAATGGCGAGCAGCGTACCTACGAGCGTCTGCGCACGCCACCGATCGCCGCCGTGATGATGGTGCCCTTGCTGGATGACGATACCGTGGTCCTGATCCGGGAATATGGGGCCGGCCTGGAGGAGTATCAACTGACACTGCCGAAGGGCGCGCTGGACGACGGCGAGGACTGGCGCGACGCGGCCGACCGCGAACTGCGGGAAGAGGCCGGTTACGGCGCCCGCCGGCTGACCATGCTCAAGCGCATGACCCTGTCGCCGGGGTATATGGGCCATCAGATCCGCGCGGTGTTGGCGGAAGACCTGTTTCCCGCCACCTTGCCCGGCGATGAGCCGGAACCGCTGGAGGTGCTGACCTGGAAACTCTCCGATCTGGATGCGCTGATTGAGCGCGAGGACATGACGGAAGCGCGTGTGATTGCCGCGTTGTACATGGCGCGTGATATCGTGCGCCGCCGAGCCGACAGCAAGGAAACCACGGAATGAAGGACACACTCGAGAATGCTCCCCTGGAAATCAGCCTGGCGCTGCTGGACCAGATCGCGGCCATTGCCACCGAGGCTGGTGAAGCCATCATGACGGTGTATGGCCGGGACGACATCAATGTCGAGCACAAGGCAGACGATTCGCCGCTCACCGAGGCCGACCTGCGCGCGCACCGCTGCATCAGCGTCGGCCTGGCCGCACTGACACCGGACGTGCCGATGCTGTCGGAAGAATCCGAAGGCATCACCTGGGAAACGCGCCGCCAGTGGGCGCGCTTCTGGCTGGTGGACCCGCTCGACGGCACCAAGGAATTCATCAACCGCAACGGCGAATTCACGGTGAACATCGCGCTGATCGAGGCCGGCGAGCCGGTGCTCGGTGTTGTGCATGTGCCGGCCACCGGCGTCACCTACCTCGGCGCGCGCGCGCTGGGGGCCTGGTGTGAGCGGGACGGCGAGCGTCGCGCCATCCGGGTGCGCGATATCGGCTCGCCCGTGGTGAGCCGCCGACACGGTGCGGAGAAGGTGGATGCCCTGGAGCAGGCGATCATCGAGCGCTTTGGCCCGGTGGAGCGCACCAGCATGGGGTCGTCGCTGAAGCTGTGCCTGGTAGCGGCGGGCGAGGCCGATCTCTATCCGCGCCTGGCGCCGACCTGTGAATGGGACACCGCTGCCGCGCAGGCTGTGGTGGACGCTGCCGGCGGCATCGTGGTGGACACGGCGCTGGCGCCATTGCGCTACCAGAAGGAAAACCTGCTCAATCCTCACTTCCTGGTGCTCGGTGCGCCGCTGGCGCGCTGGGACTTTCTGGCGGACGTACTGCGCGACTGAGCGCGCAAGGAAGAAGCACGATGCAGCGACAGGACCTGAGTTTCGACAGCCACGGTGTGACCTGCCGGGGGTACTTCTACCCCGGTGCCGGCGATGGCGCACGCCCCTGCATCATCATGGGCCACGGTTTCGCCGCCACCCGTGACTGTGGCCTGGCGCCGTTCGCAGAGGCGTTTGCCGCAGCAGGCTATAGCGTCTTCGTGTTCGACTATCGTCACTTCGGTGCCAGTGGTGGCGAACCGCGCCAACTGCTGATTCCGGAGCGTGAAGTCGAGGACTGGCTGTCGGCGCTGGCCTTTGTGCGCCGCCTGGACGGTGTACAGGCGGAGGCTATCTGCCTGTGGGGCACGTCTTTCGGGGGCGGCCTGGTCACGGTCGCCGCAGCCCGTGATGGCCAGGTGCAGGCCGTGATTGCGCAATGTCCGATGATGGACGGCCTCGCGTCGGTACGGGCAGTGATCGGTTATGCCGGGCTTGGGCAGGTGCTGCGGCTCAGTGCGCATGGTGTGGTGGATGTGCTGCGCAGCCTGGTGGGCGCGTCCCCGCACTATATTGCGTCGGCCGGCCGGCCGGGAGACGTTGCGGCGATGAGCGCCGAGGATTGCCATGAGGGGTATACGGCGCTTCTGCCACCGGAAGCCCCGAACAAAGTGGCGGCCCGGATATCCACCCGGCTGGCGCTGTTCCGTCCGGTGCGGGAAGCGGCGAAGGTGCGCTGCCCGGCACTGCTATTGTTGTGTGAGCAGGATACGGTGGCCCCCCTTGCGGCCGCAGAAAAAGCTGCCGCGCGCATGCCGCTTGCAGAAGTACAGCGATACCCCGTGGGGCATTTTGACGTCTACCTGGGCGAGGCGCGCGCGCGTAGCCTGCGGGACCAACTGGATTTCCTGGCCCGTCACCTGCCGGCCTGAAGCAGCAGGCCCTCCAGTTGCTGGGCGAACGCCTGCGTGGAGGGCAGCAGCGAGAGCGCCAGCCAGAGCAGCAGCGCGAGGTTCAGGCAGGGCAGCAGCATATATTGCAGCAGCACGCCGCAGAGCTGGGTGTTGCCGCGCCGGCTGGCGTACCAAGCCAGCACCAGGGCGCCGAGCAGCATGGCGGGCAGAACGCTGAGCGTGGCGAGTGGCACCTCGGAGAGGGCTGGGTGTATCAGGCCGGCGTCATCGGCCCACACGGACAGATTGGCGTACCAGTCCGCCAGATAAGCAGGTGTCTGTAACATTGGTGGTCGATTCCCGCCCTCGGCAGACATCCCCTCGTCGCGTCGGCGTTATTCTTTTTGACCGGAACATTATCCCTTCCCGCCGGCAAGTGTGCGCCGAAGCCGGTCTTCACGTGCGTGACAAATGTCTCAGAACCATCTTCAAAATCATTGAGTTACAGACCTTCAGGCGGCACGGATGTGCCATGTTGGTGCGTCGCTGGCCGTCTGTTTCTGGTACTTTGTTGCAAAAAATCGCTTACCGCTGCCGCCGGCCGGGCTACTCTTCAGGGTTGCAACACTTTGCCGTGGCCGCGTGCCGGTCCGGCGCGACATCGAAGAATAACAATGCGCGGGAGGTTGTCTTGTCGCAGGAATTGTTTCTGTACGAGCGCATCAGCCGTCGTCTGCTGGAGCAGATTCGGGCCGGCAGCTATGCCGTGGGCGAGAAGCTGCCCTCGGTGCGGCATCTGAGCCGCCTGTTCGGCGTCAGTGTCAACACGGTGATGCAGTGTTATCGCCAGCTTGAAGCCGAAGGCTATCTGGAAATCCGGCCGCAATCCGGTGCCTTTGTGCGCACGGCGGAGAGCGAGAGCATGCCGCTCCCGGACGACAGCCGTTACCCGCTGCTGCCGGTGGAAGTCTCGCTCAGCGAGCAGGTACTGCATTACATGGAACTGCATGCGCAGCCGGAGGTGGTGCGGCTGGGTATCGCGTTGCCGGGGCCGGAGGTGTTGCCGGTGCCGAAAGTGATGCAAGTGATGCGCGAAGTGACCCGTCGCCAGGCGCGTGAAGCGTGGGACTACCTGCATCCGAATGCGCACAGCCCGCTGACGCATCAGCTCGCGCGGCGCAGCCTGACCTATGAGGCCCCCTTTGCGGCCGAAGACATCATCGTCACCAATGGCTGCATGGAAGCGCTGACACTTGCGCTGCGCAGTGTCAGCAAGCCCGGCGATGCGGTGGCGGTGGAATCCCCCACCTACTACGGCACGTTGTTGTTGCTGGAAGCGCATCAGCGGCGTGTGGTGGAAGTGCCCACACATCCGCGGGAAGGCATCAGCCTGAGCGCGCTGGAAAAAGTATTTGCCGAAGGGCGGGTGTCCGCCTGCATGGTGGCACCCAACGCGCAGAACCCGCTTGGGTTTACCATGTCACCGGAACGCAAGCAGGCGCTGGTGGCATTGTCCGCGCGCTATCAGGTGCCCTTGATCGAAAACGATATCTGGGGCGATACCGTGCACCACAGCGAACAGGCCCTGCCGGCGAAAGCCTGGGACCGGCAGGGGCTGGTGATCTACTGCAACTCGTTCTCGAAAACGCTGATGCCGGGCCTGCGGCTGGGCTGGGCGGTCGGCGGCCGGTTTCATCGCCGGCTGCTGGAGCTGAAACAGCTTTCCACCATTACCTCGCCGTCCATGTCACAACTGGTGATGGCGCGTCTGCTGGAAAGTGGTTTTTATGCGCAGCACTTGCGCGAATTGCGCAAGGTGTTGCAGCAACAGGTGCAACAGATGCAGGACCTGGTGCTGTCGGCCTTCCCCGCCGGTACACGGGTCACCCGACCCACAGGGGGGTGTGTGTTGTGGGTGCGGTTGCCCGGCGGCGTGGACAGTGCCCGTGTGTTCAGGCTGGCGGCAGAAGCAGGCATCCACGTTTTCCCCGGCGGCGTGTTTTCTGCCACCGGGGAATATCGCGATTACCTGCGCATCAATGCCGGCAATCCGATGACCTCGGTACTGCGGCATGCGGTGCGCCAGCTCGGCGTCATGGTGGCGGAGCTGGCGACCCCGATGCAGAGGTATTAACGCGCCAGTCCGGTGTGATCAAAGCTGCGGCAGATATCGTTGCCGCACACATCAGTCACCTGGCTGTCGCGTTGCATGAACGCACTTTTCTGCGCCTGGGCCGCAGGGGTGCGGCGCGGGCTTTCGTGGGGGTCATGGCCGTGTTCGTCCTCGTTCGGGCCGATGTTGCCCACCGGTGGCAGTGCGTTGCCCCGGTCACTGACCGGATCATAGGCGCCGGAATCCCATACCATCAGGGCATGCCCTTCATACGGATACTGTTCGATGTCAGCAATGCCGTAATACGGGTTGGCGTCGTTGTGATCTCCGAGCCGGCGTGTCGGTTCATGCATCGCGGCGCCAATGGTGCGGGCGATGATCTCCGGGCTCCACTGCGTGACCAGATGATCGCCGAGCGCGCCGTGCAGCAGTATGCGTTTGTCCTGCTCGGTGTTCGGCAGGTAGCGGCCCGCAAAATGACTCAGGTAGCCGTTGTTCTCGGCACGGTCCCACAACATCTGCATCAGGGCGAACACCAGGCTCTGGTCGAGCTTGTCCGGGTAGGCCGGGTAAAAGATAACGCCGAAGCGTTCCGCGAACGGCCCAAAGCGTTGCAGCAGCAGGCTGTAGTTGGCGCCGGGGACGCCGAGCACACCGCGATGCACGTTGGGCGCTGTGGCGACCAGCGCGCCACCGATGATGCCGCCCTGGCTGTTGCCGTCGTAGAACACCTCGTCCAGTCCGGTCTGGAACACCACGTTACCGTTGTGCTGGAACGCGGGGTGTGAGGCGAACCCGTCCTCATGGCGCAGCAGCTCGGCCAGGTACATGAAATTCAGGATGCCCTGCTGGCTGCGGTCATTCATCATCGGCAGATTGCTGATGTCGGACAGCACCAGCGGCACGATGCCGGCTTCCACGTCGAAGCGCGACATGCCGATCCAGTCTGTCGCGCAATACATGATGTTGTGATCGAACGACATGTCCCAGAGGGCGTTGCTGCGGAATTCGCCGCCGGGACCCTCGCCGAACAGGCCGTGGCCGTACAGCGCCGGGCGCGCCGGTGTCACGATGCTGGTCGGTTCGTCGAAGTCGGCCACAGTGGCTTCCGAGACCTGACAGCGGAAGCGTGCGTCTACCATGTCATCGCCGTTACGGACTTCCGGCAAGGCATCCGGGTCATCGCTGCCGTAATTGAAACTGCCGCCGGGGACGCCGCCGGGTGTGGTGAGATAGTTCGGCACCTTGAAGGTCCCGACAATGCCGCGGCTGAATTTGGTGCGCTTCTGCCCGTCGATTTCCTCGCTGAAGGAGGTCACGGTGAATGCCGGTGCATTGCCGCCCAGGCGTGCGAACGCATCATCGCGTATCTGCAGTAACCGGCCGGTAATGTTCTGCTGGCTGGCGACGGTGAAATCCCAGGCCAAGGTCAGTTCGCTACGATTCACATTGTGCTGCGCCAGGCGACTGAAAATGTCTTCCATTGCCGCGCGCCGGTTTTCGTAGACTGCTTCCCCGGTGCGCAATGTGTCGCGGTACGCGCGGAACAGTGGGGAGGGTTCAATCAGGTCGCCTTCGCTGTTGCGCAAGTTGCGCAGCGCAACGATGTAGCGATGGCCTTCGATAAAGTTTGTCGCCGGGCGGATCATCAGTGACTGCCGCTCGGGGTCCGTGGCCGTGGCATCCAGTTCGGCCCAGATCAGATGACGTTCGCCCGTGTCAGCGTCGATGACGAGGATCGGTGCATCATCGGCCAGTGAGGCGGACAGATCACTAAGCGTGGCGGCGCCGGTCTGGGCCAGGTCCAGGCCGGGGAAGTGGGCCAGCAACATGGCGCCTGGCGAAAACCCGTCGTTACGGTTCCACTCCGCCGGCTGCACCGGGCCGGGCTCGGTGGACAGGCCGGGCAGCATGGCGCCCAGCGGCTGGGCTATCGGCATGGCTTCCGGCTGGAAGTTCACACGCAGACGCGTCGGCGTGCCGCTGTCGCTGACCGTGAAATAATTGTTCGGGAACGGGTAAAGACAGTGGCTGTTGATCATCTGATCGCAGTAGGCGGCCTGTGCCGGGTCGAGATCGGACAGGTCTACCTGCGGGCCGCGCGGTGACGAGGACGACGAACCGCCGCACCCGGACAGCAGAATGCCGGATGCCAGCACACTGGCCATGGCCAGCGACAGCGGATGGAATCTGAGCATGATGGTGATACTCCCGTTGTGCCGCGCCTTTTGCGGGCGGCGTGTTGTTATTGGCTGATCAGTCTAGGCATGGACGAGGCATGGCTGACAGGTACAGTTCTCGCGGAAAGACAGTGACAGTTTTCCGTTTCGGTGAACTGCCGTGTTCCGGGCCGCCTGAAAGTCAACAGGTGCCCGGCTTTTGTCTCCTGCAACCCTGCAGGGTTACCAAATGACACGCCCGGGTGCTTCGTTCGGTAACTGTGTCCGGCAATGTGCCGTACTGTTCCAGTGCTTTGCCGGCAACTGTGTCTTTTTCCGCTATGCCCTGCGCTCTAACGTGTCTGGTCAAGGCACCTCTGAACAACGGCCCGGAAAACCAGAACCACCGGAACGTTACTCAGAGGCGCCTTGATGTTGCGGGCGTTTTGCCTTGCACACATAACAACAAATCCGAGGAGAGCATCATGACGTTACGCATAGGCGGAGGCCTGCTGGTTGCCGCAGGTGTGCTGGCCCTGGCGGCCTGCGGCGGCAGTTCGAGTTCATCGCGGGGAGGCGCTGCGCCGGCGGTGCAACTGGACGTCGTCTCCAGTGCCCCGGACCAGGTCAGCGGGGGTGATGTGCGTATCGCACTGCGCGGCGACGAGGAGGTGCTGTCCGGGATCAGCCTGAGACTGAACGGTGAAACGGTGAGTCACGATGGCCTGCAGGGTGACGACGGTGCACGGGAAGGGCTGGTGACGGGCCTTGTCCTGGGCGACAACCTGCTGGAAGTGCAGCATCCGCGCCACGGCACGCTGACGTCGGTGGCGCTGGTGAATTATCCCATCACCGGGCCGATGTTCTCCGGGCCACATCAGTACCCGTTTGTGTGTACCACCGATACCCAGTTTGGCCTGCAACCGCTGGTGGACGAAGGCGCTACCGAAGGCTTCGCGGTGTATGACGATGAGGACCAACTGATCGGCTACAGCCGTGACTGTTCCGTGGCGCCGTTCGTGGAATATTGGTACCGGACATCAGGCAACAGTTACGCAAGGCTGCCCTCGGACGGTTCGCGCCCGGCCGATATGGTGACCACGGTGCTGCTGGATGGCCGCGAAGTGGATTTCATCGTGCGCTGGGAGCGCGGCACCATCAACCGCTTCCTGTACAGCTACGCCATGCTTGCCACGCTGGAAGAGGCGAATGACCAGCCCGGCGCGCTGGACACCGGTCTGTGGAATGGCCGCCTGCTGTATCACTTCCAGGGCGGTGTCGGCATTGGCCACACCCAGGGCCGCATGGACTACAACCGCCGCGCGATGAAGCCGGATGTGCTCGGGCTGGGTTACGCGATCGCCTACTCCACCGGCAACCGGACCGGCGAACACTACAATCTCCAGGTGGGCGGTGAAACCGCGCTGATGGTGAAAGAACATTTCGTGAAGCGTTACGGCAAACCGCTCTACACCGTGGGCCTGGGCGCTTCCGGCGGTGGCATTCAGCAATACATTTATGCGCAGAATCATCCGGGCCTGATCGACGCCGGCGTGCCGGTGCAGGCGTACACCGACATGGTCACGCAGACGATTCACATCGGCGATTGTGAACTGCTTGAGCACTACATGGACGTGACCGATGCCGATAACACCAAGTGGCATACTACCGATAACCGCATGTGGCTGGTCGGCCTGCATGCCACCGACAATGTGCCGGACCCGATGGCGCAGGCGAAAACGTTGCTGAATGCCAACCTGGGCACCAACTACGGCATTGCCCCGGGCTCCACGGAATGTATCGAGTCCTGGCGGGGTCTGACGCCACTGGCGATGAATCCGCACTTTGGTAACGCGCCGGGTCAGGACAACATGCTACCTGCCGGCATCATGGATGACGTGCAGTGGACGCACTACGACGACCTGCGCAATATTTTTGGTGTGGATGGCAACGGCGATCCCCGTACGCTGTTCGATAACGTGGGCGTGCAGTACGGTCTGCAGGCGTTGCTTGATGGCAACATCACCCCGGCAGAATTTCTTGATCTGAATGCCAGGGTGGGTGGCTGGAAACATCCGTCCGAGATGGTGCAGGAAGGCTTCCCGTTCATCTCCAGCAGTACCGATTACCTGATGAACAATCCGCACGACTTTGACCCCTGGTCACGCCGTAACATGAATCTCAGCCCGGACGAGGGCGTCACGCCAGCACCGCGCACCGAAGGCGACATCATCGCCATGAACGGCGCCTACGAATCCGGCATGGTATTCCATGGCCACGCGGATATTCCGCTGATCGACTGGCGCCCGTATCTGGAGGAAGAACTGGACATGCACAACGTGCACCAGAGCTTCGCCCTGCGGCAGCGCATGCTGGATGCGGTGGGCCACACCGACAACCAGGTCATCTGGTTTACCGATGCCCGCCCGACGGAAGAATTCGATCAGGTGCCGATGGCCCTGCAGGTGATCGATGAATGGATGACCAACATTCGCGAAAACCCTGAGCGCAGCGTGACAGAAAACAAACCGGCCGCAGCGGTGGACAGTTGCTTCGATAACCAGGGTGAACTGATTGCCCGGGGTGCCAATGTTTGGGACGGCATCCTCAACGAGGCGACCGAGGGCGCCTGCACCCAGGTGTTCCCGACCTACACCACCTCGCGCATCGTCGCCGGTGCGCCGATCCAGGGCAATTTCTTCAAGTGCGCCCTGAAGCCGGTGGACACCGCGCTGGAAGACGGCACCTACGGTAGCTGGACACCGGACGGTGCACAGATCGCCCGCCTCAAGCAGATTTTCCCGCAGGGGGTGTGCGACTACAGCCAGCCGGACGTCGGCCGGCCCTGAGTTAGATCGTTGCACGGGAGAGCGGCGACACCCCGGCTTCGGCCGGGGTTTTTTAATAGACCTCTTTGGGGCGGTAGGGTGGGTAGAGCG
>NZ_AQOR01000010.1 GCF_009846755.1 Alcanivorax sp. S71-1-4
GTCAGCAGGGTCAGGGCGATGGCCTGGGCCATCGGACGAAGGCGGAGCACACTGTCGCGCCGCGACGATGAGGAGAAAAGGGGAGGACAAGCCTTGTGCGCAGGCATAACTGTTTCCTTGGGAGCATGTCTGGGCGGCGGATCCGGGTTGATATCTCGCCAAAATTGCCATGCAGACGGTTCTCAGAGAACGGGACCGAACTTGCGTCACAAAAACTTCAAATTATCTTTCTTTGTCTCGGCCGGGTTTTGATGGCCGCACTGCAGATGCCGATATTGATTTAACCTGGCTTGCCAAAAGAAGAAGACGCCATGGCCTTCGGCCATGGCGTCCCGGATACCAGATGAAGCTGGTACAGATTGAAGCTGATTAACGGCCAATACCCGCGCAGTCCGTAGCATCGTCGATGAACAGAGCGTAGGTATTGAGTACCGCGTTCTGCCAGCTGCTCGGCAGCGGAACCAGGTCAGCATTGGAAACATAGCTGTCATGGAAACCGGTGTAGTGGTTCAGCATGAAGTCACCGATTTCGGTGCCGATGGTGTTGTCGCTGTAGCACTGGCTCAGCAGCATGAAGGTGAAACCGGCAATCGGGTAGCCGGCACTCGGATCCGGGAAAACCGGAGCCCAGTCAGCCGGGTTGGTGGTTGACGGCGGCGTAACGGAAGCGAACGTCGCCTGCACATTCACTTGTGTCGGCAGGTACGCAGTGCTGTCGTTGCGGTTGACGATGGAAGCCACTTCTGCCGGATCAGACGGATCGACATAGTCAGGGCTAACGAAGGTGATGGCACCGTCGATGCTGTTCATCAGGGATACCACACCACTGGAGCCGTTTGCAGACTGGAATACTGCGCTGCCCGACGGGGTGCCGATGCGAGCGGTAAGGAAGTTGGTGCTGGTCTGGAACAGGGTCGGCTCAACGGTGGCCAGGTGGCGGGTAAAGATTTCTACCGTACCTGAACCGTCAGCGCGGTGTACAACAGTAATCTGCTTGGAGGGGAAAGAGCCCAGCTGGTTCCAGTTGGTGATCTGGCCAGAGAAGATTTCGGCCACATCGCTGCTGCTCAGCACCAGCGGATTCATCGCTGTTACATCGCTGTTATTGAAAGGAACCGTTACAGACGTGCCTGCGAACGGAACCTGGATCAGAGGACCAAAGCTGCTTTCATCGTTAGCGGCGTAGTTGCTGATCTCGGTGCTGCTGGCAACAGAATCCGAACCGGCATAATGCACGGTCGGCACCAGAAGCGGATCATAACCGAACTCGCTGGAATCGTTGTTGAAGAAGGCACGCTTGCCAGCGCTGGAACCTACGGACACGTAGCTTTCGTAATCGTAGCTTTCGCCAGTGATGATGTCGTTGAACACGCCAGCAGACAGGGAAGCGCCGCCACCTACGACATCAGCAGACGCCTGGCCAGCAAACGCTGCCAAACCCAGGCTGAGTGACACAGCCAGAACATTACGCTTGAACATCTCTGAAATCTCCATTTAAAGGTTTGTTTGTTTCATCCAGAAAATCGTGCAGCGCCTTTGATATCACCCTCTGTAATGGAGTGTTGGTGATCAGGCCGCTACAGGATTTACTTTCAGGGGTGGCGATGACAGAGAAGGGAAAATTGCTCGGGAGATTATTTTATTTTCTGATTTGTTCAGCATAAAAAATGACACCATGCCATATGCGGCATAGTGCCATCGTTCCGCTTCTCAATTACTTTATTTTCAGGCGCCGCTGCGCGCAAACCCTCTTTTATCCAGAAATCCTTTTATTACGGCAATCAGTTCGACCCGATCACCGAACACACTCACATCCCGAATAAAGTCATCCCGTGACCATATGCGCCGGTTGATATCCAGGCCCACAAACCAGCGGTACAGCATGTTGTAATTGATCTGGTGATAAAGGTCTGCATCGCTGCCGGCATGTGTCACGGCCAGCCGCAGCAGCATGATGTGCGTCAACGCGGCCATGTCCAGGCGAAACAGATCTTGGCCCGCCATGGCCGTGACCTGTTCCACCAGGCCGGACTCCGGCACGGCATCACGCAGTGTGATCAACGGATGTTCCATGGGCAGGTAGTCCCGGATATCCGTCAGGGTTTTCTGCCATTCTTCCTGCGACACGATCCAGACCCACGGCGACCCATAACGAAACACCGATACCGGGCTGACGCGCGCTGATTCCACAATCCTTGATAATTTCTGATCCAGTTCCTGCATGCCTACACGTGAATATCGCGCCATAACGTGAACCTGCGTACAGAGTGTGACAACGAGCATCGTCAGGGCCGATGTCATTATGCAACCGGCCTGTTGCACTTATCTTTAATGATGCTCTCCCACTTCCGCAGACACGGTGACGCCCCGGGAACCGAACTTTCGTCAACAAAAGTTCACACCCTGCTCGCGCAATGACCAAGCACGAGCGTTCGCTTGCCGCCAGGCAAGTGAGGAACCCTGAGATCTGATTTCAGTGTGATATTGAGCGGGCGCCACCAAGGCAGCCAAGCGGGAAGCCGGCGCACCCGTCACCAGGTGCGCCGAAAGGGGATCATTCCACGGTCACGGATTTGGCCAGGTTACGTGGCTGGTCCACATCCGTCCCGCGCATCACGGCGACGTGATAGCTCAGCAGTTGCAGCGGCACCGTGTAGACAATCGGGATCAGGCACTCCGGCACCGGCGGCATGTTCAGGACGGTGACACCTTCTTCGTTTTGCAGCGCCGCATCGCGGTCGGCAAAGATATACAGCTCACCGCCACGGGCCCGCACTTCCTGCAGGTTGGATTTCAGTTTTTCCAGCAGTTCGTCGTTGGGGGCGACCGCGACGACCGGCATGTCCTTGTCCACCAGCGCCAGCGGGCCGTGTTTCAGTTCACCGGCCGGATAGGCTTCGGCGTGAATGTAGGAAATCTCTTTCAGTTTCAGCGCGCCTTCCATCGCCACCGGGTATTGCGTACCGCGACCCAGGAACAATGTGTGGTGCTTTTCGACAAAATCCTCGGCGAGCTTTTCGATGTCGCCGTCCAGTTGCAGCACCTGCTGGATCAGGCCCGGCAACTGCCGCATTTCATCGAGCACTTCCTGAATGCGCGCCTGCGCCATGCCGCGCACCCGTCCCAGGGCCAGCACCAGCATCATCAGCGCGGCAAGCTGTGTGGTGAAGGCTTTGGTAGACGCCACACCGATTTCCGGGCCGGCACGGGTCAGCAGCACGAGTTCGGATTCGCGCACCAGGGATGAGCTGTCCACGTTGCAGACAGCAAGGCGGCCGACGTAGTGCGGGCTGCTGGTGGCACGCAATGCGGCCAGCGTGTCGGCCGTTTCACCACTCTGGGAAATCGTGACGAACAGGGTGCCTTCGGGGACCACGTGGCTGCGGTAGCGGAATTCACTTGCCACCTCCACCTGGCAGGGCACGCCGGCCAGCGCTTCGAGCCAGTAACGTGCAACCATGCCGGCGTGGTAGCTGGTGCCGCAGGCGATGATCTGGATATTGCGTACTTTTTTCAGCAGTTCTGCGTTTTCGCTGAACAGGCCGTCGAGATCCGCCACGCTGCCCAGGCGCCCTTCCAGCGTGCGTTGCAAGGCTACCGGCTGCTCGAATATTTCCTTGAGCATGTAGTGGCGGTATTCGCCTTTTTCGGCGTCTTCGTGGGTGCCGTCGAATTCGTGAACGTCACGCTCAACCTGTTGGCCATCGCCATTGAAGATGCGCACGCTGTCGCGGCGCACTTCCGCCACGTCGCCTTCCTGCAGGAAGATAAACCGCGTGGTCACCGGCAACAGCGCAAGCTGGTCAGACGCCACGTAGTTTTCGCCGATGCCCAGCCCCACGACCAGTGGACTGCCGGAGCGGACGGCAATGAAACGATCCGGATCGCTGGTGCTCACCACGCCGAGCGCATAGGCGCCATGCAGGCGTTGTACGGTGCTTTGCACGGCAGCCAGCAGGTCTTCGCCGCGCGCCTGCGCCTGGTGAATCAGGTGCACGATCACTTCGGTGTCCGTGTCGGAGGTGAAGGTGTAGCCCTCACCTTGCAGGGCCTCGCGCAACGCCTGGTAGTTCTCGATGATGCCGTTGTGCACCAGCGCCAGGTCGTCGCCGGACATGTGCGGGTGAGCATTGCGCTCCGACGGCACGCCATGGGTCGCCCAGCGGGTGTGGGCCACGCCAAGCTGGCCACTGGTCTGGCTGGCCTGGACGGCGTCTTCCAGGCCCTGCACCTTGCCTTCGCGGCGCACGCGCTGCAGGCCGTCCCGGCCGATGATCGCCACGCCGGCGGAATCGTAGCCACGGTATTCCAGCCGCTTCAGGCCGGTAAGCAGAATGCCGGCGACGTTACGTTCGCCGATTGCACCAACAATGCCACACATAGAAATTCAGTCCTTTTTTTGCGGCCGGGGCCAGCCGCTGATGTTTCGCTGTTTGCCACGCGCCACCGCCAGTTCGCCCGCCTCAACGTCGCGGGTAATCACACTGCCGGCGCCGACGGTGGCGTCCTTGCCGATGGTCACCGGGGCCACCAGTGATGAATTCGAACCGATGAAGGCGTTATCGCCGATCTCGGTGCGGGCCTTGTTGACGCCATCATAGTTGCAGGTAATGGTGCCCGCACCCACGTTGACGCCGCTGCCCAGCGCCGTATCACCCAGGTAGGTCAGGTGGTTCACTTTGCTGCCCGGGCCAATGCGGGTTTTTTTCGTCTCGACGAAGTTGCCAACCTTGCTTCGTGGGGCCATTTCGGTGCCGGGGCGCAGCCGCGCAAACGGCCCGATCTGGCAGGCGTCGCCGATGTCCGCGCCCTCCACAATGGAGTGGGCCTCGATCACGGTGCCCGCGCCGATGCGGCTGTTGCGGATCAGACAGTTGGGGCCGACGCGCACACCGGTGGCCAGGCTCACATCGCCCTCCAGCACGGTGTTCACATCCAGCACCACGTCTTCGCCGCAGGTAACGTTGCCACGAATGTCCAGCCGCGCCGGGTCCAGCACCGTGACCCCGGCGCGCATGAGTTGTTCCGCCTGCACCTGCTGGTAGATACGTTCCAGACGCGCGAGCTGCACGCGGTCGTTAACGCCATCCACTTCCCAGGCAAACTGTGGCTGTGCCGCCTCCACGGTCAGGCCGGCGCTGACCGCCATGGCAATTACATCGGTCAGGTAATACTCACCCTGGGCGTTGTTGCTGGACAGTTTCGGCAACGCGTCGGCCAGGAAGCCGCGCGGGCAGGCCAGGATGCCGGTGTTGATTTCGCGGATGGCGCGCTGGGTATCATCGGCGTCCTTGAACTCGACGATGGCCTGCACTTCGCCGGCCGCGTTGCGCACGATGCGGCCATAAGCGCCGGGATCATCCATCTCCAGGGTCATCAGCGCCAGCCGGTCGGGCGCAACACGGCCGACAAAGTCACGCAGCGTATCCGGACGAATCAGCGGCACGTCACCGTACAGGATCAGCACGACATCTTCGCTCACATGCGGCATGGCCTGGGCCACCGCATGGCCGGTGCCGAGTTGCTCGGCCTGTTCGGCCCAGACCGCATCCGGGGCCGGGACCTTCTCGCGCACCAGCTCACCACCGTGGCCATAGACCACACAGATACGACGCGCGTCCAGCGCACGGGCACTGTCGATAACGTGTGAGAGCATTGGCCGGCCAGCAATCGGGTGCGCCACTTTCGGCAGTTGCGAGCGCATCCGGGTGCCCTTGCCGGCGGCAAGGATGACCACTGCAAGTTCCATCTTTTACCTCGTCTGCTGACGTCCGTTCCATACCGTCAACCGCAGGGTGACGGCCGGCGGAAGCGTAAAACAAAAAAGGGCAGCCTGGCAGCCACCCTTTTGTAAAAGCCCGACAAACCCGGCGAATGTTACTTGCCGGAGCCGCCGAACTTCTTCTTCATCTGCTGAATGGCCCGCAACTGCGCCACGGATTCCGCCAGCTGCGCGGAGGCAGCGGAGTAGTCCATGTCGGTGTGCTTGCCTTCCAGGGCTTCCTTGGCGCGCTGCCGGGCTTCTTCGGCGGCGGCTTCGTCCATGTCGTGGGCGCGTGCTGCAGAATCGGCCAGCACGGTGACCACTTTCGGCTGCACTTCCAGGAAGCCGCCGTTGACATAGAACACTTCTTCTTCGCCGCCCTGCTTGATGATCCGCACCGGGCCCGGTTTCAGGCCGGTCAGCAGCGGCGCGTGGCCCGGCAGAATGCCGAGGTCACCCTCGCTGCCTGCGGCCACAACCATTTCCACTTCGCCTGAGAACAGCTGCTTTTCAGCGCTGACGATGTCGCAATGCACGGTCATCGGCATGTGACTCTCCTGTGACTCTTGCCTGTGGCTCTTGAACCACCCGCCTGCTTAGACTGCCTCAGACGATTACTTGGCCTGACGCTTGTTGTACGCCTCGACCACTTCGTCGATGGAGCCCTTCATGTAGAAGTCCTGCTCCGGGATGTGATCAAACTCACCGCCGAGAATGCCGTTGAAGCCGCGGATGGTGTCTTTCAGGGACACGTACTTGCCCGGCGAACCGGTGAAGACTTCCGCCACGAAGAACGGCTGGGACAGGAAGCGTTCGATCTTCCGTGCACGCATTACCGTGGTCTTGTCTTCTTCGGACAGCTCGTCCATCCCGAGGATGGCGATGATGTCTTTCAGCTCTTTGTAGCGTTGCAGTACGGTCTGCACGCCACGAGCGGCGGCGTAGTGCTCTTCGCCGATCACCAGCGGGTCCAGCTGACGGGAGGTGGAATCCAGCGGGTCGATCGCCGGGTAGATACCCTTGGCGGCGATGTCACGGCTGAGTACCACGGTCGCGTCAAGGTGAGCGAAGGTGGTGGCCGGGGACGGGTCGGTCAAGTCATCCGCCGGTACGTAGACCGCCTGCACGGAGGTGATGGAGCCGGTCTTGGTGGAGGTAATACGCTCCTGCAGCACGCCCATCTCTTCCGCCAGGGTCGGCTGGTAACCTACCGCGGACGGCATACGGCCGAGCAGCGCGGATACTTCGGTACCGGCCAGGGTGTAGCGGTAGATGTTGTCGACGAACAGCAGTACGTCACGGCCTTCGTCACGGAATTTTTCCGCCATGGTCAGGCCGGTCAGGGCCACACGCAGACGGTTGCCCGGCGGCTCGTTCATCTGACCGTACACCAGCGATACCTTGTCCAGTACGTTGGAGTCTTTCATTTCGTGGTAGAAGTCGTTCCCTTCACGGGTCCGCTCACCGACACCGGCGAATACCGAGTAACCGGAGTGCTCGATCGCGATGTTCCGGATCAGCTCCATCATGTTCACGGTCTTGCCCACGCCGGCACCACCGAACAGGCCGACTTTACCGCCCTTGGCGAACGGGCAGACCAGGTCGATCACCTTGATGCCGGTTTCCAGCAGTTCGTTGCCAGAGGCCTGCTCAGCGTAAGACGGCGCCTTGCGGTGAATCGGCATGCGCTCCTGTTCGCCGATCGGGCCTGCTTCGTCGATCGGGCGACCCAGCACGTCCATGATACGGCCCAGGGTTTCTTTGCCCACCGGCACCTGGATCGGTGCGTTGGTGTTGGCCACGTCCAGGCCACGCTTGAGGCCTTCGGTGGAACCCATGGCGATGGTGCGCACGATGCCGTCGCCGAGCTGCTGTTGTACTTCCAGAACGGTGTCGGCACCGCTCACTGTCAGTGCGTCGTAGACATTGGGCACGCTTTCACGCGGGAATTCCACGTCGATTACAGCGCCGATGATCTGAACAATACGACCGCTACTCATGCTTGCATCCTCTCAGCTTCTCTGCCCGCCCGGTCAGACCGCGGCGGCACCACTAACAATTTCGGAGATTTCCTGTGTAATGGCCGCCTGACGGGCCTTGTTATACAGGAGCTCCAGATCACGGATCAGGTCGCCGGCGTTGTCGGTTGCCGCCTTCATGGCAACCATCCGCGCGGCCTGTTCGCAGGCGTTGTTTTCCACCACACCCTGGTACACCTGGGTTTCGATGAAACGCTTCAGCAGACCGTTGATCAGTTCTTTGGCCGATGGCTCGTAGATGTAGTCCCAACGCTGGCCGGTGGTGTTCTTGAATTCCGATTCTTCACCGGACTTCAGCGGCAGCAGTTGTTGCACCACCGGGCTCTGCGTCATGGTGTTGACGAACTCGTTGTACACCAGGTAGACGCGGTCCACGTCGCCTTTCTCGAACGCATCCGCCATGACCTTGATGGAACCCACCAGATCACCCATGTGCGGGGCATCGCCCAGGCCGGTCACCGACGACACCACTTCACCGCCGAAGCTGCGGAAGAAGCTCATCGCCTTGTTGCCGATGGCGCAGTACTGCACCTGCACACCCTGCTCGGACCACTGGCGCGCTTCGCGCACCATCTGCTTGAGCAGGTTGACGTTGAGGCCACCACACAGACCGCGGTCACTGCTGACCACGATGTAGGCCACCTTCTTCACGTCGCGCTCGGCGAGGTAAGGATGGCGGTATTCCACATCGGCGTTTGCCAGGTGCGCAATCACGTCCCGGATTCGCGTGGCATACGGCTTGGAAGCCGCCATGCGTTCCTGTGCGCGACGCATCTTGCTGGCGGCAACCATCTCCATGGCACGGGTGATCTTCCGCGTGCTCTGGACACTTGCGATTTTGGTACGTACCTCTTTCGCGCCGGCCATAGGACTATCCTTTTAAGCGTTTACCAAGCGATTACCAGGTCTGGGTAGCCTTGAACTTCTCGATCGCGTCCTTGATGCCGGACTCGATGTCGCCGTTGAAGTCACCCTTCTCGTTGATTTTTTCCATCAACGCCTTTTGTTCGCTGTTCATGTAGTCCAGCAAAGCGGCTTCGAACTTGCCGATCTTGTCCAGGGCCACATCTTTCAGGAAGCCTTCGTTGATCGCGTACAGCACCACACCCATCTCGGCAACGGACTGCGGGCTGAACTGCTTCTGCTTCATCAGCTCGGTGGCGCGCTGACCATGCTCCAGCTGGGCACGGGTCGCTTCATCAAGGTCGGAAGCAAACTGGGCAAACGCCGCCAGTTCACGATACTGCGCCAGTGCCAGACGAATACCACCACCGAGTTTCTTGATGATCTTGGTCTGTGCCGCACCACCTACACGCGATACGGAAATACCGGCGTTCATCGCAGGACGGATACCGGCGTTGAACAGGTCGGTTTCGACGAAGATCTGGCCATCGGTAATGGAGATCACGTTGGTCGGTACGAAGGCGGATACGTCACCGGCCTGGGTTTCGATGATCGGCAGCGCGGTCAGGGAACCGGTCTTGCCTTTCACTTCACCGTTGGTGAACTGCTCGACGTACTCTTCGTTAACACGGGCAGCGCGTTCCAGCAGACGGGAGTGCAGATAGAACACGTCACCCGGGTACGCTTCGCGGCCCGGCGGACGACGCAGCAGCAGGGAGATCTGGCGATAGGCCCAGGCCTGCTTGGTCAGGTCATCGTAAACCACCAGAGCGTCTTCACCACGGTCGCGGAAGTACTCGCCCATGGAGCAGCCGGCGAACGGCGCCAGGTACTGCATGGCGGCCGGATCGGAAGCCGATGCAGCAACGATGATGGTGTTTTCCAGCGCACCGTGCTCTTCCAGCTTGCGCACCACGTTGGCAATGGTCGATTGCTTCTGACCAATCGCGACGTAGATACACTTAATGCCGGAATTTTTCTGGTTGATGATGGTGTCGATGGCGATCGCGGTCTTACCGATCTGACGGTCACCAATGATCAGCTCACGCTGGCCACGGCCTACCGGCGTCATCGCGTCGATGGCTTTCAGACCGGTCTGCACCGGCTGGTCTACCGACTTACGCCAGATCACGCCCGGCGCAACCTTTTCGACCGGCTCGGTGATCTTGGTGTTCAGCGGACCTTTGCCGTCAATCGGGTTACCCAGCGCGTCAACAACGCGGCCGAGCAGCTCCGGACCCACCGGCACTTCCAGAATGCGGCTGGTACATTTGACTTTCTGGCCTTCGGCAACGCCCAGGTAATCACCCAGCACCACCGCACCAACGGAGTCACGCTCAAGGTTGAGGGCCATGCCGTAGACGCCGCCTTCAAACTCGATCATTTCGCCGTACATCACGTCGGCCAGACCATGAATGCGCACAATACCGTCGGATACGGAAACCACCGTACCTTCGTTGCGCGCCTGGGTGGAGACATCAAGCTTGGCAATACGCTGCTTGATGATCTCGCTGATTTCGGACGGGTTGAGTTGCTGCATGCTTCAATCCCTCAAACTCAAGAGTTCAGTTGCTCGGCCAGGCGGGCCAATCTGCCGCGCACACTGCCATCAATCACTGTATCGCCGGCACGGATCAGGACGCCGCCGATCAAGGCTTCGTCCACACGCGTGGAGACATGTACTTCCCGGCCCAGGCGTTTTTTCAAACTGCCGACCAGACGCTCGACTTCTGCATCTTCGAGGCTTTGCGCGGAGACCAGCTCCACATCCACAAAGGCTTCCTGTGCTGCCACGAAGGCATGGAACAGGTCGAAGACCGCCGGCAGCAGAGGCAGACGCCCGTGCTCCGCCAGTTGCGCGATGAAGTTGCGGCCGCTCTCGTTCAGCGCGTCACCACAGACCTCAGCGAATGAGTCGGCTTTCTGTCCGGCACTCAGTTGGGGCTGCTGAAGCCAGGCGCGCATGGCGGGGTCTTCCGCCACTGCCGCGGCCACGCCCAGCATCTTTTCCCATTCCGCCAGGGCACTGTTGTCCCGCGCAAACAGGAAAGCTGCCTTGGCGTAAGGACGAGCGATGGTGGTCAATTCAGCCATGGGTTACCCGTTTAGTCAGAGTTCGGCCGCCAGCTGCTCAAGCAGCTGCTTGTGTGCATCCTGATTCACTTCCGCGCCCAGGACCTGCTCCGCGCCTTTCAGTGCCAGGGCGGACACTTCTTTACGAAGCTGTTCGCGAGCCTGGTTCACTTCCTGTTCGATCTCCGCCTGGGCTTTCGCTACCAGACGATCGCCTTCGGTCTTCGCATTGACCTTGGCTTCTTCCAGGATCTGATTGGCACGGCGGTTGGCCGCTTCGATGATCTCGGCCGCCTTCTCCTTCGCCTCATGGAGGTTGGAGCTGGCCTTGGCTTGCGCCAGTTCCAGATCACGCGCTGCCCGATCGGCGGCACTGAGGCCGTCGGCGATCTTCTGCTTGCGCTCGGTCAGCGCGCCCATGATCGGCGGCCACACGAACTTCATGCAGAACCATACGAACAGGGCGAACCAGACTACCTGGCCAAGCAGTGTTGCATTAATGTTCATGCGAACACCTCAAACCGCGTTGCGTGAATTTCCCTGGTCGGGTCTTACTGGAAGATCATCAGGAACGCGATAGCGATACACATGATCGGCACAGCATCGAGCAGACCGGCGATAATGAACATGCGGGTTTGCAGCATCGGAGCCAGTTCCGGCTGACGTGCCACGCTCTCAAGGAAACGACCGCCCATCAGACCAAAGCCCAGACCGGCGCCGATAGCCGCGAGACCAGCAACGATAGCAGCTGCAAGCAGGTTGAGTTCCATTTTCCACTCCCGTTTTACGTTTAGGTTGCTTTCAAAACTTCATTACGGTGTTGCGATGAATCAGTGGTGCTCACTGGCCATGCTGAGGTACACAATGGTCAGGATCATGAAAATGAACGACTGCAGCGGAATCACCAGCAGGTGGAAGATCGCCCACGGTACCGCGCCAATGAACTGCCAGTAACCGAGCATGGCCGCCAGCAGGATGAACACGAACTCGCCGGCGAACATGTTGCCGAACAGCCGCAGCCCCAGCGATACCGGCTTGGCCAGCAGCGCTACGGTTTCCAGGATAAAGTTGATCGGAATGAACAGGACCTTGCCGATCGGGTTCTTCACTTCGAACGGGTGCAGTGTCAGTTCGCCGATAAAGCCGCCGAAACCTTTGCTGCTGATGGAGAAGCCGATCACCAGGAAAAGCACCGAGAAGGACATGGCCAGGGTGATGTTGGGATCGACGGTGGGAACAATCTTGAGGTAGTGCAGACCGAACAGGTTGGCGAGGCCGGTGGCGCTGTCCACCGGCAGCAGCTTGACGCTGCTCATGATGAACACCCAGCAGAAGATGGTCAGGGCCAGCGGGGCGATCAGTTTGCTCTTGCCATGGAAGCTGTCACGCACCGAGGTGTCGACGAACTCCACCACCATTTCAACGAAATTGACCAGACCGGAAGGCACGCCGGCAGAGGCGCGGCGGGCGACCATCGCAAAGATCGCGATGAAGAGCACACCCAGAAGGCCGGAGAAGGCCAGGCTGTCGACGTGAAAGGCCCAGAAGCCCATCGCGTCCATTTCTGATTCACAGGCTGCCAGGAGCCACTGTTCGGACTGCGCGACGCTGCCGTCGCAAAGCTCAGTGCCTGCCGGCACCTTGCCATAGGTCAGGTTGGACAGGTGGTGCTTGATGTAACCGGTCGGTGTATCTGCTGCCATGTGCGTACCCAGCCATTAACAGTGTGTGAAAAACCCCGCACACGGGGGCTTTTTCATGCCATGGAATCACCTTCCCACGGCGGCAGGCGACGCTCAATTACCTGCCATTAACCTTCTTTGTCACCTGGCGGCCCAGCCGGAGGCGGCCCGCCTGTGGCACGCGCCAGCCAGATCCAGCCGGCGGTCTGCACCACGAAAAAGCTGACCAGCAACGCTGCGGCGGCCTGTTTGCCGCGCAAATCCGGCCACTCCCTGAAGGAGAGCCAGAATAGCAACAACATGATTGCAATCTTGCCCAGTTCGGCGCGAATGGCCGCGCCTGCCTGATGACGCGGCTCCTGGTTGCGCGGGTGCAACCAGATCTGGAATCCGGCCCAGGCGTGTGCCAAAAGACAAATGGCACCACCCCAGAGAGCAGCCATACCAACAAGGCCGCCGGCCATAAAAGCAGCCAGTGCAGCGGTCACCAGTAAAGAGGTGAATTGCACCAGCATCAGACCCCGGAAAATGAAGGTTCCGGATAACGCAGTCTTGGTCACGGTGACTCCGCCTAGCCAGCGCTGCCTCACGGCAGTGGGTTTGGATCCCGCCTTCGGCGAGCCCCGTTCTCAGGCGCGCAGAGTATAGGGACATGCCCCGGTGACTGCAACCGCGACCAGCGGCTTAATACGACGGGAGGTGGCTGTTTTTCCGGACCGAAAGACGGGTCATTATCTGAACCCGTGTCAAATTTCGATCCGCCACACAGCCTGCTTCCGGTCCGACGCCGTTCCGGTGACCGGGTGCCCGGGCACAGGCCTCTCGCGACCACCGCAGGCTTCCCCGGCCGACGCCCTCTTGTGCGCCCAACCGCTCCCGGCGGCATCTTCTTCACAGCCCTATAAAGGCGCGGCGTCAGTCGCTGGCTTCAAGCCGGCGGTTCACGCGCAGCGCCAGCAGCGTGCACACCACGCCGGAGAGCAGGTACACACTGACGTAACCCAGCCCGAAATGGGCCGACAGGCCCAGTGCGACCAGCGGCGCAAAGGCCGCGCCGAACAGCCAGGCAAAATCCGAGGTCAGCGCCGCGCCGGTGTAGCGGAAGTGCGGCGCGAAGTTGGCCGTCACCGTGCCCGACGCCTGGCCATAGGAAACGCCCAGCAGGGCAAACCCGACCAGGATGAAGATGTCCTGCTGCAGCGGGCTGCCATCCATGAGCATCGGCGCGAACAGGCTGAACACCCCGATCAGGCAGGCCAGCAACGCCACCGTGGTGCGTTTGCCGATGCGGTCGGCGATCCAGCCGGAGGCGATGGTGCCCAGTACGGCCAGCACGGCGCCGATCAGCTGGACGGTCAGCACGTCGTTGATGCTCTGGCTCTCGTCCAGGGCAATCCAGGACAGCGGGAAGATGGTCACCAGGTGAAACAGTGCGTAGCTGGCCAGCGCGGCAAACGAACCGATGAAGATGTTGTAGCCCTGCCGACGCAGCATCTCGAGGGTGCCGATCGGCTCCAGATCACTCTCTTCCAGCGCGGCGGTGTACTCCTCGGTCACCACCAGGCGCAGGCGCGCGAACAGCGCCACGACGTTAATGGCGAAGGCCACGAAGAACGGGTAGCGCCAGCCCCAGCCAATGAAATCGGCCTCCGAAAGGCTGGTGTGCAGGAACAGGAACAGGGCGCCAGCCACCAGAAAGCCGATCGGGGCCCCCAGCTGGCCAAGCATGGCGTACCAGCTGCGCCGGTCACGCGGGGCATTCAGCGCCAGCAGCGAGGGCAGGCCATCCCAGGAGCCACCAAAGGCGACGCCCTGCAGCACCCGAAAAAAGGCCAGCAAGACGATGGCCGCCCCGCCCAGGACCTGATAGCCCGGCAGGAAGGCGATGCCCACCGTGGCCGTGCCCAGCAGGAACAGTGCCACCGTGAGTTTCACGCTGCGCCCCCAGTGACGCTGGATGGCCATGAACAGCGCGGTCCCGAACGGCCGGGCAATAAAGGCGAAGGAAAAGACAATGAAGGCATAGAGCGTGCCTTCCAGGCGCTCCGCAAACGGGAAGAACACCGCCGGGAAGACCAGCACCGAGGCAATGCCGTAGACGAAGAAGTCGAAGTATTCCGAGGCCCGGCCGATCACCACGCCAACCGCGATCTCACCGGGCGCGACGGCAGAGTGGCTGGCGCCGGGCCGCGCCGGGGCATGCAGAGGGGGCTGGACCTGGTCTGTACTGGACATCGCAAGGGCTCGTTGTGCGTCAGGATAGAGTCGACAAGGCTACAGCATCCCCGGTTTGGGCACGCCGGGCCATAGGACAAAATGTCCAATGCCCCACCGGCCCGTCCGGGCGTAGGGTTGGCGCCACCTGGGCCACATTGATGCTGACCGGTGATGTCTTTGTCTAACTCTCTGCGCGGACTGCTTCTGCTGCTCCCCCTCGCCCTGCTCGCCGGGTGCGACATGGTGGTGATGTCGCCCTCCGGCGACGTGGCCCTGCAGCAACGCGACCTGATTGTCTGGTCGACCATTCTCATGCTGCTGGTGATCGTGCCGGTGATCGTGCTGACGTTCTGGTTTGCCTGGCGCTACCGCGCGGGCAACGCCGACGCCACCTACGAGCCGGACTGGGACCATTCCACCGTGCTGGAACTGGTGATCTGGTCGGTGCCACTGTTGATCATTATTGCCCTCGGCGCCATGACCTGGGTCAGTACCCATCAACTTGATCCGTATCGCCCGCTGGAGCGCATCGATGCGCAACGGCCGATTCCCGATGGCGTGGAGCCGCTGGTGATCGAAGTGGTGGCGATGGACTGGAAGTGGCTGTTCCTGTACCCGGAACAGGGCATTGCCACCATCAATGAGGTCGCCGCCCCCGTGGACCGGCCGATCCGTTTCAAGATCACCTCATCCACCATGATGAACTCGTTCTTCATCCCGGCGTTGGCGGGCCAGATCTACGCCATGGCCGGCATGGAGACCAAGCTGCACGCGGTCATCAACAAGGAAGGCGTCTACGAGGGCTTTTCTGCCAACTACAGCGGCGCCGGCTTCTCCGACATGCGATTCCGCTTCCACGGCCTGAGCGAGCACGACTTCGACGCCTGGGTGGCAAAAAACCGCGAGGAAGGCGTGCCACTCGACCGCGAGCACTACCTGGCACTGGAACAGCCCAGCCACGATGAGCCGGTGCATCGCTTTGCCAGCGTCGAACCGGATTTGTATGAGGCGATTCTCAATCGCTGCGTGCAGCCGGGCAGCCTGTGCATGAAAGACATGATGGCCATCGACATGCTGCGCGCACGCAACCTGTGCGGCATTGATGACGCGCTGCGCTTTCTCGGCAAGACCTCGCTGGATGACATCGTCGGCCTGCGGCCGGCAGTCAGCTATTGACGTGTTCGGGTCAGGCGCACACGCGCCTGACACACTTTTCGTTAAACGCCTTCGGCGTCGGTAACCAAGATGTTCGATCAACTTGACCTGACAACGCTTCTCTTCGGCCGCCTCACCTGGGAGTCGTTTCCCTATCACGACCCCATTATCGTGGCGACTTTCGTGGTGGTCGCCATCGGTGGCCTGGCCATGCTGGCGCTGGTGACGCGCTACCGGCTGTGGGGCTATCTGTGGAACGAATGGTTCACCACCATCGACCACAAGAAAATTGGCATCATGTACATGATCCTCGGCATCATCATGCTGCTGCGTGGTTTCGCCGACGCCATCATGATGCGCATCCAGCAGGCCATCGCCTTTGATGGCTCGATGGGTTACCTGCCGCCGGAGCACTACGACCAGATCTTCACCGCCCACGGCGTGATCATGATTTTCTTCGTCGCCATGCCGATGGTGACCGGCCTCATGAACTATGTGGTGCCCTTGCAGATCGGCGCCCGCGATGTCGCGTTCCCGTTCCTGAACAATTTCAGCTTCTGGATGACCACCAGCGGCGCAGTGCTGTTGATGGTGTCGCTGTTCGTCGGTGAATTCGCCAAGACCGGCTGGCTCGCCTACCCGCCATTATCGGGCATATTACAAAGCCCCGGGGTCGGGGTGGATTACTACATATGGTCACTGCAGATCGCGGGGGTGGGCACGCTGCTGTCCGGCATCAACCTGCTGGTCACCATTGTGAAAATGCGCGCGCCCGGCATGACCATGATGAAAATGCCGGTATTTACCTGGACGTCGCTGTGCACCAACGTGCTGATCGTCGCCGCTTTCCCGGTGCTGACTGCCGTGCTGGGCATGCTGACGCTGGACCGTTACCTGGGCACGGCATTCTTTACCAATGATCTCGGCGGCAACGCCATGATGTACATCAACCTGATCTGGATCTGGGGCCACCCGGAAGTGTACATCCTGATCCTGCCGCTGTTCGGCGTGTTCTCGGAAGTGGTCTCCACCTACAGCGGCAAGCGTCTGTTCGGTTATGCGTCGATGGTGTATGCCACGGTCGTGATTACGGTGCTGTCCTATCTCGTCTGGCTGCACCATTTCTTCACCATGGGCTCCGGCGCCAGCGTCAACTCGTTCTTCGGCATCACGACGATGATCATCTCGATCCCGACCGGCGCGAAAATCTTCAACTGGCTGTTCACCATGTACCGGGGCCGTATCCAGTTTGAGGTGCCGATGCTGTGGACCATGGGCTTTATCGTCACGTTCGTGATCGGTGGCATGACCGGCGTACTGCTGGCGGTACCGCCGGCGGATTTCGTGCTGCACAACAGCCTGTTCCTGGTCGCGCATTTTCATAACGTGATCATCGGCGGCGTGCTGTTCGGGCTGTTCGCGGGCATCACTTACTGGTTCCCGAAAGCGTTCGGCTACAAGCTGGACCCGTTCTGGGGCAAGGTGTCGTTCTGGTGCTGGCTGGTCGGCTTCTGGCTGGCGTTCATGCCGCTGTACGTGCTCGGCCTGATGGGTGTGACACGGCGCATGAGCCACTTCGATGATTCGTCGCTGCAGATCTGGTTCCAGATCGCCGCCTTTGGCGCCTTTCTGATCGCCATCGGGATTGCCGCCTTCCTGTTCCAGTTCGTGGTCAGCTACCGCCGCCGCGAGTCGCTGCGCGATACCACCGGCGACCCGTGGAATGGCCGTACACTGGAGTGGTCCACGTCATCACCGCCGCCGGCATACAACTTTGCCTTTACGCCGCAAGTGCACGACATCGACGCCTGGTGGCAAATGAAGCAGCACGGTTTCCAGCGCCCGCAGGCGGGTTTCCTGCCGGTGCACATGCCGAAGAACACCGGCGCGGGCATCATTCTCGCCGGCATCAGCACCGTGCTGGGTTTCGCGCTGATCTGGCACATGTGGTTGCTGGCCGGCGCCTCGTTTGTGGCACTGCTGGCCGTGACCATCGGCCACACCTTCAACTACAAGCGCGATTACTACATCCCGGCGGACGAAGTAGCCCGCGTGGAATCTGAACGAACCCGGATGCTTGCAGAACATGTCTGACGCGCACGCACTCTCACACGCCTCGCCGGGCGACAACCGGCCACCGCTGCAGTTTCTGGTACGGGGTGAGCACCACCCGCAGAACGCCACCTTGCTGGGGTTCTGGATTTACCTGATGAGCGACTGCCTGATCTTCGCCTGCCTGTTCGCCACCTACGGCGTGCTCGGTCGCAACTACGCCGCCGGCCCGACTGGCGCGGACCTGTTCGATCTGCCGCTGGTGGCCATCAACACGGCGCTGCTGTTGCTGTCGTCCATCACGTTTGGCTTTGCCATGCTGGAGATGCAGCGCAAGCGCCTCAACGGCACCTTGCTGTGGCTCGGCATCACCGGGCTGTTCGGTGTCGCTTTTCTGGGTGTGGAGCTGTATGAATTCGCGCACCTGATCCATGTCGGTGCCGGTCCGCAGCGCAGCGGCTTCCTTACCGCGTTTTTTGCGCTGGTCGGCACCCACGGCCTGCATGTGCTGTTCGGCATTATCTGGCTGGCCACACTGATGGTGCAGCTGCGCCGGCACGGCCTGATCCCGGCCAACACGCGACGCCTGTTCTGCCTGTCCATGTTCTGGCACTTTCTGGACGTGATCTGGATCGGCGTGTTCACCTTTGTCTACCTGATGGGAGTGCTGTAATGAGCGAGCATCATCACGACACCCACGACCATCACCACGAAGATGGCCCGCACAGTTCCTTCAAGGGCTATATGACCGGCTTCCTGCTGTCGGTGGTGCTGACCACGATTCCGTTCTGGCTGGTGATGGCGGACGTGTTTGAAAACCGGAACATTACCGCGCTGGTCATTCTCGGTTTCGCGCTGATCCAGATCTGCGTGCACATGGTGTTTTTCCTGCACCTGAACTTCCACTCCGAGGGCGGGTGGAACATGCTGGCGCTGATCTTCACGCTGGTGCTGGTGTTCATCACACTGGCCGGCTCGCTGTGGGTGATGTACCACCTCAACCACAACATGATGCCGGGCATGATGCACGAGCATAACCTGTCGCCGTGACAGTCCACCGCGTGCCAGGCCGGCGCTGGGGCCTCGTTCTCTGGCTGGCGTTCCTGTGCGTCGCCTGCGGCAGTTTTGTCGCCCTGGGGACCTGGCAGATCGAACGCCGCGCCTGGAAACTCGACCTGATCGACCGTGTCGAAGCGCGCGTGCACGCCGCGCCGGTGGCCGCGCCCGGACAAGCCGACTGGCCCGCCGTGGACGCCGACCAGTACGAGTACCGGCATGTCCGGCTCAGCGGCACCTGGCTCCCCGGCCGGGACACACTGGTGCAGGCCAGCACCACGCTCGGCAGTGGCTACTGGGTGCTGACGCCGCTGCAGCGTGATGACGGCTCCGTGGTGCTGATCAACCGCGGCTTCGTGCCGCCCGCGCAACGCACCGCCGGCAGCATTCCCCTGGCGCCTGGCCAGGTCACGGTCACCGGCCTGCTGCGCCTGACCGAACCGGACGGCGGCTTTCTGCGCGAGAACGATCCGGCTGCCGACCGCTGGTATTCCCGCGATGTGGCCGCGATCGCCGAGCAACACGCGCTGGCACCTGTGGCGCCCTATTTCGTGGATGCCGGCGCAGACGGCACGCCCCCTGCCACGGGCGCGCCAGTGCCCGGGCTGACGGTGGTGCGCTTCCACAACAGCCACCTGGTCTATACGATCACCTGGTACGCGCTGGCGCTGATGAGTGCCGGCGCTGCGCTGTTCCTGATCCGGGACGCCCGCCGCCGGCGCGGCTGAACCCTCCCGCCACGGGCCACCGCCGCCCGTGTTGCCAGAACGAGACGCCCGATGCCGATTGCCTCACTCCGCTGGGGACTGCGGAACTCCGCCAGCGATGACGGAACAGGCCGCAAGAACATGCACCTGCTGATCCAGCTTCGCTGGATTGCGGTGCTGGGCCAGATCGCCACCATCGCCGTGACGCATTTTGGTTTTGGCGTCGAATTGCCGCTGAACTACATGGTGGCGGTGCTGCTCGGCCTGGTGGCGTTCAACGGGATCAGCCTGCTGCGGTTGCGCCTTAAACAGGATGTGACCAACACCGAGCTGATGGTGTCGCTGCTGGTGGATGTGTTCACCCTCACCATCCAGCTTTACCTCAGCGGCGGCACCGCCAACCCGTTTATCTTCCTGTTTCTGCTGCAAGTGGTGCTCGGCGCCGTATTGCTGGAAACCTGGTCCACGCTGACCATCCTGGTGGCGACCACACTCTGCTTCGTCTGGCTGGCACTCGCCGACCGGCCACTGCTGTTGCCGGCAGACTACGAACGTGGCCACCACAGTTATTACGTCAAGGGCATGATGATCTGCTTCGTGCTCAACGCGGCGCTGCTGGTAATTTTTATCAGCCGCATCACCCGCAACCGGCGTGCCCGTGACGCGCGGCTGGCCGAGCTGCGCCAACGCGCCGCCGAGGAAGAGCATATCGTGCGCATGGGCCTGCTCGCCTCCGGTGCGGCCCATGAACTGGGCACGCCGCTGTCCACGCTGTCGGTGATTCTGGGTGACTGGCGCCGTATGCCGGCCTTCAACGCGGACCCGGATGTGCGGCAGGAACTGGACGAAATGCAGGCCCAGGTACTGCGCTGCAAATCCATTGTCAGCGGTATTCTATTGTCCGCCGGCGAGGCACGCGGCGAAGCGGCCGAAGAAACCACGTTGCATCGTTTTCTGGATGACCTGGTGGCCGACTGGCGTGCCACCCGGCCAGTGCACGGTTTCCGCTACCAGAATCACTTTGGCGAGGATCTGGATATCGTGTCCGATTCCGCCATCAGGCAGAGCATTGCCAATGTGCTCGACAATGCACTGGAAGCGTCACCGGAATGGGTCGGCCTGGATGTGACGCGAGAGGAGGCCATGCTGGTCATCACGGTCCGCGACCGCGGCCCCGGCTTTCCGCCGGCCATCCTTGAACAGCTCGGCCGCCCCTATCATTCCACCAAGGGCCGGCCCGGCAGCGGGCTGGGCCTGTTCCTGGTCATGAACGTGGCGCGCACACTCGGCGGCAATCTCAGCGCCCACAACATGCCCCAGGGTGGCGCCTGCGTCGCGCTGTCGCTGCCGCTGTCCGCGATCACACTGGAGGAGGAATGAGCCATGACGTCATCGCCCGCCGACATCCGGACCCTGTTGATCGTCGAGGACGACGCTGCTTTCGCCCGCACGCTGGTGCGCTCGTTTGAACGGCGCGGTTATCAGGTGCTGCATGCGGCCGGCATGGAAGAGATGGAGGCCTTGCTGCAGACGCATCAGCCCGGCTATGCCGTGGTCGATCTCAAGCTGAAAGGCGACGCCACCGGCCTCACCTGCGTGCAGGCGCTGCACCAGCACAACCCGGACATGCTGATCGTGGTGTTGACCGGCTACGCCAGCATTGCCACCGCCGTGGAAGCGATCAAGCTTGGCGCCTGCCATTATCTGGCCAAGCCGTCCAACACCGACGACATTGAAGCCGCGTTCGAACGCGCGGAAGGCAGCACCGATGTGGCACTGACCCAACGCGCCGCGTCGATCAAGACGCTGGAGTGGGAGCGTATTCACGAAACACTGGCGGAAACCGGTTTCAATATTTCCGAAACCGCGCGCCGGCTGGGCATGCATCGGCGCACGCTGGCGCGCAAGCTGGGGAAGCAGCAGGTGAAGTGAGCGGCAGCGCGGGCTCTGCCACGCTGCCGCCCGGGGCGACTCACCTCAGAGCGTACCCGCCAGGAAGCCACGGATCAGGCGGATAAAGGCCTGTCGTGTGGCCGACTGCTGGAACTGCGTGCCACCGGGGGTGCCGAGGTTGCTGCCGGATTGCCGCGCCAGCTCGGTGATAATGGCCGCATCCGTCATGTCGGACGCGAAACGCGACAGGTCTATCGTCACGAGCCGGTCCATCTCCTGCTGTTCCGGATTGCTGGCTGCACCCCAGGGAGTGCCTGTCGCCGTCCACTGGCTCTCAAGGGCGTAGTAAAAGAACATATTACCTTCCGTGTAGAAGTTGCGCGGGCTGCCAGAAGTAAGCTCCAGCGTACCACGCGACTCCTGCATCACTTCCATTTCCAGCACTTGCGCGGGTGGCTGGTTATGATCGTCGGTGCCGCCGAAAAATTGCGGCATGCCGGCACAGAAGGCCGCCTGCTGATTATAGGGGTTGAGCATCGCCTTCATCGGGATGACCATGTGATGGCGGGGTCGGTCGATGAATGCAACATAGTATTTGGGCATGGTTTTCTCCGTTTCCCTGGATGATGAAATGATTAATTTCGTTTCTTGGTGAGCCGCTCACTGGCCCGCTTGCCGACACTGTCCTTCATGGCCGCCAGCCGGTCGAAACCCTGCACGGCAGTTTGCACCTGCCGCCGGCTTCCTCCTGCCAGCGCCACGGAAAGATGGCATTGCGGACACATGAAGCTGCGCCCGGACAACAACAACCTGGTATCAAGCAGGATCGCCGTGCCGCAGTCGGGGCATCCCATCTGGGTTTGCATGGTCGTCTCCTGGTTGCCCGGCACACAGGTGCCGGGCAGGGTTGGCGCTCACGCGTGGGCGCGACGTGATCAGGCGTCAGGCGCCTGCGTCGCACTGCCAAGCGTGATCGGGCTGACGCAGTTGGTGTACGCCTGGATGATGGTGGTCACACCTTCCGGCAACGGCAACTGGCCGGCCTTCACCGACACCGTGTACTGCGCACTGTTGCTTTTCTGGTAGTTGGTCGTGTTGGTGGATTTCTGCGAGCTGTCATAGCTGACGTTGCCCTTCACCTCCACGGAGAACCAGCCGACACCGAGCTTGGATTCAAAGCCGCTGTCCACGTGACCGGCGCTGGAGCTTTCCTGCGTCGCCTCATCCGAGTAGCTCGACTTCACTTCCATGTCGAAGCCCACTTCAACATCGGTCACGCCCAGGGAATTGAGCGGAATCAATGTCAGCAGAGGGACGTCGAAGGAAGTGGTGACGTTGCTGATGATCGGCGCGCCAGGATTGCCATCGGCACCTTCCGTTTCGGTGATCACGCCACGGGTAATGCTCATGGTGACCATGACCGGGCTCAGCGTACGTGTCTCGCCTTCGCCTTCCTGGTTAAAGCAGGTATCCAGCATGAAGTTGGTCTGGGTGACCGCCATCATGCTGTTGGCCTGGGCCGCTGCAGTCAATGGACCGCCGATCAGTGATCGCATCGGCAGGCCGGTGAACTGCTGGGCCATGGAGACCAGTTCGGGTGTTTGATTATCAGGCATCTTTTCTCTCCTTGAAAATTAACGTTGTGATGCAGAACGGCCGCTCTTCCTATCCGGGAATCTGCGCCCGCAATGCCCGGGTGTAGCCTTCGACAATTTTGCGAAGACCGTCCGGCGTTTCATCGCCGCGAATCCGTATTTCTATCTCGGTGCTGGTGGCATGCGTGCTGTCGCGCCGGAAAAGCCCACCCTTCGAGGGGTGCGGCACAAAAGACACCGTCACGTCACCGTCTTCGTCCTGCTGTACATCCAGCGAAGAACGAAAAATCACTTCTTCTATGCGGGAGTGGACAATGGGGACCATCGCGATCAGCGGCACACTCACATTCAGCGTCTGAATGCCGTCGGCGGTTTCTGTGGGGTATTCCATGGTCACGCAGCGCGGCCGCAAAGTGTCCTGCGCCAGATTCTCTTTATCGTCCTCCACGGACGATGCAGGGGCCGCGATAAAAAAACGGTCAAGGAACGCGGCAGCCTGGCCCTGGAGCGCATCATTGGCGCCCACGACGGCTGACTGAATGGCATGAACAAGCTGTTCCAGTTTAATCACGGGTCGACTCTCCCTGGTCGGATTCCTGCGTCATTGCACGAGCCGGCCCGTCAGCGCCTCGTGCACTCACGGTTCTGGTTCGCGTCAGGGGAGATTCTGTGGAAGGTGAGGCCAGGCACACAATTCGGATGCCGCATAGCGGCTATTCCATACCGGAATTCGCCAGCCTGTCAGTCGCTGCTTTCTGCAAGCAGGGAGACGACCAGGTCCAGGCCCTGAGGTCTGATGAGGTTGTTCAGCCTGACGAGATGCAGATCATTCAGCAGCACGGGCCTGCCAGGCAGCCGATACTCCTGCAGCTTCCCTTCGCGCAGGTACGTATCGATGCAATGTCGCGGGAACAGACTGACGCCGAGACCGTTGACCACCATCAGCACTGCATCATGGATGCTGGTGGCACGCCCGCCATATTTCAGGGATATCGACCGGGTCCGGGAACGCTCTGGAAAAAAATGATACCGCCAGCAGCGAAAGTAGAATCCAAACTCAGGGTGGCTGATGAAGTTGTATTGCAGCAGGCTGTCGGCATCGAGCGCTGCGATATTCAGCGTCGGGGAACCGGCTGCCACATATTCCTCTTTGCACAGTGGAATATAATCCAGGCCGTCATGCTCAACGCGATCTATCGAGACCCCGAGATCGACACTGCCATCCATGACGCGCTCGATAATTCTGTCGGCACGAATCAGATGCACGTTGATGCACAACTCGGCGTACGCCTGTTGGCGATGGAACAGTGCCACGGCACGCGGCAGCAACAGACAGGAGGCCGGCATCGCACAGGACACGCGGTGTTTTTCTGTCATCGCCTGCCCATGCAGGCCTGCCAGAAAGCGTGATTGCAGGGTTTCCATATTGCGGATGTAGTCACGCAACCGCATGCCCACTTCCGTGATGACAGCGCCCTGGGGTGTACGAAGGAAAAGCGTGGTGCCGATCTGGTCTTCAAGCGCCTTGATATGCTTGCTGACGTTGGCCTGGGTCATGGCGGCAAGATCGGCCGCGTCACTGAAACTACCGGCCTCATCCACAGCCTTGAAGGCTCTGAAGTATCTGGGGTCTATTGATCGCACGCCATCCCTGCATGGTTCGGCCAACGCCGAATCCCGTCGAACCGGGCTATGATGTGTTGATTATTGTTATGCGCTCCGTGCAACCCCAAGCCCCGATACGCCGGATGAACTGTACGACCTTGATCACATTTTGCAAGCAGTGCCAGTATGACATCACTGGCGCGAGCCGGATTCAGCCCGGCGCGTAATGCTTCCAGCGGGTGGGTAGGGTGGGTAGAGCCAAAGGCGAAACCCACCGTGTCCATGTCACGCACTGCTCGCACAAAATCAGCGGAACTACCTACTTCCCAAGCTGGGTGATTTCGATGACTTTGCGGGAGTGAATGACGGGCATGGACGTGGTGGGTTTCGCCTTTGGCTCTATAACGAAGGGAAATTACTTGATGTGCGCGAGGATGCCGTCGAGTTCGTCGAGGCTGTTGTAGCTGATCACCAGTTTGCCTTTGCCGCCGTTGCCCTGTTTGAGGGCAACCGGCGCGCCGAGTTTATCGGACAGATCGTTGATCAGTTGCTTTACGTTCGGGTCTTCACGCTTCGGTGCTGGTGCCGCGCGCACCTTCTCAAAATCACGCACCAGCGCTTCGGTCTGGCGTACGTTCAGGCCACGGGCCACAACCATGCGTGCCGCTTCCACCTGATTGCCGCCCGTCAACGCCAGCAGCGCGCGAGCATGGCCCATTTCCAGATCACCGTGTTCCAGCAGCTTGCGCACATCTTCTTCCAGTGCGATCAGACGCAGCAGGTTGGTGACCATGGCACGGGACTTGCCCACGGCGTCGGCCACCTGCTGGTGGGTCAGGGTGAATTCGTCTTTCAGGCGCGACAGCGCCAGCGCCTCTTCCATCGGGTTGAGGTCTTCGCGCTGGATGTTTTCGATCAGCGCCATGGCAATGGCGGCTTCGTCGGGCACCTCGCGGATCACCGCCGGAATGCTGTGCAGACCGGCCAGTTGCGCGGCGCGCCAGCGGCGTTCGCCGGCGATGATTTCGTAGCGCTTGTCGCCGATCGGGCGCACCACAATGGGCTGCATCACGCCCTGGGCGCGAATCGATTCGGCCAGTTCTTCCAGCGCTTCCGGTGACATGTCACGGCGCGGCTGGTAACGGCCTCGTTCGAGCAACTCCACCGGCAGTTTGCGCAGGTCACCGTCACGCGGTGCGCTGTCGGTCACGACGGGCACTGCCTCGTCGTCGTGAATGCTGACGTCTTCGCGGGGCGCGTTGTTGCGGCTGAGCAGTGCGTCCAGGCCCTTGTTCAATCCCCCTTTACGCTTGGCTGCCATGCCTTATTCCACCTTTGCCTGCTGTGCCTGTTTCGACTGTTTGATGGCCTGTTCGCGGCGCAGAATTTCGCCGGCCAGGGCCAGGTAACTGATGGCGCCACGGGATTTGGCGTCATAGCTGATCACCGGCGCACCGTGGCTGGGCGCTTCCGCCAGCCGCACGTTGCGCGGAATGATGGTCCGGTACACTTTGTCGCCGAAGTGGCTGATAAGCTGGTTGGACACATCGTTGGAGAGGCTGTTGCGCGGGTCATACATGGTGCGCAGCAGACCGCCGATATGCAGTGACGGATTCAACACGCTGCTGATCTTTTCGATGGTGTTGAGCAGTGCGGTGAGACCTTCCAGGGCGTAGTACTCGCACTGGATCGGCACGATCACCGAGTCGGCCGCCGTCAGCGCATTCACGGTGAGCATGTTCAGTGACGGCGGGCAGTCGATCAGGACGTAGTCGTAACGGTCACGCACTTTTGCCAGCGCTTCGCGCAGGCGGTATTCCTTCTCTTGCAGATCCAGCAGTTGCACCTCGGCGGCGGTCAGGTCGCCGTTGGCCACCAGCAGGTCAAAACCGGACTCTGCCGGCGTGCTGACAATGGCCTGCTCCACCGGCACGCCGTCAATAAGGACGTCGTAGACGGTGTATTCGGTGTCGTGCTTGTCGATGCCGGAGCCGGAGGTGGCGTTGCCCTGCGGGTCGATATCCACCAGCAGCACTTTTTTACGGGTCGCGGCCAGTGAGGCCGCCAGGTTGACGCTGGAGGTGGTCTTTCCCACCCCGCCCTTCTGGTTGGCGATTGCAAACACCGTGGTCACTTCAACTCTCCTTAACCCTGCTCGACCGGCTGTTGCGCCGCCGTCCGCTCCAGCATCACCAACTGACGCGATTCATTCAGCCCCGGCACCGTCAGGGCGATGCACTGCGCGTGCCAGGGCGCCGGCACGGTCGCCGTCTCGGCATCAGCCTGCGCGGCCTTCATCGCCAACAGCCTGCCGCCATCGGCCAGCAAATGGCCCGTCAGCGACAGCATGTCCGGCAGTGAGGCGAATGCGCGGGTGATCACCTGGGGTGAACCGTTCTGGAATGATTCACTACGGTACTGTTCCACGCGGGCCTGCACAACCTCGACATTCGTCACCCCCAGCTCCAGCGCCGCCTGCCGGACGAAGCGGGTCTTCTTGCCGTTGCTGTCGAGCAGGGTGAACGTCTGCGCGGGGCGGGTGATCGCCAGCACCATGCCGGGCAGCCCAGCGCCGGTGCCCACATCCAGCGTGTGGCCGGTGCCCAGGTACGGCAGCACCGCCAGCGAATCGAGCAGGTGCCGGGTGACCATCTCGGCGGGGTCACGCACGGCGGTGAGGTTGAACGCCTTGTTCCATTTGTCCAGCAGACCAACATAGGCCAGCAGTTGTTGTTGCTGGCCGTCATCAATGACCAGGCCGAGGGCAGCGATGCCGTCGGCCAGCTGGCGGGCGAGCGTCACAGCGCCATTCCGGAGGTGTCGGTGTCCTGTTGCCGCCGGGCCATGCCCTGCTTCTTCAGGTGGATCAGCAGCAGCGAGATGGCTGCCGGCGTCACGCCGGGGATGCGCCCCGCCTGGCCGAGTGTGGCCGGCCGGGCGGTGTCCAGCTTCTGCCGGACTTCGTTGGACAGGCCGTTGACCTGACCGTAATCCATGTCGGCCGGCAGCAGGGTGTTTTCCGCCGCGCGCAGCTTCGCCACTTCATCGGCCTGGCGATCAATGTAGCCGGCGTACTTGGCGAGGATTTCCACCTGCTCGGCGATGGCCGGCATTTCCGGCGCCAGGCCGGCGGCGTCCAGCAGCGGGCCATAGGTCACTTCCGGGCGCTTGAGCAGATCCATCAGGGTGTATTCGTGGGTCAGGTCGGTATCCAGCAGCGCGTTCACCTCTGCGCTGCGGGCGCTGCCCGGCCGCACCCAGGTGGCGCGCAGGCGTGCGGCTTCGCGCTCGGCGCCATCGCGCTTGGCGCAGTAGGCGGCCCAGCGTTCATCGTCCACCAGGCCCAGTGCGCGGCCTTTTTCGGTCAGGCGCAGGTCGGCGTTGTCTTCGCGCAGCAGCAGCCGGTACTCCGCACGGCTGGTGAACATGCGATACGGCTCGCGGGTGCCGAGGGTGATCAGATCGTCCACCAGCACGCCGAGGTAGGCCTCGTCGCGCTGCGGATACCAGGCGTCTTTGTCCTGCGCCAGCAACGCGGCGTTGATGCCGGCCAGCAGGCCCTGGGCGCCGGCTTCTTCGTAGCCGGTGGTGCCGTTGATCTGACCGGCGAAGAACAGGCCCGGCATGTGTTTGGTTTCCAGCGAGTGCTTCAGGTCCTGCGGGTTGAAGAAGTCGTACTCGATGGCATAGCCCGGCCGGGTGATGTGCGCCTGCTCGAAGCCGCGAATGGAGCGCACGGCCGCCAGCTGCACGTCGAACGGCAGGCTGGTGGAGATGCCGTTGGGGTACAGCTCATGGGTGGTCAGCCCTTCCGGCTCGACGAAGATCTGGTGCGTGTTCTTGTCCGGGTAGCGGTTCACCTTGTCTTCGATGCTCGGGCAATAGCGCGGGCCGACGCCTTCGATCACGCCGGTGAACATCGGCGAGCGGTCGAAGCCCGAGCGGATGATGTCGTGGGTCTGCTCGTTGGTGTGGGTGATGTAGCAGCAGGTCTGGCGCGGGTGTTCTTCCACGCGGCCCAGGTAGCTCATCACCGGGGTCGGTGTGTCGCCCCATTGTGCTTCCATCACCGAGAAATCCACCGACTTGCCGTCGATGCGCGGCGGCGTGCCGGTTTTCAGGCGGTCAACCCGGAACGGCAGTTCACGCAGGCGCTGCGCCAGCGCAATGGACGGCGGGTCACCGGCACGGCCGCCGGAATGGTTTTCCAGGCCGATGTGGATACGCCCGCCCAGGAAGGTGCCGGCGGTCAGCACCACGGCGTCTGCCTGAAAGCGCAGGCCCATGTGGGTGACCGCGCCCACACAGCGGCCCTGTTCGACGATCAGATCATCCACTGCCTGCTGGAAAATCGTCAGGTGCGGCTGGTTCTCGAGCATCTCGCGAATCGCCGCTTTATAAAGGATGCGGTCGGCCTGGGCGCGGGTGGCGCGCACCGCCGGGCCCTTGCGGGCATTGAGCACGCGGAACTGGATGCCGGCGCGGTCGGTGGCGCGCGCCATGGCGCCGCCCAGGGCGTCGATCTCGCGCACCAGATGGCTCTTGCCGATGCCGCCGATGGCCGGGTTGCAGCTCATCTGGCCCAGCGTCTCGATGTTGTGGGTCAGCAGCAGGGTCTCCACACCCATGCGCGCGGCGGCCAGCGCGGCTTCAGTGCCGGCATGGCCGCCACCGATCACGATCACTGCAAAACGCTTGGGGAAGTCCATGATGCTCACCTGGTCATTGTCTGCGCGTTGTCTGCTGCATTGCCTGCTGTGTTGCCTGTTGCATGGCGGCGTCGCCGGCCTGCTCAAATTATGAGCAAAGGGGCGCGTAGTATATAGCTCGGCGCCTGAAATAAAAGAGGGCGCTCAAACACTTGTGTTACACTCTGGCTGCTTTTTGTCCAATCCAGGCCATCCGGGAAACGACAGCGTGGAATCCCTGAACGTCTTTATCCTGATCGGCGCGTTCATCCTCTTTATCGGTTTGCTGCTGGGGTCACTCAGCACCCGGATAGGCGTTCCCACCTTGCTGGTCTTTCTTGGTGTCGGCATGGCCGCCGGCGAGAACGGCATTGGCGGCATCCAGTTCGAGGATGTCGATTTCGCCTTCCTGATCAGTAATCTGGCGCTGGCCATTATCCTCCTGGACGGCGGCTTGCGCACCCGCCTGGAAACCTTCCGGGTCGGCCTGAAACCGGCCCTGTCGCTGGCCACCCTGGGCGTGGCGCTGTCAGCCATGTTCACCGGCGCCTTTGCCACCTGGCTGCTGGGCGTGGACTGGCGCGTGGGCCTGCTGCTCGGCGGCATCATCGGCTCCACGGATGCAGCGGCGGTGTTCAGCATGATCCGCAGCGCCGGGGTACGCATCAATGCGCGCGTGGCCAGCACGCTGGAAATCGAGTCCGGCCTGAACGACCCGATGGCGATTTTCATTACCGTGCTGCTGATCGACCTGCTGCTCAAGCCGGACGCCAGCTGGGGTGCGGAAACCCTGACCACCCTGATCCAGCAGTTCGGCGTCGGCGCGCTGCTCGGTGTCGGCCTGGGCATTCTGCTGGCCGAACTGTTGCTGCGCGTGCGCAGCAACGAGGGGCTGCACGCGCTGCTGCTGTGCACCGGCGGCCTGTCGCTGTTTGCGATCACCAATCTGCTGGGCGGTTCCGGTTTCCTGGCCGCCTATGTGGCCGGTCTGGTGGCCGGCAACTGGCGCAGCGGCACCAGCGACAACGTGCTGCGCTCCATGGACTCGATGGCGTGGCTGGCGCAGTCCGGCATGTTCCTGCTGCTGGGCCTGCTGGTGTCGCCCAAGGAAATGCTCGACTCGCTGCTGCCGGGGCTGGCCATCGCCCTGTTCCTGATGCTGGTGGCACGGCCGCTGGCGGTCTGGTTGTCGCTGCTGCCGTTTGGCTTCCCGCGTCGCGAACAGGGTTTTATCGCCTGGACCGGCCTGCGCGGCGCGGTACCGATCGTGCTGGCAGTGTTTCCGCTGATGTCGGGGCTGGACCAGAGCCGGCTGCTGTTCGATATCGTCTTCGTGGTGGTGATCGCGTCGCTGCTGCTGCAGGGCACCACGCTCGGCCCGATGGCCCGGCGCCTGAAGCTGGCGCTGCCGCCGGCGGCCAAGCCGCTGACCGAGGTCGGGCTGGAGGGCGTGGACGATCAATTCATAACGCAATTTCGCATCGAACCCGGCTCGCGTGCCGACGGCAAGACCCTGTCCCATCTCGTCACGCCGTTGATCCGCCCGGTGGCGCTGGTGCGTGCCGGCAATTCCCTGCCATTGGAGGACAACCCGCCGCTGCGTGCCGGGGATACGCTGTCGCTGCTGGCCAGCCACGGTGAGCTGGAGCAGCTCAGCGAGTGGTTCCTGTCCTCCACCGTGGCGCTGCGCCGCTTCTATGGTGACTTCACCGTGCGCGCCAACGTGCAGGTGGCGGACGTGGCCATGAGCTACGGCCTTGCCGGGCTTGCCGAAGAAGAACTGGCGCTGTCACTGGAGCAGTTGTTCCGGCGCCGGCACAGCACCACCCCGGTGATCGGCGACACCATCGATCTGGGTGGCATTCGCCTGCGCGTGCGGGCCATGGAACGGGGCCGGGTCAGCCTGGTCGGCATCCGCCTGCCAAAGGGCTGACACGCCGCGAATCACCACAGCGCCGCTTTTCACGGTATTTACAGTCAACGCTTGTTCACTCGCCTTTCGCTATAACTGCGCACCGTTAAACCTGTTAGCAGGGGGCCAGAGCCGTTTCCGGGCCGCCCCTGCGGCGCGCACCCACCTGATGGGCACGTCAGATCAATCACGTGCAGTGCTTGATTGCAGAGGCTTCGCGGAGCCTCCCGTGCAGGCCGCCGCTGCGCAGGTGTTCACCGATCCAGCCGGCAGCCGCCGCAGAAAGGAGAGACCATGCCTCAGTACAAGGTTCCGATGCGCGACATGCGCTTCCTGCTCAACGAAGTCTTCGACTACGCGAGCCATTACAAGACGCTGCCGAACGGTGAAGAAGCCACCCCGGACATGGTGGAGGCAATCCTGTCCGAGTGCGCGCGCCTGTGCGAAAACACCATCGCCCCGCTGTACCAGAGCGGCGACGAGGAAGGCTGCAAGCTGGTGGACGGCCAGGTCAGCACGCCGAAAGGCTTCAAGGAAGCCTATGACGAATACGTCGCCGGCGGCTGGCAGGGCCTGTCACACCCGGTGGAGTACGGCGGCCAGGGCCTGCCGATGTCGCTCGGCCTGTTCAAGCAGGAAATGCTCGGCACCGCCAACTGGTCGTTCGCCATGTACCCGGGCCTGTCGCTGGGCGCGATGAACACCATCATGCTGCACGGCACCGACGAGCAGAAGAACACCTTCCTGACACCGCTGACGGAAGGCACCTGGGCCGGCACCATGTGCCTGACCGAGCCCCAGTGCGGCACCGACCTGGGCCAGGTGAAGACGCGCGCCGTGCCGGATGGCAACAGTGGCTACAAGATCACCGGCACCAAGATCTTCATCTCCTCCGGCGACCATGACCTGACCGAAAATGTGGTGCACATCGTGCTGGCACGGCTGCCGGATGCCCCGCCGGGCACCAAGGGCATCTCGCTGTTCATTGTGCCGAAGTACCTGCCAGGCAAGATCGGCGAGGACAACGGCGTCAGCGTCGGTGCGCTGGAAAAGAAAATGGGCATCAAGGCCTCCGCCACCTGCGTGATGAACTTCGATGACGCCACCGGCTTCCTGATCGGCCCGGAGAACGAAGGGCTGGAGTGCATGTTCACCTTCATGAACTCGGCGCGTATCGGTACCGCGATGCAAGGGGTGTGTCACGCCGAGCTGTCGTTCCAGGGCGCACTGCCGTACGCCAAGGAACGCCGTTCCATGCGCGCCCTCGGCGGCAAGCAGGAGCCGGACAAGAACGCCGATGCCATCATTCACCACGGTGACGTGCGCCGCATGCTGCTGACGCAGAAGGCGATCGCCGAAGGCGGCCGCGCGATGCTGTATTTCACCGCGCAGTATGCCGACCAGATGATCGCCGGCATCCTCGAAGGCGACAAAAAGAAACAGGAATACTGGGACGGCCAGCTCGGCTTCCTGACACCGATCCTGAAGGGTTTCCTGACCGAGAAGGGCCTGGACTGCGCCAACCTGGGCATGCAGGTGTTCGGTGGCCACGGTTATATCCGCGAGCACGGCATGGAGCAGATCTCCCGTGACGCGCGCATCAGCACCCTGTACGAAGGCACCACCGGCATCCAGGCCCTCGACCTGCTCGGCCGTAAAGTACTGCTGATGACCCGTGGCAAGTGCGTGCGCGAATTCAGCCAGAAACTGGTCGATTTCGGCACCCGCAACATGACCAACAACACGCTGCGCCCGTATGCATGGAAGCTGCTGAAAATAGCCGCTCAGTGGAATTACCTGACCACCCGCATCATGCTCACCGCGTCGAAAAACCGCGATGTGGTCAGCACCGCCAGCGCGGATTTCCTGATGTATTCCGGCTACGCCATGATGGCCTACTTCTGGGCACTGATGGCCGCCAAGGCACAGGAAAAAATCGCCACCGGTGGCGAGCAGCCGAAGGAATTCTACGAGGCCAAGCTGGCCACGGCGGAATTCTATTTCGAGCACATGCTGCCGCAGGCGAAAGGCCATGCCGACAGCATGCTCAAGCCGACCAAAGTCATGATGCAACTGAAGCCGGAGCACTTTTCGTTCGACTACGAGTGAGGTGCATCCTGCGCAGGAGAAGGCCCTTCGGGGCCTTTTTTGATGGTGTGATGGCCTGGGTTGAGGGTGCGGTGGATAGAACCAGAGTTTAACTTATCCCCCGCCCGTCCGCGGCGGCAGCCATTTGTATAACGTGGCGGTCACTTGCTGCAACGTCAGCGGCTTGGACAGGTGATCATCCATGCCCGCGGCCAGGCAGCGTTCACGATGTTCGCTCAGTGCGTGGGCCGTGAGCGCGATGACCGGCCGGTGCGGCAGGGCGCCGCTGCGTTCCAGCAAACGAATACGTCGCGTGGTTTCATACCCGTCCAGGCCGGGCATTTCACAATCCATCAGAATCAGGTCGAAGCGGTCCCCTGCCGCCAGCATCTCCAGCGCTTCTTCCCCACCCGAGGCCAGTGACGCGCTCACCCCCAGCCGTCCGAGCAGCGCCCGCACCACCATCTGGTTGACGGCGTTGTCTTCCACCAACAGGACTTTCACGCCCGCAAAACTGGAGGGTGACGGCTCATCCGTGCCAAGCTCCGGCGGCCGCCCCTGCAACAACCGCACGCGGAAGTGAAAGCGCGAGCCCTGCCCGGCGCGGCTTTCAACTTCTATACCACCGCCCATCAGCTCCACCAGTTGCCGGGAGATTGCCAGCCCCAGCCCGGTGCCCCCGTAACGCCGCGTGGTGGAAATATCCGCCTGCTGGAACGATTCGAACAATTGCGCCACCTGGACGCGGGTCATGCCGATGCCCTCGTCGGCCACCACACAGTGCAGCCACACCACATCGCCTTTGAGAACACAGTGCGCGCTCAACCGCACCTCACCACGCTGAGTGAATTTCACCGCATTGGAGAGCAGGTTCAGCACCACCTGGCGCAGGCGCGGGCCGTCACCGGACACCCATTCGGGCAGGTCGGCAGACAGGTCCGCCACCAGCCGCAGGCCTTTCTGTTCCGCGCTGCCGTGGAAAATGGTCAGGCAGTCTTCCAGCAGTTTCGGCAGGTTGAAGTCGTGGGCTTCCAGTTCCAGCTTGCCGGCCGCGATCTTGGAATAGTCGAGAATGTCGTTGATGACACCAAGCAGGCTCTGGCCGGCGTTGTAGATGGTGTCCATGTAGTTGCGCTGGGTCGGGTCCAGCCGTGTATCGCGCATCAGTTCCGTCAGCCCGAGCACTGCGTTCATCGGCGTGCGGATCTCATGGCTCATGCGCGCCAGAAATTCGCTTTTTGCCGCATTGTCGGCCTGCGCGCGGGCCATCTCGTGAGCGCGCTCCAGGCTTTCGCGCTTGAGAGTGTTGAGCCGGCCGGCCAGCCCCAGCGACAGCAGGATCTGCTGGCAGGCCAGCGCAATCTGCAGGCCGTGCAGGTTGAGCAGCACCGGGAAGGTACCCAGCAGGCCGTAGGTGTTCAGCGCCAGCGCCACCACCATCACCAGGAACAGCCCCCAGGCAAGCAGAAAGACCCGGGCTTGCGGCCGCTGGCGCCACAGGCAGATCAGGCCCACCGGCATCAGCGTGGCGATGGTCAGAATCGCAAAGACGCCCTGCAGGTGGTTCATGCTGCCGTGTGGCAGCAACAACTGGCCGAGCATCGCCAGGCTCAGTGCCCCGATCAGCAACCGCAGAAAGCCGTCGGTTTTCGGCAGCGAGGCGGTATCGAGAAAATCACGCGCGAACAGTGCACCGGAAAGCAGCGCCAGATAGGCCGCCAGAAACGGCAGGTCCGCCGGCCACGGCAGCAGTGCCGGCCAGAACCGTTGCGCCACACCCTGCAGGCAGGCGACGTACAACAGGGCGCTGCCAACATGCAGCACATAGAAACGGTTGGCTTTCTCGCGTGCACCAAGCCAGAGCACAAGATGATAGGCAAACAGGCCGAAGCCGATGCCATACAGGACGCCCAGTATCCAGTCATGGCCCAGCGCATACTCCAGCCAGGGCTGGCTGCCGCTGAGTTGCACGGGCACCGTCATGGAGCTTTGCGTCTGCACACGCAGGTACAGCGCCTGTGAGGATGCCGCCGGCAGGCTCAGCGGCACCGTGAAGGCACGGGTGGCCACTGGCCGCTCAGCAAACGGCATCGCCTCGCCCAGAGACCAGTGCGCGCGCGGTAGCGGGTCATCGCCCTGCACCAGATACACGTCCAGCGCATCCAGCAGCGCATAATCCACCGTTAACCACAACGGCAGCGGTGCATCACCGTGGTGCAGCAGTGACACCCGAAACCAGCAGGCGTCATCGCGGTAGCCGAGCGCCACCTGGGCGCTGCCAACACGGCGATAGTCCTGTTGCCGGGCCTGGGCCAGCGTGGCCTGTCCGTCGCCGTCACACCAGTAGTCGAGATAGGATGCCAGCGCCGTGGGCGCCACCGGGGGGCTCAGTGTCAGGGGCGCCGCCATCGCCGGCGCCACGCTGATCACGCTGATCAGCCAAAGCCAAAATGCACACACTCCCTTCCTGGTCGTCATGCCTGTCCCTGCGTGCTTTATGTTGTTCGTTGTTTCTACCGATACTACTGACAACCGGCAGTGAGATGCCATGGGTGACCCAACGGCCATCGGCCTCTGCCTGCCGCGCGTAGGCAGGATGCTCTGCTTCCTTTAGTCTTTCGCCCTATCGCCACGCGGCGGCCAGAGAGGATGGCGTCATGTCTTACTATCAGGGTAAACGGGTATTGATCACCGGAGCCGGCTCCGGCATCGGTGCGCTGATGGCCGAGCAGCTTGGCCGTCGCGGCGCCGAAGTGATCGTGACCGCGCGCCGGCGCAAACCGGCAGAAGACGTGGCACGGCGGGTGCAGGCGGCCGGAGGGCGCGGCCACGCCCGGCTGCTGGACGTCAGCGACCTGGACAGTATTGCGCCGTTTCGCGACCAGTTGCACGCCGAGATCGGCGAGATCGATATCCTGGTCAATAACGCCGGCGTGGTATTCGGCGGCGAATTCGAACAGGTGGCACTGAGCGAACATCTGAACACTCTGCAGATCAACACGCTCGGGCTGATAGCAATGAGCCACGCCTTCATGGACGACCTGCGCAACGCCCCCCAGGGGCACCTGGTGAATATTGCCAGCGCCAGCGCGTATATCGGCCTGCCGTTCGGCAGCACCTACGCCGCCAGCAAGTGGGCGGTGCTGGGCTTTTCCGAATCGTTGCGGCTGGAATTGAAAGAGCGGGCCATCAACAATGTGTCAGTGACCACCGTGTGCCCGAGCTACATCAGCACCGGCATGTTCGACGGCGTGCGTAACCCGATTCTGTCGCCGATGCTGACCCCGGAGAAAGTGGTCAAATCCATCCTGCGCGGCGTGAAACACCGGCAGGCCCTAGTGGTCGAACCGCCACTGGTACGTGGCATCGACCTGCTCAAGGGGGCGCTGCCGGGGCCCATATGGGATGAAGTCGCCAAACGCTCCGGCATCTCTACCTCGATGCGACATTGGCAAGGCAAATAGTGGTCTGCGTTTTGCAGGCATTAAAACCGCGACAACACGATCAGCGATAACGATAGCAGAAGGATCTCTGATGAAAGCGCTCAGCCCGGTCGATCAACTGTTTCTCTGGCTGGAAGGCCGCCAGCAGCCCATGCATGTGGCTGGCCTGCAACTGTTCAGTTTCCCTGAGGACGCAGGGCCGAAGTATGTCAGCGAGCTGGCCCAGTCCATGCGCGACTACTGCTGCCCGGTGGCGCCCTTCAACCAGCGGCTGTTCACCCGGTTCGGACAGAGCTTCTGGATCGAGGACAAGCAGTTTGATATCGACCACCATTTCCGCCACGAGGCGCTGCCGAAGCCGGGCCGGATCCGCGAGCTGCTGTCGCTGGTGTCCGCCGAGCACTCCAACCTGCTCGACCGTGAACGTCCACTGTGGGAAGCGCATTTGATCGAAGGTATTCGCGGTCGCCGCTTCGCGCTCTACACCAAAGTGCACCACTCGGTGGTGGATGGGATTTCCGCCATGCGCATGGGCATGCGGGCGCTGTCCTCGGACCCGAACGAACGCGACCTGCCGCCGGTATGGGCCAACACCCCCAAGCGCCGCGAACGCATGCAGCTTACCGCCAACCCGGTGGCCGCCGTCAGCGGCCTGGCGCGCCTCACCGCCGGCCTGAGCAAACAGATTGCGACCGTGCCAGCACTGGCGCGGGAGGTCTATCAGATGACGCAAAAAGCGCGCGGTGACGAGGACTATGTATCGATCTTCCAGGCGCCGCAGAGCATCATCAACCAGCGCATCACCGGTAGCCGCCGGTTTGCGGCGCAGTCGTACAACACCAGCCGTTTCAAGGCGATCAGCAAGGTGTTCGGCTGCACCCTCAACGACATCGTGCTGGCGGTGTGTGGCAGTGCGCTGCGCGAATATCTGATCAGCCAGAATGCGCTGCCGGACAAGCCGCTGATCGCGATGGTGCCGGTGAACCTGCGCCAGGACGACAGCGCTGGCGGCAACCAGATCGCCATGATCCTGGCCAACCTGGGCACGCACATCGCCGACCCGGCCAACCGCCTGCGCGTGATCAAGGCCTCGGTGGAAGAAGCCAAGTGCCGCTATAAACAGATGACGCCGGCGGAAATTCTCAACCTGACCGCCCTGATGATGGCCCCCACCGGCCTCAACCTGCTGACTGGCCTGGCACCGGAGTGGCGCGCTTTCAATGTGATCATCTCCAACGTGCCCGGCCCGAAGGAACCGCTGTACTGGAACGGCGCGAAACTGGAAGGCATGTACCCGGTGTCCATCGCGCTGAACCAGATCGCGCTGAACATCACGCTGACCAGTTATGTCGACCAGCTCGAGTTCGGGTTCATTGGTTGCCGTCGGACCCTGCCGTCGATGCAACGCCTGCTCGATTATCTGGAACACGGGCTGCGCGAACTGGAAGTGGCGGCAAATTTGAAGTGAACGTGGCGGCGGGCGACGAGCCGCGAGCAGAAGGCTTGTAGCCCGCCGCCATGTTCAAGGTTTCTTCCTGAACATCTCCATCACATCCATCGGCAGCGGAAACACGATGGTGGATGAATTCTTGTTCGACATGTCACTCATGGTCTGCAGGTAGCGCAGCTGCATGGCGCCCGGCGTGGCGCTCATGATGTTGGCGGCCTCCACCAGTTTTTCGGCGGCCTGCTGTTCACCTTCGGCGTGAATCACCTTGGCACGCCGCTCCCGTTCGGCTTCCGCCTGGCGGGCAATGGCGCGGATCATGTTTTCGTTCAGGTCGACGTGCTTGATCTCCACGTTCTGCACCTTGATGCCCCAGTTGTCGGTCTGCTCATCCAGGATTTCCTGAATATCGATATTGAGCTTGTCGCGCTCGGACAACATTTCATCCAGGTCATGTTTGCCCAGCACAGAGCGCAGCGTGGTCTGCGCCAGCTGGCTGGTGGCACTGTAGTAATCCTCCACCTGAATGATCGCCTTGTTCGGGTCCACCACGCGGAAATACAGCACCGCATTCACGCGCACGGTGACGTTGTCGCGCGAGATCACATCCTGGCTCGGCACATCCAGCGTGATGGTGCGCAGGTCCACGCGCACCATCTGCTGGACACCGGGAATCACAATGATCAGACCCGGCCCTTTCACACCCTGGAAGCGGCCGAGAAAAAACACCACGCCACGCTGATACTCGGGCAGGATGCGCACTGACAACGCGACCAGGCCAAGCACAAACAGAATGGGTATCAGATAAGCAATCATGATCTGTTCTCCTCATGCAGCGCCGGTGCGGCGGCACCGGCGGGTTCAACCTTCAGGCGCAGGCCATCCACAGCGACCACGCGCAATGTCTCGCCACGGCGCACCCGGCCCGGTGCGCTGGCCAGCCAGGATTCACCCAGCAGCCGTACCCGGCCTTCGCCCTGGAAATCACTTTGTGCCGTGGCCAGCTGGCCGATCAGCGCCTCTTCGCCTGTCTGCGGTGGCCGTCGTCGCAAGCGCAGCAGGCGCGTCAGGGTCCACAGCATGAAGCCGGCGGACACCAGCGCGAGGCCGCCAATCAGCGGCAATGAGATACGCAGGTGCGCATCGTCCAGCAGGATCACCGAGCCGAACACGAACGCCACCACGCCACCCAGCCCGAGCGCGCCGAAACTGGGCATGAACGCTTCACCCACCATGAAGGCCACCCCCAGCAGGATCAGCGCCAGGCCGGCGTAGTTGACCGGCAAGACCTGAAACGCATACAGCGCCAGCACCAGGCAGATGGCACCGATCACGCCGGGATAAATATTGCCGGGGCTGGCCAGTTCGAAAATGATGCCGTAGAAGCCGACCAGCATCAGGAAGTAGGCAATGTTGGGGTTGGTGATCACCGACAGCAGTTGATTGCGCCAGTCCGGTTCCAGCGTCACCACGCCGGCGCCGGCGGTTTGCAGGGTGCGCGTGCCGCCGTCGAGCGCCACCTCGCGGCCATCAAGCTGCGTCAGCAGGTCCTCCAGGCTCGGCGCCACATAGTCGATCACCTGCTGCGCCAGCGCCTCCGGGGCGGTCAGGTTTACCGCGTCACGCACCGCCTGCTCGGCCCACTCGGCATTGCGGCCACGCAGCTCTGCCAGGCTGCGGATGTACGCCACCGCGTCTTCCAGCACCTTGCGCTCCATCGCCGTACCGCCGCGGCGCTTGCCGTCTTCATCCGTCTCGCCTTCTTTTTCTGCGTCAGGCTGCCCGGGCTGCCCGGGCATGCCGCCGATCTGCACCGGTGTCGCCGAGCCCAGATGGGTCGAGGGCGCCATGGCGGCAATGTGGCTGGCATAAAGCAGATAGGTCCCGGCGCTGGCGGCCCGTGCGCCACCGGGGCTGACATACACCGCGACCGGCACGGGTGAGGCCAGGATCTCCTTGATCATGTCGCGCATGGCACTGTCGAGCCCGCCGGGGGTATCCAGGCGAACCACCACCAGTTGCGCGCCGTGTTCATCGCGGGCGGTGGCCATGCTGCGCGACAGGTAGTCCGTCGTGGCAGGGCCAATCGGCCCGTCGATGTCGAGTACCACGACCGGAGCGCGCGAGGCCTGGCCCGTGGAAATCATCGACGCCAGGCTCATGAGGCTGCCCAGCACCAGACAGGTGAGTGCACCAAGGGCCCGCCATCGACGGCCCGGCGGGGGGATATTGGAAGCGGAATGTGCAGCCACGTCTCGCCCTCCTGTGCAGGGTGCCGGCGCGGTAACAGGCCCCGTTTTTCGCCTGCCATCGCCCGTGTCAGTGTGACACAGGGCCACCGGATAGGTTCGTCCGGCGCCCGTCGGCAACCTCTACTGAACAACAATTTACCTTTGAGCTCAACAAGATAGCGGCAACGCCACCGCCTCCTGCGCGGCTGCAAAAAAATACTGGCGCGCCCCAGGGAAACGGCGTAAGGTGCCTAAAGCTGCAGAAGGAAGGCAGTGGATGTTTTGGTCGTTCCCGTCTGTGTTACCTCCTCAACACCCCCAAACCCCGAAGACTGCACGCGACACACGAATTTGATTGGTTTTCTGAGGTATAGATTCAATGGCTACCGGCACTGTTAAATGGTTCAACGAGTCCAAGGGTTTTGGCTTCATTACTCAGGACGACGGCGGCGCAGACGTATTCGTACATTTCAGCGCGATTCAGGGCACCGGTTTCAAGACGCTGCAGGAAGGTCAGAAAGTGACCTATGAAATCCAGCAAGGTCCGAAAGGTCCTCAAGCGGCTAACGTTACCCCTGGCTGATCACCCTCTGGTGATACGCTGACAAAAAACCCCACCCCGGTGGGGTTTTTTGTGCACGGGAAACAGCTTCTCAAGGCTCGCCGGCAGCGCCGAGCAGGTGCATTTTTTTGGCCCGGCTGAGGCGCTTGATGGCCGCCTCGCGACGCAAGGCGTCGCTGCGGGAGGCATGCTGTTCGTGCCAGACCAGTTCTACCGGCCGTCGCGCCCGCGTGTAGCGGGCGCCGGTGCGGTCATGGTTGTGCGCCAGCACACGGCGCTGTAAATCATTGGTAATACCAGTGTACAGACTGGCGTCCGCACAGCGCAGGATATACACAAACCACACCATCTCCGGCGTTTTCGCCACCATCTTTTAACGACCCTTCACCGTCCCGACGGGACACCATGCTATCATCAGCGCTTCTGTTGCCATCAGGGATTGCAGGCATGATTTCCTATCTCTACTGGTTGCTGGTCGCCGCACTGGTGTTTGCTCTGCTGTTCGGTTTCGGGGTCCGGCTCGGCAAATGGAAACCCGCGCTGCTGATTACGGTCATTCTGGTAGTGGCCAGCACGCTGCTCTATTACTTCTATCTGGAGCAGATGTTCGTGAAGCGCTGGGGCGGCACCATGTCGATCCGCATCCCGGCCGGGCAGATGCACATGGGGGCCACCTGGAAAGATGACAATCTGTGGATCGAGAACTACGATCCGCAAAGCAACACCTGTATATTTAGCGAATACGCCCGAGGCAATCTGCTTGAGGGCCGGGTGATACTGCGTGACTGCAACCCGCTGATGCCGGCCCAGGGGGCGCCGGCAACGGGCCAGAGCGCACCGTGACAAAGGCGAAAGACCGTTATGAATGCAACTGACGCAACGTCCGACACCGCAGCGCTGACCGAAGAATCGCTGCTGCAACTGCTGGAAACCCGCCCCAACGAGGTCGAGTTCGAGCAGGTCATGGCGATCATCGAGAGACACTACGACTACACACCCACCCGCTTCGTCAACGGCGTCAAGGGTGACCAGGTAATCAATGCCGCCGGCGAGAACGAGGGCTCATGTCGCATTTTTGCCTTCGCCCAGCGGCACGAGCTCAACACCGCGCGCACGCTGGCCTGTTTTGGCCGCTTCTACCGCGACGATGTGCTCGACCAGCTCAACGGCAAGAACCACCCGAATATCCGTGTGTTCATGCGCCACGGCTGGGCCGGTATCCAGTTCGACGGCAATCCGCTCACGCCCCGTAAGCTGCATTGAGCGCGGCGCCGCACCCGTGCCACCCGGTGCGGCGTGCGGCCACCCCCCGAATGCCCGTATAATCCGCCGCACCCGACACGGATCGGGGCTGATGCTCAGGCCGTGCCCGCCACGCCTGCCCCTGACATTCACGCCGGGAGTGTGTTGTTCCCCGGCCCACACAGCACCGGATTTCATGACTGAATTTGCCATTGGCCAGCGCTGGCTCAGCGAAACCGAGACCGAGCTGGGCCTCGGGATCGTCGTCAACCTCGACTATCGCCTCGTCACTCTGTTCTATCCCGGCTGCGAGGAAGAACGCACCTACGCCAAGACCAATGCCCCCCTGTCCCGCATGGCGTTTACGCCCGGTGACACGATCCACACCCAGGACGGCCAGCGCCTGATCGTGCACGAAGCGGTCGAGGTGGATCAGTTGCTGATCTATCGGGCCGCGCCGGAGGACGACCCGGCCGCCCTGCGGCAGGTCCCGGAAAGCCAGCTCGGCTATCAGGTGGAACTCTCGGCGGTGACCGACCGGCTGTTCTCCAAGCAGCTCGACAGCACCAACTGGTTCAACCTGCGTGTGGCCGCGCTGAACGCCCGGGCACACGCGGAAAATTCACCGGTGCGCGGCCTGCGCGGCCCTCGCATCGATCTGATCGGCCACCAGCTCTGGATCGCCCACGAAGTGGGCGGCCGTTATGCACCGCGCGTGCTGCTGGCCGATGAAGTGGGCCTGGGCAAGACCATCGAGGCCGGCCTGATCCTGCACCAGCAGTTGATCACCCACCGTGCGCAGCGTGTGCTGATCGTGGTGCCACAGCCGCTGGTTCATCAGTGGTTCGTGGAAATGGTGCGGCGCTTCAATCTGCACTTCAGTATCTTCGATCACGAACGGCTGGCCGCGCTGCAACCGGAGGAAAGCATCAAGGACATGCTGGCGCGCCTGATCGTCGAGGAACAGGGCGACGCACCGGGTGAGCGGGAGAATCCGTTCATGAGCGAACAGCTGATCCTGTGCAGCACTGATTTTCTGGAAAGCTGCGACATCGATCTGCTCGCTGCCGCCGAATGGGACCTGCTGGTGGTGGACGAGGCGCACCATCTGGACTGGCGCCCCAACGCCCCCAGCGAAGCCTATCAACGCGTCGCCCGGCTGGCCGCCGCCGCCCGGGGTCTGCTGCTGCTGACCGCCACGCCTGAGCAGCTTGGCCTGGAAAGCCATTTTGCCCGGCTGCAACTGCTCGACCCGGACCGCTTCCACAGCCTGGAGGCATTTCGCGAGGAGCAGCAACACTATCAGGCCATCGCTGCCCTCGCTGCAGACCTGGTTGACCAACCACAGTGGTCGGCCGGGTTGAAACAGGCGCTGGCAGAGCACGTGCCGGATGTGCCCATCGACGAGGCCCATCGGGAACAGATTCTGCGCGAACTGCTGGACCGTTCCGGCACCGGCCGCGTGCTGTTCCGCAACACGCGCAAGCATATCGCCGGGTTCCCGGCCCGCCACGTACACGGCGTGGCGCTCCCTTACCCGGCCATGTACGGGCCGATCCATTTTGACCCGGCCCACCCGGATGACCTGTTGCACCCGGAAAGCGTGTTCCGCGACGACACCTGGTGCGCCGAAGACCCGCGCGTCACCTGGCTGGCTGATTTCCTGCGCCGCGAGCGCGGACGCAAGGTGCTGGTGATCTGCGCCCGCAAGGAAACCGCCACCGACCTGCACGCCTGGTGCGGTTACAAGCTGGGCATGAATGTCAGCGTGTTCCATGAGGACATGGACATCATCAGCCGCGACCGCGCCGCAGCGTATTTTGCCGATGAGGAAGACGGTGCCCAGGCGCTGATCTGTTCCGAGATCGGCAGCGAAGGCCGCAACTTCCAGTTTGCCCACGATCTGGTGCTGCTGGATTTGCCCCGCAACCCCGATCTGCTCGAGCAGCGTATCGGTCGCCTGGACCGTATCGGCCAGCGCGAGGATATCCAGATTCACGTGCCCTATTTTGCCGGCCACGGGCAGGAAGTGCTGTTCCGCTGGTACGACGAGGGCATGCACGCCTTTACCCGTACCAATCCCGCCGGCACCCAGATCCTGCAGGGCACCTCAGACGCGCTGGCGGCGGCCCTCGCCGCGCCGCAGGACAGCGCCCGGGTGGAGGCACTGATCGCGCAGACACAGCAGTTGACCGACACACTGCTGGCGCAACTGGATGCCGGCCGCGACCGGCTGCTGGAACTCAGCTCGCACAACCCCGAACAGGCCGACGCCCTGATCTCGCAACTGGCGGAGGCTGATAACACGCCACCGACGGGTTTTATGGAGATGGCGTTCGAGCGTTTCGGTGTCGAGGTGGAGGAACATTCGCGCCACGCCAGCATTCTGAAACCCGGCCCGCACATGCTGGAGCCGTTCCCGTATCTGCCGGAAGAAGGCGTCACTGTCACCGCCGACCGTGGCACCGCGCTCAGCCGCGACGACATCCAGTTCCTGACCTGGGAACATCCGATGGTGGAAGGCGCGATCGAACTGGTGCTCGGTGAGGACCGTGGCAAGGCCAGCGTGGCGCTGCTGAAAAACCCGAAAGTAAAACCGGGCACGATGCTGGTCGAGGCGCTGTACAGCGTACAGTGCAGCGCACCACGTCATCTGCAGGCTGAACGCTTCCTGCCCACCACGTTGCTGCGGAGCCTGATCGATGCTCAGGGGCGCGATCTCAGCCAGGCGATCAGCCACGATGGCCTGAGCAAGCAGTGTCACAAGATGGAAAAGCCGCTGGCCCGCAAGGTGATCGAGAGCCAGCAAACCCTGCTGGAAAAACTGCTGGGGGCGGATCAGCAGCGCGTCAATGGCGAAGCCCAGGCGATCATCGACGAGGCCCGCACGCGCATGCAGGCATCACAGGCCGCCGAACGCAACCGGCTGGTGCAGTTGCAGGCGCGCAATCCGGCCATCCGTCAGGAAGAGATCGATTTCATCGACCGGCAAACCGAGGCACTGGCGCAACACCTGGCCGAAGCCCGGTGTCAGCTTGCAGCCGTGCGGGTCATTGTCGCCAGTCAGTGAGTGGGCCGTAGGGTGGGTAGAGCCAAAGGCGAAACCCACCGTGTCCATGTCGCACACTGCTCGCACAAAAACAGCGGAACTATTTGTCCACAAAAACGGCGAATCTATTCGGCCACAAAAACGGCGAAACTACCCACCTCCAAAGCAGGGTAGTTTCGCTGTTTTTGCGGGAGTGAATAACGGACATGGACCCGGTGGGTTTCGCCTTTGGCTCTACCCACCCTACTCTTCAAGCACTTCTTCTGCGGGCACCCGCTCTTCGCCGGAAGTCACCTTGCCCAGCATCAGCTCCACTGGCGGCGGGCTGCCGGCAGACAGGTCCACGCGATGCTGTTGCATGGTGGTCCAGCGCAACTGGCCGTCGGCATCTCGGATTTCCCCGCGCACGGCATAGTGGTGCCGTGCATCGATGTCGGCGGGAGAGAAGGTCAGCGTGAAGGGAATCGGCACCTGACGCCCGTCGCTGCCAAAGGTCTTTTCCGACAGCACGGTGGCCGGCACATCCATCAGTGACACATCCAGCAACTGCACATGAATGCGGGCATCCTGCGGCAGCGCTTCGCGCTCGCGGTAGATCAGCGTGCCGCTGACCTCTGCCTCCTGCGCCGCGGCAGGTGGCGGCTCGGTGGCGGCTTTTTTGTCTTCCGGCTTGTCGCAGCCAGCCAGTGTCAGCAGGCTGGCCAGCAGGGCCAGTGTCAGTGTGCGCGGCAATCGATGCGAAACGTCCATCTTCCCGAACTCCCTGTGAGCGATGAGCACCCATGATGCGGCGACAGCGACGGCGGCTCAAGCCTGGTCGAGATAATCCGCCAGCAGCGTGGCCAGCCAGTCCGCCGGGGGCTGGTGCAGCGTCAGCGCGCCGTCGCGGAGCGTCGCCAGCCGCAGGAAGGGCTGGTCCAGCCGGCTGTTGTCGAGCAGATGCACTTCACTGGCCAGCGGCAAGGTGTTGCGCACATTGGCGAGGGTGCGCGGCAGGCGTGACAGGATTTTCTCGGCCGGCACCGTATGCCCGCCTTCGTCGACCCGCTGCGCCACACGCGCCAGATGCAGTGTCGGGTCGTCGAGGTGGATATAGACCAGGATGACCCGGTAACCAAAGCTGCGCGCACGGGCGACAAAATCAATCTTGCCGGGGTGCGAGTAAACCGTTTCAAAGCAGAAACTCACGCCGCGCAGCAGCAGGTCTTCGCGCAGGTGGCCGGCGATCACCGCCGCATCGTAGCTTGCGCTTTCCGGCGCTTCCGGGCACAGCAGCCGGGCAATCTCGTCGGCGTTGACGAACTGCACGCCGCGCGGCGCCAGAAACAGACGATGGAAGGTGGATTTGCCAGCGCCGTTGCCGCCGGCCAATAACCAGAGCTGTCGTGCAGCGGCCGTCATCCCTGCGGCACGAATTCGCCGTTGATGAACTGCCCGCGGACACGACGTCCATCGCGGCTGATTTGTTCCAGCACACCCGGCGCCCCCGGTACCGCCTGGTAGGCCAGCGGCGCGCGGGTCACGACGGCCGACAACTCGCCCCGTTCGCGCAGGGCATCAACCGCTGCGAAGACATCCTCCGGCTCGGCACTCACCGAGCGGGCGTCCTCGATGGTCAGCCGGCCCAGGCCCAATTGGATGCGGATCAGGTCCTCCGGCGATACCAGACGCGCCATGCGGCGGCCCAGGTCGGCCCAGAATTCGATCTGCTTCGGCAAGCTGCGGCGGTTCAGGCGCGCCTCGGCCTCCGCATCCCGGATCAGGGCATCATCAAGTCGCATCGGGCTGGCCATGGCCGTTACCTCTCTGACGTGGTGGAATGCAGCAAAATGTAGCATTTTGCTGCAACGCGAGCCAGTGCCGGGCTCTGTTACACTGCTCCACCACGACCCACAGCCCATCCACCCTGGGCACACCTGTTACTCACAAACTTATCCACAGCCTGGAAGTCACCATGTCCCTGCTCGCCTGCGTCGAAATCGAACCTGTCTCGCCCGCCCCCGCCGCGACCGCCAGCGTCATCTGGCTGCATGGGCTCGGTGCCGACGGCCATGATTTCGAGCCGATCGTGCCCGCCCTGGCCCTGCCCGATTCTCTGCCGGTGCGTTTCCTGTTTCCCCATGCCCCCCGCATCCCGGTCACCATCAATGGCGGGCTCGTGATGCCTGCCTGGTACGACATTCTGGAGATGAACATTGACCGCCGTATCGACGAGGCCGGGCTGCGGGCCTCGGCAGACCAGGTCACCGCGCTGATCGAACGCGAGCGTGAACGGGGCATCCCGGCGGAGCGGATTGTGCTGGCCGGTTTCTCACAGGGCGGCGCGGTGGCCTATGAGGTGGCGCTGCGTTATCCACAGCGCCTGGCGGGGCTGCTGGCCATGTCCACCTACTTCGCCACCGCCGACAGTATCCACCGGCACCCGGCCAACGCGGCGCTGCCGATCGACATCCACCACGGCACCCGCGATCCGGTGGTGCCGGAAGTCCTCGGCGTGCGCGCCGCCGACATACTCGGGGACCTGGGCTATCCGGTGACGCTGCGCCGCTACGAGATGGAGCATGAGGTGTGCCTGGAACAGGTACGCGATATCAGCCAGTGGCTACAACAGCGGCTGGCCTGAGCCAGCCGCTGCCAGGGGATCAGACCACACCCTGCGCCAGCATGGCCTCTGCGACCTTGATGAACCCGGCCACGTTGGCGCCCCGCACATAGTCGATATGGTCGCCCTCGCGGCCATATTTCGCGCAACTGCCGTGAATGGCGTGCATGATCGCATGCAGCTTTTCGTCCACCTCGCCCTCGTTCCAGTTCAGGCGCAGCGCGTTCTGGCTCATCTCCAGGCCGGACACAGACACCCCGCCGGCGTTGGCGGCCTTGCTGGGCGCGTACAGCACCCGGGCATTGCGCAGGTAGCTGACCGCCTCGGCGGTGCACCCCATGTTCGAGCCTTCGGCCACGCAATGGCAGCCGTGCTTCAGCAGCAGCTCGGCATCTGCCTTGTCCAGCTCATTCTGCGTCGCGCAGGGGAGCGCCACATCACATTCCACGCCCCAGGGGCGGACCCCGGGCAGGTAACGCATCGAGAACTGCTCTGCCCATTCGCTGATACGGCCGCGCTTTTCGTTTTTCAGTACCATCAGCGCCTGCCACTGTTCCTGGGTGAAACCGGCCGGGTTATGCACCGTGCCGCCGGAATCGGACATCGTCACCACGCGCGCGCCCTGTGATACCAGCAAACCGGCCGCGTGCTGCGCCACGTTGCCCGAGCCGGAAATCGCCACGCGCATCCCTTCCAGGCCGGAGCCACGCACCCGCAGCATCTCCTCGACAAAATAGACCAGCCCGTAACCGGTCGCTTCCGGCCGCAGCAGGCTGCCGCCCCAGGCAAAGCCCTTGCCAGTCAGCACGCCCGTGAACTCATTGCGCAGGCGTTTGTACTGCCCGAACAGGTAACCCACCTCCCGCGCACCCACCCCGATATCGCCGGCAGGGACATCCAGGTCGGGCCCGATATGCCGGTAGAGTTCGTTCATGAAGGACTGGCAGAAGCGCATGACTTCGCCGTTGCTGCGCCCTTTCGGGTCGAAGTCCGCGCCGCCCTTGCCACCCCCCATCGGCAGCGTCGTCAGGGCGTTCTTGAACGTCTGCTCAAAGGCAAGGAACTTGAGGATGCCCAGGTCCACCGAAGGATGGAATCGCAGGCCGCCCTTGTAAGGCCCAATGGCGCTGTTCATCTGCACACGATAGCCGCGGTTGACCTGCACCCGGCCCTGGTCATCCACCCAGGGCACCCGGAACAGGATCACGCGCTCCGGCTCGAGCAACCGCTCAAGGATGCCGGCCTCGAACAGCTCCTGCCGATGGCGGATGTCCGGCCAGAGCGTCCGCAGTACGGTGCCTGTTGCCTGATGGAATTCCGGTTGGTCCGGGTCCCGGCGCCGCGCCTGCTCCAGCAGCGCATCGAGTGTCTCCGTGCTTGCAACCATTGTGCTCTCCAGGGTCGTGTATCGGGGGTAACAGAGGATTAAGGCGAAACCGGCGGTACTGCGTCAGAAGGTCAGTTCAATCGCCGGCAATCGATTGAGGAGCTGACGCCGGGCGCGCCAGTCCGGGAGGCGTTGATCCATCAGGGCGTGGAACTGCGGGCCGTGGTTCATCTGCTCCAGATGACACAGCTCGTGCACCACCACGTATTCCAGGCATGGCATGGGCAGCCTGATCAGCGCCAGATTGAGATTGATATAGCCGCGCCGGGACAGGGAGCCCCAACGGCTTTTCATCTGCTTGATGCGCAACACCGGGCGGGTGTGGCCCCGGGCGGCGAAGAAGGGGAAATGGCGGTCGATTTCTGCTTCGTAATGCTGCCGCGCCTGCTCGCGATACCAGCGATCCAGCAGTGCAGCAGCCCGCTCCGGGGAGGTCGCGGTAATGAACAGTTCATCCTGCCGCAACACCGCCCCGGACGGCCCCTGTGCCAGGCGCAGTGTGACCGGACGGCCCAGGAAGGGATGCCGGGCCCCGTCCACCAGCGCCAGCTGCAGCGGCGGCGGCCGTTCAGCCAGTTGCGTGAGGGTGCGTTGCAGCCAGTCCCGCCGGCTGTCGACAAACTCGGCGATGTCCTGGTCCCGGGTTCGCAGGGGCGCACGTACTTCGATGCGGTGATCCGGAAACACGCGCAACTCCAGCGACCGACGCCTGGAGCGTGTCACGGTATAGGAAACAGGTGCGCTGGAACCGGAGGGCGGCAACATGGCCGCAGTATAGCAATGACACCGGCAGGCGCTATACCGGTGCCGGACGTCCGCGCAGCCGGTCGAGGTAGCTGCGCACACGGCCTGCCGCGCGGCTGTCGATACGGATATCGTCAACGGCCTCTACTTTGTGCCGTTGCAGCAGCGACGGGCGGGCGCGCAGCAGTGCATGGTGCTTGAGGGCGCTGTCGATGCTGCGCAGCAGCATGTTGCGGCTGACCGGCCGTGGCAACACCCGGTAGACCTGGGCCTGGTTGATCAGCCGGATCAGGTGGCTGGTGTCACGGAACGCGGTGACCACGATGGTCACCAGTTCGGGTTGCCGGGCTTTCAACAGGCGCAACGCATCGGAAATATCGCCTTCCGGCAGTTGCAGATCCGTCACCAGCAGGGCCGGCGGGTGGGTGGCCATGTGCGCCAGCGCTTCTTCCAGCGTACCTGCGGTGTAGACCGGCCGCCCCGGTTCGCTGGCCTGGATCAGTTCGAACAGGTCGGCGGTGCGATCCAGCACCAGGATGCCGCCGGCTTCCTTCTCCTGCTCGGGGACCGCTTCCACAGGCTGTTCGCTCTGCCTGGCAATCTGCACCGCGTCGGCAATGGTGTCGCGCAGCGTGTCCAGCTGCCAGGGCTTCTGTACATAGCGGAAGATTTCACCGTCGTTGATGGAACCGACAATGCTGGTCAGTTCAGCATAGCCGGTGAGCAGAATGCGCATCGCCGCCGGTTGCATGTCGCGCGCCTGACGCAACACTTCGACACCGGTCATCTGTGGCATGCGCTGATCGCTGACCACCACCTGCACGGTATTGTCACGCAGCAGTTCGATCGCCTCGCGACCACTGTTGGCAGTGAGCACCCGATAGCGGGCACCGAAGGCCAGCGCCAGGGTGCGCAGGATGCGTGCTTCGTCATCCACAAACAGTACCGTTGCTTTCTGCTGCATGGTCTTCCTCCGTCAGCCGGCTTCCGGCATGTCTTCCAGCGCCACGCTGTCCTCGACCGCGTCGGGCTGTCGTAACGGCAGGCGCAGGATAAATTCCGTGCCTTCGCCGGGTGTCGAGTTCACCTCAATGGCGCCACCGTGCTGTTCGATGATCTGGTAAGAAATGGACAGCCCCAGGCCCGTGCCCTGACCGACCGGTTTGGTGGTGTAGAAGGGATCGAAAATGCGTGCGCGCACCGATTCCGGCATGCCACAACCGTTGTCGCGAATGCTGATCTCCACCTGCTCACCCAGCACGCGGGTGGCAACGGCGATTTCACCGAATTCATCGATGGCCTGGGCGGCGTTGGTCAGAATGTTCAGCAGCACCTGGTTGATCTGCGAGGCTGCGCATTCGACGTCCGGCAGATCGCCATAGTGGCGCACCACCTCGGCTTTCTGCTTGATCAGGTTGCGGCCAATGGTCAATGCACTTTCCAGGCATTCATTCAGGTTCACCCGGTCTACCCGGGCACGATCCAGGCGGCTGAAATTACGCAGGTTCACCACCAGTTCGCTGATTTCGCCAAGGCCATGCAGGGTGTCATCGAACAGGTTGCCCAGCTCGTCCAGGATGCCGGTCTCGGCGACTGCCTCCAGTTCAGTGGTGGCCACCGCCAGGTGTTCCCCGATTTCTTCATCGGTGGCGCGCTCATCCAGCAAGGTGCGCACCAGATTGCCGCCGGCGATCAGTGCAGTCGCGGTGCGCTGGGAAAAGTCCCGCGCCAGTTCCACGTTGCTGCGCACGTAGCCCAGCGGCGTGTTGATCTCGTGCGCCACGCCGGCCACCATCTGGCCGAGCGAGGCCATTTTTTCCGACTGCACCAGGTGTGCCTGCGAGGCTTTCAGGTGCTGGTTGGCACGCACCAGGGCCTGCCCGCGCGCGGCGACACGCTGCTCCATTTTTTCCAGCAGCGAGGTCACCATGCCCATGCCGAGGTAACGGCCCTCTTCCACCACGACGAAATCCTCGGTGATGGGCAGCCGCATGTGTTCGCGCACATAACTGCTCGCGGTTTCGATTTCGGCCTGGGCATTTACCAGCAGCGGCGCGCTGTTCATGAACCGTTCTATCGGCCGCGCGCCAAACACTTCACGGCCATACTGGCGCAGGAAGATGCGCATGATGTCGTAACGGGACACAATCCCCAGCGGCACACCGTCACGCACCACCGGCAGACACAGCAGGTTGGCGCAGGCCTCGGCCAGAAACAGATCCGCCACGTCGGTGACACGCATCTGCGGCGGGATCGGGTGGACCTGCATGACCAGGTCACGGACACGGAATGTAGAGCGGTTACCAGCCATGCAACGGCCTGTCATCGGCTTCGGCCGGCCACGGGCGTTCCGGGCGCGCGGCGGCGGTCGCGTTATTATCCACATCGCGCCGCCGCTCCCCCTGAGCGGACACATCAGCGCGGTGGTCTGGCAATGCGGGGCAACTTGCGGCCCGGCCTGATCCATCTGTATGCGTCAGGCAAAGGGATGATGAGTCACTGATATGACAGACAGGTGAAACGCGGGGAGTGTGTGACCTGGCGCGCGGGTGCCGGGGGGGGGGGCACCCGCGCGCAGTCTGCAGCAAGAAACGAAACGGGCAGGAAAGACGTATCAGCCGCCGTGTTCGGCGCGCATCACTTTCTTGTCGAGTTTGCCAACGCTGGTGCGCGGCAGGCTGTCGACGAAAGTGATGTGCTCCGGCACGCCGTAGCGGGAGATGATGCCTTTTTCTGCATAGCCGGCCACCAGCTCACGAATGGCGTCCTCGGTCACGTCGGCGTCCGGTTTTTTCACCACCAGGGCCAGCGGGCGCTCACCCCATTTGGCATCGGGAATACCGATCACGGCGCACTCGGCCACACCCGGGTGCTGCAGCACCAGGCCCTCCAGATCCAGCGAGGAAATCCACTCGCCACCGGTCTTGATCACATCCTTGATGCGGTCGGTGATTTTCAGATAGCCGTCTTCGGTAATGACGCCGATATCGCCGGTATGCAGCCAGCCACCGCGCCACAGGTTCTCGGAATTCTCCGCGTCATTCAGGTAGCCCTGTGTCAGCCACGGCGCGCGCACCACCACTTCGCCCTGGCTTTTGCCATCGTGCGGGACATCGTTCATGTTGTCGTCGACGATGCGCAGCGTCACCATCGGCACCGGCCGGCCGGTCAGGCTGCGCACGTCTGCCTGGCGATCATTGTCCCAGCTCTCCATGTCCGGCTGCAGGTGCGACAGCGTCAGCACCGGGCAGGTTTCGCTCATGCCGTAGCCGGTGAAGATATCAATACCCAGGTCCAGCGCGGCTTTCGCCATCGGTTTCGGCAGCGCGGAACCACCGATGATGACTTTCCATTTCGACAGGTCGACTTTCTTCACCGCGTCGCTGGCCAGCAGCATCTGCATGATGGTCGGCACGCAGTGGGAGAAGGTGACTTTTTCCGTGACCAGCAGCTTCAGCAGCACTTCCGGCAGGTAACGGCCCGGATACACCTGCTTGACGCCCAGCAGCGTGGCCAGATACGGCACGCCCCAGGCATGCACGTGAAACATCGGCGTGATCGGCATGTACACGTCGGTCTGGTTGAAGCGGCCGTGGCCGTCGCCGGACGTGGCCGACCGCAGCGCAAAGGTGTGCAGCACGAGCTGGCGGTGGCTGAAATATACGCCTTTCGGCAAACCGGTGGTGCCGGTGGTATAGAAGGTGGTGGCGCGGGTGTTTTCATCCAGCAGCGGGAAATCGTATTCCGGTGCCGCCTCGGCAAGCAGTTGCTCGTATTCGCCGACGGTCTGGATGCTGCTGCTTTCCGGGCCTTCGCCATCGTCCAGCAGGATGAATGTCTTGACCGTCTCAATGCGATCCTTGATCGCATCCAGCAGCGGCAGAAACTCGCGGTTCACCAGGATCACGTCATCTTTGGCGTGGTTGATGGTGTAGAGCACCTGTTCCGGCGAGAGCCGGATATTGATGGTGTGCAGCACGGCGCCCATCATCGGAATGGCAAAGAAACATTCCAGGTAGCGGTGGCTGTCCCAGTCCATCACCGCCACGGTATCGCCTTCTTTCACCCCGGCACGGTTGAGCGCCGAGGCCAGACGGTTGATGCGCTCAGCCATCTCGCGGTAGCTCATGCGCTTCTTGTCGGCGTAGATGATTTCCTGCTCTCCCGCGGTGCGTACACCCGCTTGCAGGATGCTGCCGATCACCAGTGGCTGGTCGACGGCGGAAGGGGTTCGCTCAATGACGCGTGCTGTCATGAAAAAGTACTCCTGGGGTAGACCCTGTCGTTGTTATCGTCCGTAGTGTGCTGTCGGGCCGGTGCGCCGGCCTCGTCGTGGGCTGCCTGTGAACAAGGGATGGCACTCATTCTCCGGGGAAACCACCGCGCGTCAATCGCGCCGGGTCAAGGTATCTCTCAAGCTGCTCCCGGGACAGGTCGGTCTGTTCCAGGGCCACCTCGATGACCGCTCGTCCGCTGGCAAACGCTTCCTTGGCAATGGCGGCAGCCTTCTCATACCCGATCACCGGATTCAGCGCGGTGACCAGAATCGGGTTGCGATTGACCGCCTCCGCCAGCCCCTGGTGATTGACGGTAAAACCAGCAATGGCGCGATCCGCCAGCAATGTGGTCACGTTCGCCAGCATGCGGGTCATGGTCAGCAGATTGGCCGCCACCAGCGGCAACATGACGTTGAGCTGGAAGTTACCGCTCTGCGCGGCCAGGGTGTTGGCCTGGTCCAGCCCGATCACCTGCGCACTGACCATGCAGGCGGATTCGCAGATCACCGGGTTCACTTTCGCCGGCATGATCGAGGACCCCGGCTGCACCGCAGGCAGGTGAATTTCCGCCAGGCCGTGGATCGGGCCGGAGTTCATCCAGCGCAGGTCGTTGCTGATCTTCATCAATGCCACAGCGTAGCCACGCAAGGCGGCGGACAGCGCCAGCGGGCGGTCAATGGCACCCTGGCCGGCAAAAGCGGTCTCCATCGGTTCGAAATTATGGCCGGCCCGCTGGCTCAGACAGCGGGCAAACAATGCCGCAAACTGTGGGTGGGCATTGATGCCGGTTCCCACGGCGGTGCCACCCTGTGGAATGGCGAGCAGGCCATCGCGCGCCTGACGCAACGTGTCCCGCACAAACGCCAGTTGCGCGCGCCAGCCGGTGAGTTCCTGCCCGAGGGTGACCGGCATCGCGTCCATCAGGTGGGTCCGCCCGGTCTTGACGATGTGTTCGCATTCACTGGCCCGTTGAGCGAGCACCTGGTCCAGATGCTGCAAGGCCGGCAGCAGGGCCCCCGTCACCTGCAATACCGCACTGAGGTGCAGGGCGGTGGGCACGCTGTCGTTGCTGCTCTGGCCCAGGTTCACATGGTCATTGGGGTGCACTGCGGGCGCACCGGCCTGCTGCTGGCAGAGATGGCTGATGACTTCGTTGACGTTCATGTTGCTGCTGGTGCCGGAGCCGGTCTGGAATACATCCACCGGAAACGCGTGCGGATGTTCACCGGCGATAATCGCCTCGGCCGCCTGCTGGATCGCATTGCGGCGGGCTTCATCAAGCAGACCGAGTTCGGTGTTGGCCTGCGCCGCACACCATTTGATCTGCGCCAGTGCGGCGATGAAGGCGGCGGGCATCGGGCCGGAGACGGGGAAGTTGTCCACCGCGCGCTGCGTTTGCGCGCCCCAGAGTGCATCGGCGGGGACGTTCACGTCACCGAGACTGTCGTGCTCTTTCCGAAATTCGCTCATCGGCTCCTCCTGCTGGTGCCCCTACAGCGCCTTCACCTTCTGCGCATTGCAGCGTTCACATCGATAGACCGTGACCAGCCTGCCCTGTTTCACGTCAAACTGCTTTTCCTTGCACACCACCCATTTGTGGAAGCCATGCTGGCACATGCCCTGGTGCTTGCGCTTCGCTGGCGGGCGCTTGAACGGCAGAATATCGGCCATGGGGTTGGCTCCATCATTCAGCAGGCTGTTGAATACAGCCTGCGCAGTTCTGTAAGGCACAGCCCTGATACCAATGTGGCAGCATTGGGCGTTGTCGTCATCAATGAGACACTACCTGCTGTCGTTCAGGCAATGTCCACAGGGGGCGGGGACAGGTACCGTGCCAGCATGAGACCGCCGGTCAGGCCCATGCCGCGCCGCTGTCGCATGTCGCTGTGGGCCGCTCCGCCCGTCGCCCATTGTCCCGTATTCGTGGAAGCGAGGCCCAGGTGTATTCGGTTTTCCCCGCGACTGTCGCCCTGTTGTTTCTGGTCTATGGCGGTTATGTGCTCTGGCGCAGTGGTTTCAACCGCGTCACGCGCAGCTTTTTCCTCATGTGCCTCACCACCTTCGCCTGGCAGGCCACCTGGGCGGTGCTGTTTCAGGTGCATGATCCGGACACCGCCGAGATACTCGTGCGGCTGGGATATTTGCCGATCCTGTTCCTGCCGACGACGCTTTACCATTTTCTCTCCGAGATTACCGACCAGCGCCGGGAGCTGCCCCGGGTCTACGCCTCTTACGGTTTTGCCGCGCTGTTGATGGTCACCCTGCCGGGCGACCTGTTCGTGCGCGGGCACTACGATTTCTTCTTCGGGTATTACCCGAAAGCCGGCTACCTGCATCCGCTGCACGTGCTGCAAACCTGCGTCGTGGTGTTGCGCGGGTTGTACCTGACCTGGCGCACACAGCAGACCGCCGCCCCCCGGCAGCGCACGCGGTTGCGCTATTGTGTTGCCAGCCTGCTGATCTACCTGTTTGCGGCCGTGGACTATCTGTGCAACTACGGGCTGGGCTTCTATCCACCGGGTGTGTTCTTCATTGCCATCAGCCTTGGCCTGCTCGCCATTGCCACAGTGAAGTATCAACTGATGGATATCTCCGTGGCGCTCAGTCGCGGTCTGGCTCGCTCAGCAGCCTTGCTGTTGTTCGCCCTGCTTTACCTGGCGGCCTTCTTCGGGTTACGCGCGCTGACACCACAATTGCCGCCCTTGCTGGCCCTGGTGCTCGGGCTGGGCTTTCTGGTGTTGGTGTGCGAAGCCTATGTCCCGCTCAGTGATTTTCTCCAGGGCGTACCGGACCGGTTGCTGCAACGCGGGCGCCACAGCTACACCTACGCCCAGGTAGTACAGGCGGTGACCCGTTCTCTCGGGTCGCACATTCGTCTGGACGATCTGGTGCGCGACTTCGCCGGCGTGCTGGCCACCGAAGCCCGCATTGCGCCCCTGACCCTGTTCGTGCGCGCCGATTTTGGTCTCGGCGCCAATGAAGCACCCGGCTCGGCGTTCTATATATGGCGCATGGATGCCGGCGAGCCAGACCACCGCGAAGCACTGCCGGCGGAGCACTCGCTGGTGCGGCAACTGCAGCGTGGCAATGGGGTCGTTCACTTTCGCGAAGCCGACACCGACGTGCAGGCGCTGTATCAGCAATATCAGGCCATGAGCGCCGTGCGGATACGCCGTGCCGGGGAAGTGATTGCCATCGTGCTGCTCGGCAAGCAGGACAATGCCGCGCATTACAGCCACGATGACCTGGACCTGATCGAGTTTCTGCCCGGCCAGCTTGATCTCGCGTTTGACCGCGTTGATGCCTATTCGCAGGTGTGCCATGGCCTGGCCAAGGCACAGAAAAGTGCCTCGCTGATGGCCATGATGAATCAGTACCAGCACGAACTGAAAGCGCCGATCAGCATCATCCACATGTACGCACAATCAGATGTCGACCGCGACACCCTGCGCGAGGAAACCCTTGCCCAGTGCCAGCGCGTGCTGGGGTTGCTGGAAAAAATGCTGCGCGTGTTGCAGGACCGTCGTGACAGACAGGAGCGCCCGGTGTCGATCAACGCCATGCTGGTATCCGCCCTGCGGTTGTTCCCGGTACGTGATGCCACGGTTGCGCTGGCGCTGGATGAACAGCTGCCGCCGATGATCGGCGACGCGGATGATCTGCTGATCCTGTTCGTCAACCTGATCAAGAACGCGGTGGAAGCCGGCGACCGTGACCGGCCCAACGTGCTGGAGGTGGCCTCCCGCTACCAGGCCGGTGACCGGCAGATACTGGTCAGCGTCAGCGACAGCGGGATCGGCATGGATCAGGAACGGCTGCGCCGACTCTGGACGCCACTGGAAACCGGCAAGGCCGGCGGCACTGGCCTGGGCATGAAGGTCATCCAGCGCATCGTCGAAGAACATGACGGCGAGATCCACGTCACCAGCACGCCGGGCGTGGGTACCCGTGTGGAAATCCGCCTGCCGGTGGACGATACTGAGCCCCACTCAACGGAGGCGGTATGAACCAGTTGCAGAAAGAGGACCCGTCCACACAGCCCTTTATTCTGCTGATCGAGGACGAGGACGCCATTACCCGCCTGTTCCTGCGCACTTATTCCGAATTCAACCTGATCACCGTACCGAATGTCAGTCAGGCGTTCGAGGTGCTGCGTGAGCGCGGCGAGGAGATCGGCGTACTGCTGGCCGATCACTATCTGCCGGACGGCACCGGCGTGGAGGTGCTGGCGTGGGCGCGTCAGAAGTTGCCTCATGCCGTGCGGCTGCTGACTACCTCTCATGCTCATCTTTCCCAGGCTGTAGCGGCAGTCAATGACGGCGGCATCTCCGGCTACATCATGAAACCCTGGCTGCTGGAAGAACTGCGGGCCAAGCTTGAGCAGTCGCTACAGAGTTTCACCATGCGCCAACGCGAAATCGAATTGCTCGCCGGCAAGCGTGAAACCCTGATGGCGCTGGCAGCCAGCATCGCCCACGAAATGCGCACGCCCCTGGCCACCATCCGCATGCGTGCGGATGCCATCGCCCGGCACTGGCCCATGCTGATGGAGCTGTATCACGAAGCGCTGCATAACGGCCGCATTGAAACCCCGATGCGGCCACGGCGCTTGCAGAGCATGGCCGACAGCTTCGACACCATCCAGCAGGAAGTGGACCGCTCGAACCTGGTGATCGACATGCTGCTTGCCTCGGCGAACGCCGGGCAGATTGATACCGCGACCTTTGCCGTATATGGCATCAACCAGTGCATTCATGAAGCGCTTTCCCACTACCCGTTCGAGCCCGGCGCACGCTCACTGGTGCATCTCGAAGCCGCACCGGATTTCGACTTCTTCGGCTCCGATGTGCTGGTGATGTTCATTCTCTATAACCTGCTCAAGAACGCGCTGCATGCCGTGCGTGCTGCCGGCAAGGGCGATATTCACATCAGCCTGCAACGCAGCATTCATGGCAATGAAGTGCATTTCCGGGATACCGGACTTGGTATTGCACCGGACGCCGTGAAGCGGGTGTTCGATGATTTCTATTCCACCAAACACAATGGCACCGGCGTCGGCCTGTCCTTCTGCCGCAGCGCCATGCGCAATATGGGCGGGGATATTTTCTGTGAGTCCGTGCTGGGTGAGTACACGCTGTTCCGGCTTCGCTTCCCCGACTGCGCTCATTTCTGACAAGCCTGTCGCATCGTTTGACACACGCCCCGGCTTTACCGGTGTGTGATTTCGCTTTCGCAGTGATGATAAAAAAGGCGGGCGCCGCATGGCGCCCGCGAACCCCGGGTCGGTGTCACCGGCCTCTTCTGTATTTCACACACTTCCCTCACACAAGCAGCGGTACCTCGTAACGACGTACCGTTTCCAGCACGTCCGCCGGCAGGCGGCAGATGCGACGGTTCAGATCAGCAAACACGATCTGCTGATAACCACCGGACACCAGCTCACCAGTTTCCGCATTGGAAAAGCGGAACAGGATGTAGAAAGACGCGTTCTTCACCAGTGCGGTATTAACCTGACCACGAATGGTCTGGAACGGGAAGGTCTCCTGCACGTAATCATTGTGCGCAGCCTTGGTGATGAAGACGCCTTTGTCCTGCAGCATGTCTGCCGACACACACTTGAAGAACCAGGCCTCGCGGCACACACCTTGCCATTCGAAGTAGCGGGCAAAGTAGGTGTTGGTGTAGGCATTGGAATCCTTCAGGTAGGTCTCGATGCGATGCTCGTAGGTACGCTCCGCCAACGTGTACGGCAACGACTGCCAGTCGGTAATGTCGTACTCCACCGGCAGCGGTTGCGGCTGGGTAGCCCAGTTGGCGTGGGTGATATCCGCGTGTTTGAGAGCGGCGTTATGCATGGTGAATCTCCTTTCTGGTCTGGATTTAATAGCGGAGCGACATTGCTCCGCTTCCAACGGTAGTCCAGAAAGGATGTGACGGTGATAACAGTTCGGGTGGGGTGTGGGTGGCGCTTCTGCATGGAATCAAGGCCCGTGCACAGGGAGCACCGTATCAGCAGGATGATGTCATTTTGATTTCAAATATACACCTATATTTTCATGAAAAGGTGTTTTTCCATTAATAAGGTTGGCGGGCCTGAATCCCGCCCTTTCCAGTGGCTTGCCCAGCTCGCCTTCGGCGGACTGCCAGCGGCGCGACGTTGTTATTTGCCGATACAGAAACTGGAAAATATCCGGCCCAGCAAATCATCCGCCGAAAACACCCCCGTGATCTCTTCCAGGGCGCGTTGCGCGTTGCGAAGGTCCTCGGCCAGTAACTCGCCCGCCGCATGGTCCCCTAACTGACGCGCCCCGTGCTGCAGCGAAGTCAGCGCCAACTCCAGTGCACTCAGGTGCCGGCGGCGCGCGGAGAACGGGCTCGCTTCACCACTGTGAAAACCCACGCTTTGCTTCAGGTAATCCTGCAGTGCACTCAACCCGTCGCCGTGTGCGGCGGAGATGGCCAGGGTATCCGGACGGTTTGATTGGATACCGGGCTCCAACCCGGACAGGTCCGCCTTGTTCAGTATCAGGGTCAGTGGAATCCCCAGCGACGACAGCGTGCGCTGCCCTTCCGGCAGCAACTGGTCAGGCTGGTCGAGCTGCGCCGGGGTCACCGTGGTTGAATCCACCACCAGCAGAATCCGGTCTGCCTGTTCGATGGCCTGCCAGGCACGGCGGATGCCTTCCTGTTCCACCACATCCGGTGATTCACGCAGGCCGGCGGTGTCGATCAGGTTCAGGGGCATGCCGTCGAGCTGGATGGTTTCACGCAGCACGTCGCGGGTGGTGCCGGCGATATCGGTGACGATGGCCACGTCGTTGCCGGCCAGGGCATTGAGCAGGGAAGATTTGCCGGCGTTGGGCCGGCCGGCGATCACCAGGGTCATGCCTTCGCGCAGCAGGCTGCCGCGACGGGCGGTGGCGAGCACTTCGGCGGTGGCGCGAATCAGGTCGTTCAGGTCGCCGGCGACTTTGCCGTCGGACAGGAAATCGATTTCCTCTTCGGGAAAGTCGATGGCGGCCTCGACGTAGATGCGCAACTGGATCAGTTGTTCGACCAGGTTGTTCACGGCGTCGGAAAACGCGCCGCGCAGTGATCCCACCGCCGCGCGGGCGGCAGCGACAGTGCCGGCGTCAATAAGATCGGCGATGCCTTCCGCCTGGGTCAGGTCCATGCGGTCGTTCAGGAAGGCCCGCATGGAGAATTCACCGGGCCGGGCCTGGCGGGCGCCCTGGCGGATGCAGGCCTGCACCAGCTGATCCAGCAGCACCGGGCCGCCGTGGCCCTGCAGTTCCACCACGTCTTCGCCGGTAAACGATTTCGGGCCCGGGAAATAAAGCACCAGCCCTTCGTCGATCAGTTGGCCTTCGGCATCGCGGAAGCTGCTGAAATGGGCATGGCGCGGTGTAAGGGGCCGGCTGGCCGGCATTAACGCGCTGGCGACAGCCAGCGCGCGCGGCCCGGACAGGCGCACGATCCCCACGCCGCCACGACCGGGCGCGGTGGCAATGGCAACGATGGTGTCGGTATCAGGTTGGGTCATGGCGGGAGTATACGGGTTGGGCGCCTTAAACCGAAAAGCCCGGCGCGAAGGCCGGGCTTTCGAAAGCGGCGCAGGGCCGGATCACTCGTTTTCGATTTTCCGGGTGATCAGCCACTGCTGGCCGATGGACAGCAGGTTGTTGGTCAGCCAGTACAGGACCAGACCCGCCGGGAACCAGAGGAAGAACACCGTGAACACCACCGGCATCCACTTCATCACCTGGGCCTGGGTCGGGTCCGGCGGCGTCGGGTTCAGGCGCATCTGGAACCACATCGAGGCGCCCATCAACAACGGCAGGATAAACCAGGGGTCCATCAGCGACAGATCCTGAATCCAGCCGAAGAAGGGTGCCTGGCGCAGTTCCACCGATTCCAGCAGCACGTAGTACAGCGCGATAAACACCGGCATCTGCACCAGCACCGGCAGGCAGCCGCCAAGCGGATTGATCTTTTCTTTCTGGTAGAGCTTCATCAGCTCCATCGACTGTTTCTGGCGATCGCTCTTGTGCTGCTCACGAATGCGCTGCATTTCCGGCGCCACCTTCCGCATGCGCGCCATGGAGCGGTAGCTGGTGGCCGAGAGTTTGAAGAACAGCAGCTTGATGATCAGCGTCAGCAGGATAATGGCCACCCCCCAGTTGCCGACGCCAAAGCCGATATCGAACTCGTTGCCGAAAATGCTGATCTGGCCGCTCTGCAGGAACACCAGCAGGGCAAAGATCGGCTGGGAGATAAACCACAGCCAGCCATAGTCCACGGTCATGTCCAGGCCGGGGCTGATGGCGCTGAGTTTGTCCTGTTGTTTCGGGCCGGCGTAGAACTCGGCGTACAGCACGCCTTCATCCCCCGGTGCCACCGTGGTGGTCGGGGACACGAAGCGCAGAATGTACTCGTCGGCGTTGCTGCGATAAACGCTGCTGTAGACCTGGCGCTGGGTGCTGTCGGGAATCCAGGCGGACAGGAAGTAGTGCTGGATCATGGCGATCCAGCCGCCGTCCTCGGTCAGACGCAGGTTGGATTCCTTCATGTCCTTGAGGCGCAGCTTGTTGTAGGGCTTTTCGCTGTTCCAGTAAGCCGCCCCCAGGTACGTCGGCATCGGCGCGAAACCGCCGGTGGCCTTGCCCGGATCATCGCTGCCATCACGCTTGATCTGGCCGTACAGGGCACCTTGCCAGGGGCTGCTGCCGTTGTTGCGCACAATGTGCGACTGGCGAATCAGGTGACTGCCACGCTCGAAGGTGTAGCGCTTGATGATATCCACCCCGTTGGCCTGGCGCAGGGTCAGGTCAACGTTCAGTTCGTACTCGCCGTCAAGCAGTTGGTACTCGCCCTTTTCAGCCTGCCAGGTGGGGCGTCCCTCGGCGCTGTCGGTGCCGTTGGCGCCAACAATGCCGCTCTGGGCCACATAGGTCCGGGTGCTGGAGCGCTCAAGCAGCGTAAACGGCTGGTCCGGCGTGTCGACATGGCGCGGGTAGTCGAGCAGCGACAAGCGAACGATGTCGCCGCCTAGCCGGTCGATTTCCATTTCCAGCACATCGGTACGGACCCGGATGATGCGATCAGAGCCCGGCGTGGCCTGTGGCTCGGAGACGGCAACGTCGGGCGTGGCCGGCGCGGGCGTCGGCACATCCTCGATGCCGGGGACCGCCTCATTGCCGGCATCAGCCTGTGGCACGGGAGGCGCGGCCGGATCATCCGGAATCTGCGTGGCGGTGTCGGTAATGGTGGCCTGATCCTGGTCGGGGACGAGGACGTAATCCTTCTGCCAGGCCAGAATCATCATATAGGTCACCACAGCGATGGCGACCAGAATAAGAGCGCGCTTGATTTCCATAGATAGGACTTGTTGGCGGCGAGAAAAACGGCGGGCAGTGTCTCAGGCCCGGGTGCGCTTGGCAAGCAGCTTGTCCCAGAGGCCGTCGACCTCGGCCCGCAGCGCGGCGGGATCGGGGTCGCTCAGGCCACCGCGCAGCAGTACCACCACGTCCAGACCCTGAAGGCTGTCGGGCCGGTGCCGGAAGCTTTCACGGAGCTGGCGCTTGACCCGGGCACGATCGACGGCCCGGCGGGCGCGCTTGCGGGGAATCACCAGACCAAGGCGATGCACGGCGAGCGGGTTTTCAATGGCGAGGAACAGAAAGTGCCGGCTGCCGGCCCGGTAACGGGCCTGGTCAAACACACGCTGGAAGTCAGCGGGAGTCAGCAGACGGTTTTCGCGGCGGAAGCGGAAATCCGGGGCGGCGTCGCTCACCGGATCAGGCCATCGTCGGAGGGTAAAGCGTCAGCAGGACAAGTGGAGCAAACAGCCGACGTCAGACGGTCAGCTGCTTGCGGCCCTTGGCGCGGCGACGGTTCAGTACAGCGCGGCCGTTCTTGGTGGCCATGCGGGCACGGAAGCCATGGGTGCGCTTGCGCTTGATTTGGCTCGGTTGAAAAGTACGTTTCATGGTGGCGTCCCCACGGGATCACTGGTCAGTCGAAGGGCGGCAATTCTAGGTGAGCCCTGCCGGGCTGTCAAACGGCAAAGTCGGGACCTACGAAGCCGGTGCGTCGCTTATCTTTTATTAGATTTAAAGATTTAGATTTTTTAGTAGTTGTATTAGTTATAAGCAAAGCGATTTCTGTGGATAAGTTTGAAAAATTAATAAATATCAATGAGTTGGTTTGTGTGTAACCGGTTGGTATCCCGGTGCGGGGACGGTGGTGCAATGGGGGATAACCGGTGCAGGGTTGGGGACGAAATCTGTGCATGGGTCTGCCCACAGGGTTGTACCGGGTTTGTGCGCCCTGTCGCGCCCAAGGTTATCCACAGGGTAAATGGGTGAAGACGGCTGTGGATAACGAAGCCCCCGGGGGATAGAATGGCCAGTCCATTCACCCTCGTACAGATAGAATCAAAGGCAGGGACGTGTCCGAAGAGCTCTGGAATCGCTGTCTCGCGCGGCTGGAAGATGAGCTGCCCGCGCAGCAGTACAGTATGTGGATCCGACCCTTGCAGGTGGTGGCCTCAGCGGATGGCGGCGAACTGATATTGTTTGCGCCAAACCGTTTTATTGTTGACTGGGTGCGGGACAAATACCTGGAACGCATCGGCGAATTGCTGGGCGAACTGCAGACGGGGGCCCTGCCCACGCTGAACCTGAAAGTCGGTGCTTCGCGGCCTTCCCGTCCGGCGGTGACGCCGGCACCGGTGGCCACCCCGGCGCCTGCGCCAGCCGTCAACGCGCCGGTGCAGCCGCCCCGCGAGACGGCGTCCACCACCACCACGGCGAAGCACCGCAGTAACCTGAACAGTACTTTTCTGTTCGATAACTTCGTCGAGGGTAAATCCAACCGCATGGCCGCCGCCGCGGCCCAGCAGGTAGCCGAGAACCCGGGGACCCACGGGTATAACCCCCTGCTGTTGTACGGCGGTGTAGGGCTGGGCAAGACACACCTGATGCATGCCGTGGGCAACGGCCTGCTGAAGCGGAATCCGAACGCAAAAGTGGTCTATCTGCACAGCGAGCGCTTTGTTGCGGACATGATTTCAGCGCTGCGCAACAAGACCATCAACGAATTCAAGCGGTTCTATCGCACGGTCGATGCGCTGCTGATTGACGACATCCAGTTCTTTGCCGGCAAGGAACAATCGCAGGAAGAGTTCTTCCATACCTTTAATGCCTTGCTGGAAAATGGTCAGCAGATCATTCTTACCTGCGACAAGTTTCCGAAAGAGATCGACGGCCTGGAGGAGCGCCTGAAAAGCCGCTTCGGGTGGGGGTTGTCGCAGCCGATGGAGCCGCCGGAGCTGGAAACGCGGGTGGCCATCCTGAAGAAGAAGGCCGAGGAGGCGCGTATTGACCTGCCGAATGAGGCAGCCTTCTTTATTGCCCAGCGTATCCGGTCCAACGTGCGGGAGTTGGAGGGTGCGCTCAAGCGTGTGATCGCCCATGTGCGCTTCACAGGCGCGCCGCTGGACATAGGCCTGGTGAAGGATGCGCTGCGCGATCTGCTCGCCATCCAGGCCCGCCAGGTGAGCGTGGACAACATCCAGCGCACCGTGGCGGAGTATTACAAGATCAAGATCGCTGACCTGCTTTCGCCGCGTCGCAGCCGCTCGGTGGCCAGGCCGCGGCAGGTGGCCATGGCCTTGTCGAAGGAACTGACCAGCCACAGTCTGCCGGAGATCGGGGATTCGTTCGGCGGCCGGGACCATACCACCGTGCTGCATGCGTGCAGGAAGGTGAAGGAGCTCCGTGAAGGCAGTACGGAGATTGAAGAGGATTACCAGAATCTGCTGCGCAGTCTGACCTCCTGATAACCATGCAAAATGTAGGGGAATGCATATGAAATTCACCATCAACCGCGAGCTGCTGCTGAAGCCCCTGCAACAGGTGGCCGGGGTGGTTGAGCGGCGTCAGACATTGCCGGTGCTGTCCAATGTGCTGATCGAAGTGACAGACCAGCAATTGTCTGTCACCGGCACAGATCTGGAACTGGAACTGGTTGCCCGGTTGCCGCTGGAAGGTGAGGTCCAATCCGGTGAGACGACCGTGCCAGCAAGAAAGCTGCTCGATATCTGCAAGAGCTTGCCGGCGGAAGCCGATATCCGCCTGGAGGTGGATGGCGAGCGGATGGTGGTGCGTTCCGGCCGTAGCCGGTTCACCTTGTCGACACTGCCGGCGTCGGAGTTTCCGAACCTTGAGGAAGAGGTTGGAGGCGCCCAGCTTGAGGTCGCGCCTGACCAGTTGCGCCGTCTGATCGACAGCACGGCGTTTTCGATGGCGCAGCAGGATGTGCGTTATTACCTCAATGGCCTGTTGCTGGAACTGCGCAAAGGTCGTCTGCGTGCGGTCGCCACCGACGGTCATCGGCTGGCGATGTCCGATGCAGAAGTCACCGGCATCAGCGACGATGCCCAGGTGATCGTGCCGCGCAAGGGCGTCATGGAGCTGGCCCGGCTTCTGGGGGACAGCACCCAGCCGGTCAAGCTGACCGTGGGCAAAAATCATGTACGGGTGATCGCGGGCGATGTCACCTTCACCTCCAAACTGGTGGACGGCAAGTTTCCTGAGTACGAGCGGGTGATTCCGCGCGAAGGCCAGCGCCGTGTGATGGCGGACCGCGAGACCCTGCGGCAGGCGCTTGGCCGTGTGGCGATTCTCTCCAACGAAAAATACCGTGGTGTGCGGATTCAGCTTTCTGATGCCAGCCTGCGGGTCCAGGCCAACAACCCGGAACAGGAAGAAGCAGAAGAGGAAGTGTCCGTCGACTATCAGGGTTCGGAACTGGAAATCGGCTTCAACGTCAGTTATCTGCTGGATGTACTGAATACGTTGCACAGCACCGAAGTGCAGATTCAGTTGGGCGACAGTAACAGCAGTGCGGTGATTGTGGATCCGAATGTCACCGCGACCTTGTACGTCGTTATGCCGATGCGGCTCTGATCGGACGGGACCCGCCGGGTGGCAATTACCGGTCTGGTGGGTCCACTTCCCTTCCCCCCCTCATGTTGCAGCGCCTCACCCTCTCCTCCTTCCGCAATTACCAGCAGGCCGAATTTGTTCCCAGTGCGGGGGTGAATCTGGTGGTTGGTGATAACGGCTCCGGCAAAAGCAGCCTTTTGGAAGCGATTTACCTGCTTGGCTCCGGCCGAAGTTTCCGCACCAGCCGATTGCAGAGGCTGGTCAGGGAGTCTGCGCAGGATGCGGTGTTGTTCGCCGAGGTGTTGAGCCATCAGGGGGTGCAGCACCGCCTTGGGATGGCGCGTAACCGTCAGGGGTTTTCCGGCCTGAAGCTGGACGGGGCCAATGTGCGAGGTCTGTCTGACCTGGCGCGCATCCTGCCCGTTCAGGCGTTCCATCCGGGCACAGTGGAGATCGTCGAAGGCCCATCCTCGGCGAGACGCCGCTATCTCGACTGGGGATTGTTCCACGTGGAACAATCCTTTCTCCCCCTTTGGCGACAGCTGTATACCGCACTGCAGCAGCGTAATCGCCTGCTTCGTAGTGGGCGGTTCCAGCACCGGGAGATGCTGGTCTGGGATCAGCAAGTCGCTACGGTTTCTGGTAGAATCAGCCAGTTGCGCAGCGCCTATCTGACGGCACTTAGCCCCCATCTTCAGACGGTTCTCGGCCATATTGGTGAGCTGCCGGAGGTGAATATCAGCCTGTACGCCGGTTGGCCTGATGGCGAAGATCTGCTGGCCCTCCTGGCGGCTGACATTGAAAAGGACAGGCAACGGGGTCACACCGGACGCGGCGCCCATCGGGCGGAGCTGAGGCTGACAACAGCAGCGGGTCCGGTCCGCGATGTGTTCTCCAGGGGGCAAACCAAGACGCTGAGCTATGCATTGTTGTTGGCCCAGCTCTACCTGCTTGTGCACGGCCATGGCGGCCAGTGCCTTGTGCTGGTCGACGACCTGGCGTCTGAACTTGATAGCCAGCACAGCGCTGCGGTCCTGGCAGCGCTGAAGGATTTGAAGCAACAGATGATTATCACCGCCCTGTCGGCGGATGCCCTGCCTGTTCAGGCAGAAGGCAACGAAACAAGAATGTTCCACGTGGAACATGGTGTGCTGAAACGCCTGGATTAACGGGCCGCCCGGTACCAATAGTGGTTAAAGCGCAGCAAGCGAAGGAAAAGCCATGACGGAAAACAGCTACGATTCCGGCAGTATCAAAGTCCTGAAAGGTCTGGACGCGGTGCGCAAGCGCCCCGGTATGTACATCGGTGATACGGACGACGGCACCGGTCTGCATCACATGGTGTTTGAAGTTGTGGATAACTCCATCGATGAGGCGCTCGCTGGCCACTGTAAGGACATCAAAGTCACTATTCATCCGGATGAGAGCGTGACCTGCTCGGATGACGGCCGTGGAATTCCTGTGGATATCCATTCCGAGGAAGGCGTCTCTGCTGCCCAGGTCATCATGACGGTGCTGCATGCCGGCGGTAAATTTGACGATAACAGCTACAAGGTTTCCGGCGGCCTGCATGGTGTCGGGATCTCGGTCGTCAACGCCCTGTCAGAAGAACTGAAACTCACCATCCGCCGGAATGGCAAGGTGCATGAACAGGTCTACCGGCATGGTGTGCCGAATGAGCCCCTGAAAGTGGTGGGGGAAACGGAAGGCACGGGCACCACGGTGCGCTTCCGCCCAAGTGGAGAGACCTTCTCCAACATCAAGTTTCACTACGATATTCTGGCTAAACGCCTGCGTGAGCTGAGTTTCCTGAACTCGGGCGTGCGTATTCATCTCAAGGACGAACGCACCGGCCAGGAAGATCTTTTCGAGTATGAAGGTGGCCTGTCCGCGTTTGTTGCCTACCTGAATGGCGCCAAGACCCCGCTGAACCGCGTATTTCATTTCCAGTGTGACCGGGAAGACGGTATTGGTGTCGAGGTGGCGCTGCAGTGGAACGACTCCTACAACGAGAACATCTACTGCTTTACCAACAATATTCCCCAGCGTGATGGCGGCGCCCATCTGGCGGGCTTCCGCGCTGCACTGACCCGTACTCTGAACGGCTACATGGAAAGCGAAGGGTTCCTGAAAAAGGAAAAGGTCGCCACCACGGGGGATGACGCCCGCGAAGGCCTGACGGCGGTGATTTCAGTGAAGGTCCCGGATCCCAAATTCTCCAGCCAGACCAAAGACAAACTGGTGTCTTCCGAGGTGAAAACCGCGGTAGAGCAGACCATGGCGGAGCTGTTCCAGGACTACCTGCTGGAGAACCCGGCGGAAGCCAAACAGATCGTGCAGAAGATTATCGACGCGGCCCGTGCCCGTGACGCGGCCCGCAAGGCCCGGGAGATGACACGCCGCAAGGGTGCGCTGGATATTGCCGGCCTGCCCGGCAAACTGGCGGATTGCCAGGAAAAAGACCCGGCGCTCTCAGAACTGTACCTGGTGGAGGGTGATTCCGCCGGCGGGTCGGCCAAACAAGGGCGTGACCGCCGCACCCAGGCCATCCTGCCCTTGAAAGGCAAGATTCTGAACGTAGAGAAGGCCCGTTTCGACAAGATGCTGTCCTCCCAGGAAGTGGGCACCCTTATCACCGCGCTGGGCTGCGGGATCGGCCGCGACGAATACAACCCGGACAAGCTGCGTTACCACCGCATTATCATCATGACCGATGCGGATGTGGACGGCTCCCACATCCGCACGCTGCTGCTGACGTTCTTCTTCCGCCAGTTGCCCGAGCTGATCGAGCGTGGCTACGTTTATATCGCACAGCCGCCGCTCTACAAGATCAAGAAGGGCAAGCAGGAAAACTATCTCAAGGACGATGCGGCGCTGGAAGAATACCTGACCAACATCGCGCTGGAAAAAGCGGCCCTGTTGCCCGACGGTGAGGCGTCAGCACCGATCGTGGGGGAACGGCTGGAGGCGTTGATTCAGGAATATCGCATGGTCATGAAGGCCATTCAGCGCCAGTCGCGGGTGTTCCCGGAAGCCGTCCTGATGCAGATGCTGTACGTGCCGTCTCTCCAGGAAACGCAGCTCACCGATGAACACTTCATGCAGCAATGGTGCGCCAACCTGGCGGCCCGGGCGAACCACGCGGCGACCACGGCCCAGACCTACACTATCGAAGCGCGGCAGGATCCTGAGCGGGGCTGGTATCTGCCAAGTGTGCAAGTGCTCGCACACGGCGTAAGCCGCGATTATCAGGTCTCGGTGGATTTCATCCAGTCTCCTGACTATGCCCGTATCCGCACGCTGGGCGAGAAACTGGAAGGGCTGCTGACCGACGACGCCATGGTGGAACGTAACGAAACCCGCCGGCCCGTGGCCAGCTTCGCCGAAGCACTCGACTGGCTGATGGCCCAGGCCCGCAAGGGCACCAGCGTGCAGCGCTATAAAGGTCTGGGGGAGATGAACCCGGAACAGCTCTGGGAAACCACCATGGACCCGGAAGTCCGCCGCATGCTCCAGGTGACGGTGGAAGACGCCATTGCGGCCGACCAGATCTTCACCACGCTGATGGGCGATGACGTTGAACCCCGCCGCGAGTTCATCGAGACCAATGCGTTGCAGGTGGCGAACCTGGACATCTGACCCCCCCCTTCCCCGCACCTCCCGGTGCGGGGACGTCCGTCCCAGCACGGCGCGTCAGAAAATAACAAAATTTGTGCCCCGCTTCTGGCGTGATCTCCTAACTTACTGATAAAAAAAGAAAAAAAGATGGCCCGTGGCTTGCAAAGGGTGTGTTGTCCGTTCGAGGGAGAACATGTCCATGCAAGGTGCACATCTGCTTCTGGTGGAAGCCTGCGCGCAGCAGCGACGCGCCACCGCCGCGCTGCTGAAGGCAGAGGGATATCGGGTCACCGAGGTTGCGACCGGTGAAGGCTTCCTGCATCAATTGTCCCTGTCACATCATGACGCGGTGCTGCTGGATCTGAATCTGCCGGACGAAGACGGGCTGGTGTTGCTCCGGCGTCTGCGCGCCAGGGGGAGCATGCCGGTGTTTGTCCTGTCCGGGCGTCAGGATCAACAGAGCCGGCTGGCCGCACTGGAACTGGGTGCGGACGACTACCTCACCAAACCCTTTCTGGCCCGTGAACTGATCCTGCGTCTGGGCAATTTCCTCAGCCGCCAATGGCGTCCGGCAGGCAGAAGGGTGGATGCGGTGACGGTGGGGCCGTGGCGGCTGTACAGCGGGGAACGGACCCTGCGCGACGGCCAGGGGCACAGCGTCGCCCTGACAGCCGGAGAGAGCGACATTCTTACCGCCCTGGCCAATGCGGCCGGGCGCACGCTGTCGCGGGAACAACTGGCGGATGCGCTGTCCGGCAGTATCGAGGGCAGCAGCCCGGAGACGGTGACGGTGCTGATCTATCGTCTGCGGAAGAAACTGACCCTGCTCGCGGGGGATGGCGCCGCTGCGCGCGCGTCCGTGATTGTCACGGTACCGGGGCTCGGGTATCGGGTAGACGCGGCCTGTGAACCAGACCGGAAAGCCGGGCCGGCCAAGGGGCAAGCACGATCGCCTGTCAGGCTGGCCAGCGTGGGGTAATACGCCGCGAACAGGGCCGGTGGAGGCCGGCATGGCAGCGCCGCCCGGCGCTGCCATCGGATGCTTCAGACAGCGAAATCTTCCAGCTTCTTGCCTTTGGCAAGCTCGTCCTGCAGCCAGTTCGGGCGCTTGCCGCGGCCGGACCAGGTCAGGTTTTCATCCTTCGGATGACGGAACTTCACCGCCGCCGGCTTGCGAGAGCCCTTGCCGGCGCCGCCGGCAGCAGGCTTGGCAATGCCCATCAGTTCTTCGATGGTCAGGCCGGCTTCTGCGGCAATCTTCTCGATCTCGGCCTTGGCGTTGCGGATCGATTCGTTCTTCTTTCGTTCAATCAGAGTATTCGCGTCGGCGATCAGTTGCTCCAGCTCCGAAATCGACAACGGTGCGAGATTGATGTTCATAGGTATTCCTTGTTAACAGCGACAGACTGAATGCAGTGAGATTCGCGGGCAGCGAAGGTCATTCTGGGCCATGGTGGCGCAGCCGACCGGACAGGGCCGCTACTCTAGCATGCTGTCAAAAAAGCACCATAGCCCGACAGGCGAAAAAGCCGGCCTTGCAGGCCGCTCAGTGCGGCGCCTCCGGTGCCTCAACGTGGCGCCGTATCCAGCCTTCCACCTCGGTGGACACCGCCTGTGCCTTGCGGCCGGCGGTCTCGATCGGCGGCCCGATGTCTACGGTAACCGTGCCCGGGTAACGCATCAGTGAACGGGCGGGCCAGAAACGGCCGGCGTTGTGTGCGATGGGCACCACCCGTACGCCGGCCTGGCAGGCCAGCATGGCGCCGCCGGCGTTGAAACGACCGACCTGCCCCGGCGCCTGGCGCGTGCCCTCGGGGAAAATGACCACATTGGTGCCTTCCGCGAGGCGCTTGCGGCCCACGCGCAGAATGGTCTTCAGCGCATCGCCGGGTTTGCTCCGGTCGATGGCGATCGGGTCCAGCAGTGCCAGCGCCCAACCAAAAAAGGGAACCCGCAACAGCTCGCGCTTGAGCACGGTAGCCTGCGGAGCAATCAGTAACTGCAGGAAAAACGTTTCCCACTGGCTCTGGTGGTTGGCCATCACCACCACGCTTTCTCCGGCGGGAAGATTCTCGCGGCCACGCACCTCGACCTGGATGCCGTTGATGTGCCGCAGCAGCCACAGGGCGCCGGCGGTCCACAGATTCACGAACGCATAGCGCTGGCGAAAATTCAGAAAGGGGGCCACCAGCAGGCACAACAGGCTGTGCACGATGCCGAGCAGGTTGTAGACGATAAAAAACAACAGGCTTCGCAGGCGGATATTGATACTGACAGCGGGCATCGGGGGGTTCCTTGACTGCAGCCACAATGCCGCATCATGACATCAGGTAGTGAACGAACGTGGCAAGGTCATCAAACACAGGGATATCGGACAGCGGCGCCGGCAAACCTTTGGCGAGTGTCTGCGTGCCCTTGCCGCTACGGACCAGCACCGGGCGGCAATCCCGGGCAAGGCCGCACTCCAGGTCGCGCAGACTGTCGCCGACCAGCCAGGCGCCGGCCACCGGGTAGCCCAGGTGGTCACGGATCTGGTCCAGCAGGCCGGGGCGCGGCTTTCGGCAATCGCAATGGTCGTCTGGCGCGTGCGGGCAAAAGAAAACGCCGTCGATATGACCGCCGGCGCTTTCGACTGTGTGGTGCATTTTGGCGTGGATGGCATCCAGTGTGGCCAGATCATAATAGCCGCGCCCGACACCGGACTGGTTGGTGGCCACCACCACCGTGTAGCCAGCCTGATTCAGACGTGCGATAGCGTCGGCGGAACCCGCGATGGCGATCCATTCTTCGGGCGACTTGATATAGTCATCCGAATCTTCGTTGATGACGCCGTCGCGATCGAGGATCACCAGTCTGTTGGCATCGGTCATCAGCCCAGCTCGGAAATATCAGCGACGTTCAGGAACAGGTCACGCAGGAACGACAGCAGTGCCAGACGGTTGTCGCGAATGGCGATGTCATCTGCCATGACCATCACCTGATCGAAGAAGGCATCCACAGGCTCGCGCAGGTCGGCCAGCATCGCCAGCAAGGCGCGGTAATCCCCGTTGTCGAGCAGCGGTTCCGCCGCAGCGTAGGCATCCACTATGGCATTGGCCAGGTTCATCTCCGCGTCTTCCACCAGTAACGCGCCGTCGATTTCATCGCCGGGTGCACTGTCCAGCTTGGCCAGGATATTGGCGACACGCTTGTTGGCAGCGGCCAGCGCTTCCGCTTCCGGTCGCTGGCGGAACGCGGCTACGGCTTTGACACGGCGGTCAAAATCCAGCGGCCGCGTGGGTTGCACCGCCAGCACGGACAGAATCACCGGGGTATCAATGCCCTGTTCCTGATAATAGGCGCGGTAACGACCATTGATGAACTCCAGCGCATCACGTGCCGCGCTGGCATCAACGCGGTCGCCCAGCAACACCAGCGCCTGCTCGACCAGCGTCTGGATATCCAGGGGCAGCTCGCATTCGATGATGGTACGCAGGATACCAAGCGTCGCGCGGCGCAGGGCGTACGGGTCCTTGTCGCCGGAAGGCTTCTGGCCGATGCCGAAAATACCGACCAGCGTGTCCAGCTTGTCGGCGATGGCCACGGCCTGGCCGGTGCGGGTGGCCGGCAGTGCGTCGCCGGCAAAGCGCGGCAGATACTGTTCTTTCAACGCGCCGGCCAGCTCTTCGGGCAGCCCTTCGTTGCGCGCCAGGTAATAGCCCATGATGCCCTGCATGGTGTCGAACTCGTACACCATCTCTGATGCGAGATCCGCTTTGCACAGCAGGCCGGCCTGCTCGGCCAGCGCGACATCCCCGCCGATCTGCCCGGCAATCACGCCGGCCAGTTTCGAGATACGTGCGCATTTGTCAGCGACCGTGCCCAGTTGCTGCTGGAACACCACATTGCGCAGCGGTTCGGCGTGTTGCGAGAGTGTCTTGCGGCAATCGTTATCGTAGAAGAAGGCGGCATCGGACAGGCGCGGGCGGATGACTTTCTCATTGCCGCTGATCACCAAGGCTTTGTCGGTACTGTTGATATTGCTGATGGTGATGAACGCATTCATCAACTTGCCGTCGTGGTCGACCACCGGGAAATACTTCTGGTGCTCCTGCATGGCGGTCATCAGCGCTTCCTGGGGGACGCGCAGGAAATCGGCATCAAACCGGCCCACCAGCGGCACCGGCCATTCCACCAGTGCAGTAACTTCATTGAGCAGGTCATCATCAATGACAGCCACGCCCCCGGCCTGCTGGCCAGCGTCGACCACCTGGGCGCGGATCATGTCGCGACGGCGGGCGAAATCCGCGATCACGTAGCCTTCTTTTTCCAGGCGGGCTTCATACTCGGCGGGCTGTTTGAAAGTAATGGCGTCCGGCGCATGGAAGCGATGGCCATGGCTCACGGCACCGGCGGCGAGATCCAGCAGGTTGAGCGGCAGTACCTCATCGCCCAGCAACCCCACCAGCCAGTGCACCGGGCGCACGAACTGGACCTTGCGGGCGCCCCAGCGCATGCGCTTCGGAATCGGGAGGCGCTGCACGGATTGAGCGAGGAATTCCGGCAGCAGTTCGGCGGTGGTGCGGCCCTGCTCCTTGAGGCGCGCTACCAGCCAGGCACCCTTGTCCGTTTCCAGTGTGTCGAGCTGATCGACGGTCAGGCCGATAGAGCTGGCAAACCCCTGCGCAGCGCGGGTGGGGTTGCCGTCGCCGTCGAACGCCGCACTGACGGCCGGGCCGCGACGTTCGATGTCGCGATCGGGCTGACGGGTTTGCAGTGCTTCAATACGAAACGCCAACCGGCGCGGGGCAGCGAAAACGTTCATGGCCCCATGGCTGAGCCCCGCCTCGTCGATCTGGCGCAGTACTTCACCGGCAAAGGCTTGCGACAGCGCGGCCAGGGATTTCGGTGGCAGTTCTTCCGTGCCCAGTTCAATCAGCAGATCGGCCTGGGAGAGAGCGTGAGATGAGGCGGACATTATTGCGCTCCCTGGGTGCTTTGTTTCTGTTTGGCGGCGTTTGCTTCGGCCTGCTGGGCCAGTTGCGCCAGCACTTCGTCACGGATCGTGGCATCGGCCATCGGGAAACCGAGCGCCTGGCGTGCCTTGAAGTAGGCATCGGCCACGGCGCGGGCCAGCGTGCGCACGCGCAAAATGAAGCGCTGCCGTTCCGTGACGGAAATCGCCTTGCGCGCATCCAGCAGGTTGAAGGTATGGGAGGCTTTCAATACGTATTCGTAAGCCGGCAGCGGCAGGCCGGCTTCGATCAACCGGGCACTTTCGCGCTCGAACAGATCGAACTGCCCGAACAGTGCTTCGACGTTGGCGTACTCGAAGTTGAACGTGGACATCTCGATCTCGTTCTGCAGGAACACGTCACCGTAGGTGACCTTGCCGAACGGGCCGTCGGACCACACCAGGTCATAGACCGAATCCACGCCCTGCAGATACATGGCGAGACGTTCCAGGCCATAGGTGATTTCACCGGTCACCGGGTAGCAGTCAATGCCGCCGACCTGCTGGAAATAGGTGAACTGGGTCACTTCCATGCCGTTGAGCCACACTTCCCAGCCCAGTCCCCAGGCGCCCAGCGTGGGCGATTCCCAGTTGTCTTCCACGAAGCGGATATCATGCACGCGGGTGTCAAAGCCAAGCCGCTGCAGCGAACCCAGGTACAGTTCCTGAATGTTGTCCGGCGAGGGTTTCAGCACCACCTGGAACTGATAGTAGTGCTGGAGGCGGTTCGGGTTTTCCCCATAACGACCGTCAGTCGGCCGCCGCGACGGCTGCACATAGGCACTGTTCCAGTTTTCCGGGCCAATGGCGCGCAGAAAGGTGGACGGATGAAACGTCCCCGCGCCCACTTCCATGTCGAGCGGCTGCACGATCACGCAGCCCTGCTCGGCCCAGTATTGTTGCAGGGCCAGAATCAGGCCCTGGAAGGTGCTGATGTCCACTTGCGGTTGAGCCGCCATGATCAATCCTGTTGCCTGGAAAAAGTGTGCCCCGCCCCGCCGGGTTGATGGCGTAATGCCGCGTCTGGACCGGGAAAAATCAAGCCGCCAAGTATAGCGTCAGCGCATGGCGGGTGATACCGGCGCTGGCGTGGGGCGTTGTGGCGAGGTAGCATTCCGCTGTCCATATGGCCAGTGCCGGTGTGCGTACAGGAGAACCGGAATGAAGATGATCGAGGCTTGCCCCTGGTGCGGGGATGACCCGCTCTACCGCCGTTACCACGACGAGGAATGGGGCGTGCCGGTTCACGATGACCAGGTGCTGTTCGAGTACCTGACACTGGAAGGCGCCCAGGCCGGCCTGAGCTGGATTACCGTGCTGCGCAAGCGCAAGCGCTATCGCGAAGTGTTTGCCGGCTTTGACCCGGTCAAGGTGGCGCGGTTTACGCCCGCCCGGCAGGAAAAACTGTTGCAGGACCCCGGGATCGTGCGCAACCGCCTGAAAGTGGAATCCACCGTGTCGAATGCGAAAGCGTTCCTCGCGGTACAGAAGGAGTTCGGTTCATTCGACCGCTATCTGTGGGGCTTCGTGGAAGGCAAACCGGTGGTGAACCGGCCGCGCAGCATGGGCGATGTGGCGGCGGTGACGCCGCTGGCCGAGCGCATCAGCAAGGACCTGAAGAAACGCGGCTTCCGGTTTGTCGGCCCGACCATTGTCTACGCCTACCTGCAGGCCGTCGGGGTGGTCAATGATCACATGATCAATTGCCCGCGCCACGCGGCCTGCGCGGCAATGGCCTGACCGTATTGGCGGGCAGGACACGATGCGCCCCGTGCCGGCCCGGGATCAGTGGCCAAAGATGGCGTTGATCACCTGGCTGCCACGACCGAGCGGGTCGCGGCGAATCAGCTGCTCTTCGTCGGCCATGCGGGCGAACAGACCGTCCAGACCCTGGTTCAGCACGTATTGCTCCAGATCGAGATTGAGGCGGTTGCTGACCGGCAGGGTGTTGTACACATCCAGCATCAGCCGGTACTGATCATAAAAACCGACGTTCTCAAGATTCTGCCGGATGATCGGCTGGTAGCGCTGGCGCAGGGTCGACTCGGTCTGGCTGCGGAAGTAATCGGTCGCGGCGGTTTCCCCGCCGCGCACGATGCCCAGCGCGTCCGTGATGCTCATCTCGCGGATGGTGGAAAGAAAAACCGCCTTGGCTTCCACGGCGGCCTGCTCGGCACCTTCGTTCATGCGCGCCTCGAGCTTGTCGACATACTGGCCCATGCCGAACTGGCGCAGCGTCTGCGTGACCGTATCCAGCTGGGACGGCAAGGTGATGCGCAGCGCGGGGTTATTCGCGTACCCGCCAGGTGCCGATAACGCCGTGGTGGCACGGTCGCTGCTGAGCACCAGTGTCTGGCGCACCGCATTGACCAGCGGGGACGCCGTGCTGCCCCCCTGAGTGCCGGTATCGCCGGCCACCGGCCAGCCCTGCAGGGACTCGCAGGCCGTCAGTATGCCGGCAAGACAGAAAACGACCAGTACGCGGGTCAGGCGGGAAAAGCACGGCTGTAACATGTTCGCTATCCTTGTGAATCGACGGTGCCCGGCCGGGCGTGATCAACCTGCTGCTACTATAAAAGACATTGGCCTGCATTGTGATGACCGGCGAAGGATTTCCCCATGACCGATGACCGCTACCGTCGCCAGCACCAGCGACGCTTGAGCTACATGCCCTGGTTGTATGCGCGGCTGAAACCGGCGCATCGCGCCTGGGCGGAGGCCTGGCAGCACGCGCTGCAGGCCGAGTTGATGGCGCTGGAAACGGTTCATATTGGCGCGCACTGCTTTATCGCGCCGGAGGCCAACCTGTTTGCCGAACCGGGCCGGGATATCGTGATCGGCGACCACAGCCAGATTGCGGCGGATGTCTTTCTGCATGGCCCGGTCCGGCTCGGTGCGCATGTCAGCATCAACCACGGTGTGAGTATGGATGGCGGCGCAGCGGGCATCCGTGTCGGGGACCATACGCGCATTGCCGCGCGCTGCACCGTCTATGCCTTTGACCATGGCCTGTCGCCGGATGCCCTGGTGCGGGCGCAGCCGGTGACCTCGCAGGGTATCGATATCGGCCGGGATGTCTGGATCGGTGCCGGCGTCGGCATTGTGGATGGCGTACACATTGGGGACGGTGCCGTGATCGGCATGGGCGCGGTAGTGACACGGGATGTGCCCGAGGGCACCATTGTGGCGGGCAACCCTGCTCGGCCGATCGGACGGCGTGAACAGGACAAACGGTGATGCACCACTCGGCGCGGTGTCCGTGACACTGCCAGACTTGCCACGCCGCGTTCAAAAACAGACAAGGAAACCGCATGCAATCCGCTTCCCTGACCCGCCTGCTGGTGGCCCGTCGCTTTGCGCCCTATTTTCTGACCCAGTTTCTCGGCGCCTTCAATGACAATGTGTTTCGTCAGGCGCTGATCCTGCTGATCACCTCCGGGGTCGTCACCGCGGTGGCACCGAACACGCTGAACAACATTGCGCTGGCGCTGTTCATTCTGCCGTTCTTCCTGTTTTCGGCACTGGCCGGCCAGTTTGCCGACAAGTACGACAAGGCCCGATTGATTCGCGGCATCAAGCTGGCGGAAGTCGTGATCATGCTGGTGGCGGCGGTAGGCTTCTACTTTGATGCGCTCTGGTTTCTGCTCGGCGTGCTGTTCTGCATGGGGTTCCAGTCGACCTGCTTCGGACCGCTGAAATATTCCATCATGCCGCAACACCTCAAGCCGACCGAGCTGGTGGGCGGCAATGCGCTGGTACAGCAGGGCACCTACATTGCCATTCTGCTGGGTTCCATTTCCGGCGTGGTGCTGAACATGTCCGGCTCGGAAAGCTGGTGGGCGCCGGCCGCGGTGATCACGATTGCCGTGCTGGGCTATCTGGCTGCCCGCGCGATTCCCGCCGCCCCGGCGGCGGACCCGGGCGTCAGGATCAACTGGAACATTGTCAGTGAAACAGCGCGCGTAATAGGCCATGCACGGGAAGTGAAATCTGTCTGGTACTCCGTACTGGCGATTTCCTGGTTCTGGTTTCTGGGCGCGGCCTACACCACGCAGCTGAAAGTCTACGTCGACAACTACATCTTTGGCACCGAGATGGTGTACGCGCTGTTGCTGTCCACGTTCTCGATTGCCATTGGCGTCGGTTCGGTACTGTGCGAAAAACTGTCTGCCAAACGGGTCGAGCTGGGTCTGGTGCCCATCGGCTCGCTGGGGCTGTCGATCTTCAGCATTGATCTCTACTTTTCCTACCAGGGCCTGGTGCCACCGCTGGACGGCACGCTGATGTCGGTGGGCGAGTTTCTGCGAGACGGCTCGAGCCTGCGTATTGTGCTGGATCTGTTCGGCATCGGCGTCTTCGGTGGATTTTACATTGTGCCGCTGTTTTCCTTTGTACAGTGGCGAAGCCGTCGCAGCCATCTGGCACGGGTGATCGCCGCCTGCAATGTGCTCAACGCGTTGTTCATGGTGCTCTCCGCCGTGGCGGGGATCGTGGTGGTGGGCGTGCTGGACATCAGTATCCCCGGCTTCTTCCTGATTCTGGCGCTGGCCAACCTGGTGGTGGCGGGCATCATCTATTCGATGGTGCCGGAGTTCATGATCCGGTTCCTGATCTGGATGCTCACAAAAGTGATGTACCGCGTAAAACGACAAGGTCTTGAGCAGATTCCGGAACAGGGCCCGTGTGTGCTGGTCTGTAACCATGTCAGCTATGTGGATGCATTGCTGATTGCCGGTTCGGTGCAGCGACCAGTGCGCTTCGTGATGCAGAAGCAGATTTATGAAATGCCGTTGCTGAACTACATTTTCCGCACCGGCAAGACCATTCCCATCGACAGCAGGGAGCGCAGCCCCGAGGTGTACGAACAGGCCTTCGTGCGGGTGAAGGAAGAGCTGGCAGAAGGCAACGTGGTCTGCATCTTCCCCGAAGGCCGGTTGACGCCGGACGGCGAGATCGGCGAATTCCGTGCCGGTGTGGAGAAAATGCTTGCTGACAGCCCGGTGCCGGTGATTCCGATGGCGCTGCAGGGGCTGTGGGGCAGTTACTTCAGTCATCAGGGCGGCCGGGCCCTGGCGAAACTGCCGAAACGGCTGCGCGCGCGCGTGGCGCTGATTGTCGGCGCACCGCAGCCTCCGGACACGGCGCGTGCCTCCGCGCTGCGTGAGCAGGTACAACAACTGCGCGGCGATCACGCCTGAGCAAAGACAATCATGAAACGGATGTGTTGTGTACGGAGACGGGCAGCGTGAAGCAGGTGGGTAGTCGTGACATGGCGCTGTACTGGCGCGTACTGGCGCTGGGTTGTGCCGTGGTGCTGGCGGTCCTGAGCCTGTGGCCAGCGGATGAGCTGGTCCGCGTCGGCATGGGCTATATCAATGACAAGGTGGGCCACTTCCTTGCCTACGTTGCCCTGGCCTGGCTGCTGGGTTGCGGCTGGCCACGGCAGCCACTGTGGCTGATCTGGCTGGTGTCATTCCTGTTCGGTGTGGCGATGGAATATGCCCAGTCGTTCACGCTCTCCCGCCAGTTTGATCTGATCGACATGGTGGCCAATGGCGGCGGCGCTTTGCTGGGCGTATTGCTGCTCTGGTGGCGTCGGCGCTGACCGGCGCCGGCCTCAGGGCCCGCTCGGGTACTGGCGCGCGCGGCGCTCCAGCGGTGTGATCTCCCGCGTGATGTCGCGCAGCTCTTGCTGGATGGCGGTGCGGGTATGGCCGCGCACGTTGCCCCGCTGCAGGTCCCGCTGCAAACCATCGCGTTCTATCTGCAACTGCCGCAGTCGGCTGCGTTCCCCGTAACCGAGAGGGCCGTCGTTACTTTGCCGGCGTGTGTTGTCGGTGGTGTCGTTGCGCGCAGACGGCGGTGGTGCGCGACGCGGCGCCGGCCGGTGTTCCATGCCGCTGATTTCGCCCAGTGGCGCGAGCTCCAGGGGTTCGCCCTGCCCCTCGCACGGCTGATTCACGTACACCGTCTGGCCATTTTGCTGGCATCGCCATATCTGTCCGGCATGGCTGGCCAGGCAGCAACCCAGCAGTGCGGCTAGGAAGAGTGCGGAAATGAAGCGGTACATAGACCAGCGTCCCTGCTGAAAAAATCCTGGGGCCAGTGTGCGTGATCGGCAGCGAATGACCAGACGACATTGGCGTCGTTGTGTGTCAGCGATTGCCGACACGCCGTGGCGAGTCAGCTCAGGCAAACCGCTTTGCCGCGGGCTTCCTGGGAATCGATCCAGCGCAGAATGCGCCCGCCCAGCGCCCGTTCGGTGGCGGCTTCGGCAATCCGCACCGCCTCGCGCAGCCCCTGGATATCGATCCCGGTATCCAGCCCCACCGCCTCCAGCAGGTAGACCAGATCCTCCGTGGCCACATTGCCGGTGGCGCCGGGTGCGAACGGGCAGCCGCCGAGCCCGCCGACAGACGCATCGAACCGGCGGATGCCGAGGTCGCAGGCGGTCCAGGCCAGGGCGCTGGCGAGGCCGCGGGTGTCGTGCAGATGGACATAGAACCGCTCAGCGCCGTACTCGCGGATCAGCGGCGTCATGATGTCTTTCATCTGTTGCGGATGGCCGGCACCAATGGTGTCGGCAATGGCCAGCTCGTCGCTGCCGGCCTCGATCATGCGGCGGGTCAGGTCAAGCGTGACATTCACCGGCGTCGTGCCGTCGTAAGGGCAGGCAAAAGCGCCAGAGATATAGGTGCGGGTGGCGATGCCGTCCGCGCGTGCGGCCTCAATGATCAACCGGCAGCTGTCGATGGCCTGCGCCAGTGTCATGTTCAGGTTGCGCTGGTTAAAGGTGTCGGTGGTGGACAGCACCAGCGCCACGGTGGTGTAACCGGCGTCGCGGGCCAACTGGTAACCCTTCAGGTTCGGCACCAGGGCGGTATAGTGCAGGCCCTCGTCGCGGGGCAGCTGCGCGGTCAGCGCGGCGGCATCGGCCATTTGCGGCACGGCCTTCGGGCTGACGAAGCTGACCGGCTCCAGGTAGCGCACACCGGCGTCCACCAGCGCCCGGGCCAGCCGGGCCTTGTCCCCGGTGCTGACGTGCTTCGGCTGGTTCTGCAAGCCATCGCGCAGGCCCACTTCATTGATGATCACGCGTTCGCGCATGCTGTGTTCTCCCGGAGCGGGCTGGCTGGCCCTGTTGTTGTCTTCACAGAGTGCTGGCAAAGCCTCTTTGAGGCACGGATCCGCAGCGATGGACACGACAAATCAATCGCTTGTCACGCCTGCGTGCAGAAGGCCGGATCACGCCCTCCGCGCCGGCGGCGTTCAGCCGACGGCCAAGCGGCCCAAGTCTGCCACTGCCGGGCGTCGGATGCATCCGCGGGTGCTGTTAGAATCGTCGACCTGGCCATGCCGCAGGAGGCTGACGTGACTGAACACTGGAAGTACTGGTACCGCATCACCCGTGCTGCGCTGGAGAACTGGCTCGGCAGCCAGGCGATGATCTACGCCGGCGCGCTGGCCTTCTTCACCCTGTTCTCCATTGCGCCGGTGGTGATCCTGGCGGTGCAGGTGATCGGTATTGTCCTCAGTACGGATGCGGCAATGAACCAGATCATGGGCCAACTGCAGGACGCTATCGGCGCGGACGCCGCCGAGGCCGTCCGCGTGGCGGTGGAGGGCACACAGATCAACCGCGGCGGCATCCTGCCGACGTTGATCAGTCTCGGCGCCATGCTGATCGGGGCCACCACGGTATTCGCCCAGTTGCAGCGGTCGCTGAACAACATCTGGGGTGTGATGCCGCGTCCGTCCCGCAATACCCTCTTCCTATTGCTCAAAAGCCGCGTGATGTCGCTGACCATCGTGCTGTCGATCGGTTTTGTGTTGCTGGTGTCGCTGCTGCTGAGTGTCATTCTGCGGGCGGTAATGACGTTCGCCTCCGACTGGCTGCCAATGCCGGGCTTTATTGCCGTGGGGCTCGAAACCCTGGTCTCGCTGGCCGTCATTACCCTGTTGTTTGCCACCATCTTCCGCGTCTTGCCGGACGTGCGCCTGACCTGGCGTGATGTGCGGCTGGGGGCGTTCATTACCGCGCTGCTGTTTTCCCTTGGGCGTTTTCTTATCGCGTTCTATCTTGCCAACACGGCGACGGCCTCCACCTATGGGGCGGCAGGGTCGCTGGTGCTGCTGCTGTTGTGGGTGTACTACTCGTCGATGATCCTGCTGTTTGGCGCGGCGTTCACGCGTGCCCACACGGAAGCCCGCGGACGAGTGATCCGCCCGCAGGCGACGGCGATCAACGTACGCCGCACGCTGGTGGAAGAAGAGACCTGAACCCCGGGCGCCCGGTTTTGACCCGCGTCGCCCGAGCCCCTGACAGCTTGATCAAGCTGTCAGCACAGGCTGTTTTTCAACAGCCTGCTAATATCAAAAACATTCAATCCAGGGGATCAGGACAATGTGGGAACTGTTGTTGTGGCTGGCGGGCCTGCTGCTGGTCGGTACGGGGCTGCAGACCTTCGCCTTCTACGCCATCTGGTTCTACGAACAGCGTGTCTCGCCGGAGCTGGCGGAGGTGCCGGGCGGCAGCCCGGTCAGGTGGTGGCAAGCTCTGCTGGGCGCCATGCGCGAATGGCTTTCCATCACGGCACTGGTCGTGAGCTATCCGCTGCGGTTGCTGCACGATGCCTCGCCCGTGAAAAATCGCAGGCCGGGTGAAGAACCGATCATCCTTGTGCACGGCTACGGCGGCGACAGTGCCAATTTTTTGCTGATGCAGTGGCGGCTCAAACGACGGGGCTGGCGCAATGTCTATGCCGTGAGCTACACGCCTCCGATCATCGATGCGCGAAAGCTGGCACAGCAGGTGGCCGATCATGTGGACGCCGTGCTGCGTGTCACCCGGGCGGAGAAAGCACACCTGGTCTGCCACAGCATGGGTGGCCCATTGGCGCGCTATGCCCTGCACCACCTTGGCCTGGCGGGCCGGGTCGGCAAGGTCATCACGCTGGGTTCGCCGCATGCGGGCTCGCGCGTGGCGAACCTGTTTCCGGCGATTGGTGCGGCGTTCCAGATGCGTTACCAGAGCGCCTTCATTCGTGAGCTGAACGCGCTGGGCGAGCCGCCGGGCGGCACCCGCTTCTATTCGATCTATTCCAATTTTGACAATTTTATTCTGCCGGCCAGCAGCGCAGTGCTGCCGGGTGCCGGCAATATTCACGTGCCGCTGCACGGTCACTGCGCCCTGCTCTACAGCGCCCGTGTGCTCGACGAGGTGGAAGCCTGCCTGCGCGGTACCAGCGAGCAGAGCGAACCCGCCGAAGAATCCGCACAGGAACACTGAAGCACCGCTTGTTGACCCAGGGCAAGACGTTGGTCGCAAACAGGCTTGAGTCGCACGCGTAACGGCGCCATGATGAAAGTCGCGGTATCGTCCGGGAGACAGGCCGTAACAGTCCGGCGATGCTGTCCGTATTCATGGCAGGCAAGGAGACGGTTATGGTGGAGTCCGGTGCAATGCGATCCAGCGATGCTTCCCACAGTTCCCAGTACAGTGCCACGGTCACCTGGCATGTGGCCCCCGGTGCGACATTCTCCCCCGGCAGTTACAACCGCGATCACGAGTGGACCTTCCCCGGTGGTGAAGTGGTGCCGGCCTCTGCGTCCCCGCACTATCAGGGCACGGCGTCACGTGTGAATCCTGAAGAAGCCCTGATCTCGGCATTGGCGAGCTGCCATATGCTGACCTTCCTGGCCCTGGCCGCGAAGAAAAAGCTGCGGGTGCTGAGTTATCTTGATCGCGCCTCCGGCGTGCTTGACCGGAACGCGCAGGGCAACATTGCCATTACCGAAGTGACGCTGCGCCCCCGCGTGGTGTTCGCCGATGACACGACCCCGGATGAAGCGACCCTGCGTGCGTTGCACGAGGATGCGCACCAGCACTGCTTTATCGCCAACACCCTCAACGCACGCATGCTGCTGGAGCCAGAGATTCCGCGCTTCTGACACGTACCCTGCCCGCCAGGCCCGCAGACCGGTGACACCGGCTGCGCCAGGCCTGGGTTCCCGGTGACCGGCCGGTTTCGCCCGGCGCGCCGGTTTTCCTTACAATCCCGATTCTGAATGACCCATGGCGGTGGTCCCCTGCGCGCCATGCGGTCTCCTGATCGTGTCCCGGCACCCACAACAACAGGAACGCCACCATGCTGGATCAAAGCGAAATCGAACTGTTTCGAACCAACGTTCGCAAATACCTGGAAAAGGAAATCGGCCCGCATTACGCAACGTGGGAGAAAGAGGAAATTCTGCCGCGCGAAGTCTGGACCGGCCTGGGCGAGAATGGCTTCCTGTGTGTCGATGTACCGGAAGAATACGGTGGCTTCGGCGCGCCGTTCCGTCTGTCCGCGATCGTGGTCGAAGAAGCCTCCCGCCTTGGCTTTGGTGGCCTGGCGTCAAACATCTCCGTGCACTCGGATATTGTGGCGCCGTACATCCTGCACCTGGGGACTGAAGAACAGAAGCAGACCTGGCTGCCGAAAATGGTGACAGGCGAAGCCATCGGTGCCATCGGTATGACCGAACCGGGCGCCGGCTCGGATCTGCAGGGCATGAAAACCCGTGCCGAAAAAGACGGCGACAGCTATGTGATCAACGGCCAGAAAACCTTTATCACCAACGGCCAGCATTGCGACGTGATCGTGCTCGCCACCAAGACCGATCCGAACGCCGGCAGCAAAGGCATGACGCTGTTTACCGTGGATACCTCACTGCCCGGTTTTTCCCGTGGCCGCAATCTGGAGAAAATGGGGCATCATTGCGCCGACACCTCTGAGCTGTTCTTTGAGAACGTGCGTGTAGGCGCCGACCAGATTCTCGGCGGCGAAGGCCGTGGCTTTGCCAACCTGATGAACGAGCTGCCCCGCGAACGTCTGATCCTTGCCATCGGTGCCGTGGGTGCCTGCGAAGGCATGCTCGAACGCACCACGACCTATGTGCAGGAGCGCAAGGCCTTTGGACAGTCCATCGCCCAGTTCCAGAACTCGCGCTTCAAGCTGGCCAACCTGAAAGCGCAGATCGAAGTGAACAAGGCGTTCGTGGCGCAGTGCACCGACCAGTACGACGAGGGCAAGCTCAGCACCACGAATGCGTCCATCGCCAAATACACCACCACCGAACTGCAAGGCGTGGTGGCGGATCAGTGCCTGCAGCTGTTCGGTGGCTATGGCTACATGCAGGAGTACCCGATCTCCCGCGATTACGTCGATGCGCGTATCCAGCGTATCTATGGCGGCACCAGCGAAATCATGCTGGAGATCATCGCGCGCGACGTGCTCGGCCGCGGCTGATCGACCGTGCTGCGTGCGGCCACGACACCGGCCGCACGCCTATTCTTCCTGTCATGTTCGCCGGCTACACTGCGGACACCCTGTTGTGTGCGGAGTGTCCATGCCGTCTTCCCCTGCGATTCCGTTTCGTGATGCGCTGATGGTGTGGTGGCGCGTGGCGCTGCTGAGCTTTGGCGGGCCGGCCGGACAGATTGCAGTGATGCACCGGATCCTGGTGGACGAAAAACGCTGGGTGGATGAACCCCGTTTCCTGCACGCACTGAACTTCTGCATGCTGCTGCCCGGGCCGGAAGCCCAGCAACTGGCCACCTACCTGGGCTGGACATTGCACGGTGTGCGCGGCGGGCTGGTGGCGGGTGGGCTGTTTGTGCTGCCCGGGTTTGTGTCGATTCTGGCGTTGTCGCTGCTGTATGCCGGCATGCGGGATGTGCCGGCGGTCACGGCGCTGCTGTTCGGGCTGAAAGCCGCCGTGCTGGCGCTGGTCTTCATGGCGGTGTGGCGTCTGGCGGGCAAGGCCCTGGTGACACCCTGGTTGCGGGGGCTGGCGGCGGCAGCGTTTGTTGCCATCGCCGTGTTTGACCTGCCGTTCCCGCTTATCGTGCTGGGTGCGGGTGCGCTCGGCTATTGGGTGGCGCGTCATCGACGCGCCTGGCTGGGCGATGGCTTGCAGCCGGCGGTGGAGATGCCGCATGGCAGGGTCAGTCATCGCCATCTCTGGCGAGTGGTGCCGCTCGGGCTGGTGTTGTGGGCGGCGCCGGTGCTGGCGTGTGCGTTATGGCTGGGTGCGGATCACGTGCTGGTCACGGTGGGGGAATTCTTCAGCAAAGTCGCGGTGGTGACCTTCGGTGGTGCCTACGCGGTGCTCGCCTACATCGCACAGCAGGCCGTGGAGCAATACGCCTGGCTGCAACCGGGTGAAATGCTCGATGGCCTGGGAATGGCGGAAAGCACGCCGGGGCCGCTGATCCAGGTCGTGCAGTTTGTCGGATTCATGGCGGCCTTTCGTGATGCGGCGCCCCTCTCCCCCTGGCTGGGCGGGCTGCTGGGTGCGCTGCTGACCACCTGGGTGATCTTCGTGCCCTGCTTTCTCTTTATCTTTGCCGGCGCACCCTATGTTGAACGGCTGCGCGCCAACCAGGCCTTGTCCGGCGCACTGCGGGCGATCACCGCCGCGGTGCTCGGCGTGATGGCCAGCCTGGCGTTGTGGTTTGCGGCCCATGTACTGTTCAGCGAAACCCGGCACATCGCGGGCATCACCGTGCCGGTGCTGCACAGCCTGCAATGGCTGCCGCTGCTCTGGTGCGCGCTGGCCTTCTGGCTGCTGGCGTGGCGGGGCTGGGGGCTGCTGCCGGTGCTGGCGCTGACGACGCTGGCCGGCGCCGGATCATGGTGGGTGCTTTACTGAGCCGCCGCGACCGGTGCGGCATTCCGCTTTTGCAGGGCCCGCAGCACAATGCGGCACTGGTTTTCCCCATATTCAAGAATATCTGCCGAGGCCGCCTCGGCCTGTCTTGCCACCACATTGACCAGCAGGCGCTGGAAAATGCGCAGTGACACATCGAATTCCGACGTTTCCTCGATCAACGCAATATAGGAATAGCGCTGGAGCAGCGGGATCAGGTCGCTGATCGACCGCGCCATATAGGTATTGCGGGCAAACACCAGCATGTGCGGCAGAAACCGGAACACCATCTGGTGAGCGCCGGCGATGTCGCCGGCCTGATGCAACTGCTCCAGTTGCGGCAGCATTCTGGCCAGTTCGTCCAGTTCCCCGGGCTGCCAGACCTTTGCCGCCCGGCCGGCGAGTTCAGACAGCATCAGGAACAGGAAGTCATACAACTCCTGCACCTGGGCTTCCGTCACCTCACACACGCGTGCGCCCCGGCGTGGCTGAATCTCGATCAAGTGCCGGGCCTCCAGCAGCCTGAAAGCCTCCCGAAGTGAGTTGGTGCTCACATCAAGTTGCTTGGCCAGTTCATTCTCATGCAGGCGGGCACCCGGCGGCAGCGTGCCGTGGATGATCTGCCCGGCGAGGTGATCGGCAATCTGGTCGCTGAGGGCGACGGCTTTCAGGGGCATGAATCAGGACTCCGTGTCAGAGCGGGCAGTATACACAACAGACCGTGACAGACAGAATACATGAATTGTTTGACACTTCAATTAGTCAGGTATAGCCTCCCACCTTGACAGTACCCAATGACAAGGACAAATCAGGCCGCCAGGCCGGATGGGAGAAACATCATGTTTGAACGTTCCGATGCCCAACGGATGCTGACCATCAAGAAATGGAGCTACCCGCTGTTCTGGGCCATCATGTTGCCGCTGCTGCCGTTGACTGCCCTGATCGGCCGCGAGGCCGGCACCCAGGATTACTGGGCGTGGGGCCTGTACTTCGTGGTCTTCGGCATCATTCCGATCCTCGACTACATCATCGGCAAGGACCCGTCCAACCCGGACGAGATCACCGAAGTGCCCTCGCTGAATGAAGAGCGCATCTATCGCATCTTTACCCTGCTGATGGTGCCGATCTGGTTCGGCGCCCTGTTCTGGGCCGGCTGGGTGTTCGTGAACAACGACTATTCCTGGTTCGGCATGCTGGGCTGGATCGTGTCCATCGGCACCGTGGGCGGCATCATCGCCATCAACCTGGCACACGAGCTGATCCACAAGGATTCCCGTCTGGAAACCTGGGCCGGCGGCCTGCTGCTCTCCTCGGTGACCTACGCCGGTTTCAAAGTCGAGCACGTACGTGGCCACCACGTGCATGTGTCCACCCCGGACGATGCGTCTTCCTCGCGGTACAACCAGAGCGTGTACCACTTCCTGCCGCGCGCCTTCGTGCGCAACTTCATCAATGCCTGGCGGCTGGAAAAGCAGTACCTCGAGCGCAAGGGCAAAAAGAACATCAGCATCCATAACGAACTGATCTGGTGGTACGGCATTTCCGCCGCCCTGGCCGTTGTCTTTGGCCTGCTGTTCGGCTGGATGGGCGTGGTGTTCTTCCTCGGCCAGAGTTTCTTCGCCGCCTTCGCCCTGGAAGTGATCAACTACATCGAGCACTACGGCCTGCACCGTCGCGAACTGGACAACGGCAAGTATGAGCGCGTGACGCCGGCCCACAGTTGGAACTCCAACTACCTGCTGACCAACATTGCGCTGTTCCAGCTGCAGCGCCACAGCGACCACCACGCCTACGCGAAGCGTCGTTACCAGGTGCTGCGTCACTACGAAGAAAGCCCGCAACTGCCGGGCGGCTACGCGGCCATGTATGTGCTGGCGCTGGTGCCGCCACTGTGGAAGAAAGTGATGAACCCGCGGGTGGAAGCGTACTACCAGGGTGAGATGGACCAACTGTTCCGCGCCGGCAAGCGCGTTAACAACATTGCCTGATACCGAGTGACCTTTCGCGCTGCCGGGATGGCGGCGCGTGTCCCTTGACGGCCTTCAGACACTCCGCGTGTGAAGGCCGTTTTTTTGTATAAAGAGAACGTAGGGTGGGTAGAGCCAAAGGCGAAACCCACCGGGACCATGCCTGTTATTCACTCCCGCAAAATCATCGAAACTACCCGGCTTGGGTGTCAGGTAGTTTCGATAATTCTGTGCGAGCAGTGTGCGGCATGGACGTGGTGGGTTTCGCATTCGCTCTACCCACCCTACTGTCGCCAGAACAGTGGCATAAACAACACCAGCATCGTAAACACCTCGAGCCGGCCCAGCAGCATCGCAAAACACATCATCCACTTTGCAAAAGCGGTGATGTCGCCAAAGCCGCTGGCGACGCCGGCAATCCCCTGCCCCACATTGTTCAGTGACGCGGTCGTGGTTGCCAATGCGGTGCCCGGGTCCATGCCGGTCATGATAAAAATCAGGGTGAAAATCACGGCGAGCATGATGTAGACGCCAACAAACCCCCACACCGCTTGCAGCACGCGATCATCGGTAGAGCGGTTGCCGAAGCCGACGGCGAACACGCCGGAGGGATAAATCAGCCGGCGCAGTTCGCGCAGGCTGTGGTGGAATACCAGTGCTGAACGGATCACTTTCATGCCGCCGCCGGTGGAACCGGCGCAGCCGCCGATAAAGCTGGTCAGCACCAGGAAATAGAGGACATACGTCGGCCAGGCTGCCATGTTCGTGCTGGTCAGGCCGGTACCGGTGCTGAACGACATCACCTGGAAGATGGCGTGGCGCAAGGTGGTGCCGGCATTGTGGTGATAGTGGTCGTAGACCCACAGGCCGACAGCGACCATGGTGATATAGATGGTCAGCAGACCGATAAAGAAACGGAACTCGGGGTCGAGCACGTAGGCCCTCAACGACCGGCTGCGGAAAGCGGCGAAGTGCAGTGTGAAACTCATGGCGCCGATGAGGATGAACAGCGACGCGATCATGTCGATGGCCGGGCTGTCGAAGTACGCCATGCTGGCGTCGTGGGTGGAGAACCCGCCGGTGGAAATGGTGCTGAAACTGTGTGCCACGGCGTCGAACCAGTCCATGCCGGCGGCGCGGTACAACACGGCGCACAGGATGGTGAAGGCCACGTACAGAAACCACAGCGCTTTCGCGGTTTCGGCAATGCGCGGCGTCAGCTTGGCCTCTTTCATCGGGCCGGGGGTTTCGGCCTTGTAGAGCTGCATGCCGCCGACGCCGAGCATCGGCAGGATGGCGATAGCCAGTACGATGATGCCCATGCCGCCGAGCCATTGCAGTTGCTGGCGATAGAACAGTAGTGATTTCGGCAATGCATCCAGGCCGCTGAGCACGGTCGCGCCGGTGGTGGTCAGCCCGGAAATGGATTCGAACACGGCGTCCGTGATGCTGATGTCCAGCGCCGGGTTGAACAGGAAGGGAATGCCGCCGATGACACCGAGCACGGTCCAGAACAGTGTCACCACCAGAAAGCCGTCGCGGGTCTGCAATTCGGCGCGGTGCCGCCATACGGGCAGCCACATGCCCAGGCCGAGCAGGAAGATCACCGCGAACGCGGCCAGGAACGCCATCTCGCTGCCGTCGTTGTACCAGTAGGCGATGGCCACCGGCGGCGCCATGGTGAAACTGAACACCATGAGCAGAATGCCGAGAATCTTGGTGATCAGTGCAAAGTGCATGGCCGCGGGCTCTGGGCGTTCATCAGAAGAAGGTGAAGCCGACCTGGAACAGTTTTTCCACGTCAGCGATGCGGCGCCGGTCCATCAGGAACATGATCACGTGGTCATCCGGCTCGATCACCACATCGCCGTGGGCGATCAGCACTTTCTCGCCGCGCACAATGGCGCCGATGGTGGTGCCTTCAGGCAGGTCGATATCCTCGATCATGCGGCCCACCACTTTCGAGCTGCGTGAATCGCCGTGCGCGATCGCCTCGATCGCTTCGGCCGCGCCCCGGCGCAGGGAATGCACACTCACCACATCGCCGCGTCGCACGTGGGTGAGCAGGTTGCCGATGGTGGCCTGCTGGGGCGAGATGGCGATGTCGATGTCGTGGCCCTGCACCAGATCCACATAGGCAGGGTTGTTGATCAGCGTCATCACTTTGCGCGCACCGAGCCGCTTGGCGAGCATGGACGACATGATGTTGGCTTCATCGTCGTTGGTCAGCGCGCAGAAAACGTCGGCGTTTTCGATATTGGCCTTGAGCAACTGGTCGCGGTCTGTGGCCAGCCCCTGCATCACCACCGTGCGGTGCAGGTTTTCCGCCAGCCAGGCGCAGCGTTGCGGAAACCGTTCGATCAGCTTGACGTTGTAACGGTGCTCCATGCCCTTGGCGAGCCGGAAACCGATATTGCCGCCACCGGCGATGACGATGCGCTTGTAGTTGTGTTCCAGCCGGCGCAGCTCGCTCATTACCGCGCGAATGTCGTTGCGCGCCGCAACGAAGAACACTTCGTCGTCGGCTTCGATAATGGTGGTGCCTTCCGGCTGGATGGCGCGGTTGCGGCGGAAGATGGCCGCCACGCGGGTGTCCACGTTGGGCATGTGCTGGCGCAGTTCGCGCAGCTCGTTGCCGACCAGCGGGCCGCCGTAATAGGCGCGTACCGCCACCAGCTGCACGCGGCCACCGGCGAAGTTCACCACCTGCAGGGCACCGGGCAGGTCGATCAGCCGGCGGATGTAATCGGTCACCACCTGTTCGGGGCTGATGATCACATCAATCGGAATGGCTTCGTTGTTGAACAGCTTTTCCTTGTGCAGGTAGCTGGCGGCGCGGATCCGGGCGATCTTGGTCGGCGTGCGGAACAGCGTATAGGCCACCTGGCAGGCGACCATGTTGACCTCGTCACTGCTGGTGACGGCGATCAGCATGTCGGCATCCTGGGCGCCGGCCTGGCGCAAGATCGAGGGGTAGGAGCCGCGGCCTTCCACGGTGCGGATGTCGATGCGGTCGCTCAGTTCGCGCAACCGCTCGGCGTCGGTGTCGATGACGGTGATGTCGTTGCGTTCACCGGCGAGGTTTTCCGCCAGGGTGCCACCCACCTGACCGGCGCCGAGAATGATGATTTTCATAGGTCGCCGCGTGCTCCGTGGAGCGGGTCAGTGCTTGCGCAGCCGCGCAATGTAGAAGCCATCGTGTTGGCCTGTCCCTGACAGTAACTGGGCCCCGGCCGTGACCGGAACATCCCCCGTGTCGGGCGGTGTGTCATCCTGCGCGTCACCCTGGCGGGCCAGAAAGGCGCTGATCTGTGCGGCGTTTTCCTGGTCCAGCAGTGAACAGGTGGCGTATACCAGCAGGCCGCCCGGCCTGATCAGCGGCCATAATGCATCCAGCATGCGGGCCTGTAAACCGACCAGCGCCGGCAGGTCGGCGGCGCGACGATGCCATTTCACATCCGGTTGCCGACGCAGGATACCGGTGGCGGAACAGGGGGCGTCGAGCAGGATGACGTCGAACGGGGTGCCGTCCCACCAGGGTGCCGGGTCGCTGGCGTCGCCCTGTTGCACGTCGGCGTGCAGGCCCAGGCGGGTCAGGTTCTCGCGCACCCGTTGCAGGCGGTGCGCATCGTTATCCAGGGCCAGCAATGACGCCTCGGGAAATCGCTCGGCCAGTTGCCCTGTCTTGCCGCCGGGCGCTGCGCAGGCATCCAGCAACCGTCCCGTTGCAGGCGCGTCGATCAATTCCGCCGGCAATTGCGCGGATTCATCCTGGACGGAGAGCGTGCCCTGTTCAAAACCGGGCAGGCGCTGGACCGGCACGGCGTGCGCCAGCGTAATGGCGAACGGGGCGCGTGGTCCGGGGCTGGCGGCAATGCCGGCGTTTGCCAGGCGTGCCAGGGCGGTGTCGCGATCCTGTTGCAGCCGGTTCACGCGCAGCGTCATCGGGGGCTCATTGAGGCTGGCCTCTGCCAGGGCGCTCGCGCGCTCACCCCAGTCCTGTTGCCACTGCTGCCAGAGCCAGTCCGGCAAGGAGCAACGGATCGGCACGGGTAGCGTGGCGCGCCAGGCCGCCAGGTCCAGCCGGCCCGCCTTGCGCAGCACGGCGTTGGCGAGGCCGGCGGCCCACGGGGCGTTCAGGGTGCGGCACAGGTCCGGGTAGGCGTTGACGATGGCGTGCGCAGCGCGTTCGGTAAACCACAGCTCGTACAGGCCGCACAGCAGGGCCAGCCGGACCGGGCGTGCGGAGGCTTTCAGCGGCTTCTGCAGTTGCTGGTCAAGCCAGTGTTCCAGCAGCCGGTAATGCCGGCAGACGCCGAAGCAGAGATCGGTGAGCAGGCCGCGATCAGCGGCTTCCAGCGGCTGGCGGTGGTGCGCAAGAGCCTCACGCAGGCTGCGGCCATGGCCATCGCCGGGGAGGACGTCCATCAGGGTGCGGACGGCGATCAGCCGTGGCTGGCCGCTCATGACCGGGCTCCCTGGAAACCGTCAGCGAGTAATTGCCCGCTTACCAGCTGATCCGCGCGACCACTGAGCAGGTCGCGCACGGGCAATGGTTTCTTGCCGGGCAGTTGGGCCTGGAGAAGGCGCAGGCTGCCGTCGCCGCAGGCGACCTCGATGGCGTCCGGGCCAACCGCCAGGATCGTGCCCGGCGTGCCCTGGCCGGCGGCCGGCTCGCTGGCCCAGATGCGCAGCACCTGTTCGCCGAACGGCACCCAGGTCACCGGCCAGGGGTTGAAGGCGCGGATCCGGTCGTGCAGGGCGCGGGCCGGCTCGGACCAGTCGAGCCGGGCCTCGTCTTTGCTGAGTTTGTGCGCATAGGTGACGCCTTCTTCCGGCTGCGGCGCGGCGTTATCCAGCTGCGCGGGCAGATCTGCGAGCACGCTCACCAGCGCGTCGGCACCCAGGTCGGCAATGCGCTGATACAGGCTGCCGCCGGTATCGTCCGGGCGGATCGGCGTGGCCCGTTTCAACAGCATTGGCCCGGTATCCAGGCCGGCCTCCATCTGCATGATGGTGACGCCGCTTTCGGCATCGCCTGCCGCGATGGCGCGGTGCACCGGCGCCGCGCCAGCAGTGAACCGTGCACGTTGATGCAGCCGTAGCGGGGAATATCCAGCACCGCCTGCGGAATGATCAGGCCGTAGGCGACCACCACCATGACGTCCGGCGCCCAGTCGCGCAGTTGCTGGCGGATGTCGTCGCCTTTCAGGTTTTCCGGTTGCAGGACAGTAAGCTGGTGCTCACTGGCCAGTGCTTTGACGTCGCTGGGTTGCAGTTTCTTGCCGCGTCCGGCCGGGCGGTCCGGCTGGGTCAGGACGCCGACAATCTCGTGCGGGGTGGCCAGCAGGGCGCGCAGGCTGATGGCGGCGAAATCCGGCGTACCGGCGAAGACAATGCGCAAGCTGGACAAGGTGAAACCTCTCGGGATGCGATGGGGCGGGCGCCGTCCCTGGCGCGAAACCGGCCAGGCTCAGGCCTGTTGCCGGTGCAGTTTTTCCATCTTCTTCTTGATGCGGTCGCGCTTCAGACGCGAGATATGGTCGACGAACAACTTGCCGTCCAGATGGTCGATCTCGTGTTGCAGGCACACGGCCAGCAAGCCGTCGCAGTCCATCTCAAAGACATCGCCGTCACGATTCAGGGCCTTTACCCGCACCCGGTCCGGGCGCTCGACGGTTTCGTAGAAGCCGGGCACCGACAGGCAGCCTTCGTCGTAGGTCTTGGTGTCGCCGGTGAGCGGGGTGATCTCGGGATTGATGAACACCAGCGGCTGGTCACGTTCTTCGGACACGTCCAGCACCAGCAGGCGCTGGTGCACATTGACCTGGGTGGCGGCGAGGCCGATACCGGAGGCGTCGTACATGGTTTCAATCATGTCGTCGATCAGTTTGCGAAGCTCGTCATCCACCTTTTCCACCGGCTTTGCTACCGTGCGTAGCCGGGGATCCGGGAATTCGAGAATGTCCATTACTGCCATGGGCGTTCCAGCGTTGAAGTGCAAAGTTGTGACGGCACTCGAAAGTCGGTTGCTAACTGCATGATCAGATTGCTAATATCGGTCGAAAATCGTACAACGACTGTAGCACTATCGGGCTTGGCCGCCTTGGCGTCCACCCCGGTATCTCACGCCAACACATTCGGGGGCCGACCGTCAGGTCGCAAGTGTGCCAATAATGATAAAAGGATTCCGGCAATGATGAAATCGCTCCTGCGGACACTCACCGCTGGTGCCCTGCTGGCCGTGTCCGGGCTGACGGCGGCTGATGTCGCGCTGAAAAGCGACCACCCGGAAGTCTATTACGTGAAAGCCGGTGACACCCTCTGGGATATTTCCAGTGCTTTCCTGCACAACCCCTGGGAATGGCCGGAGCTGTGGCACGGCAACCAGCAGATCGACAACCCGCATCTGATCTACCCCGGCGATGCCATCCGCCTGCGCTATGTGGACGGCCAGCCGCAACTGACCGTGGACCGCGCGGTGAAGATCCAGCCGGACAGCGACGGCGTGGTGCGGCTCTCGCCGCAGGCCCGCGAACTGCCGCTGGCCGCCGCCATCCCCGCCATTCCGCTGGGCAGCATTCAATCCTTCCTGAAAGAGGCGCTGGTGCTCAGCCGCGACGAGCTGGCGACCTCGCCGTATCTGGTGGGCGGGCAGGACCGGCGCGTGGTGTTCGGCCAGGGTGACGTGGTGTACGCCCGCGACCCGGCGGACCAGTGGGACGATCTGCTGCAGGATTACGGGTTTTACCGCGTCGGCACCCAGTACGTGGACCCGGACACCAAGGAAATTCTCGGCTATGAAGCCCTGCAGATCGGTCGCGGCAGCGTGGCGGCCCACGATGGTGAAATGCTGACCCTGCGCGTGCAGCAGTCGAATCAGGACCTGCGCGCGGAAGACCGCGTGCTGAGCAGCCCGGAACGCCGCGTGCAATCGATGTTCTACCCGTCTGCGCCGGAGACCGAGGTGAACGCTTCCATCATCCGCCTGTTTGGTCGCCTCAGCAGCGTGGCGCGCAACGACGTGGTGGTGATCAGCCGCGGTGCCCGTGAGGGCCTGAAAGAAGGCAACGTGCTGGATGTGTACCAGCGTGGCGAGCGGGTGCGTGATCAGGTGCGCAACGAGATGATCCGCCTGCCGGACAGCAAATCCGGCACCCTGGTGCTGTTCCGGGTGTTCGAGAAAGTGTCCTACGGCCTGGTGATCGAATCCACCAAGCCGATCTACATGAACGATCTGGTGAAGAATCCCGGCGGTCTCTGAGCCGGCTCACCCCCGGCGGCGCAGGGACGCGTCGCCGTTCACTTACATGAAAAAGGTGCTCCATGGATGGCCAGCACGCCCGCCTTGCCCTCGCCCTGACCTTTCATACCGCCTCGCCCGTGCTGGGCCGCCTGCTGCGTGACGCCGGCAGCGTCGAGCCATTGCTGCAGCGGCCGGACCTGTGGCGCGCGCATCTGCCGCCGGGGATTCGCCCACCGGCCACGCCGCCGGAACACTGGCACGCCTGGCTGGCCCGCGAGGGCTGGCACCTGATTGCCCTGGGCGACCCTGACTACCCTCCGCTGCTGGCGACGCTGCCGGACGCGCCGGGCATGCTGTTCGTGCGTGGCGATGCGTCGCTGCTGCGGGCGCCGCAGCTGGCCATGGTCGGTGCGCGGGGCGCCTCGCCCGACGGGGTACGTGCCGCGCGCGGGTTTGCCCGGGCGCTGGCGGCCACCGGGCTGGTGATCACCAGTGGTCTGGCGCTCGGCATCGACGCGGCCGCGCACGAGGGCGCGCTGGCCAGTGGCCGTACGCTGGCGGTCATGGCCACCGGCGGTGACCGTATCTACCCCTCCCGCCACCAGGCCCTGGCCGACCGCATTGTTGCCGGCGGCGGAGCGCTGGTCACCGAATACCCGCCGGGTGTCGGGCCGCGCAAGGCGCACTTTCCGCTGCGCAACCGTCTCATCAGTGGCCTGTCCCTGGGCGTCATCGTGGTGGAAGCGGCGTTGCGCTCCGGCTCGCTGATCACCGCCCGGCTGGCGGCTGAACAAGGGCGTGCGGTATTTGCCGTGCCGGGGGCGGTACATAACCCGCTCAGCCGCGGCTGCCATCGACTGCTGCGCGACGGGGCATTGTGGCTGGAGAGTGTGGATGACGTGCTGGCAGAGTTCAGCCAGTTCGCCACGCTGGCGGCGGGTGTGGAAAGTGATGACGGACCGGGCATAGAGAGCGACCCGCTGCTGGGGCTGTTCGCCAGCGGTGTGAACAGCCTGGATGACCTAATCGAACGCTCCGGGCTGGAGGCCGCTGAGCTGATGCGCCGGCTGTCCAGCCTGGAAATTGACGGCCGTGTCATGCGGCTGGGCATCGGCTATGCCCGCGCCGAGTAAACACAGAGCGACTCCCTTTGCGGGCTTGTCTGGCGGGCAGTGCTTGGTTACCTTGCAGGCCCCTGATCCTTGTCCGCCTGACGAGGCCTGCCATGAGCATGACCACCGCAGCACACTGGCCACTGCATACCGCCGCGCGCGTGATTCGCGCCGGGGGCGTTGTCGCCTACCCCACCGAGGCGGTGTACGGCCTGGGATGTGATCCGGGCAATGCAGCAGCCGTGCGGCGGCTGCTCGCCATCAAGCAGCGCCCCGAACACAAGGGGCTGATCCTGCTGGCCGGCGACGCGGCGCAGCTGCGTCCCTGGATCACGGTGTCCGATGACGACCTGGCACGCATGCAGGCGACCTGGCCCGGCCCGGTGACCTGGGTGGTGCCGGCCAGCGCACGGGTGCCGGAGTGGGTGCGCGGCCGGCACAGCGGTGTCGCGGTGCGGGTCAGTGGCCATCCCCTTGCACGGGCGCTCGCCCTGGCGGCGGGCACGCCGATTGTGTCCACCAGCGCCAATCTGTCCGGGCGGCCGTCGGCGCGCAATGCGTTTCAGGTTGGTCGCCAACTGGGGTCAATGATCGATTTCCTGGTCACAGGTCAATGTGATCTGGCTGCCAAACCCTCTACCATTATCGACCTGAGCAGCGGCCGCACCCTGCGCGGCTGAGCCTTTTTCAGTGCCTGGGAACACGTTATGACAGACATCGCCATCGATGCCGTAAAGGCTTATCTGCTTGGCCTGCAGGATGACATCTGCGCCCAGCTCGAACAGGAAGACGGCGAAGGTCGTTTCGTGGAAGACAGCTGGAACCGTGAAGAAGGCGGCGGTGGCCGTTCGCGCGTGCTGACCGAGGGGGCGGTCATCGAAAAAGGCGGCGTGAATTTCTCCCATGTCTTCGGCAGCACCCTGCCCGGTTCCGCCACGGCGGCACGGCCAGAACTGGCCGGGCGCAGTTTCCAGGCCATGGGCGTATCGCTGGTGATACATCCGCGCAACCCCTATGTGCCCACCAGCCACGCCAATGTCCGCTTTTTCATTGCTGAAAAAGAAGGCAAGCCGCCCGTCTGGTGGTTTGGCGGTGGCTTCGATCTCACGCCCTACTATGGCTTTGAGGACGATGTGCGTCATTGGCACGGTGTGGCACGGGACGCCTGCGCGCCCTTTGGTGAGCACCTGTACCCGGCCTGGAAAAAATGGTGCGACGAGTATTTTTTCCTGCGTCATCGCAATGAACCGCGTGGTGTCGGCGGCCTGTTCTTTGACGACCTGAACGCACCCGGCTTTGAACAGAGTTTTGCCATGATGCAAAGCGTGGGCAACGCCTATATCAACGCCTACCGTCCGATCATGGCGCGTCGCAAGGACACTGCCTGGGGTGGGCGTGAACGACAGTTCCAGTTGTACCGCCGTGGGCGCTATGTGGAATTCAATCTGGTCTACGACCGGGGCACGCTGTTCGGTTTGCAGTCCGGCGGACGCACCGAATCGATCCTGATGTCGTTGCCGCCGCTGGTGCGCTGGGACTACGACTGGCAACCGGAACCGGGCACGCCGGAGGCTGTCCTGTACGAACAGTTCCTGTGCCACCGGGAATGGGTATGACCATGCCACAGCAGCCTGCGCGTTTTGCCGTGTTCGGCAACCCGATTGCGCATTCAAAGTCGCCGCAGATTCATACCGCGTTTGCCGCCCAACGCGAGCTGTCGCTCAGTTACGAACGTATCGAGGCGCCGCTGGACGATTTTGCCGGCTGCGTGGCGGCGTTTTTCCAGCACGCTGGTGCGGGTGCCAACGTGACCGTGCCGTTCAAAGAACAGGCGTTCTCTCTGTGTGACGTGCTCACGCCACGCGCGCAACAGGCCGGCGCAGTGAACACGCTCTGGCAGGAAGGGGATCAGTTGTTCGGTGACAACACCGATGGCGCCGGGCTGGTCACCGACCTGTGCCACAACCTGGGCTGGACACTGGCGGACCAGCGCCTGTTGGTGCTGGGCGCCGGCGGCGCAGTGCGGGGTGTACTCGGCCCGTTGCTGGCCGCGGCGCCCGCTTCCCTGCATGTGGCCAACCGCACACGCGACAAAGCGGAGCAGTTGGCGGCCCTGTTTGCCGGCCATGGCCATATCACTGCCGGTGGCCTGGACGACCTGCAGGGTGAATTCGATCTGATCATCAATGCCACCTCGGCGAGCCTGGCAGGCGCTGCGCTGACCCTGCCGGCAACGCGGCTGCATCGCGACAGCAAATGTTATGACATGATGTACGGCGCCGAGCCGACCCCTTTCCTGCGCTGGGCAGCACAACAGGGTGCAGCGACTGCCGATGGTCGTGGCATGCTGGTGGAGCAGGCTGCCGAAGCTTTTCTGATCTGGCATGGCTGGCGGCCGGTCACCGCAGCAGTGATCGCCTCGTTCGGTCAATAACGCCCATTGCTTTTTTTCGGGCGCCACTGCCCTGCAAGGCGCCCTCACTTCCTGATGACCTGTCGCGTTTTGCAGCGCCTCACGGTGTTTTGCAGATGTTTACTGGCCTGCCACATGGGCTATCGCAAAGATAACGGAGTTATTTGTTCGCGGCGCGCAGAATGAGCGTCTGTCTTCGGGGTTGTGTCAGTGTTCCGTAATGCAGCATGAGGTATCGGTATCTCGTGGGCGGCGGAGTGAACAGCCTGCTGTTGCCATGTTTTGGTGCAGTCATCGTCATACTGCCGGGGGAATGATTGTGAGGGTGGGCTCAATGAAAAGTGGATGGCTGTTGTCACTGGGCCTGCTGGCGGCCACGCCGGCCGATGCCGGGCTGTGGAACGTGGCCTGGGACAACGATCTCTTCACCGGCACCGATCGTGGCTACACCAACGGCCTGCGCCTCTCGTGGCTGAGCACGGCGGCAGAGCGTAATGAGCGCTGCCGTCTCTGTGTGGCGGCCGGCGTGCGTGATGGCCTGTCCTGGCTGCCGGGCATCGGCAGCCCTGAATCCGATCATGCGATCGCGATCAGTCTGCAGCAGGCCATGGTGACGCCGGAAAACATCGAACTGGAGACGCCGCAATACGATGACATCCCCTATGTGGGTTACCTGTCGATGGACGCAGGCCTGTATGCCTGGAACCGCACCCGCCTGACGGGTTACGGCATTACCCTCGGCGTGACCGGGCCGGATTCCGGCGCACGGCGCACGCAGGAGTGGGTGCACAAGGTGACCGGCAGCACCGACCCCCGAGGCTGGAAAAACCAGCTCGGCCCGGATGTGGTCGGCGGGATTCAGGCGATGCATGCGCACCGGTTTTTCCTCAGTGGCGATCCATCAGAGATTCAGCATGAATTTGTCTGGGGCGCGGGCGTGACGGCCAGCTCCTTCATCAGCAGTGGTGAGGTCGGCATCTTCTGGCGCATGGGCCGCAACCTGCCCGGCAACTTCGTGCCCGAATACGCCGGCATGTCCTCCTCCGTCGGCCTGCCCGGCATGCTTGACGCACCGGGCGCCGGCTGGACGGTCTTCGCCGGCCTGCTTGGCGAAGCGATTCCGTATTCCTACATCGAGGACAAGGCCGGGCCGTACCAGTTCGAACAGGAACCGCTGGTCGGGCATGTCAGTGTGGGCGCCGGCCTGCACTCGAACAATTTCCACTTCGCCCTGACCGTGCGCGCCACCACCGCCCAGGAAGAAACCAACAAGGAGCCACTGACCTTCGGCACCCTGTCGTTCACCTGGCGCATGTGATCAGTCCGCTTCGGCCAGATACTGGTTTTTCAGCTTCACATAGTTGCCCGCCACATAAGGCAGGAATGCCCGCTCCTCGCGCGTGAGCGGGCGCACCTGGGTTGCCGGCTTGCCACGATAGAGAAAACCCGATTTCAGCTTTTTGCCCGGCGGCACCAGCGAGCCGGCGGCGAGGATCACCTCGTCCTCGATCTGTGCCCCGTCCATCACGATCGCCTGCATGCCGATCATCACCCGGTTGCCGATATGACAGCCGTGCAGCATGGCCTGATGGGCGATGGTCACATCGTCGCCGATGGTCAATGCGAACCCGCCTGGATTGAAGGTCGAGTCGTGGGTGATGTGCAGCACGGCGTTGTCCTGCACACTGACGCGGGCGCCGATCTCGATAAAGTGCATATCGGCGCGGATCACCGCGCCCGGCCAGACAGAACAGTCCTCGCCCAGGCTGGCATCGCCAATCACCTGCGCAGAAGGATCAATCCAGACGCCTGCCCCGCATTGCGGCGTCTTGCCGCCAAAAGACCGTACTGCCATAGAGCTCCCCTGGGCTGACCGTGACGGCCTCTGAAACTGGCACTTGATAGTGGTATTGTCCACCCTGATATCCAGAAATCATCTCCTGGCAGCGGTGCTGCCTGACCAACCGGCAAGAGCGTGACTATGAGCAAGAACCCCCTGATCGACTACCCCGGCCTGCCCCCTTTTTCCGACATCCGCCCCGAGCACGTGGAGCCGGCGGTGCAGGCACTGATCAGTGACGGCCGGGCGCGCATCAGTGCGGTGCTGAAAAGCGGCGGCCCCTGGAACTGGGACAATCTGGTCAACGCCCTGGACGAAGAAGACGACCGCCTCGGCAAGGCCTTCGGCCCCGCCGGGCACCTGAATGCGGTGGCCCAGAACGAAGCCCTGCGTAACGCCTACAACGCCTGCCTGCCGCAACTGTCCGAATACGGCACCGAAGTGGGCCAGAACGCTGCGTTATTCCAGGCCTACCAGAGCGTCCGCGACAGCGCGGAATTCGCCACCCTGACCCCGGCACAGCAGAAAGACCTGAACGACACCCTGCGCGACTTTCATCTTTCCGGCGTCGACCTGCCGGCGGGCAAGAAAGCCCAGTACATGGAAAACAGCAAACGCCTGTCCGAACTGACCTCCGCCTTTTCCGATGCCGTGCTGGACGCCACCCAGAACTGGCGCCGCCATGTGACCGACGCTGCCGAACTGGATGGCGTGCCCGATGTGGCGCTGGCCGGTGCCGCCGACAAGGCAAAAGAGGAAGGGCTGGACGGCTGGCTGCTGACCCTGGATTTTCCCTGCTACTACGCCGTGATCTGCCACGCCCGCAATCGCGCCCTGCGCGAAGACATCTACCGCGCCTACAGCACCCGCGCCTCCGACCAGGGGCCGGATGCCGGCAAATTCGACAACAGCGCGCGCATGAACGACATCCTCGCGCTGCGCCACGCCCAGGCCGAGCTGCTGGGCTTCGCCAGCTACGCAGAAAAATCCCTGGCCACCAAAATGGCCCGTGATGTGGACGAAGTGCTGGGCTTCCTGCGCGACCTCGCCCGCCGCGCCAAGCCCCAGGCGGAAAAAGAACTGGCCGAATTGCAGGCCTTCGCCGCCGAACAGGGTGCTGGTGAACTGGCGCCGTGGGATATCGCCTTCTGGAGCGAACGCCTGCGCGAAGCCCGCTACAGCATTTCCGAAGAAGAGCTGCGCCCCTGGTTCCCGGCCGAAAAAGTCATCGGCGGCATGTTCGCCGTGGTGGAAAAACTGTTTGGCATCCAGATCAAACAGCGCGACGACGTGGACACCTGGCACGCCGATGTCCGCTATTACGACGTGTTCGACGACAGCGGCCAGAAAATGGCCGGCTTCTACCTCGACATCTACGCCCGCACCGGCAAGCGCGGCGGCGCCTGGATGGACGATTGCCAGGTGCGCCGCCGCCGTACGGACGGTTCACTGCAACTGCCGGTAGCCTACCTGACCTGCAACTTCGCCCCCCCCGCCGGCGGCAAACCGGGCCTGCTGACCCACGATGAAGTAGTGACCCTGTTCCACGAATTCGGCCATGGCCTGCATCACATGCTGACCGAGCAGGAAGTCAGCGGGATTTCCGGCATCAATGGCGTGGCCTGGGATGCCGTCGAGCTGCCCAGCCAGTTCATGGAAAACTGGTGCTGGACCGAAGAAGGCATCCGCCTGATTTCCGGACACTACGAAACCGGCGAGCCTTTGCCTGCGGAAAAACTGGAAAAGATGCTGGCGGCGAAAAACTTCCAGAGCGCCATGGGCATGGTGCGGCAACTGGAGTTTTCCATCTTCGATATGCGTATCCACGCCGAATACAAAGACGGCATGGATATCCAGCAAATTCTGGATGAAGTGCGTGATGAAGTGTCGGTGATTCGCCCGCCGGCTTTCAATCGCTTCCAGAACAGCTTCGGTCACATCTTTGCCGGGGGTTATGCCGCAGGCTACTACAGCTACAAATGGGCGGAAGTGTTGTCTGCTGATGCGTATTCCCGCTTTGAAGAAGAAGGCATCTTCAACGAAGAGACCGGGCGGGCGTTTCGGCGTCATATTCTGTCGCAGGGTGGCAGCCGTGAGCCGATGGAGCTGTTTGTGGCGTTTCGCGGGCGTGAGCCGAGTGTGGAGCCGTTGTTGCGGCATAGTGGGATTGCGGCGTGAGCAGGCGGCGGTTTATTGCGGGGGCTACCTGTCCGGAGTGTGGGGCCCTCGACAAGATTGTACGGGTGGAAGAGGGTGATGCGCTGTGGATGGAGTGTGTTGCCTGTGGGATGCGTAAGAATTTGGATGCGGGGCCGGCGGTTGCAGAGCAGCCAGCGGAGGGTGGTGGTAGCCCGGTGGTGTGGAAAGCGGGGAAATGATCGGGCGGTGGCAAAATGCAGTTGCTTGAAAATAGTCTTTCCACGCGGTATTGCTGAGTCACATCGAAATCAGGACTGATACTTAGTGCAGGGGGGTATGCTGGCTCGCAGAGGGTGGGATTGGCTAGGTCATTCACGTATTTGAGGCGCTGGCGCAGCCTGAGTCAGCGGAATAAAACCGCATTCCGCCTAACGCTCTGGTCGCGCGGCCCGTAAAAAATTAGACCTCGTATTTCAAGAGGCTGCGAGGGAATTTTGATGTGTTTCCCTATAATGTTATGCCGCGTGCGTCGTTATTCAATATGCGTGCTGGCGTCCTAATACCTGTTAGGCGAGAAAAACTATCATGGAAATTTCAGGCTCTACAGCAGCAGGAGTATTTAGGGTTGGCTTGCAGGTGGTTTCAAGCCATAAGAAACCCATGCTGGAATTTTATTACGAGGTTCGGAATAGATTTGGTCCTGAGCACGAATATGAAATGCCAGTGGGAGTGAGTGGGAAAGAAACTAAAACGCAAAAAACTCGGTTTCAAGATATTTTCATTCAGTTCTACGTGGTAAACATTGGGGGAAACAGGGCGGAAAATATAGAATTTGAGGTGTCGGGGAAATTGCAGAGAAACAGACCAAGGGAATCACTGGGTGAGATAATGGGAACCGAAATTCCTCAGATGGCACCGGGTCAGATAGTTCATTTATTTAGATTTGATGATCACGACCTAAATATTTATCCAGAGGGCGGAGGAAAACCGCTTGGAATAAAAGCGGAAAAATTGAGAATAGTCGCAAAATACAACGCATCTCCATCGCTTCTGAATTGGATCTTTTCTATACACCGAAAAATACTTAGAAAGAAGCAGTATGAGTCGGTTTTTGTTTTCAAGCCGCAAATGGTATGCGGTGACTTGCCTCCAGCTGAGTATGCGTAATTCGCCTAACAAAGCAAGGCAGTCTGACGGATTTTCCGTTCCTTGTTTTGCGGTTTGGCGCTACGCTACCGCAAACAATCCACTACAAAGCCGCAGCTGCTTGCGGCGTTAGCCCCCTGAAAATTGGCAGGAAGCGACACGAGATGAAAATCTACCTCGACACAAATGTAATTGCCGATTGCATATTTGACCGGGATTTGGAGGTCAAGGTGAAGGTTGAGTCGCTTCGCGCCTCCGGAGCACAGTTTCCCTTTAGTCCGGCTCATCTAGAGGAGTTTGCGGTAATTTTTCGAGAAGCAGATGAAAGTGAGGCTGACTCGCTCGTGGCAAGGCATGTCAACTTCATATCGGATCTGAGTGGAAATAGCGGATTTATGCCGGGTGGTAAAAGAGGGGTCGTGCTGAGGCAAGAACATCCCCAAGAATGCCTAGATCGTGTTCTTGCCCAATATGATCTAACGTATATGGCAGAGGCATGCGAAGAATTTGTTCAGTCTGGCCGGGATGAAAAATCATTCAAGGAATTCATGGCAAAAGTTGGAATGCCCAACCTTGAAGACATGGGGGTTGCTCCATATGAGGCTCTACAAAATCGTTACGGTATAGACAAGAGAGAAATCGGAAATACACCGCCAGAAGAGATATTTAAGAAAGGGAGCATCCTTAGTGCCTTGACCGGCGAGATGCGACTGGGCGGTCTTCATGATGAGGCGCCCTTGCAGTACAGCAACGTAAAGGAGAATTTCGATAAATTGCAGAGATACATAGACTTTCTTCTTAGGTTTATGGAGAAGGTTGGATATCGTGCTGAAGCTGCCGGCAGGTATAGGTCACGAATGCATGATGTCAGTCATGCAATTTACGCAACCGGCGCTGAGATTCTCGTCATTGGAGACGCGAAATTTAGGGACAAGGTGAAGGCTGTATATGGATTTCTTGGCGTACCGGTATTGGTCATGAGCAAAGCAGAGTTCATGGCCATGCCTGCAGGAGGCTAAGAAGTCCGGGACACGCAGAGCGCCGGGCAAAGCTGGCGGTAAATCAAGGGTCGAAGTCCGGGACACGCACAAATTGGACAATCTCTTACAGCGATCCGGTCAATAAGCTGACATCCGGTTTGGCAGATTCCGTTTATGGTGGCAACTCAATCAGAAGCGAAGTCCGGGACACGCACGAATTGGACAATCTCTTACAGCGATCCGGTCAATAAGCTGACATTCAACTTGGCGGGCTCCGGTTATGGTGACAAATCAATCAGCAAGGAGTGCTGCCATGACCCAGTCCCGCGCATCCCAGATATCTCTGGATGACACCCCGTATTACCACTGCATTTGCCGTTGTGTCCGGCGTGCCTTTCTATGTGGCAGGGATCATTACTCAGGCCAGGACTACGAGCATCGCCGGCAATGGGTAGTGGACCGGCTTGCCCTGTTGGTGGAAGTCTTCGCCGTTGATCTGTGCGCCTACGCGGTGATGTCGAATCATTACCATCTGGTATTGAAGATAGACCGGCAGAGTGCGCTGTCCTGGTCACCCGAGGAGGTGGCTGCCCGCTGGATGAGGCTGTTCTCCTGCCAGCCACTGGTGGCACGCTGGCAAGCAAATGTGGCTGATACCGCAGAAACTCTCAGAGCGCTGGAGATTGTTGATAGCTGGCGCGCTCGGCTGTTTGATCTTGGCTGGTTTATGAAATGCCTCAATGAGCATCTGGCTCGCAGGGCCAACGAGGAAGATCAATGCGCAGGCCGCTTCTGGGAGAGCCGCTACAAGAGCCAGGCCCTGCTGGATGAAAAGTCGCTGCTGCGCTGCATGGCCTATGTGGATCTGAATCCGGTCAGAGCCGGGCTTGCCGAGACACCAGAAGCCTCGGATTACACTTCGGTGCAGCAGCGTAGCGAGATGCTAAGGCAAAACGGACCAGAAGAAGACACGATCACACCGCAGTTGCTGCCGTTCGTGGACGAGCACACCATCGAAGCTGAAGATGAAGAGACCTTGAGCCGCGTCCGCCTGTTGGACTACCTTGAACTGGTAGACGCCACTGGACGGGCAATCGTGGCAGGCAAGCGAGGCGTTATCGCTGGCGATGCTGCGGGAGTACTTGAACGTTTAAATATTGATCAGCGCGCGTGGCTGAGGCATATGGCACCACGAAAATGCCGTATCCCGTTGGCGCTGGGTTCACTGGTGCGTTTGCAAGCCTTTGCTGCCTCGACGGGACGATGTTGGGTGTCAGGACAAAGATTTGCGTGTGCGTTGGGTTAGCTGCCCAGGAGGGTTGATAGTCTGCTCAACAACAAATGGGCGAGTGCCCTGATTGCTATTCCCAAGAAGTGGAGCATTGATCCGGCACAAGAGAGGGGTATGATATTGTCATACTTGCGCTGTGTTAAGGAGCGGCAGTTATGAGCATGCATCGGAAAACCATCACGCTGACTGAACAGCAAGACGACTGGGTGAAAGGCCAGATTGAAAGCGGTCACTTTGGCAATGACAGCGAGTATATCCGCGATCTCATCCGAAGAGATCAGCTGGCCAAAGAACGTCTAGCCATGCTTAGACAAGCCCTCGCTGAGGGTGAGTCAAGCGGGGAGCCCAAACCGCTGGATATATCGGCAATCAAGGCGGCTGGCCGTAAGCGGACCAAGGCGGCAGATTAGTGCTTAAGCTAAGCGTCATGCCGAAGGCGGAATCAGACCTCGTCGAAATTTGGATGTATACCTGCGGAGAATGGGGGCTCGACCAGGCGGACAAATACCTGGATCAGCTGGGGGAAGGAATGAAACAGCTGATTAACCATCCATCGCTTGGCGCGGACTACGCCCATGTTTTTTCTGGGTATCGCAGATTACAGGTCGAACATCACGCTGTTTTTTATCAAGTGCTTGAACTGGAGGTGCTCGTTGTTCGTGTTTTGCATGAAGACATGGATGCACCCCACAGGCTTCTGGATTAACGGCGGCTATTTTCTTGAGCGCAGCCTCAAGTTTCTATCCGGCACTGAAGTTCAGGACATGCACGAAATGGGCATCGCCAGAGGATGAGCCATGTATATTGATGAAGATAAAATCGACGAAACCGTATTGGCTTTACTGTACCTGACCTTGCACGGTGGAAGGCGGGCATGGAAATCCTTTGACTGGGACGTCATGAATCGGCTTCACGAGAAGGGGCTTATTGATAAGCCGGTTGGCAAGGCCAAATCTATCCTGTTCACTGAGGACGGGCTTAAAGAGTCAGAGCGCCTGTTTCAGAAAATTTTCGCTAAAAGCCCGTGAATTTGGGGACAAGAAGTCCGGGACACGCATGAAATTTCGGCCTGGCTAGATATCGATATGGTGTGGTTTTGATGGCATTCATCATTATAGATTTATGAGTGTCCCTGATTGGTGGCAACGAAAGCTAACAATCGCAGGCACAGCGACGGATTTTTCATTGCGGCTGCGCCTCCATTTCAAAGCCGTGCGTGCTGTGGGCGTTAAATTTCAGAGGGACTTATGGCAATTATTCAATCATATGGACTTTTTTGGACTCCAGATGACGTTCACTGGGGCCGCGGTAGTCAAGCGGGACAGCTTCTTGGTATTCCTTCTCGAGCGAAACGGACAGAGCCCATTGATTTTCGAGATCAGGTTGGCATCTATGTCCTATACTTGAATGAAAAAATTGTTTATGTCGGCCAAGCTGGTGCTAAAAATGCTAAGTTGTTTGGGCGGCTAAAAAAACACCGAAAAGACATTCTTCAAAATAGGTGGAATCGATTTTCGTGGTTTGGGTTACGACGCGTACTGAACAACGGAGAGCTCTCTACAGAAAAGAAGGGGACACAAGCAACTCTAGGTTCTGCACTCAATCATATAGAAGCAGTGCTAATTGCATCTGCGGAACCGAATCTCAATAAACAGGGTGGAAGATTTGGTAGAGGCTCAACTAGGTATCTGCAAGTTCGTGACGATCGACTTGGGCCTACAGAGGCGGAAATGGTCAGAGAGCTGTGGGAAAAGAGGCAGGTTCGGTGAAGCTGAAATTTAACAAGTACAAGCTGTCGGACGGCCGTGCCGGCCGCCACAGTTGTAGGTGTTATGCATCTAGGAGACATTCGCTGTGACTGAAACGCTGGCAGATATCGAAGCGCTTTCTCTGAAGTGCAGGTCTGAGCAGTCTAAGGAGTATATAGCGGAAGCCTTACACTGTTACAAGGCAAGCGCTTATCGTGCAGCTATCGTAACCACTTGGATCGCGCTCGTTTTTGATCTTATAGATAAGATTCGGGAGCTATCTTTGTCTGGGGATGCTAATGCCAAGGCCCTGGAAACAAAATACGAGAGCTACATCGCTCAAATCGAACAAGGTAATCTTCAGGGGATTAAGGCTGCGCTTGAATTTGAGCGAGAAATCCTCGAGACATGCAGAGATCAGCTTCAATTTTTTGACCCTCAGCAATTCATAGATCTTCAACGCTTGCGGGAGGACCGCCATCGATGTGCACACCCATCTTTTCAGCAAGTCGGGGTCCCGTATACGCCATCTGCTGAGCATGCACGCTTGCATCTTCGCAATGTAATTGTCCATGTACTTTCGCAGCCTCCGGTTCAGGGTAAGGCCGCTCTTGCAGAATTGAAGACCATGGTCGCGTCCTCATACTTTCCCTCTGATAGCGCGCGCGCCCTTTTGCAGTTGCGAAGCTCTAGCTTGAATGCACCGCTTGAGCCCCTAGTTCGTGGCTTCGTGGACACATTGGTCTTCGGTTTCCTTACTAATGGAGACGTCCTTTTCTACAAACAGCAGGTGCTTGCTGCACTCAATGCAGCCTTATCGATGCATCCCGCTATTGTGGAGCAACGCCTTGAAAAGCAACTCAACAAAGCAATTAGAGACGTTCCGGATGCCACCTTTTCCGGAGCAGCCTGTCTTGCTTCTCGGATCGACAACGCTTGGGCGCTACTGGATCAAGCCTCTAGAGAAAAGATTCGGGCTTTCGTGGAGAACGGGCCACAGGGTGAAGTTCTTGCTGGCCTCAAGACTCTGGCCGCGATTGCGGAGCTAAATGATGTCGTCCGAGCGCGAATTCTTGAGCTGGACCTTGATGACCTAGCAAATGCGATTGAGCCGCTTGGCGTAGGAGAGCTTGCTAGAGGTCGCGCCTTGCAGCTCTTGCAGGAGGTCGGTTCATGGGATCGAGCGAATGCTGTTTTCTCAAAAGCAGTGCTCCCTCTATTTGATCATTTAGATAGGCAGGACATTGAGCGCATAGTGCGAATGCCTACGGAACATGGATCTGATCTACCTGGTGCGAATGGTTACAGGCTATTCCTCAATAAAGTGAGGGGAAGTCAGCTCATTCCAGATGTAGAGCTCGACCAATTGTTGAGAGACCATGGGGCGGGCTATCTGTTGCCTCAGGATGAAGATGCATAACACACGTTCCAGATGACGTTTTATCCGCGGGGGAAGTCGAGGACACGCACGAATTGGACAACAGAAGTTCGGGGCAGGCAGAGCGCCGGGCAAAGCTGGCGGTAAATCAAGCGGTGCAAGTCCGCTATTCAGTAGGAGGGTAGCGCCTCGCTGAAGCCCCGAGTCATGGTCCGCTGCCCGTAAGGTCAGAGGTTAAGCGTTGACAGGGGAAGGTGCAGGCTCGGTATTGAGCTCCGAAATCACTCGTGGAGCGAAGTTCAGGACACGCATGAACTGTCGGCCTAGCTAGGTGTGGGGGTGATGTGGTTTTGATGGCATCAGTTTTTATAAATGTATGCGTGTCCCAGATTGGTTGCATCAGAAGAAAATCGCGAGTTCAGTATAAACGAAGTCCGGGACACGCATGAACTTTCGGCCTGGCTAGATATCGATATGGTGTGGTTTTGATGGCATTCATCATTATAGATCTATGCGTGTCCCCGATTGGTGGTGCCCGATTGGTGCTTTGCAAATGGTTAGGTTCCAATGAAAGTAATTTTCTCAGCATTCTTATTGGTTTTACTCGGCCTGGCGGCGGTGTTTGGTTGGGCCGCGTACGAAGAAATCGTACACAATGAATGTGGTTTGACCAAAGAGCAGGCAAGGGAGTCCGCCCTTGAGGAAGTGAACCGAATGAAACTGCCTTCCGAATACTTGGCACGGAGTCCTCATTATAGTAGCGGAAGCTGTGGTTACAGCTTTATCTACGAAGGTGCCGGTAAGAAAATCGATTTCATGATACTTAGCACATGGCTTCATGGGGTGAAGATTACGTGGTGGGATTTTGCGCGTGACGAGCAATAAAACCCAGAGGGTTCGGGGGTGAGCATGAACTGTCGGCCTAGCGAGATATCGGAACGATGTGGTTCTGATGGCATCTGTGATTGCTAATGTATGCGTGTCCCCGATTAGCCGTTTGGGATACGCATGAATTTCGGCCCGGCCAGATATCGATATGATGTGGTTTCAGTTCCGGCGTCAGCCGGCAGGTCTGTGCGCCGCCTTCCGGCAAGCCTTCATTGATCGACATCGTGTTCTACCCTATCTGAGGACCGTCGTTTTTTTGTCAACGCCGGGGGAAATAGCCGCTGCGTTCAACAGGGTGCGGCATGTGCGGTGCTAGACTGCTGTGCACCTGGGGCGAGAGATCTCCGGGCATGACAACAAGAATCCAGATCGGGAGAACATCACGATGTGTGCAAGAAAAAAGTCGCCCGCTGGGCTGCTCGCGGGGTTGGTATTGTCGTTTCTGCTGTCTGCCTGCGGTGGCTCGAGCAGCAGTGACCGGGCGCTGCCGCCTGCGCCAGCAGTGGATCGTGGCGCGCTGATAAGCATGACGTATAGGGGTGAATTCGAGCAGGCCGAAATCGACGCGGGCAGCTGGTATGCCGTGTCCGGGCCCGCTCAATGCAACGTCCATCTCTATGAGCTGATATACCAGAGCATTGGTGTTCAGGGTGAGCCGGCGCAGCTGTCGGCGGCCCTGCTTCTGCCGGATGCCGGGGGCTGCCCCGGCCCTTACCCATTGCTTGCGGAAGGTCACGGGACTGAACCTAACCGTGACTACAGCATGACGGCTATCGGCGCTACGAACACGCGCGTCGGCTTCTTTGCTGCGCACGGTTATGCGGTGGTGGCCACCGATTATCTGGGGCTGGGGAAATCCGATTATGATTTCCATCCCTATCTGCACGCGGATTCGGAGGCCAGTGCAATGATCGATGCGCTACGTGCCGCGCGGCATGCTGGCGAAGCACTGGAAGTCGAATATTCCGGCAAGGTAATGGTGATGGGCTATTCCCAGGGCGGCCATACAGCAATGGCCACGCAGCGGGAAATTGAAGCGAATCACCTAGACGAGTTTTATCTGGTGGCCACGGCGCCGATGGCCGGGCCCTATGCACTGTCACAGACGTTCCTGAACAGCTGGTTCGGCCGTACAGCGGGAGAAGTCAACAACCTCGCTGCGCATCTGGCTGCCTTCACCATGGTCAGCTACCAGAATGTCTACGGGAATATCTACCAGTCGCCTTCGGATGTGTTCAAGGAGCCCTACGCGAGCATGGTGGAAGATCTGTTCCCCGGTCCGATGAGCCTTTGGGACATGCTGATGGCGGGCACTCTCCCGCCCGCCGATCAGCTATCGTTGTTCCGTCAGGATGCGTTCAGCGCGGATTTCATTGCCAACCCGGACAATGCGTTTCGTCAGGCACTGGTACGCAATGACCTGCTGAACTGGACCCCGGTCAGCCCGATGCTGCTCTGCGGCAGCAGCGGTGACTCTATTGTGGAGTTCCAGAACGCACTGACTGCACGGGATGTGTTCGCCGCCCGGGGCGTGGATGTGCCGGCCATCGACGTGGCCGGTCAGGTGCCGCCTGGAGCGGATGGCCTGACGCATCACTCTGGCTATGGCGCGCCGCTCTGCTTTCGCGTGGTGCGCGACATGCTGTTTGATCCGGCACGCTGAACAGGCCGGGCGCTGCTTCCTCTGCAGCGCCCGATTGCTTTGGGACGCTCTCTCCCGCTCTCCCGCTCTCCC
>NZ_AQOR01000011.1 GCF_009846755.1 Alcanivorax sp. S71-1-4
TTGGCTCTACCCACCCTACTGCACCACGTTGAATACTCGGCAACTGTTACGGTAGGTGGCTTCCGCTACCGTATCCACGGTTTCCCCGCGGCACTCGGCGAGACGCTTTACGATCCATGGCAGCAACGACGGTTCATTGCGCCCCTTGACGGGCGGCTTCTCCGGCAGGTCGCGCGGCAACAGGTAGGGGCCGTCGGTTTCCACCAGCAGGCGATTTGCGGGAATGTTATGTACCAGCGCCTGTAGCGCGCTACCGCGCCGTTCATCGCATAACCAGCCGGTAATGCCGATGTGGCAGTCCAGGTCCAGATAATCAAACAGTTCCCGTTGCGTGCCGGTAAAACAATGCACCACCGCATCGGGGAGCTGGTCGCGTTGTTCACGCAGGATCGGCAGAAAGCGTGCATGCGCGTCGCGCTGATGCAGAAAAACCGGTTTCTGCCGCGTGACGGCGACCGCCAGTTGCGCGGCGAAGGCCTTCTCCTGCAAGGGGCGGGGTGAAAAATCGCGATTGAAATCGAGCCCGGTTTCACCGATGGCCCGCACCTGTTCATCGCGGGCGAGCGCGTCAAGTTCACTGAGCAGGGACGGCGTCATCGCACTGGCCTGATGAGGATGCAGGCCGGCGGTGCAGAACAGCGCCTCATGCTGCCTTGCCAGGCTCAGCGCCTGCCGGCTGCTGTCCGCATCGGTGCCGGTGATCAGTTGCCAGCGCACACCGGCCGTGCGGGCGCGTTCGAGCACCGCATCCAGATCAGGCTGAAAGCGTTTGTCGGTGAGGTTGATACCAATATCGGCGAGCGGGTGCGTCATGGTGCCTGTGCGGGTCCGGTCTGTGTGGGCAGGGCATTGCGCAGGGCATTGACCCGGCGCCGGTTGGCGCCGAAGTCGTAATAGCCCACACGCGAAGCCGAGCGTACCTCAACCCGGCCATCATCGTGCAGGTAAAAGTCCACATCATCGGTAAAGCGCAGCAGCCGGGTGGTGAATGTCGCCTGCAGTCTGCGTTCATCGGGTTGCGTCCAGGTGACGCGAGGCAGGTTGTCCAGCAGCGTGGTCAGTGCGGCTCTCGCGCTTTCGAGGGTATCACCGGCCTTCAGGGCCGGCACAGCGCGCTCATCGTCGGCGAGGCTGGAGACGCAATTGGGCGAATCAGGGCAGGGTGGGAGCAGCGGCTCTGCCACGGCTGTGGAGAACCAGGCCGTGCAGAGCAGCAGGACGGTCAGCCGTGCCTTAAACGGCATCGCGTATCAGGCCGACGAACACGCCCTCGATGACCAGCTGATCCGGTGACACACGAATCGGTGTGTAATCCTCGTTGGCGGGCATCAGGGTGGCGCCCTGCGGGCTCAGCTTGAGGGTTTTCACGGTCACGTCGTCGTCCAGCCGGGCGACCACGATCTGGCCGGACCGGGCGACACTGGTCTTGCGCACGGCAATCAGGTCACCGTCGAAAATGCCGGCATCCTTCATGCTGTCGCCCTGAACGCGCAACAGATAGGTGGGGCGCTGCCGGAACAGGCCCTGCGGCACCGGCACACTGCGCTCGACGTTTTCCACGGCCTCGATGGGCACACCGGCAGCGACACGGCCGATCACCGGCAGTTCGTCGTCCGGCCACAGGGCGGCGTCGAGCAACTGGATGCCGCGCGAGCGGTCGTTGTGCAGCCGCACACAGCCTTTGCGCTCCAGCGCACGCAGGTGATCTGATGCGGCGTTCTTGGACTGGAACCCCATCAGCTCGGCCAGTTCGGCCCGGGTCGGTGCCATGCCGGTGTCGTTCTGGAACTGACGGATGCAGTCGAGTACCTGTTGCTGACGAACTGTAAGCTTCTCGCTCATAAGCCTGTCCTCATGCGTTGACGGGATGCTAGCACAGCCACTGTCGAAATGAACAGTGCCTTTTGATCAGCCCTGGCGCGAAACGCACCGGTCATCAGGAGAGGAGGGATAGCGTTGAACCAGCCTGCCGCAGGTCATAGGATTTGCCCCCGAATCAGTGGCAGACTTGTCGGGTGTGCACGCAGCTACGAAGAGCTTGCCGTTGTGCCGGGCGTGTCTGCTATAAGCAATATGAATCAAAAGGTTAGGCTGTTAATGCAGCGCCGGCCAAGGCCGCGCCGGGCGGGATGATGTGACCCGGTACGCAGATTGGCCTGTGATGTACGCTGCATGCCCACTGTGCGCCGCGTCGGGGGTGTGACGGAAACAGTGTGGTGTGCCAGCGGTGACTGCCGTCACTTTTTCAGGTGGCGGTCCTGGAAACCCGGGGGGGTTGAACACAGTGGTAATGAAAGCAGTGGAGCGTGCCATCTACACGCCGGATCGCATTCGGCGGCTGGTGTCGGGCGTGCCGTTCTTCAATGAAGTACTGCGTCAGGATGCGGTCCAGTTCGATGTGTTGCTGGAGCGTTGCGAAGTGCTTGAGGCAGGCAGCGGTGATGTGGTCATCCGCCAGGGGGACAGTGACGGCGGGCTGTATTTTTTGTTGCGGGGCCAGTTGGCGGTGCTGGCCGATGCGTCGCCGGTGCCGGGCACGACACAGAAAGTACTCAATCATATTTCACCCGGCGAAGTGTTCGGCACGCTGTCGATGCTGCGCGACACACCGCGCACCGCCACCATTTGCGTCGATGCGGCGACCCGCGAAGCGGTGCTGGCACGGATCGATTTTGTCTTCTTCAGCAACATCACGGATTTCTCCGTGTTCACGTTGCCCACCAAGCTCGCTTTCTATCACATGGTGGTGCACAACATACGCTGGACACTGGAAGTGAACCGCATGCAGGAGCCTCACCACGAGGTCGTGTCCCTGCTGCGCAAGGTGCCGGTTTTCAGCGGCGAGCGAGGATCGCAGGCGGAGCTGGTGGCATTGCATCAGCAGGCGCACATGCTGGCCGATCTGCTGTGCCGCTGGAACGGTACGCCGGTGCCCACCGGCGCGCTGGGGTAGGCTGCGGCACCGGAGCAGTGGTCTCAGCTGCGCCGGATTTTCACCGCCAGAACATCGCAGTGTGCGCCGGGCACCACGCCTCGGGCGGTGGAACCGAGGAGCAAGGCCAGGCCGCTGCGGGTGTGGCTGCCGATCACGATCAGGTCGGCACACAACACATCGGCCTTTTCCTGGATGGTCTTTTCGATCGAGCCGAGTTCCACATGGACCCGGTCCGGTGGAATGGAGAATTCCGTCGCATAGCGGTTCACGTTCTCCCGCGCCTGATCCATCAGGCTGCTTTGCAGCTCGGTGACGTCCATCGGCACGTCGGCACCATACGCCAGCGCCAGCGGCTCGATCACGTGCAACAAGTGCAGCCGGCCGCCGCCGGTGCAGGCGATGGAGAGTGCGCGGGTCAGGATATGCCGCGATTCCTCACTGCCATCGATGGCGACCAGTACATCCCGGTAGCTCTCACTCATCTGATGTCTCCCGCCGGCCCTTGCCCGGCATCTGGCCTGTCTGCGCGACGTTTTTCATCGGCCCCGTCATCATCTCAGTGAACGATTCCGCCTGTCCATATCCCCGGAAGCTTGCCGTCCGGGGTGGCTGCGGTGGTATAAAGCAGCCGCGAGAGCACGCGGCATCGGCCGTGGCGGGGCCGCAAAGGCAGCCCGGCAGGTGCTGGCGGGGCGATGTCCGGACAGGCTCGCCTTGACCTCGGCGGTGGCCGCTTGCGTAAATAGGCGGCCGCCGGACAGGTGCCGGCGGGTCGCGCCAGGGCAGATACCGGGCGCATAACCGAGAGCTGAGTGCAGAAAACTGATGGCCAAATCGCTTGTGATTGTTGAGTCGCCAGCCAAGGCGAAGACCATTAACCGCTATCTGGGCGACGATTTCATCGTCAAGTCCAGCGTGGGCCACGTGCGTGACCTGCCGGTGAGTGGCGGCGCCAAGAGCAGCCCCAGTGAGCGGGCCAAAGAGGCGGCCTACACTCGCTCGCTGCCGCCAGAGGAGCGCGAGCGCTACAAGAAAAAGAAGGCCCGTGACCAGTTGATCAACCGCATGGGGGTCGACCCGGAGCGGCAATGGGCGGCGCAGTACGAGATCCTGCCCGGCAAGGAAAAGGTGATCGACGAGCTCAAGCGTCTGGCGGCCAAAGCCGACCGCATCTACCTCGCCACCGACTTGGACCGCGAGGGAGAAGCCATTGCCTGGCACCTGCGCGAGGTGATCGGTGGCGAAGACACCCGCTTTGATCGCGTGGTGTTCAACGAGATTACCCGCAAGGCCATTCAGGAAGCCTTCAAGCAACCCGGCAAGCTGGACATGCCGCGCGTGGAAGCCCAGCAGGCGCGCCGTTTCCTCGATCGGGTGGTGGGTTTCATGGTGTCGCCACTGCTGTGGGACAAGATTGCCCGTGGCCTGTCCGCTGGCCGGGTGCAGTCGGTGGCGGTGGAGCTGGTGGTCGAGCGCGAGCGTGAAATCCGCGCCTTCCAGCCAGAAGAATACTGGGAGCTGCATACCGACACGACCGCGCCGAAAGGCGAGCAGGTGCGTCTGGAACTGGCGCGCTATGCCGGTGAGCATTTCCGCCCGAACAATGAAACGGATGCGCGGCGTCACGAAAAAGCGCTGCGTGACGCCGGCAAACTGGAAGTGGTGGCGCGCGAAGATCGCCCGACCCGGTCCAAGCCGTCGGCACCCTTCATTACCTCCACGCTGCAGCAGGCGGCCAGTACGCGCCTGGGTTTCAGCGTGAAGAAAACCATGACCATGGCCCAGCGCCTGTACGAGGCCGGCCATATTTCCTACATGCGGACCGACTCCACCAACCTGTCTGCCGATGCGGTGGCGGCGTGTCGCGACTGGATCAAGGCGGAACTGGGCGAGCGTTATCTGCCCGAGGCGCCGATCAGCTACTCCAGCCGCGATGGCGCGCAAGAGGCCCACGAGGCGATCCGTCCTTCGGAAGTGGGCCGCACGCCCGATTCACTCAGCGACATGGAACGCGATGCGCGGCGCCTGTACGAACTGATCCGCAACCAGTTCATCGCTTGCCAGATGCCGCCGGCGGAATACCTCAGCAGCACCATCACGGCCACGCACGGTGATTACGAGCTGAAAGCGAAGGGCCGTATCCTCAAGTTCGATGGCTGGACCCGGATGCTGCCGCCCATGGCACGCAACAAAGGCCAGGAAGATGTCGTGCTGCCGGCGCTGGAGCGTGGTGACCTGCTGAACATCACCCGCATCGATACCACCCAGCACTTCACCAAGCCGCCGGCACGCTATACCGAAGCCAGCCTGGTGAAAGAGCTGGAGAAGCGCGGTATTGGCCGCCCGTCCACTTACGCGGCGATCATTTCGACGATTCAGGAACGCGGCTATGTGCGGCAGCAGAACCGCCGCTTCTATGCCGAAAAAATGGGTGACATCGTCACCGACCGGCTGGTGGAGAATTTCCCCAACCTGCTGGACTATGGCTTCACCGCGCGGATGGAGGAAACGCTCGACCGCATCGCCTCCGGCGAGTTGAAGTGGCGCGATGTGCTGGATGAGTTCTATGCTGATTTCAGGGCCAAGCTGGAAGCGGCCCAGGGCGACGGCGCCGGCAAACAGGCGCAGGGCGGTATGCGCGCCAACCTGCCCACGGACACCGATATCGCCTGCCCGACCTGCGGCCGGCCGATGCAGATTCGTACCGGTTCCACCGGCGTGTTCCTCGGTTGCTCCGGCTACAGCCTGCCGCCGAAGGAGCGCTGCACCGCGACGCTGAACCTGCTGCCGGGTGAGGAAGCCGTCAGCGCGGACGATGACGAAGCCGAGGCGCTGGAGCAGCGGCGCAAGAAGCGTTGCCCGATCTGTGGCACCGCCATGGACAGCTACCTGCTGGACGAAAAGCGCAAGCTGCACATCTGCGGCAACAACCCCGACTGTGCCGGTTATCTGGTGGAGCAGGGCGAGTTCCGCATCAAGGGTTATGACGGCCCGGTGCTGGAATGTGAAAAGTGCGGCAATGAAATGCAGCTGCGCACCGGCCGGTTCGGCAAGTTCTTCAAGTGCACCAACGAGGCATGCGGCAACACGCGCAAATTGCTGCGCAATGGTGAGCCGGCTCCGCCGCGCGCCGACCCGATCCCGATGAAGCACCTGAAGTGCGAGAAAGTGGACGATTATTACCTGCTGCGCGACGGGGCATCCGGCCTGTTCCTGGCGGCCAGCCAGTTCCCGCGTAACCGCGAGACACGCGCGCCGCTGGTGGAGGAAGTCCAGTCGGTGAAGGAGCAGCTTGATCCGAAACACCGTTATCTGGCCGAGGCGCCGGCCGTTGACAGCCAGGGCAACAAAGCGGTGCTGCGTTTCAGCCGCAAGACCCGCGAGCAGTACGTGATGACCGAGGTGGACGGCAAGCCCACGGGCTGGTCGGCGTTCTATCGCGATGGCGCCTGGGTGATTGACGAAAAAGCCGCGGCGGCGAAAAAGCCGGCGGCGAAGAAAAAGGCGGCAGCCAAAAAATCGACGGTGAAGAAAAAGGCCCCGGCGAAAAAGAAAGCTGCGGCGAAGAAGGGCTGACGCATGTCTCGCATGGTACGGGACAGTGAAACCAGCGGACTGCGCGAGCGGCTGTTCTTCGCGCAGGACATGCTGCGGCTGCTGCAACAGCAGCGCGAGCTGGGCGCCGCACGCGGCCGCCTGCTGGCGCTGCGCGGTGCGGTAGTCAGCCACGGTTACAGTGTCCTGGTGGGGCTGGTGCGCCAGGCCGCGAAAAGTTATCAGGTGCCCGATTACGCCAGCCGGGTGTCACTGGCGACACTGGAGCAGGCCTTTGCCGACGCGGGTGTCGAGGCGCCGGAGATGGCGCTGGTGGCGCGCGCACGGCGTGACCGCTCGGACCTGATCTGCTGGCTGGATCAGGAAATGATGGCGCTGTTTGGTGCGGCCGGCCTGGCACGCAGGCCATCCCCGCGTAACGAGAGCAATCTGCTGGCCGTGGCGGCGGAAGACCCTTACGCCGTGCTGGAAGACGGTGACCTGCAGCGTCTCACCGCCATGCTCGATCGTGTCAGCACCTTGCTGGAAGACTGCGCACCCTACGCGCAGGAATGGTGACACCACACCGGGTTTGCTGCGGGGCGCCGGCTGCGGCCCGCCGTGTTGAGGACAGGACATGGATGCAGTACGGATAAGGGAAGCCTGGCGCATACTGCGTATCCAGGCGGAGCTGGTGGACGGGATCGACAAGCTGGCCACCATTGGCCCGTCGGTGACGATCTTCGGCAGCGCGAGGCTGGGTGAGCAATCCGCCTATTACCGGAAGGCGGAAGAACTGGCCGCGAAGTTTTCCGAAGCCGGGTTGAACGTACTCACCGGCGGCGGCCCGGGCATCATGGAAGGCGCCAATCGGGGCGCCCATGGCAAAGGGGCCTGCTCCATCGGTCTTAACATCAGCCTGCCGTTCGAGGAAAGCGCCAACCGCTACCAGGATCTGGGCATCAATTTCCGCTACTTCTTTGTGCGCAAGCTGATGTTCGTCAAGCACGCGGTCGGGTTCGTGGTGTTCCCCGGCGGCTTTGGCACCATGGACGAGCTGTTCGAAGCGCTGACACTGGTGCAGACCGGCAAGATCGCTTCGTTCCCGATTGTGCTGTTCGGCGAATCCTACTGGTCAGGTCTGGTGGACTGGCTCGGCCAGCGGATGCTGGAGGAGGGCTGTATCGGCCCGGCCGACATGAAGCTGATCCAGGTGACCGACTCCGTTGACCAGGCATTCCGCACCGTGGTCCGCTCCTACCGCAAGCAGCCGGACGACCGGCGCGACAACCTGCCCGACAGCGACTGACCTGACTGTCGCAGTGGCCCTCGCCTTGACAGTGTGGCCATGCAAACATATGTTTCAAACGTGTGTTTTGTTGGCAGGACCGGCGGAGATTTTCCTCATGGCAGTGCAGGCGGGTACCGTTGAACGCATCCTTGATACGGCCGAGGTGCTGTTCGCGCAGAAAGGGTTTGCCGAAACCAGCTTGCGGGCCATCACCAGCAAGGCCGGCGTCAACCTGGCGGCGGTCAACTATCATTTCGGTTCCAAGGAAGCGCTGATCCAGGCGGTGTTTGAACGCTTCCTGGCCCCGTTCTGCACGGCCCTGGGCGCGGAGCTGGACCGGCTGGGCGAGGCGGACGATACGCCGCTGACGCTGGACCAGCTGCTGATGCTGGTGTCGGGCATTGCCCTGACCTCGCAGGCACAGAATCCGCACCGGGTGGCGCTGTTCTTCCGCCTGTGTGGTCTCGCCTACACCCAGGCCCAGGGGCATCTGCGCAAATACCTGCGCGAACATTACGGCGCCGTGTTCAAGCGTTTCCTGCGGCTGCTCAACGCGGCCGCACCGGATGTCCCGCCGATGGAGCTGTTCTGGCGCGTCCACTTCGGGCTGGGTGCCACCGTGTTCGCGATGTCGGGCATGGATTCACTGCGCGCGATCTGCAAGAGCGATTTCGGCGAGGAGTTGTCCGTGGCGGATGTGAACCAGCGCCTGCTGCCGTTTATCGTGGGTGGCATTCGCGCGGACAATGCCGCATCCTGACCAGCGCCGCAGGCCGCCTTGTTTGATACCGGTATGCTGATCCACATTTCCTTTGCCGAGCAGTTGCTGACGTTCCGGGACACCCACGGGCGTGTCCACGCCTATTCCGTATCGACCGCGGCCAATGGCCCGGGCGAACAGCAGGGCAGCGGCTGTACGCCACGCGGCCGGCATATCGTGCGTGCCCGCATTGGTGAGGGCGCGCCGCTGAACGCCGTGTTTGTCGGCCGCCGGCCGACGGGCGAAATCTGGACGCCGGCACTTGCTGCGGCGCATCCACACCGCGACTGGATTCTCACCCGTATCCTGTGGCTGTCCGGCTGTGAGCCGGGCGTCAACCGGCTGGGCCGCGTGGATTCCATGCGACGCTTCATTTATATTCACGGCACGCCGGATACCGAGCCGATGGGCATGCCGCGTTCGCACGGCTGTGTGCGCATGCGCAATCAGGCGGTGCTGGATCTGTTTGACCGGGTGCCCGCAGGCTGCCCGGTCGTGCTTGAGTGACCGCGTGCCGGTCGTCCTTTCCCGTGTCAACGTTCAGGAAGCCCCATGACCGCTCCCGTTGTGATGCTTGATATTGCCGGTGCCGCGCTGGATGCCTCGGATCGCGAGTGCCTGGCGCACCCGGCGGTGGGTGGGCTGATCCTGTTTGCGCGCAATTTTGAAGATCGCGAGCAGCTGTGTGCGTTGACAGCGTCGATTCGTGCCGTGCGGCCGGACATCTTGATCGCAGTGGATCAGGAAGGCGGCCGGGTGCAACGCTTTCGGCGCGATTTTGTGCGTCTGCCGCCGATGGCGACACTGGGGCGTCGCTACGAGGCGGCCCCGGACACGGCGCTGGCCGAGGCGCGTTTGCTGGGCCGGCTGATGGCGGATGAGCTGGTGCGCTGCGATGTGGACATCAGTTTCGCGCCGGTGCTGGACCTGGATTACGGTGTCAGCAGCGTGATCGGTGACCGCAGCTTCCATCCGCACGCTGATACCCTGACCGCGCTGGCCAGCGCCTGGATCGACGGCATGGCCGAGGCGGGCATGGCGGCCACCGGCAAGCACTTTCCCGGCCATGGTTTTGTGACGGCCGATTCACACCTGGAACTGCCGTGCGATGAGCGTGACCTGGACACGATCCGGGCTGCGGACCTGAAGCCGTTCGCCGCACTGGCGCCCCGGCTGGCCGGCATCATGCCGGCGCATGTGGTGTACCCGGCGGTGGCGCCGGAGCCGGCCGGTTTCTCGCCGTTCTGGCTGCAACAGGTGCTACGCGGGGAGCTGGGTTTCCGTGGTGTGATTTTCAGTGATGACCTCACCATGCAGGGGGCTGCCGCCACCGGCGATTATGCGGCGCGGACCCATGCGGCACTCGCTGCCGGCTGCGATATGGTGCTGGTCTGTAACGACCGAGAGGCTGCCGGCCAGGTGGTGGATGCGGTCACCGCGTACGAGGAAGGCCGCGTGCGGGTGCCTGCCAGCGGGCTGCGTGCCCGTGCCACTGTCCCGATGCCGGCGGCACTCAAGGCACAGGCCGCGACGGTGGCGGCGTCCCTGTGCCGTGATGCAGAGGAGCTTTGATGAACGGTGATGAACTGGCGTTGCTGCTGGAACCTTCCACGGAAACCCGTATCTGGCTGACGCAGGTCTTTCTGGTGGTGCTGGCCACGGTCACGGTGAACTTCATTCTGATGCGGGTCATTGACCTGATCGAGCGTCTGGCGGGTAAAACGGAAAACCTGTGGGACGACGCATTGCTGGAAGCCGCGCGCGTGCCGATCCGGCTGGTGCTCTGGGTGGTGGGCATTTCCATCGCCATCGAGATCATGGAAGCCGCTGCGCCATCGGCGATCTTCGAGTATCTGCCCGAGGCGCGGCGGGTGGCGTTCGTGTTTATCCTGGCGCTGTTGTGCACGCGCATTATCCGCAACGTCGAGCAGAACGTGATTGATCCATCGCGGATGCGCAAACCGATGGACCAGACCACGGCAAAGGCGATCAGCAAGCTGTTGCGGCTGTCGGTGGTCATTACCGCCACGCTGGTGCTGATGCAGACACTGGGCTATTCCGTCTCCGGCGTACTGGCGTTTGGTGGCGTGGGCGGCATCGCCATCGGTTTCGCCGCCAAGGACCTGCTGGCCAATTTCTTTGGCGGCATGATGATCTACCTCGACAAGCCGTTTGTCGTGGGTGACTGGGTTCGCTCTCCGGACCGCCAGATTGAAGGCACGGTGGAGGACATCGGCTGGCGCCTGACGCGCATCCGCACTTTCGACAAGCGGCCACTGTACATTCCGAATTCGATGTTCGCCTCGATTGTGGTGGAGAACCCGTCGCGCATGCTCAATCGCCGTATCAAGGAGACGCTTGGCATTCGCTATGAAGACTGGGACAAGATGGACGCCATCTGCCGCGACGTGCGCGAGATGCTCGAACAGCACGAGGAAATCGACACCCGGCAGACGCTGATGGTGAACTTCGACAGCTACGGCGATTCCGCGTTGCAGTTCTTTATCTATACATTCACCAAGACCACCGAATGGGTGCGTTATCACCAGATCAAGCAGGATGTGCTGCTGAAGATCATGACTATCGTGGATGGGCACGGGGCCGAGTTCGCATTCCCGACGCGGACGCTGCACCTGCAATCGGCGGTGGCACAGATGACCCCCGAACAGCATGACGCACCGGAGGAACGCCCCGCATGAGCCTGGACCGAGAGCATCTGATGCGGGTGCGTGACAGCGCCCGGCAACTGTACGACATGACACAGATTGACGCCGCAGTGGCCCGCGTTGCCGACGCCATGACCGCGCGCTATAGCGCCAGCAATCCACTGCTGCTGACAGTGATGAATGGCGGCGTGGTGTTTGCCGGCCGTCTGCTGACCGAGCTGTCTTTCCCGCTGGAAATCGATTACCTGCACGCCACCCGCTATACCGGCGAGACATCGGGCAACGACGAGATCCAGTGGATCGTCACACCGGGCATCAATCTCGCCGGCCGTGACGTGGTGATCCTCGACGATATCCTCGATGTCGGCACCACGTTGTTGGCAATCGTTGAAGCCTGCAAGGCCCAGGGCGCCGCATCGGTGGCCACCGCCGTGCTGGTGGACAAGGTGCACGACCGCAAGGCACAGCCGGGCCTGAAGGCCGATTTCACCGGCGTTGAAGCGGAAGACGCCTACCTGTTCGGGTGCGGCATGGACTACAAGGGCTTCTGGCGCAATGCGCCGGGTATCTACGCGGTGGAAAGCTGACATGACCCTGGCGTTTATCGGCGGCACCGGCCTGACCCGGATGGACAACCTGGAAATCACCGGCCGGCAGAGCATCAGCACGCGCTGGGGCGAGCCGTCGGCACCGGTGGTGAGTGGCCGCCTGGCCGGGCAGCCGGTGCTGTTCCTTGCGCGCCACGGCGATCCGCACGTGTTGCTGCCGCATCAGGTGAATTACCGCGCCAATCTGGCTGCGCTGAAACAGGCAGGGGCCAGCGCGGTGATCGCGGTGAATGCCGTGGGCGGTATCACGCCAGGCGCGCAGAGTGGGGTGATCGTCTGTCCTGACCAGATCATCGATTACACCCATGGCCGCGAAACCACCTATTTCGATGAGCGCAACGGGCCGGTCACGCATGTGGATTTTTCCTGGCCGTTCGACGCTGCGCTGCGTGAAAAACTCTGCCGTGCGCTGGCAGCCTGCGAGGCCAGCCGGGTCGAGAATGGCTGCTATGGCGCCACCCAGGGGCCGCGCCTGGAAACCGCTGCGGAGATCGCGCGCATGGAGCGTGACGGTTGCGACATCGTCGGCATGACCGGCATGCCGGAGGCAGTGCTGGCCCGGGAACTGCAATTGCCCTACGCGATGCTGTCGCTGGTCGTGAACCCGGCCGCCGGCAAGAGCGACACGGAGATCACCATGGCCGAGATCGAGGCGGTCATCCATGCTGGCATGGGCAAGGTCTGTGAGGTGCTCTCGGCGCTGGTGGCCGCCGGCTGAGGCCGCAGCATGTTGCAGATGCTGGTTGCGGTGGTGTTGTTCACGTTGCTGGCATTGCTGGTGGCGCCGCTGTGGTGGCGTCGTCGCCGTATCTCCGGCCTGCCCGGCGCGCATTATCTTGAACAGAAATGCCAGAGCCTCGCTGAAGAGGCCTGGCGTGACTTCCGTATTCGTGATGAACACTATGCTGCCCGCCGCACCGACCCGGATTACCTGGGGCGGCGGCTGGCAGAATTCACCCGGGTTTTCCGCCACATGATCGACAACGGTTACGACAACGAAGTGCGCCTGTGGCTGGTCGATCTGTGCGAGCGCGAAGGGCGTGAAGCGGCCGACCGCGTCATTCTGGCTCCCGTGCTGGCGTATGAATGCGCACCGGGACGGCACCCGCCGCCAGGGCTGGCATCGCAGGCGCTGCTCCATGCGCTGAGGCAGCTGGCATGACCGCAACTGTCGATGTGGTGGTCATCGGTGCCGGTGCCGCGGGGTTGATGTGCGCCGCGACGGCGGGGTACCGGGGGCGCAGCGTGCGGGTGATCGATCACGCCAATATGCCGGGCAAGAAGATTCTCATGTCCGGTGGCGGGCGCTGCAACTTCACCAATCTGAATACCGCGCCACAGCATTTTCTGTCTGCCAACCCGTCGTTCTGTATTTCTGCGCTGAAGCGATATACCGCCCGTGATTTTTTCGAGCTGGTGGAGCGGCATGGTGTCGACTGGTGTGAAAAGGCACCGGGACAACTGTTCTGCACGGACAGCAGCCGCCCGATACTGGACCTGTTGCTGACCGAGTGCGAGTGGGCGGGCGTGGATATCCATCTCAAGACCGCAGTGCAGCGCATCAACCCGCAGGGCGATGGCTTTGAACTGGAGACCAGCGGCGGGCGCGTGCAGTGTGCCTCGGTGGTGATCGCCTCTGGCGGCCTGTCGATCCCCACCCTGGGCGCAAGCGGTTTCGGTTATCGCATTGCCGAGCAGTTCGGCCTGCCGGTGTTGCCGACGCGTGCCGGGCTGGTGCCCTTCACTTTGCAGCCGGATCTCAAGGCACGGTTGGCGCCGTTGTCGGGGATCAGTTGCCCGGTGAGTGTGCGTTGCGGTGACCAGTGTTTCAGCGAACCCATGCTGATCACCCATCGTGGCCTGAGCGGGCCGGCCATGTTGCAGATTTCCAGTTACTGGCAGCCCGGTGACACGCTGCATGTGGATCTGCTGCCCCGGCAGGCCGCATCGCCCTGGCGCGCATTGCGTGAGCGCAGGCCCTCCAGCACTGTGGCGCAGCACCTGAATGACCTGCTGCCACGCCGGCTGGCGCATGCCCTCAGCGAGTGGCACGGCTGGCAGCAGCCGCTGCAATCCTTCAGCAATGCGGCGCTGGATGAACTGGATGCGCAACTGCGCGACTGGCAGGTGAAACCCGGTGGGACAGAAGGCTACCGCACGGCAGAAGTCACCCTGGGCGGGGTGGATACGCGCGTCATTTCCTCGCGGACGTTTGCCGCCAACGAGGTGCCGGGGCTGTTCTTCATCGGTGAGGTGCTGGACATGACCGGGCAGCTTGGCGGGCACAATTTCCAGTGGGCCTGGTCATCGGGCTACTGCGCCGGTCAGTTTGTCTAGGGCCTGTTCACACTGAATCCATCGGCCCTGCTGGCCCTGTCAAGCGGCGTGCTTCGCGTTATCGGGCAACGCGGATCAGGACACCCAGACGGGGGCTGTCCAGATAATGCAGTTCACTTTCCCCCAGCCGCCGGCTTTCCCGCATCGGGCTGAAATAGCGCTGCCCGTCATGGGTGGTGCCGGCCAGCCACAGGTCGGTATCCACCTGCAGTGAACGCGACAGGCTCAGCTGCAGGGTGCCCTGCAACTCCGATGCCGGCGCGGCGGGTTGTGCGCTGTCCACCGGCTCGCCGATGCGCAGGGCCGGGGGCGCGGCGATCTGTTCACCCCCTTCCAGATAGACAGGTATTGCGGGCGCACCGTCGTCCAGGGGCTGCCGCCAGCGCTGGTGGAACAGTACACGGTACTTGCCGCTCTGCGTCATGCGCTGTCCCATGTCGGTGAGTGTCAGTGCATCGGTGCCGGCCTGCCAGGCGCCGTTGCGGATGCCGTCTATGGTGGCCTCATGAAGCGCGGGGTGGGCCTGGTCTGGCAGGCGTGGCCCATCGGTGACGCCCAGGGCCACGGCGTCAGCGGCGTAGTCAGGGTAGGGCAGTTCCCGGCTGGATTCGCCAGGGGTGGTGCTGGTGTGAGCGATGATCATCACTTCGACCTGGTACCAGCCGGCGAATGCCTGTGCACTGAGGCACAGTGCAAGCACGGCCAGCGCCAGCCGCCGCAGCGGTGTAGCGCGGAAGTTCATGGTGTTCCCCCAAAAAATGTCTGCGGTTCAGGCCAGCTTGTCGAGCAGGGCTTCCACTTCCGCGAACCGTTCTTCGCCGGTTTCTGCGTCAACGCTGAAGCGCAGGGCGCTGGCACCTTGTAATTTATAACGATTAGGCCCGGATTGGACCAGCTTGACCAGCCTCAGTGGATCAATGGCAGTCCGTTCTGAGAACTCGAGCCGGCCCTGTTCGGCGCCGGCATCAATGCGGCTGATGCCCAGCGCCTGGGCGCGTTGGCGCAGGGCGGTGACACGGAACAGATTTTTCACCTGCGGTGGCAGCAGGCCGAAGCGGTCGATCATCTCCACTTTCAGTTCATCCAGCTGTTCGCCGGTGTCGCAACTGGCGATGCGCTTGTACAGCGTCAGGCGGCTGAATACATCGGGCAGGTAGTCGTCGGGGATCAGTGCCGGCACGCGCAGATTGATCTCCGGGCCGCCGGAGAGCGGTTTGCGGGTGTCCGGTTGTTCGCCGCGTTTGAGGGCTTCCACCGCCTGTTCGAGCATTTCCATGTACAGCGAAAAGCCGATGGATTCGATGTGGCCATGTTGTTCTTCGCCGAGCAGTTCGCCGGCGCCGCGAATTTCCAGGTCGTGACTGGCGAGCATGAAGCCGGCGCCGAGATCAGAGGCCTGCTCAATGGCTTCCAGCCGTTTCACCGCGTCTTTGGTCATGGCTTTCGGTGGCGGGGTCAGCAGGAACGCGTAGGCCTGGTGGTGTGAGCGGCCAACGCGGCCTCGCAACTGGTGCAACTGTGCCAGACCGAACTTGTCGGCGCGCTCGATGATGATGGTGTTGGCCGACGGAACGTCGATGCCGGTTTCAATAATGGTGGTGCACAGCAGCACGTTGAAACGCCGGTGGTAGAAATCCGACATCACCTGTTCCAGATCACGCTCACGCATCTGGCCATGGGCAATGCCGATGCGGGCATCCGGCACCAGTTCCCGCAGTGCCTCGGCGGTGCGTGCCATGCTGTCGATATCGTTGTGCAGGTAGTAAAGCTGGCCGCCGCGCAGCAGCTCGCGCAGGATCGCTTCCTTGATGGCGGTGTCGTTCTTCTGCTGCACGAAGGTTTTCACCGACAACCGTTTTTCCGGCGGTGTGGCGATGATGGAGATGTCACGCATGCCGGACATGGCCATGTTCAGTGTGCGCGGGATCGGCGTTGCGGTCAGGGTGAGGATGTCGGCTTCCGCCCGCATCTCTTTCAGGCGTTCCTTGTGGCGCACACCGAAGCGGTGTTCCTCGTCGACCACCACCAGCCCCAGGTCACGAAACTGTACGCTTTCCTGCAGCAGCTGATGTGTGCCGACGACGATGTCCACTTTGCCGGCCTTCAGGCGTGCCAGCACATCGGTCTTTTCTTTCTGGCTGCGGAAGCGGCTCAGCACTTCGATGGTCACGGGCCAGTCGGCAAAACGGTCGGAGAAGGATTCGAAATGCTGCTGGGCCAGCAGGGTGGTCGGCACCAGCACGGCCACCTGGGTATTGTTCTGTACTGCCACAAAGGTGGCACGCATGGCGACTTCGGTCTTGCCGAAACCGACGTCGCCACACCCCAGCCGGTCCATCGGCTTGTTGGCCTGCAAATCGCGCAGCACGGCGGCGATGGCGGCCTGCTGGTCAGCGGTTTCCTCGAACGGGAAGCCGCTGGCAAAGCGCGCGTAGTCGTCTTCCGGTAACTGGAAGGCGCGGCCCTGGCGTGCTTCGCGGCGGGCATAGGTATTGAGCAGTTCGGCCGCGACATCGTGGATTTTTTCGGCCGCTTTCTGCCGTGCACGCTGCCACTGGTCCGAGCCGAGCCGGGTCAAGGGGGCGTGCTCGGGATCACCGCCGCCGTAGCGGCTGATCAGGTGCAGTGACGATACTGGCAGATAGATTTTGTCGCCGCCGGCGTATTCCAGCAGCAGGAATTCATGCTGCTGGCCATCGACGGTCATGTGCGTCAGGCCCTGGTAACGGCCCACGCCGTGATCGATATGCACCACCGGTGAGCCGGGCACCAGCTCGCCGAGCGAACGGAACGCCTGATCGGCGGAGGTCTCCTGGCCACTCTTGCGGCGTCGGCGCTGCATGATGCGCTCGCCGTAGAGCTGGCTCTCGGCGATCACCAGCACGCCGTGTTGCGGCGCCCAGAAACCCTGTTCCAGTTCGCCCACGGTGAGTTGCCAGTCGTCCTGGCTGGCCAGAAACGCCTGCCAGCCATCGACCAGCGTCGGCTGGATGCCCTGTTTCTGCATCAGTTCCAGCAAGGCTTCGCGGCGGCCGGCGGTCTCCGCGCACACCAGCACACGCAACGGCGCATGCTCCACCACCAGCGTCTGCAGGGGCGCGAACGGATTGCCGCTGCGTTGTGGCGCGGCAGGGGGCAGGGCGCGGAAATCGAACGGCACGCCCTTGTCACTCTTTTCATTACTCTCCTGCATGCCGGGCTGCACGCGCGCGCGCGGGTGCTGGCGCAGATGACGGTTCAGTTCTTCCACCGGCAGGAACAATTCTGCCGGGGACAGGATCGGCCGGCGGATATCGTGGCGGCGGTCCTCGAAACGTTCGCCGACGTCATGCCAGAAATGACTGGCCGCGTCTTCGGTGCCGGCCAGTTGCACGAGATGCACGTCGTCGGGCAGATAGTCGAACAGGCTGGCGAGTTGGTCGAAGAACAGCGGCAGATAATATTCCAGCCCGGGGCTGGCCATGCCATCGGAGACATCGGTGTACAGGCTGCATTGGCGATGATCGACGTCGAAACGTTCGCGGAACCGGTTGCGGAAGCGGCTGATGCCGTCGCCGCTGAGCGAAAATTCTGCCGCCGGCAGCAGGGCGATTTCCTGGACCTGGCCGGTGGAACGCTGGGTGTCCGGGTCGAACAGTCGCAGGGAGTCGATGTCTTCATCGAACAGCTCAATGCGGAACGGCTGCTCCGCGCCCATCGGGAAGATATCCATGATGGCGCCGCGCACCGCGAACTCACCGTGTTCATAGACGTTGTCGCGCTGGCGGTAGCCGCTGGCCACCAGTTGTCGCCGGGTGATGTCCATGTCGAAGCGTTCGCCGACACGGAGCTGGAAACTGTTGCCGTTGATGTGCGACAGCGGCGCCAGCCGCTGCATCAGGGTGTTCACGGGTGCAATCAGCAGGCCGCGCCGCGTGTGCGGCAGCCGGTGCAGGACTTCGATGCGCTCGCTGATGATGTCCTGGTGCGGTGAGAACAGGTCGTAGGGCAGTGTTTCCCAGTCCGGGAACAGCAGTACCGGCGTGTCGTCCTGGCCGGCCAGATAAAAGCCCAGGCTGTCGGCCAGTTGCTGCGCCTGGCTGGAGTTCGGCGTGACCACCAGCAGCAGGTGCGGCGTGCGCGCCGCCACTTCGGCCAGCACCACGGCCAGGCTGCCGGCGTCCAGCCCGCGCCAGTCGCGGAAATGTTCCGCGCCGGTGGGAAACAGCGAGTTCGCGGGCAGTAGCGTCATGGCCTGGTCGTCTTCGGCTTTTCGGGCGCAGCATTGTAGCGGTGCACTGGCTGGTCTGCGAGCGCGAAACCCGTGATTGGCGGCTGGCGCCGGCCCGCTGCTATCATCGCCGCATCCTATCCCCCAGGGCCTGACATGATGAAAGAAGTGGTCAACGATCTGCTTGAGGTCATCCGCCTTGAGCAACTGGAACAGAACCTGTTTCGTGGCGCCAGCCGTAACACCCGCCAGCGGGGCATCTTTGGTGGCCTGGTGGCTGGCCAGGCGCTGATGGCCGCAGGACGCACGGTGGATGCCGAGCGTCCTGCGCACTCCCTGCATGCCTATTTCCTGCGCCCCGGTGACTACAGCGTGCCAATCATCTATGACGTCGATCGCATCCGCGACGGCAACAGTTTCGCGACCCGCCGGGTCACCGCGATCCAGCACGGGCGGCCGATCTTCTGCCTGGAGGCCTCGTTCCAGGTCGAGGAGGAGGGGATTGAGCACCAGACTGATCTGCCCGATGTCCCCATGCCGGACGAACTGGAGGATGACGAGACACTGCGCGAACGCCTCGTGGACAAGGTGCCGGAAAGTGTGCGTGAAGCCTTCATGCAGCCGCGCCCGGTGGAGTTCCGTCCAGTCAACCCGTCGAATGCCTTTGATACCTCGCCGCAGGCGCCGGTCCGACGCACCTGGTTCCGTATCCCCGGTGATTTCGAGGTGGATGTGGCCACGCACCGGGCGCTGCTGGCGTACTGCTCGGATTACGGCCTGCTTGGCACGGCGATGCTGCCGCACGGGGTCAGCTTCTTCCAGCCGAATGTGATGTCGGCCAGCATTGATCATGCCATGTGGTTCCACCGGCCGTTCAAGGTCAACGAATGGCTGCTGTACGACATGGACAGCCCGTCGGCCTCGGGTGCCCGGGGGTTCAACCGGGGCTCAATCTACCGCGCCGACGGCGTGCTGGTGGCCAGTGTGGCGCAGGAAGGGCTGATCCGCGTCAATCCGCCGTCGTCGCCGCTCTGAGACGATGGCCGGGCCGCGTCTGATCCGCCTGCTGGAGGAGGTCCGCGCCTGCCGGCTGTGCGAGGACGTGCTGCCGCTGGGGCCGCGCCCGGTGATCCGGGCGGCGCGCAGTGCGCGGATACTGATCATTGGCCAGGCGCCCGGCACCCGGGTGCATGCCACGGGCATCCCCTGGAATGACCCCTCCGGCGACCGCCTGCGGGAGTGGCTGGCGATGGATGCGGAGACGTTCTATGACGAACGTCGTATTGCGATCATGCCGATGGGATTGTGTTATCCCGGCCGCGGTCGCAGTGGTGATCTGCCGCCACGGCCGGAATGCGCACCCACCTGGCACGACCGGGTGCGTGCGGAGTTGCCGGCACTGCGGCTGACCCTGCTGATCGGCCAGTACGCCCAGCGCTACTATCTGCCTGCCTGGCGTGGCTCGCTGACGGAGAACGTGCGGCATTACGCCGCAGCACCGCCGGGACTGTTTCCGCTGCCGCATCCAAGCCCGCGCAACCGGCTCTGGCTGCGCCAGCGGCCCTGGTTCGAGGCCGAGGTGGTGCCGGCCCTGCGGGAGGCGGTACGCGAGGCCCTGTCGGTGGCGCCAAGTGCCTGAGCCAAAAGCCGGAAAAGGGGTCGAAAGACCCCAGCCAGCCGGTGGATAAACGGGCATTTAAGCGCTAGAATGCGCGCCCGAAACACCTGCCATCACCAAGCCACCCCAGAGGGCCTTACCCCGTGAGCAAACAGGAAGACCACTTCGGACGCTGGAAAAACCGCGAAGAGATTGCCGAGTCAATGATCCCCATGCTTGGCAAGCTGTACCGTGAAAAGAATGTCACCACCACGGTCTACAGCCGCTCGCTGGTCAACAAGTCTGTAATCCAGATTCTCAAGACCCACCGTTTCGTCAAGCAGGTGGAGGATACTGAGCTGTCTGTGGTGGATACTTTCCCGATCCTGCAGGAAGTGATGAAGCTGGATCTTGGCCCCTGTCGCGTGGATATCGGCAAGCTGGCGGTCAACTACAAGAAGGACAGCCGCGGCCAGTCCATCGAGGAATACGTCCGTGACGAGCTGGCCGGGGCCATCTCGGACAAGGACACCCAGCCGCAGCCCACCGACGTGGTGCTGTACGGCTTCGGTCGTATCGGCCGTATCCTGGCCCGCCTGCTGATCGAGAAGGCCGGCAGCGGCAACGGCCTGCGCCTGCGGGCGGTGGTGGTACGTGAATCCGGCAAGGGCGACCTGCAGAAACGCGCCAGCCTGCTGCGCCGTGATTCGGTCCATGGCCCGTTCTCCGGCACCATTGCCGTGGACGAGGAAGACAGCGCCATCATCGCCAACGGCAACTACATCCGTGTGATCTACTCCGGCGATCCCGCGAGCGTGGATTACACCCAGTATGGCATCAAGGATGCCGTGCTGATCGACAACACCGGCAAGTGGCGTGACCGTGACGGTCTCGGCCAGCACCTGAAGTGCCCGGGCATCAAGCGGGTGATCCTGACCGCACCGGGCAAGGGTGACCTCAAGAATATCGTGCACGGGGTGAACAACGCCCTGATCGAAGACAGCGACACCATCATTTCTGCGGCCAGCTGCACCACCAATGCGATCGTGCCGCCGCTGAAGGCACTGAACGACAAGTTCGGCATTGCCGTCGGTCACGTGGAAACAGTGCACTCCTACACCAACGACCAGAACCTGCTGGACAACTTCCACAAGGGCCCGCGCCGTGGTCGTGCCGCCCCGCTGAACATGGTGATTACCGAAACCGGCGCCGCCACCGCGGCCGCCAAGGCGCTGCCGGAACTGGCCGGCAAGCTGACCGGTAATTCCATCCGTGTGCCGACACCGAACGTGTCGCTGGCGATCCTGAATATCACGCTGGAAAAAGACACCACGCTGGATGAACTCAACAGCTACCTGCGTTGGGTTTCCCTGCATTCTCCGCTGCAACGTCAGATCGACTTCATCAGTTCACCGGATGCCGTGTCCACCGACTTTGTCGGTTCGCGCCATGCCTCCGTGATTGATGCGGAAGCCACCATCGTCAATGGCAAGCATTGCGTGCTCTATGTCTGGTATGACAACGAGTTCGGCTATAGCTGCCAGGTGTTGCGCATCCTGCAGCAGATTTCCGGTGTGGAATTCCCGGCCTATCCGAAGGATTGATCATCAGGCCCGCTCTGCGGGCCTTTTGTTGCGTGAACAGGCCGCAAGCGCGCGGCTGGTACGGGTTCCGGGTGGTCTTTATAATGGCGCGCGCCAGCAGACCGTCCGGCCTTTATTTGCGCAAGTGCCGGTTTTCAAGGTGTCGGCTGGAGCCATTCCAGTTGTTCCGGGCGGGGCCGCCGCCGGGGAGCACCTTCCAGAGTTTCTGAACGTGGGCGAGAGACTATGATCAAAATCAAACGGGGACTCGACCTGCCGATCACCGGCGCACCGCGCCAGTCGATCGAGGACGGGCCGCGCGTACGCACGGTCGCCATACTCGGTGGCGACTATGTGGGCATGAAGCCCACCATGGAAGTCAAAGAAGGGGATCAGGTCCGTAAAGGGCAGGTGCTGTTCACCGACAAGAAAACCGAGGGCGTCAAGTACACCGCGCCGGCCTCCGGGGTGATCAAGGCGATCAACCGGGGCAACAAGCGGGTGCTGCAATCGGTGGTCATCGATGTCAGTGGCGACGACGACCAGCTCACCTTTGCCGCGCACAACGAAGGCAGCCTCGGCGGCCTGTCCCGTGAGGTGGTGCAGGAGCAACTGGTGGAATCCGGTGTCTGGACGGTGCTGCGCACGCGTCCGTTCGGCAAGGTGCCGGCACCCGGCTCCGTGCCGAATTCGATCTTCGTCACCGCCATCGACACCAATCCGCTGGCGGCCAACCCTGACCTGATCATCAAGGAACAGGAGCAGGCTTTCCGTAACGGGCTGAGCGTGCTGACCCGTCTCACCGATGGCCCGGTCTGGGTCTGCAAGGCGGCCGGCTCTGAACAACCGTCCTTCGCCGGTGGCCAGGTGCGTGAAGAGCTGTTTGCCGGTCCGCATCCGGCCGGCAACGCCGGGACCCATATTCATCACCTGGACCCGGTCAGCATGAACAAGACCGTCTGGAGTGTGAATTACCAGGACGTGATTGCCATCGGCCACCTGTTCACCAGCGGCAAGATCTATACGGACCGCGTGATCGCGCTGTCCGGCCCGCAGGTGGAAAACCCGCGCCTGCTGCGCACCCGCGTCGGGGCCAGCATCGAAGATCTGGCGGAAGGCCAGCTCAAGGCGGGCGACAACCGCGTGATCTCCGGTTCCGTGTTCAATGGCCACACCGCACGCGGCCCGCTGGGCTATCTGGGCCGTACCTCGAACCAGCTTACCGTGCTGCAGGAAGGCCGCGAGCGCCAGCTGCTGGGTTATATCTCGCCGGGCATCAACAAACACTCGGTGATGAACATTTACCTGTCAAAGCTGATTCCGGGCAAGAAGTTCAGTTTCACCACGACCACCAACGGCAGTGAACGCGCCATGGTGCCGATCGGCAACTACGAGACCGTGATGCCGCTCGACATCCTGCCGACGCAATTGCTGCGCGCGCTGGTCGTTGGCGATACCGACACGGCCCAGGCACTGGGTGCGCTGGAACTGGTGGAAGAGGATCTGGCGCTGTGCTCCTACGTTTGCGTGGGCAAGTACGAGTACGGCCCCATCCTGCGTGACAACCTCACCCGCATCGAGCTGGAGGGCTGACCATGGGCCTGAGAAATTATCTGGACAACAAGGTCGCCCCGCATTTCCACGAGGGTGGCAAACTCGAAAAGTACTACGTCTTTTACGAGATGTTCGACACCATGCTGTACTCGCCACCGGATACCACCCGGACGGCCTCGCACGTGCGTGACGGCATCGACCTGAAGCGGGTGATGATGACGGTCTGGTTCGCCACCTTCCCGGCGATCCTGTTTGGTCTTTACAACACCGGTTATCAGGCCAACCTGCAGATCACCGAGTTCGGCTACAGCCCGATCGAAGGGTGGCGTACGGATCTGGTCGCCCTGCTGGCCGGCTTCGATTACACCAGCCTGTGGGCAAACATGCTGCACGGTGCGGTGTATTACATTCCGATCATGATCACCGTGTACCTGGGTGGCTTCATCTGGGAAGGGCTGTTTGCCTGGAAGCGCGGCCACGAAGTGAACGAGGGTTTCTTCGTCACCGGTATTCTGTTCACGCTGATCCTGCCGCCGGCGATTCCGCTGTGGCAGGTGTTCCTGGGCATTTCCTTCGGCGTCGTGATTGGCAAGGAAGTGTTCGGCGGCACGGGCAAGAACTTCCTCAACCCGGCGCTGGTCGGCCGTGCGTTCCTGTTCTTCGCCTATCCGGCGCAGATGTCAGGGGATGCGGTCTGGACCGCCGTGGACAACTTCAGTGGCGCCACGCCGCTGTCGCTGGCCGCTTCCGGTGACCTGAACTTTGCCGCCGGCCTGACCGAGAACGCGCTGGCCGGGCAGGGCATGGACATTACCTGGATGCAGACCTTCCTGGGGGGTATCCAGGGCTCCATCGGTGAGACCTCGACACTGGCGATCCTGTTTGGCGCAGCGCTGCTGCTGCTGACCCGCATTGCCTCGTTCCGCATCATGGCGGGCGTTGTGGTGGGTGTGGTCGCGCTGTCGGCGCTGCTCAATGCAGTAGGCAGTGATACCAACCCGATGTTCGCCATGCCGTGGTACTGGCACCTGACCCTGGGTGGTCTGGCGTTCGGTCTGGTGTTCATGGCGACGGATCCGGTGTCCGCTGCCATGACCGATACCGGCAAATGGATCTTCGGTATTGTCATCGGCCTGATGGTCGTGATGATCCGGGTACTGAACCCGGCGTTCCCGGAAGGCGTGATGCTGGCGATCCTGTTCGGCAACCTGTGCGCACCGTTGATTGATTACTTTGTGGTTCAAGCGAACATTCGCCGGCGTCAGCGGCGCACGGCAGGAGGGGCGGCGTAATGGCAGCGAACAAAGACAGTGTAACCAGAACCCTGCTCGTCGCGCTGATCCTGTGTCTGGTCTGCGCGGTGGTGGTGTCCACCGCCGCCGTGCAACTGCGTCCCAAGCAGCAGGCCAACCAGGTGCTCGACCGTCAGGTGAACATTCTGCGCGCCGCCGGCATGTACCAGCCGGGCATGGATGTGCAGGCCGAGTTCGAGAAGATGGAGCGTCGCTTTGTCGAGCTGTCCACCGGCGAATACGTCGACATGCCGGCCAGCTACGACCAGCGTGCCGCGTCGCGCGATCCGGAACAGAGCGTTCGCCTGGACGGCGACACCGACATTGCCAGCATTCGCCGGCAAGCCAAAGTGGCAGAGGTGTATCTGTCCCGTGATGACAACGGCGACCTGACCAGCATCATCCTGCCGGTGCATGGCTATGGCCTGTGGTCGACCCTGTACGGTTTCCTGTCACTGGAGCCGGACGCTGAAACAGTAAAAGGGCTGGTGTTCTACGAGCACGCCGAAACGCCTGGCCTGGGTGGTGAAGTGGACAACCCGCGCTGGCGCGGCATCTGGGAAGGCAAGGCACTGTTCGATGAACAGGGCAACGTGGCCATCCAGGTGATCAAGGGCAGTGTTGACGGCAGTACGCCGGATGCCGAACACAAGGTGGATGGCCTGTCCGGTGCCACCCTGACCAGCAACGGGGTCAGCAATCTGGTGCGTTTCTGGGTCGGCGAGAACGGTTTCGGCCCGTATCTGGAACGTGTGCGTCGCGGCGACGCAGCGCAGAATTGAGGAGACAGTCATGGCCGAATTAAAGAAAAAGGACATCCTGTTCCAGCCGATCTTCGACAACAACCCGATCGCGCTGCAGATTCTGGGTATCTGTTCCGCCCTGGCGGTAACCACCCAGCTGTCCACAACGCTGACCATGTGCGTGGCGCTGACGCTGGTGACGGCATTCTCGAGCTTCTTCGTGAGTGCGATCCGCAACCAGATCCCGTCCAGCATTCGTATCATCGTGCAGATGACCATCATCGCCTCGCTGGTGATCGTGGTGGATCAGTTCCTGCGTGCCTATGCCTACGATATCAGCCGGCAAATGTCGGTGTTCGTTGGCCTGATCATCACCAACTGCATCGTGATGGGGCGCGCCGAAGCCTTTGCCATGAAGAACCCGCCGGTGGTGTCCTGGATCGACGGCTTCGCCAACGGCCTGGGCTACAGCGTGGTGCTGCTCAGCGTCGGGATCGTGCGTGAACTGCTCGGCTCCGGCAGCCTGTTCGGTTTTGAGATTCTGCCGCTGGTGAACAACGGTGGCTGGTACGTGAGCAACGGTCTGCTGCTGCTGCCGCCGAGTGCTTTCTTCCTGATCGGCCTGTTCATCTGGGCGCTGCGTAGCTGGAAACCGGAACAGGTGGAAGAAGACCAGTTCAAGATTGCACCGAACTCACGACGCGTCAGTGACGCGTTCTAAAGGGGAGAGATAGCCGTGTTTGAACATTATCTGAGCCTCTTTGTCCGGGCCGTCTTCGTCGAGAATATGGCGCTGGCGTTCTTCCTGGGCATGTGTACCTTCCTCGCCGTGTCGAAGAAAGTGCAGACCGCCATTGGCCTGGGCGTGGCCGTGGTGGTGGTGCTGGCGATCACCGTGCCGGTGAACAACCTGCTGCTGAACTACCTGCTCGCCGAAGGCGCACTGGAGTGGACCGGCGTGCCGGCACTGGCGCAACTGGACCTGCGCTTCCTGGGTCTGCTGAGCTATATCGGTGTGATCGCGGCACTGGTGCAGGTGCTGGAGATGCTGCTGGATAAATACGTGCCGGCGCTCTACAACGCGCTCGGTATCTTCCTGCCGCTGATCACGGTGAACTGCGCCATTCTCGGCGCCAGCCTGTTCATGGTGGAACGTGACTACGCCTTTGGTGAAAGCGCGGTCTACGGCCTGGGTGCGGGCGTGGGCTGGGCGCTGGCCATCACGCTGCTCGCGGCAATCCGCGAAAAGCTGAAGTACAGCGATGTGCCGAATGGCCTCAAGGGCCTGGGCATCACCTTTATCACCGTAGGGCTGATGTCGCTGGGCTTCATGTCCTTCTCCGGCGTTCAGCTTTAACCGACACAGGGCGAGAGAGGCGTACTGATGAATATCGAAATCCTGTTCGGGGTCACCATGTTCACTGCCATCGTGCTGGTGCTGGTGGCATTCATTCTGGTGGCGCGTTCACGGCTGGTCTCCAGCGGTGATGTGCACATCAATATCAATGGCGATGAGTCGAAGAGCATCGACGTGCCGGCGGGCGGCAAGCTGCTGAACACGCTGGCCGACCAGGGCATCTTCCTGTCTTCCGCCTGTGGCGGCGGCGGTACCTGCGCGCAGTGCAAGTGTGTCGTACTGGACGGCGGCGGCGATATTCTGCCGACCGAGGAAGGCCACTTCACCAAGTCGCAGATCCGCGAAGGCTATCGCCTGTCCTGCCAGGTCAACGTCAAGCAGGACATGAAGATCGAGGTGCCGGAAGAATTCTTCGGTGTGAAGAAGTGGGAGTGCGAAGTCATCTCCAATGACAACGTGGCCACTTTTATCAAGGAACTGGTGCTGAAACTGCCGGAAGGCGAAGAAGTGGATTTCCGTGCCGGCGGCTACGTGCAGCTCGAATGCCCGCCGTACGAGATCAAGTTCTCCGACTTTGACATCGCTGATGAATACCGCGGTGACTGGGAGCGCTTCAAATTCTTCGACCTGACGGCGAAGAATGATGAAGACGTGATCCGTGCCTACTCGATGGCGAACTACCCGGATGAGAAAGGCATCCTGAAGTTCAACATCCGGATCGCCACACCGCCGCCGGGCAGCAAGGACATCCAGCCGGGCAAGATGTCCAGCTTCGTGTTCAACCTCAAGCCGGGCGACAAGATCACGGTATTCGGGCCGTTCGGTGAGTTCTTTGCCAAGGATACTGATGCAGAGATGGTGTTCATCGGTGGCGGTGCCGGCATGGCGCCGATGCGTTCGCACATCTTTGACCAGCTCAAGCGTCTCAATTCGAAACGCAAGATCAGCTTCTGGTACGGTGCGCGCTCCATGCGCGAGGCGTTCTATACCGAAGAATATGATCAGCTTGCCGAAGAAAACGACAACTTCAAATGGCATCTGGCGCTGTCGGACCCGCAACCGGAAGACAACTGGACCGGCCTGACCGGCTTCATTCACCAGGTACTGTTTGATAACTACCTGAAAGACCATCCGGCGCCGGAGGACTGCGAGTTCTACATGTGCGGTCCGCCCATGATGAACGCTGCGGTGATCAAGATGCTGGAAGACCTCGGTGTCGAGCGGGACAACATCCTGCTGGATGACTTCGGTGGCTGAGGCCATGCGCCCTCTGCATACCAGCAATACAGGACAGGGCCTCAGGGCCCTGTTCCTGTTAGTGCTGTCTCTGTGGCTGGCGAGTTGCTCGCCATCGGCGCAGGTGTATTCCTTCGGTGGCCCGACCATGGGCACCTCCTGGGAAGTGACCCTGGCGGAACTGCCGTCCGGCGTGCGAGTGAAGCAACTGCGCACCGACATCGAAGTGCTGCTGACGACCATCAATCAGCAGATGAGCACTTATATCGATGATTCCGATATTTCCCGGTTCAACCAGGCAGGCCCGGAAACCTGGCATGCGGTGCCGCCGGATTTCGCCCGTGTGCTGGAGGCCGCGCTGGCTTTGTCGCACGCCAGCGGTGGCGCGTTCGATCCGACCGTCGGGCCGCTGGTCAATTTGTGGGGCTTTGGCCCGACAGGGCGGCGCGACCAGGCGCCGCCGGCGGCAGAGCGTGAGGCTGCCCGCGCCCGCGTCGGTTGGCAACGGCTGCAATGGGATGCGGCACATCAGCGCCTGCTGCAACCTGGCGGTGTCTATCTGGATTTCTCCGCAATTGCCAAGGGCTATGCGGTGGACCGGGTGGGTGAATACCTGAGCGGGCAGGGCGTGGACGCCTGGCTGGTGGATATCGGCGGTGAAGTGCGTACCCGTGGCAGGAAAGCCGACGGCGAGCCGTGGCGTATTGCCGTGGAACGGCCGCTGGCGGGGACGCGGGAGATCAACACCGTGGTGCGTCCCGGCGACATGGCCATGGCCACGTCCGGTGATTACCGCAATTTCTTTGAAGACAATGGCCACAGTTTTTCCCACACCATCGACCCGCGCACTGCCGAACCGGTGAATCATCGCCTGGCCTCGGTGACCGTGCTGCACCCCAGCTGCATGCAGGCCGACGGGCTGGCCACACTGCTTACGGTGCTTGGGCCAGAGGAAGGGATGGCATTTGCGGCCCGCCATAACCTGGCGGTACTCTTGATCGTGCGTGAGGAAGACGGCTTCCGTGAACTGATGACGGACAGCTTCCGACGCTATACGGAGGATACAGACTGATGTTGATGACCCTGATTGCCGCCATCGTACTGATCGGCCTGCTGTTCACGGGCATGGCGATTGGTGTGATCGTGGCCAACAAGCCGGTAAAGGGCTCCTGCGGCGGCCTCAGTGCAGTGGGGCTGGACGGCGAATGCGAGATCTGCGGGCGCAACCCTTCCGACTGCGACAACCCAGACACGCGTGTTCAGGCAGAGCGTGCTGCCGCACTGTCGGTTGATGCGAACCGTCGCGCTTGATGTGAATCATTCTTGAACCTGGGGGCGGGTATGATCGGCGCGTTACGGCGCAAGGAAGAGCCCGTGGCCCGTACCGGCCTGATTCTTTCCGGCGGCGGTGCGCGCGCCGCCTACCAGGTGGGTGTGCTGATGGCGCTGGCGGAGCTGGTGCCCCGGGGCAGCCCGAACCCTTTTCCGATTATCTGCGGGACCTCTGCCGGCGCGATCAATGCGGCAGCGTTGGCGGTGCATGCCAGCAATTTCCGCATGGCCGTGCGCGGCCTGGAGCGGGTGTGGAGCCACCTTACCGCAGAACAGGTGTACCGCACTGAGGTCTGGTCCTTCGTCAAATCGCTGCTTCGCTGGGCGTTGCCGGCCTATCTGACGGGCGCCACACCGGTGAACAGTGCACTGCTGGACAGCCGGCCGCTGGAGCGGCTGTTGTCGCTGGTGCTCAATTTCCAGCGCATCGAACAATCCATCCAGCGCGGTGAGCTGGACGCCCTGTCGATCACTGCGTCGTCCTACGCCAACGGGGAGTCGGTCGCTTTTTTCCAGGGGCGCGAGGATCTGGAAGAATGGACGCGGGCACGCCGTAAAGGCAAGCGTACCCGGATTACCCTGCCGCACCTGCTGGCGTCCTCGGCAATCCCGATCCTGTTTCCTGCCCAGAAAGTCGAGGGCCACTACTACGGGGACGGTGCGGTGCGGCAACTGGCACCGATCAGCCCGGCGCTGCATCTCGGCGCGACCCGAGTGCTGGTGATCGGTGTCTCCGGCAACACCTCGGCCGGGCACCAGCGCCAGTTGCAGGCCTATCCCTCGATGGCGCAGGTGCTGGGCCATGTGCTCAACAGTGTGTTCGTGGATACGCTGGAGGGGGATGTGGAGCGGCTTGAGCGTATCAACGGCACGGTGGCGGCGATCCCTGAAGCGGTGCGCCAGCGCGAAGGCATCGGCCTGAAGCAGGTGGATGTGCTGAAAATCTACCCGTCGGAACCGATTGACGAGATTGCCGCGGCGCACCTGCACGAACTGCCGCGTGCACTGCGTTTCATGCTGCGCGGGTCCGGCGGCACCCGCTCGCCGGGTGCGGCGGCCGTCAGCTACCTGCTGTTCCAGCCGGGCTTCTGCCGACGGCTGATCGAACTCGGCTACCAGGATGCCAGGGCCCGCGAGGATGAGATTCGCGCATTCCTGAGCCTGCAGTAGGGTGGGTAGAGCCAAAGCCAAAGGCGAAACCCACCGGGACCATGCGGCACACTGCTCGCACAGAATCATCGAAACTACCCACCTCCCGAGCTGGATGATTTCGATGATTTTGCGGGAGTGCATACCGCACATGGACATGGTGGGTTTCGCCTTTGGCTCTACCCACCCCACCGGCCCATATCCATCCAGTTAATCAGTAAGCTACCGACGCTGACGGCTTTCCCGACGGCTGAAGTGCGCCATAAAGCTGGTGGGAAAATCCGTAATAATGCTGTCCACGCCCAGTGAGGCCAGGCGTTCCGCCTCGTTCAGATCGTTCACCGTCCACACCGAGACATGCAGGCCGCGCCGGCGCGCACGCTCCATCAGCCGGGGAGTGACCAGGCTGTAGTGGGCGATCAGCCAGCGACAGCCCAGTGCCGCTGTGCGCCGGGTCGGCTGCAGGTAGCGGTACTCGCACACGTAGCCGCGCATCACGTCCGGCGCCTGAGTGCCCATCATCCGCAGAAAACCGGTGTCACTGGAGGTGACCACGACCCGGTCGTGCATGCGTCGTTCGTCGATCAGCCGCCGCAGATTGTGGGCCAGGCGATTCTGGTAACGGCGATCATCCCCGCCTTTTACTTCAAACTGGAAACCCATCCAGTCCGGGCAATTTTCAACCACTTCGGCCAGCGTGGGGATGCCCACCGGGCTATGCCAGCCGGGTGTATTGCGGCGCGCATCCAGCAGGCCCAGCTCTGACTGGGTGAACTGCCTTGCCTTGCCGGAATGCCAGGTGGTGCGGTCCACATGGGAATCGTGCAGCACGATCAACTGGCCGTCAGCAGACATGCGTACATCGAGCTCGATGGCCTTGACGCCGGCCTCGACGGCCAGCAGGAAGCCGGCCAGGGTGTTTTCGGGGGCCTCACCACGAGCGCCGCGGTGGCCGACCATGGCCGGGACAGCAGAGGTAACAGAGGGCATAGGGATCGTCATCAGGAACAGTGTCAGGCGCTACTATGACGAGGGTGTGACAGTCCGTCCAGAGGGACGTAACGGCGGCGCAGTCCAAGTGTTTGGTCGCGGAGCGACAAAAAACAGCACAAGGGGCGGGGGTGGCCTTTTCGCCATAGAGGAGATTTTCTCGCTCCCAAAAAAAAGCCCGCCGGGGGGCGGGTCTGATGCAATGTAACATCAAATATCAGGAAAAAAGCAGCTTAGGCAGAAGTTGCAAAGCTATTCGGTAAAACAGCCACCCTGTGTCGGGCTTTGGGCCGCCATGTACCTGGCTGGCTGTTTTGTTAATGCAATTTATTCTCAAAAAATACCATCGTGCTCGTTATGTTTCTGCTTGTGTTTCTGTGTGTTGCTGCTGAACATTTCCAATGTGTCGCCACGCGCAAGGGCGATGTGATTGGCAATCGAGCAGAGCATTCACATTAATATTCAGATCGCACCCTTCGTGACACCATCTCCTGAAAGCATGGTTCATGAAGACCCAATCATAAAAGACGTCTCATAAAAGACATCATGGATGAGAACGGCCTTAAGCCGGGCTCTGCATCCTGAATGCGCTCCACATGTGAGGCGCTTTTTGCCTGTTTGTCCGGCATTTTCCCGCTTCTTTTGTGCCTTCACAGGCTGGGTGGGCGGGCTGCCTCTTTATCCCGTTCGATCACGCTCAATCACGTTCGGGGCATTCTTATGGCCTGGCTTCCGATGTTCTGGTCCGAATGTCACCGGAGGTTCCGCGATTGTTGTAGCGCGGTAAACCATGCCGCAAATTTATTCTGGCTTGTCATGTCCCGTGAACAAGTGCGCGCTAGATTAGCCAATCAGTGAACACATGAAAACAGAAATTCACGAAAAGCTGTCTTTCGTCTCATGCCAAAAGATTAGCGATTCATTGAATAAAAGCAATGGGCAGCCGATGAAATAAAACGGGAGATATTGTTTCATTTTGCAAGGTTGAGAACGAGGTCCCTGTTACAGGTGGAAAACAGATCTGCCGATTTTGTTTTCCATTAATGTGTCATTCGTCGATGGCACATTAGCCAATAACAGCGCGCGGCGCTTTCGGCGCAAAGGTCAGTGCAGACACGGGGCAGACAACGAGTATGGGCGCAGAGGGCAGGCGGGTGCCTGGAGGGAATGGCCTGGGTGACGTGGCGGGGGCCACGCCATCAGGCCTGATGGATACGTTCCCATCAGGCCTGATGGATACGTTTACGTTCTTCGATGAACTCGACGAAGTTGCGGGTCTTGGCCGGGAGATTCTTGCGGCTGCCGTAGATGATGTAGAAATCCATGTTGGGCACGGTATAGCCCTCCAGCAGCGTGACCAGCTTGCCGGTGCGCAGCTCGTTCTTGACGTCCCACTCGCTCTTGATGGCAATGCCGTAGCCGGACAGGACCCAGTTACGCAGCGTTTCGCTGTTATCCGTGATCAGGCTGCCGGTGACGCGCACCATTTCCCGGTGATTCGGGCCGCACAGTGGCCACAGATCACGAAAGGAGCCATAGGAATCCAGAATCAGGCACTCGTGCTTCTTCAGATCGGACGGTTTGCGAATTGGCGCGCGGCCTTCCAGGTACTCCGGGGACGCGCAGACAAAGCAGCGATTCTTCAGCAGCCGCTTGGCGATCATGGTGGAGTCCGAAGGCTGACCAATGGCAATCGCCACATCAAAGCCTTCGCGGATGAAGTCGATCTGCTTGTCGCCGAGATAGAGCTGCACCACCAGTTCAGGATTGTTGCGCGAAAATTCGGCGATCAGAGAGGCGATGCGGCTTTTGCCCAGACCAACGGTAGAAGCGACTTTCAGTGTGCCTTTGGCGTTGTCACCGGCGCGTGAGACGGAGGAGGTGGCTTCTTCAAGATCATCCAGAATCACCAGCAGTTTGTGGTAGAGGATCTTGCCTTCTTCGGTCAGGCTCATCGCGCGTGAACTGCGATTGAGCAGCCGCACGCCGATCTCTTCCTCGAGGCGGGCCAGACGCTTGCTGATCGATGCTGGCGACAGTCCCAGGCGACGTCCGGCGCCGGAGATCGTGCCCGCTTTGACCACGCCCACAAATATGCTCAGGTCTGTAATTGAGTTCATGCGACCATGACCCTTATTTAGAAATGTAGCTTTTATTTATTCTGTGTTTTCAATTGTTCACTGACTCACCTGTTTTTACGCTGAACCGGACTGCACGCCCGTTATTCTGTTTTGACATCAGGTTCAGGGATGCGAGGTGAACACGCTGTTACCTTGAGCAATTATATAAACAGGCATTCATCAACTGTATAGCGGTACAGGTACTGCCGTCACGGACCGGCTGTCAGTAATACCCGTCCGTGGCAGTCTTGCCAAGGCAGGCAGACTGCCATCGGGCCATGGCATATTGCCATTACATCTTGTTTTTGCACAGATATTTTTGGCGTATCTGGAACGTAAAAGGGGCCGGTGAGTATGTGTGAAACCGTTTTCAAAATAAAGGAAAAGCTACTTTTCCTGTAATTTGCATAAACATATCAGCCTGATTTTTGTTGTCTGACCGCGAGACGTTATTTGCGCCATGCGCCATCAGAAGTAAATGGCTGATAATAGCCTTTTTGCGAAAAGCTGCTTTTCAATTAATGAATGGATAAGGTGCGAGCCGCCAGCCTGCAGTAATTTCACGCATGTTATTACTGTCTGCCGGTGCAGTCAGCGGTATCGGGCTGATAATTTGATATCAATATGATATTGAGATGCCCGGCATGCCAGAAGGAGGCATGCCGGTGGGGCGTCACTGGGAGGTTTGCTGCTTCGAGCGCCGCTTGATCATTTGGGTGAACTCAAGCACCAGCACGCGGTCAGCCGGATTGAGGTGCCGGAAGTGGCGTTGCATCTTGGCCAGGTCGGCGGCCAGCGGTTCGTCGAGTTCCAGAATCCGGCTACCGGCTTCCAGTTCACGATAGATTTCGGACACGGAGGTGCCGAGTGCCTTGGCCAGATTCTGCAGGAGCAGAACGGAGGGTTGTTGCATGCCCCGTTCGATACGGGAGAGATTGCTGGCATCTGTATCCGCGCGATAGGCGACTTCTTCCAGTGTGTCACCGCGTGCTTCGCGTCGGCGCTTCAGGGCTTGACCGATATTCATGGAGATCCGTCTGTGTTATGTGCTGTGTCATTTGCGAATTGTCGCCATGCGTTATTGCTGCATTGGCGGATATAAAATGGCGCATGGCTCATGTGGATGCAAGTACGCCGGGATGGACGGTCGCTGGTTCCGGCGGTCGTCATGCGTTTTTCTGATGGCGGTCGTGCTGACGTTATACAAGTGTCGTAACAGCATTTCGCCAGATGGCAAAAAACATCAAAAAGGAAGAAAAAATGACAAGTGCGGATGACGCGCTCAGCACGCTGCATCAAGTGATGGAACGCGTCTGCGCGGCGGGCGAGGGCGACGAAGTTTCCGTCCAGGATATGCTCGATGCGGTTGGCACGCGCTCATTCGGTCCGGTATTGCTGGTGCCGGCAATGATCATTCTTTCGCCGGTCAGCGGTATTCCTACCGTGCCGACGCTCGGCGCCGTCATCATTTGTCTGATCGCGCTGCAATTGTTGTGTGGGCGGCGCAGCATCTGGCTGCCGCGCTGGCTGTTGAGGCTGAGCCTGCGACGCACCACGCTGGATCGCGCGGCGCGGTTCATCAGCCCGCTGGCGCGCACCGTCGACAGATTTCTAAAGCCGCGCTTGTCGTTTTTTGTGCGCCGGCCATTTTCCCAGGTGATCGCGTTGCTCTGCATTCTGGCGGCGGCCACCATGCCGGTGCTGGAACCACTGCCGTTCATGGCGTCCACCGCTGCGGCGGTGATCTGTGTCTACGCGCTGGCGCTGGTCGCGCACGATGGGCTGCTGGCGCTGATTGCGCTGCTGTTGACCGGGGTGCTGGCCGGGTTGGGTGTGACCTCAGTGGGCGGCTGACGCCGCCCCTGGTCAGTCGCGATAACGCTTGGTGAGATCGCCGTAGGCGTCGATACGGCGGTCACGCAGATAAGGCCAGATGCGGCGTACGGTTTCGCTTCGTTGCAGGTCCACGTCGGCGATCAGTACAGTGTCGTGGTCGGCATTCGCCTGGGCGAGGAACTCACCCTGAGGGCCTGCGACGAAGCTGTTGCCCCAGAATTGGATGCCCTGGCCGGCGTTGTCCGGTGCGGCTTCAAAGCCGGTGCGGTTGGCGACCAGCACAGGCAGGCCATTGGCGACGGCATGCGCGCGCTGCACTGTGATCCAGGCATCGCATTGACGTTGTTTCTCGGCCTCATCATCAGAGGGATCCCAGCCGATGGCGGTCGGGTAGAGCAGCAGGTCAGCGCCGGCCAGGGCCATCAGGCGGGCGGCTTCCGGATACCACTGATCCCAGCACACCAGCAGACCCAGGTTACCCACGGAAGTGCGGATCGGTGAAAAACCGCTGCGCCCGTCATTGAACTGCGCATCGCCCGGGGTGAAGAAAAATTTCTCGTAGAAGCCGGGATCATCCGGGATGTGCATCTTGCGGTACACGCCGGCCAGGCTGCCGTCCCGCTCAAGCACGACGGCGGTATTGTGGTACAGACCGGTGGCGCGTTTTTCAAACAGGCTGCCGACCAGCACGATGCCGAGTTCCTTCGCCAGGGCGCCGAGGCGTTCGGTAGACGGGCCGGGAATGCTCTCTGCCAGATCGAAGCACCGGGTGTCTTCGGTCTGGCAGAAATACAGGCTGCGGTGCAGTTCCTGCAGCAGCACCAGTTCGGCACCCTGGCTGGCGGCCTCGCGTACCAGGGCCACAGAGCGGTCCAGGTTGGCCTGCATATCGTCACTGTTGGTTTGCTGGATGACGGCAACGCGCATGGTCAGTCTCCGGTGAGCAGTCAGCGGACGCCTTCGGGCAACTGCATGGTGACACAATGCAGGCTGCCATGCTGGGCGATCAGGGGGCGGCAGTCGATGCCAATGATGTCGCGATCAGGGAAGGCGTCGGCCAGCTGGTCCAGCGCCGACGCGTCGGTGTCGCAGTTGTAGACCGGCACCAGCACAGCGCCATTGATGATCAGGAAATTGGCATAGGTGGCCGGCAGGCGCTCGCCGGCGTCATCAAACTGTGCCGGTGGCATCGGCAGCGGCACCAGATCAATCTGTTCGCGACCGGCCAGCGCAAACAGCTCCTGCTCCATGGCATGCAGCGCCTCATAGTGACTGTCGCTGGCGTCGGTGCATTGCACGTAGGCAATGGTGCGTGCGTTGCAGAAGCGCGCCAGGGTGTCGACGTGGGCATCGGTGTCGTCACCTTCCAGGTGGCCGTTTTCCAGCCACCAGATATTTTTCACCCCGAGCAGTTCGCGCAGCCGCGCTTCGATGGTGTGCTGATCCAGTGACGGATTGCGGTTCGGGTTCAGCAGACAGTGTCGCGTGGTCAGCAGGTTGCCGTGGCCGTCGGTGTCAATGGAGCCACCTTCCAGCACCAGATCCACCGGCACGCGTGCGGCCCGCCAGTCGAGCCGGCCAGTGGCGGCGTTGTCGTCATCTGCGGCGAACTTGTTTCCCCAGCCATTGAAGGTGAAGTCCAGCAGGTGTGTCTGGTCATCACGGGTGACGGCGATGGGACCGAAGTCACGTGCCCAGGTGTCGTTGTAGGGTAGGGCGCGCAGGTGCAGGCGGGCGACCTGGGCTCCCTGATCCACAAGACGCTGCTTTATATAGTCGCCGTGCGCAGCATCCTTGCACAGCACCAGCAGGTGTTCGCGGTCCAGCACTGCTTCGGCGATGGCGGTGTAAGTCTCCTCAGCCGCCGGCAGGATGCCTGCCCAGTCGGTATCGGCATGGGGCCAGGCGATCATTACGCCCCATTGCGGATGCCATTCGGGAAGCAGATGCGGCTGTGCGGACATGATCAAACCTCAATATGACGGGGGAGTTCGGGGCGAAAGGATAAGGCAAGCAGTCTGCTTGGCAAGCACGATTTTGCCCCGTGCGCGTACTGCCTGTCGGCGTGTGCGCCGGGGCGGAGAACGGTGTAGGAAAAAGCGTAAAAAGCAGTAGGTGAAGGCTTACGGGAAAAGGCCCGCCAAAGGCGGGCCAGGGATGCGGGTTACCACTGCATGCGGAAGCCGCCTGTGCTTTCCTCCGAAGGTGTCTCTTGTGGCGATGCCGCAGGGGCGTTCTCCGGCCCGTCCGAGGGCTCGTCAGTGGCCGCAGTGGGCGCAGCAGAAGCCGGTGCCGGAGTGGAGGGTGCCGGCTCGGGCGCCGCAGACGGTGCGCCGGTGCCGTCAGGGTTGGCGGTGGCCGGCGGCTGGCCGTCGTCCATGATGATGCGGCCGGAAGCCGGATCAAAACGGAAGCGGGCCGGGCGTTTGCCTGTGTCCTGCCCTGCCGGCTCCGCGGGTGTTGCCGGTGCATCGGCGGTGGTTGTTGCCGGTGTCGGTTCTGCGGCGGGTGCCGGGGCTATCTGTGGTGCTGCCTGTGGCGTAGCGCTGCCGTCAGGCTCGCCGGCGGGCGTGGCTGGTGCGGCAGGTGTCGTGGCACCGTCCAGTGGAATGATCTGGCCGGTGGCCGGATCAAAGCGATACTCGGACCCGGTCCCGGCGGGTGCCGCCTGCTCGACCGGCGTGGCCGCCGGGGCGGCGGAGGAGCCGCTGATCACTTCCGGTACGGCGGCGGGTGCAGGTGGCGGCTGGTGTGATACCGCGTGCAGCGTGTAATCGCCTTCAAAATAGACGGTGAAATCAGCGTAGACCCAGCGGCTGATAGGCGGCTGGCCGACAGGGGCGCGCTTCTGTTCGGGTGCACCGAAGGCGCGCTCGACAGCAGACTTTGTCATGCCGCGCTCAGGCATGTTGCTGCCGTGGGCCGTGATGGTGCTGGCGATCAAAACGAGGCCGGCCAGGTGGCGCAACACAGACAGCGCCGTGCCGCAGCTTGTTCTTATAGGCATCCCGATTCCCCCATGGGAGCTGTAAACTTTCGTGATATTAGAAAGTTAGGTGTTGTTATTCAATCACTTTGGCAGTTCAGGAATAAGGACTTTCATCACAAAGCGACAGCCGGAACCTGCCGCACCGGCGCGGGTCAGACGGTCTGTCGTGATAACCCGGCCGGTATTGTCTGTCCACGCAGGCACCGGTTGTGCGGTATGGGTGGCAATCGATCAACCTGATTGCCGGGGCAGGATCAATAGTGATTAAATGCGCGCCATGTTCAGACCTTTCTCCCTCTTTGTTGGCGTGCGATATACCGGTGCCCGGGCGCGCAACAGCTTTATTTCCGTGATCACGCTGATTTCCGCGCTGGGGCTGATGCTGGGCGTGGCGGTGCTGATCACCGTCCTGTCCGTGATGAATGGCTTTGAGCGCGAATTGCAGACGCGCATTCTCGGTATGGTGACCCACCTGTCGGTGCATGGCCGCGAACCGGTCGAAGACTGGCGCGCGCTCGCTGATCGCGCGTTGCGTGAGCCGGGGGTCAAGGGTGCCGCACCGTTTGTTGAGCTGCAGGGCATGCTTACGCATCGGGGTACGGTGGCCGGCCTGATGGTCAACGGGGTCGAGCCGGAAGCCGAACGCAATGTCTCGATCGTCGGCGATTTCATGTGGGAAGGTGAATTCGACAGCCTGGTGCCGGGTGACTACAACATGGTGCTGGGCTATGGGCTGGCACGGAAACTCGGTGTGGAACTGGGCGACAAAGTGGTGCTGGTTTTGCCGGAGGCGAGCCTGTCGCCAGCTGGTGTGACACCGCGCTTCCGTCGTTTCACCGTGACGGGCATTTTCCGGGTGCGGGCAGAGGTGGATTCACTGCTGGCCTACGTGAACGTGGATGACGCGGCGCGCATGTCCCGGCAGACCGGCAAGGTGGAAGGCATACGGTTGCGGCTGGATGACCTGTTCCAGGCGCCGCGTGTCGGCTGGACGCTGCAGCAAACGCTCGGCAACGGCTACTACACCACCGACTGGACACGCAGCCACGGTAATCTGTTCCAGGCGATCCGCATGGAAAAGACCATGATGACGCTGCTGCTGTCGTTCATTGTCGCCGTGGCGGCATTCAACATCATTTCCAGCCAGGTGATGCTGGTGACCGAGAAGCGCGCGAATATTGCCGTGTTGCGCACGCTGGGGGCCACGCCGGGCATGATCATGCGGATTTTCATGGTGCAGGGGACGCTGATCGGTCTGGCCGGCACCGGGTTCGGTGTGCTGCTCGGTATATTGCTTGCGACCAATGTCTCGGATATCGGCCAATGGATTGAAAGCACGTTCAATGCGCACATGTTCGATGCCTATTTCGTCAATTATCTGCCCTCGGAATTGCAGTGGGGCGATGTCGGTGTGATTGCGGCCATCGCCATGCTGATCAGTTTCTCGGCCACGCTGTACCCCTCCTGGCGGGCCAGCCGCGTGCAACCGGCGGAGGCGCTGCGTTATGAGTGATGTATCGGCGCCGGTAATTCAGGCGAGTGCTCTGGTCAAACGCTATGACGAGGGCGGCGGCAATGTGGAAGTGTTGCGCGGGCTTGACCTGCGTATGGAAGCCGGCGAAACCCTGTCCATTGTCGGCACGTCCGGTTCCGGCAAATCCACGCTGCTGAACCTGCTGGGTGGCCTGGACCGGCCCACCGAGGGCGTGGTCTCCGTCTGTGGCCAGAACCTGGCCGGCATGACGGAATCACAGCGCGGTGTGCTGCGTAATCGCCGTATGGGATTCATCTACCAGTTCCATCATCTGCTGCCAGAGTTCACGGCGCTGGAGAACGTTGCCATGCCGCTGCTGATCCGGCAGGCGAGCCCGTCGGAGGCGGCCGTCGCCGCCACGGACATGCTCAAGGCGGTGGGGCTGTCGCATCGGCTGCAGCACAAGCCGGCGGCGCTCAGTGGGGGCGAGCGCCAGCGTGTGGCGATTGCGCGGGCGCTGGTGACCCGGCCTGCCATCGTGCTGGCTGACGAACCGACCGGTAACCTGGATGAGCGTACCGCCGTCCAGGTGCAGGACCTGATGCTGGCGCTCAATCGTCAGTTCCAGACAGCATTGCTGATCGTCACGCACGACACCGGTTTCGCCACACGCTGTGCGCACCAGCTGGAACTGCACGACGGGCGCCTGCAGCCGTTCAGCGGCGCGCCGGTATCGGCTATTTCCTGACCCGCTGCACGCGGGTTTTCAGACGGAGCTGGCGGCGCTGCTTCCAGCTCCGCACCACCGCCAGCCGCCACAACAGCCGCGTGATCACCATGCCGGCCAGTCCGAACAGCACCCCACACAGCAACGATCCCACCCATAGCGGAATCATCTGTTCGGCCAGCCAGGCAAAGCTGACCGGGTGCGGTGGTGTGACCGGCATGTCCAGCAAACGGGCGCCGACCCGGTAGGTGAAATAGAACACCGGGACATAGGTGAAGGGATTGGTCAGCCACACGATGGCCAGTGACAGAGGCAGGTTGCACTTGAAGTAGATCGCCAGCAGGGTCGCCGGCAACATCTGGAAAGGCATCGGCAATAGCGCCGCCACCGTGCCGATGAAGACCGCGCCGGACAGCGAACGCCGGTTCAGATGCCAGAGCCCGGGATCGCCCAGTATTTCACCGAACAATCCCAGCGATTTGCTCTGCCGTATCCGGTCTGCGGAGGGCAGGTGTTTTCGGAACAGATGCTTGGGCATGCCGGCGGGAAGGCTGTGAGTGTGGCGCGCATTATGCCCTGATCAGCAGGCAATGGCATGCCCGGAAGGACCAGACTTTGGCCTGACGGGGCGCCGCTCAGTTGCCGCGCGCACGACGCTGGCGGCGCGCCTGCCAACTGCGCACGATGGCCAGCCGCCACAGCAGCCGGATCAATATGAAGCCGGCCAGCCCGAACACCAGCCCACACAGCAACGACCCGAGCCACAGCGGCAGTAATTGCTCGACGAACCAGGCCACGGTCACCTGTTCCGGCATGTGCCGGGGCATATCCAGCAGCCAGGCGCCGACGCGGTAGCTGAAATAGAACACGGGCACGTAGGTGACCGGGTTGCTGATCCACACCAGCACCATCGACAGTGGCAGGTTGCATTTGAAACGCAGCGCCAGCAGGGCGGCCAGCACCATCTGCATGGGGATCGGCAGGAAGGCACAGAAAATGCCGACAAAGGCCGCACCGGAGAGCGAGCGTCGGTTCAGATGCCACAGATTCGGGTCCGCCAGCAATCCACTGCGACGTCCGAGGGCGCTGAGGCGGGTCAGGCGCTCAGGGCTGGGCAGGTATTTTCTGAACAGGCGTCTGGGCATGCGTCCAGGGTGCTGGCTTAGGGTCGGCGGGCGCCATTATGCCTGCCGGGTTGGCCTGATTGCACGCCGATACCGTACAACGCGGCGCAAGCCTGTAATCCTGTGCCGTCTGGAGTGGGCAATGGGAGCGGAGCATGTCAGGGATGGCGGCGCTGGCAGCCGGTATTGTGCTGGGCGTATTGGGGACGCCCGGGCCAGGGTGGTGGGGTGGCGGTGCCCTGTTGATCGGCATGATGCTGTGGCGCTGGCCGCAGTGGCGGCTGCCGATGATGTGCCTGCTGGCCGGTATGGTCTGGGGAAACGTCGCTGTACAGCGAGGGCTGGCCGGCTGGTTGCCGGTGGCGCTGGCCGGGGCGGACATCACCGTCACCGGGACGGTTCAGGATCTGCCGGTGCGCCAGAGTCTGGGGCCGGGGCGGGAGCGATGGCGGTTCGTGCTGAGGGTCGAATCCTCACCACACTGGCCCGGGCAGCACCTGGTGCGGCTCAACTGGTATGACGCACCGCAACCTCTGGCTGCAGGAGATCATCTGCAACTGCGCGTGCGGTTGCAGGCGCCGCGTGGGCAGGTGAATGAAGGTTCCTCAGACAGTGCCCGCCTGGACCTGGCGCGGGGAATCGACGCCGCCGGCACGGTGCGCGCGCTGATCGAACATCAGCCCGCCAGCGCCGGGCTGGGCCCGCTGCGCGAAGCAATTGGACAGCGACTGACCGGGACACTGGGGCAGACGCGACCGGCGGGCCGGGTGCTGCCTGCCCTGGTGACCGCGGATCGCCGCGCGTTGACCGATGGCGACTGGCAACTGTTGCAGCAGACCGGCACGGCGCACCTGATGGCCATTTCCGGGCTGCATATCACGCTGGTGGCGGGCATGGTCTGGTGGCTGGTCCGGGTGGCGCTGACGCCCTGGGCCGGTGGCTGGCGGCTTACGCCAGCGCAATGGGCTGTCTGGCCGGCCCTGCTGGCTGCGGTGGGGTATGCCGCGCTGGCCGGTTTCGCATTGCCGACACAGCGAGCCTGTCTGATGTCGCTGGTCGCGCTGCTGGCGATCCGCTGGCGGCTGCGCTGGCGTACCGGAACAGCCCTGCTGTGCGCCGCCCTGATGGTGTTGCTGCCGGACCCGCTGGCCGCGCTGGACAACGGCTTCTGGCTGTCGTTCGGTGCCGTGGCCATGCTGGTCTGGCTGGCACAGGGCGGCGAGACCTCACTGTGGCGGGTGCAGTGGGTGCTGTCCTTCGGGCTGGGTGCCTTTTCTGCCTGGCTGTTCAGTGCCTGGGGGCTGGCCGCGCCGCTGGCCAATCTGGTCGCGGTGCCGCTGTTCTCGCTGTGGGTGGTGCCGTTGACGCTGGCCGGCACCCTGGTGCCCGGCGCGCAGGCACTGTGGTGGGGCGCGGCGCTGCTGGTGGATCTCTGCTGGCAGGGGCTGGCGTATCTGGCCGCCTGGCAGCCGCTGTTGCCGCCGCCTGCATCGCTGGCAGCAGCCCTGGCGGTGCTGCTGGCCTGCCTGCTGGTGTGCCGCCCGCCGGGGCCATGGCCGCGCTGGTGGGTGCCGCTGTTGCTGCTGCCCTGGTGCTGGCCCGCCGGGCCACAGCTGGCAGAGGGTGATTTCGATCTGGTGGTGTTTGACGTGGGGCAGGGGCAGGCGCTGGCGATCCGTACCCGCCAGCAGCTGGTGCTGTACGATCTGGGGCCGGGCTGGGCCGGCGGCAACGCCGGCGAACGGGTGCTGCGCCCCTGGCTGTTGAAGCAGCGGCGTCCGGTGACGCTGGCGTTTATCAGCCACGGCGACAGCGACCATGCGGGCGGGCTGCCGGGGCTTGACGGGTTGCTGCCGGCGCGCGGGGTCTACAGTAGCGCGCAGCAAGCCCCTGACGGGACCTGCGCTGCCTGCGTGGGCAACACTGGACACTGGATGGAGTGAGCCTGGAGGTGCTCTGGCCGACACCGGCGCTGCCGCTGGTGCAGCGCAACAACCGCAGTTGCGTTGTGCGTGTCCAGGGGCGAGGCGGGACGGTGCTGTTGACCGGCGACATTACCCGGCCGGTGGAATACTGGCTGGCGGCCCGGGGAGACTTGTCGCCCGTGACAGTGTTGCAGGTGCCGCATCACGGCAGTGCGACCAGTTCGTCCTATGCGCTGTTGCGCGCGACACAGCCGCGCTGGGCATTCGCCAGTGCAGGTCATGCGAACCGCTTCGGTCATCCGGCGCAGAACGTGCGCGCACGTTACGCCGCGCTGGGTGTTCCGCTGCTGGTCAGTTCTGAGACCGGCATGATTGTATTCAGCCTGCATGGCTCCCATAATCCGGCGCCATTGTTGTGGCGCGCGCGGTATCCGCGCCCGTGGCGGCCTCAGGCCGCGTCCACACAGCACACGCCGTGAGGCAAGCAGGATGAGCGTGACCGCAGAAGGGGAAAAGGCATGCTGGAGATAGTGCTGGCAGGGGGCTGGATGATGGTCCCGATTCTGTTGTGTTCAGCGGTGGCGCTGGCCATCGTGGTGGAGCGTTTCTGGAGCCTGCGCCCATCGCGGCTGGCACCGGCGGAATTGCTCGGCCAGGTACGCGGCAGTTGGCAGAAGAACAAGGTCGATCGCAGCTATCTGCAGGCGTTGCGCGGCAATTCTCCGCTGGGCCGCATCCTGGCGGCCGGGCTGGCCAGCGGTGCAGCCAGCCGCGACGTGAGCAAGGAACGTATTGAGGAAGCGGCCAGTCAGGAAGTGCATGACATGGAGCGTTTTCTGAACACCCTGGGCACCATCGCGGCCATTGCACCGTTGCTGGGTCTGCTGGGCACCGTGATCGGCATGATTGACGTATTCTCGGTGATCATGGTGCAGGGCAGCGGTGATGCCGGCCGTCTGGCCGGCGGTATTTCCACGGCACTGATCACCACCGCCGCCGGTCTGAGTGTGGCGATCCCGGCGTTGTTCTTCCACCGCTTCTTTGTTCGTCGGGTGGATGAAATCACCGTCGGCATGGAGCAGGCAGCGGTGCAACTGCTTGACTGGATGCACGGTGCCGAGCAGGCCTCGCGTGAAGGGAAGGCCGCATCGTGAAATTCCGCCGCCAACGCCTGGATGAGGTGTCGGTGAACCTGACGCCGCTGATTGATGTGGTGTTTCTGCTGCTGATCTTCTTTATGGTGTCCACCACCTTTACCCGCGAAACACGGCTGGGGGTGGTGCTGCCGGAGGCCAGCGGCCTGCCGCAGGCGGAGATGACGGATCAGGTCGAGGTCGTGATCAGCGCTGCCGGCGAGTATCGTATCAACGGCGAGCAGCTGGTGCGGGCCGACGCCGACACATTGCGTTCGGCGCTGCTGGCATTGTCCCGCGAGGGCACGGACCGCCCGCTGATGATTACTGCCGATGCCGACAGTTCACACCAGTCGGTGGTGCGGGTGATGGACGTGGCCGGTCAGCTTGGCTTCGTCAATATCACCATCACGACACAGGAACCCGCCACCGACTGAACGTGATGGGCGATATCTGAGTATGAGGAGTAACCCCCACCCATGAGCCAACCGCCGGATACCACCTGGCAGACCTACAAGCGGCTGTTGCAATACACCCGCCGTCACTGGTGGGTGCTCTCCGGGAGTGTGCTCGGATACCTGATCTACTCCGGCATGCAGCCGCTGATCGCGGAGATGATGCGCGTCATCACCGAGACCATCGAGAATCCGACGCCGCACATGGTGCTGCTGATCTGCGTGGCGCCCTTTGTGATCAATCTCGTCCAGGGCGTTGGCCAGTTTCTCGGCGCCTACTGCATCACCTGGGTGGGCCAGCGCATTGTCTACGAGTTGCGCAATGAGACCTTTACCCACGTGTTGCGCCTGCCCACGCGGGAGTATCAGCAGAGCTCCTCCGGGCACCTGATGTCCAAGATCATCTACGACGCGCAACAGGTCACTGCGGCGGGCACGGATGCCGTGACGGTGATCCTCCGCGAGGGCCTTACCGTCGTCGGCTTGCTCGGGTACCTGCTGTACAGTAACTGGAAGCTGACCATGATCCTGTTCACTGTCGGGCCGATCATTGCCCTGATGGTGAACTACATGAGCAAGCGCTTTCGCATGATCAGCCGCCGTATCCAGGGCAGCATGGGCAGCATCACGCAATTTCTCGGTGAGGCCATCGAAGGCAACCAGCCGGTGAAGATTTTCTCCGGTCAGCAACTGGAAGAAGAGCGCTTTGAAAAAGCCAGCCGCCGCTTCCAGAAGCAGCATGTGAAGATGGAAGTGAGCAAGGTCACCAGCACGGTGACGGTGCAGCTGGTGGTCGCCATCGGCGTGGGGGTGATCACCTATCTGTATATCCAGATCATGGGCGAAGCCATTACGGTGGGCGAGTTCCTGGCGTTTATCGCGGCTGTGGGCCTGATCCAGAAACCGATCAAGCAGCTCACGGATGTGAACGTGAAAGTGCAGCGTGGCGTCACTGGCGCGGCGTCGCTGTTTGAATTGATGGACCGTCCACCGGAGCCTGACCACGGCACCGTGCCGCTGACTCGCGCCCGTGGCGAGCTGGAATTCCGCCACGTCAGCTTCGGCTATGTGCCGGATGCGCCGGTGGTGAGGGAACTGTCGTTCCGCGTGAGCCCGGGCGAGACCGTGGCGCTGGTCGGCCGTTCCGGGGCGGGCAAGAGCACCATCGCCGCGCTGGTGCCACGTTTCTACGAGCCCGATCAGGGCAGTATCCTGCTGGACGGCAGGGTGATCACCGATTACCCGATGCTGGACCTGCGTCGCCAGATTGCCATGGTCACGCAGAAAGTCGTGCTGTTTAACGATTCCATACGCAACAACATTGCCTACGGCGAACTGCGTGACTGCACCGACGAGGAAATTATCCGCGCGGCAAAGGACGCCTATGCCTGGGATTTCATCAGCAAACTGGAACGTGGTCTGGACACGGAAGTGGGCCAGGACGGTGTGCAGCTTTCCGGTGGCCAGCGACAGCGACTGGCCATCGCCCGGGCGCTGCTCAAGGATGCGCCGATCCTGATCCTGGATGAAGCGACGTCAGCGCTGGACAACGAATCTGAACATTTCATCCAGCAGGCACTGGAGCGTGTGATGAAGGGACGCACCACCATCGTGATTGCCCACCGGCTCTCTACCATCGAAAAGGCCGACCGTATTCTGGTGCTGGACCAGGGGCGGCTGATGGAAAGCGGCAGCCACGCCGAACTGATTGCGCAGAATGGCCTGTACAGCCAGCTGCACCAGATGAACTTCGCGGACAGCTGATCGCGTGAAGCGCTATCTGAGTGCGCTGGTCAATGCCGCCTGGTACGACAACGCCCCCTGGCTGGCACCGCTGTGGCCGCTGGGCCGGTTGACGGGCTGGGTCGCCTCGCGTCGTTTGCGGCGTTTTCGGCAGCGTCCTCCGGTGGCGCCGGTACCCGTGTTGGTGGTGGGCAACGTGACTGTCGGCGGCACCGGCAAGACTCCGCTGGTGGCGGCACTGTGTCAGGCGGCGGCAGACCTGGAGCTGTCGGTGGTGGTGATCTCGCGTGGCTACGGTGCGCGACCGCCTGCCTTCCCCTGGCGGGTGACAGCGGACCAGAGCGCCGCGCTGTGTGGCGACGAGCCACTGCTGCTGGCGCGGCTTACCGGGGTGCCGGTCATCATTGATCCCCGTCGCCGCCGGGCCCTGGAAGCAGCGCTGGCACTGAACCCCGACCTGGTGATCAGCGATGACGGCCTGCAGCATTACGCGCTGCCGCGTACTGCCGAACTGGCGGTGCTGGATGGCGCCCGCGGCCTTGGCAATGGCCGCTGCCTGCCGGCGGGTCCGATGCGTGAGCCAGCCGCGCGGCTGGGCCAGGTGGATTATGTCGTCATCAATGGCGAGCCGGACCAGGCGGAAGGCTGGCCCGGTGCGATCAGCATGCAACTGGCGCCCGGCGCCCTGGTCAATGCTGCCACGGGCCGGCAGTTGTCGCTGGAATCCTTCACCCGGCACTTTGTGGCGGCGCACGCGGTGGCCGGTATCGGCCATCCCGAACGGTTCTTCAACACACTGACCCAGGCCGGGTTGCAGGTGTCGCCGCACCCCTTTCCCGATCACCATCAGTATCGCGCCGGTGACCTGGATTTCCCCGGTGACCTGCCGGTGGTCATGACGGAAAAGGATCTGGTGAAATGCGGCGACCTGCTCAGCGAACGCCTGTGGGTGTTGCCGGTCCGTGCGATACTGCCGCCGGGATTTGCCGGCGAGGTGCTGCGCACCGCGATCGAGCGTCATGCGACGCCGGGCTGACTGTTTTCGACGATCATTTTTCGACGAGTGGCTGACATGAGTTTTCGCATCGTGATTCCCGCCCGCTTCGGCGCCAGCCGGTTGCCGGGCAAGCCGCTGGCGGACATTGCCGGCAAGCCGATGGTGCTGCATGTGCGCGAACGCTGCCTGGACAGCGGCGCGGAAGAAGTCTGGGTGGCGACCGACGACGAGCGTGTTGCCGACGTGGTGCGCGCGCACGGTGGTGACGTGCTGATGACGCGGGCAGAGCATCCCTCCGGCACAGACCGGCTGCAGGAAGTGGCGGCGCAATTGCGTCTGGCCGATGACGACATCCTGGTCAATGTACAGGGCGATGAACCGCTGATTCCGCCGGCAGTGATCGACCAGGTGGCGTCCAATCTTGCCGCCCATCCCGGTTTTGGCATCGCCACGCTGTGCGAGCCGATCACCACCGGCGAAGACCTGTTCAATCCGAATATCGTCAAGACGGTGTTCGATGTGCACGGCCGCGCGCTGTATTTCAGCCGTGCGCCAATGCCGTGGCATCGCGACGGTTTTGCCGCCGGTGACCAGACCGGCCCGTTGCCGGCCGGCCAGTGGTGGCGGCATATCGGCATCTACGCCTACCGTGTCAGCTTGCTGAACCGCTACGTGGGCTGGGAACCGGCCCCGCTGGAACGTATCGAGTCACTGGAGCAGTTGCGCGCCATGTATCACGGCGTACCGATTCACGTGCAGCCGGCCTGTGAAGAGGTACCGGGGGGCGTGGATACGCAGGCGGACCTCGAGCGGATGCGGGCACTGCTGGGGGGAAGCGCATGACGGTATCGGTTCTGTTTGTCTGCCTCGGCAATATCTGTCGTTCGCCCACGGCCGAAGCGGTGTTCCGGCAACGTGCCGCCGCTGCGGGGCTGCTGGCGCAATTGCGCATCGACAGTGCCGGCACTGGCGACTGGCATATCGGCAAGGCGCCGGACCCGCGCTCGGGCGAGGCGGCCGGCCAGCGTGGTTATGACCTGTCCGCCCTGCGTGCGCGCCAGGTGGCGACAACGGACTTCCAGCATTTCGACTACGTGCTGGCCATGGATCATGCCAATCTGCATGACCTGCAGGCCATGCGCCCGGACGGGTTCAGTGGCCACCTCGGCCTGTTCATGGCGTTTCATCCCGGCCCGGCACCGACCGAAGTCCCGGACCCGTACTACGGTGGCCGCGATGGCTTCAATACCGTGCTGGATCTGGTCGAAGGCGCCTGCGATGGTCTGCTGGCGCACCTGCGTCGCGAACACGGGCTGGGCTGATGCAGGTCCGCGCCGGCTGCCCCCTGGACACCCTCAACACCCTGCGGCTGCCGGCGCGCGCTGAATGGCTGGCGGAACCTGATTCAGAGGCGGCGCTGATGGCTTTGCTGCGTGACACACGGTGGGCGGGGCTGCGGCGTACGGTCATCGGGGGTGGCAGCAACCTGGTGCTGCGCGGCGATATCAATGGCCTGGTCATTCGGCCATGCCTGCGTGGCCTGGCCACGCTGTCCGATGATGGCCTGGTGGAAGTCTGTGCCGGTGAAGAGTGGGACAGTGTGGTGGCGCGTACGCTGGCCGCTGGCTGGCAGGGGCTGGAAAACCTGTCCCTGATCCCCGGCAGCTGTGGTGCCGCGCCGGTGCAGAATATCGGGGCCTATGGGGTCGAGTTGGGTGACCTGCTGGTGTCGCTGGACGCGGTGTCACTGCGTGATGGTGAAGCCCGTCGTTTCACGGCGGCGGAGTGTGGTTTCGCTTACCGCGACAGCCGTTTCAAGAGTGCCGACGCCGGGCACTGGCTGATTACCCGGCTGCGGCTGCAGTTGCGGCGCGAACCGGCATTGAAGCTGGGTTACGCTGATCTCGCCGAACGCTTCGCCGCTTTGCCCGAAGCGGCGCGCAACGCGCAGGGGCTGCGCGAGATCGTGTGTGCATTGCGCCGCAGCAAGCTGCCGGATCCGGCTGCATTGCCGAACGCCGGCAGTTTTTTCAAGAACCCGGTGGTCGATGCTGCCACGCTGGCACGTTTGCGCCGTACCTACCCGGACATGGTGGCCTACCCGCAGCCGGATGGCCGCGCCAAGCTTGCCGCCGGCTGGCTGATCGAGCGGGCCGGCTGGAAGGGGCGCCGCGATGGCGCGCTGGGCATGCACGCGCAACAGGCGCTGGTGCTGGTGAATTACGGCGGGGCCACGGGCGCAGAAGTGCTGGCCTTTGCGCAATCGGTACGCAACAGCGTGCTGGCGCTGTTCGGTGTCACGCTGGAACAGGAGCCGGTCATTCTCGGCGGCACTACAGCCACTGCTTGAGCAGCTTGCTGATCGCGCTCCAGCGATTGATCAGCAGCGACAGGAAAATCATCCCGCAGCCGGCCAGTTGTGTGCCGGACATGCTCTCGTCAAACCAGAGCGCCGCAAACAATGCCACCCAGATCGGTTCCAGCACCAGAATCACCACGCCGTGGCTGTGACTGGACAGGCTCTGTGCGTAGGTCTGCACAAAGAAGCGTGCCGCCGTGGCCACCAGGGCACTGGCCAGCAGCCAGCCGGCCAGGGCGCCGTGCAGGTTTGTCAGGGTAGGGCGCCAGGGTTCGCGCACCAGCAGTGATAACAGCCCGGTCACGAGGCCGACGGTGATCAGCGCGAGCGCGGTGAGCCCGAGCACCGGAATCCTGTCGCGCTGCATCACGCCGCGTGCGGTGGTGACGGTGTGCGCATTGGCGGCGCGTGTATTGAGTGTGAAATACAGCGCGAAGATCATCGCGGCTGCCAGGAAGAACAGTTGCCCCGCTTCAGGCCGGAACTGCCCGCCATTGAGCGACAGCAATGCCAGCCCGCTAACCGCCACCGGCAGCGCCAGCCAGGTGGTGGGAGGGGGGACCTCGCCGAACACCAGCCGGGCAATGATCGGCACCATCACCACGGCCAGGCTGGCCAGGAAAGCACCTTCGCCCAGATGCTTGCCGAAGTGCAGGCCCATCACCCAGCAACTCATGCCGAGCCCGAACACCAGCCCGACGCGCAGGCTGCGCAATACCTGTTCGCCACTCATGCGGCGCAATTGGCGATGGCCGGCCAGCGCCAGCAGGCCGCCGGCCACCAGAAAGCGCAGGCACATGAACAGCAGCGGCGGCATCAGGTGCACCGCTTCCTGGGAGAACACCCAGCCGGCTGCGGCCAGCAGCGTCACCAGGACCAGCAGCAGATCGGATTTCGTGGCGTTGGACAGCGGCAAGACGCGTCTCGGTCTGGTCAGTGCGGACCGGTTGGTCCAGGGGATTCGGCATGGTAGCACAGAGGCCGGTCGGGGAAGCGCTAAAGTGGCCGGATCAGTGCCAGCGCATCACGAAACGCAGGGTGCTCGCCATGGCGTAACCATTCAAAGCCGGCCATCTCGGTACTGATCACGCGCGCGCCGTTATCGCGCAGGCGGGCGAGGGCCAGCTGATGGTCGCTGTCGCGGCGCGCGGCACAGGCGTCGGCCACCACCCAGACGCCGTAACCCCGGGCGAGCAGGCCGCAGGCCGTCTGCAGCAGGCAGACATGCGTCTCACATCCGGCCAGCACGATCTCGCTGCGGTGCGCGGGCAGGGTGTCGATCAGGCCGTCGGCGCAGGCATCGAAATGCTGCTTGTTGAGCGTCTGTGCGGTCAGCGCGGTGAGCGCGGCAGGATTGTTGCCCAGCTTGGCCGGGTATTGGGCGGTGGCGAGGGCCGGCACGCCCACCAGGCGCGCCAGCTGCGCCAGCCGCAGCGCCTGATCGAGCGCCTGCTGGCCACGGTGCAGGGCGGGCAGCAGCCGGGTCTGGTAATCCACCAGTACCAGTGACGAGGTTTCGGCGTGCAGCAGCATAATGCCCCCTTATCCGCAGCAGTGTTTGAATTTGCGTCCGCTGCCGCAAGGGCAGGGGGTATTGCGGCCGGGATCGAGCCGGCACATCTCGGCAACGCCATCTCGATACAGCCAGTGCTGTGCAAGGCGGGTGAAGCGGGACAGTTCGGTGAGCTGGTGCCACTGATGGCCCTGTTGCTGTGTGGCGACGAAACGCACCGTGCCGTCTGTCGCCGCCGCGTCAGTGGCAGGGGCCTCGAGGATCTCAAGCCGGCGCCAGCGTACGTCTGCGTCCAGTGTGAGCGTCTCCGGCCGGGTCTCGGGATGCCAGCTTTGCAGCAGATAGCGGTCGTTGCCCAGCGCAAAGGCACTGTAGCGCGAGCGCATCAAGGCTTCCGGCGAGGAGGCAGGCTCTCCGGCATGCAGTGGCGCGCAGCAGTTGCCATAAGGCGTGCCGGAACAGCAGGAGCAGGGTGCGGCGTGAAGTAAGTCAGTCATGCGTCGCATTGTACTGGCAAGGCGTGACGGGCCGGCAACTGTTCGTCGCCTGCCATCAGTTCGCCACGAGGTTTCCTGTGTTGCGTGAATGCTCTATAACAGGTTGTTGAAAAACAGCCTGGGCGGGCGGTTCACTTTTGTGGTCCTGCGTCGCAACAAAGGTGGTTTGAAAAAGCCTCTTTGGCAGGGTGTTCCCTGATGAACTGGAAACGGAGACAAGCTGTGTCGACCCTGTTACCCGCCGTCGATCCCGATGGCCTGCTGGAATACTCGGTGGTGTTCACCGACCGCGCGCTGAACCATATGTCGCAGTTGTTTCAACAGGTGATGCGGGACATTTCCTCGACGCTGAAACAGGTCTACCAGGCGGAGGCGGTGGTCGTGGTGCCCGGCGGCGGCACCTTTGCCATGGAAGCGGTGGCGCGGCAATTCGCCACGGATCGCAAGTGCCTGGTGATACGCAATGGCTGGTTCAGTTTCCGCTGGAGCCAGATTTTCGAAATGGGCGATATCCCTGCCGAAGAAGTGGTGCTCAAGGCGCGCCGCCTTGGCGATGCCGACGACGCCCCGTACGCCCCGGCGCCCATTGATGAGGTGGTGGCCGCGATCCGTGCCGGCAAACCGGACCTGGTGTTTGCCCCGCATGTGGAAACAGCGTCGGGCATTCTGCTGCCCGACGATTACCTGCAGCAGATGGCCGACGCCGTGCACGAACATGGCGGCATGCTGGTGCTGGATTGTGTCGCGTCCGGCGCCTTGTGGGTGGACATGCGCAAGCTGGGCGTCGATGTATTGATCAGTGCACCGCAGAAAGGCTGGAGTGCGTCCCCCTGCAGTGGTCTGGTGATGCTCGGCGAACGTGCGCTGGCACGCATCGGTGAGACACAAAGCACCAGTTTCGCCTGCGATCTGCACAAGTGGCTGCAGATCATGCAGGCGTATGAAAACGGTGGCCACGCGTATCACGCCACCTTGCCCACCGATGCCCTGATGCACTTTCGCGATGCCATGCGTGACACTGAAGCCTTTGGTTTTGAACGCGCGCGCGAGGCGCAGCTGGAACTGGGGCGTCGTGTGCGCGCCATGCTGGCTGGCCATGGCATGAAGAGCGTGGCGGCGGAAGGTTTCGAGGCACCGGGTGTGGTGGTCAGCTATACACAGGATGGTGGCATCCAGAACGGCAGCCGGTTTGTCGCGCAGGGTTTGCAGACGGCCGCCGGTGTACCGTTGCAGTGTGATGAACCGCCATCGTTCAAGACGTTTCGTGTCGGCTTGTTCGGGCTGGACAAGCTGGAGGATATTGACCGGACCGTTGCGCAACTGGAACAGGGGCTTGAGCGGGTGTTGGCGGGTATTTGACAGGCTGTTTAAAAAAAGGTGTGGGGTAGGGTGGGTAGAGCCAAAGGGGAACCCCACCGAGTCCATGCCCATTACCCACTCCCACAAAAACATCGAAACTCCCCTGTTTTTGGAGGCAGAGAGTTTCGATGATTCTGTGCGAGCAGTGTGCGACATGGACCCGGTGGGTTTCGCCTTTGGCTCTACCCACCCTACCGCAACAAAAAACCCGGCGCGAAGCCGGGTTTTTTGTTGGCGTGACGGGGAAGACTCAGCTGGCTTGCGCCACCGGAATCTTCACGCTGTCGGCCACTTTCTGGTACTCGGCGATCTGATCGAAATTCAGGTAGCGGTAGATTTCCGCTGACATGGAATCGATGTCGGCCGCGTAGACCATGTACTCCTCGACCGTCGGCAGCTTGCCGATCACAGCCGCCACGGCGGCCAGCTCGGCAGACGCCAGATACACATTGGCGCCCTGGCCCAGACGGTTCGGGAAGTTACGAGTGGAGGTGGAGACCACGGTGGTGTTCGGCGCCACACGGGCCTGGTTGCCCATGCACAGCGAACAGCCCGGCATCTCGGTACGCGCACCGGCGCGGCCGTAGATGTTGTAGTAGCCTTCGTCGGACAACTGGTGCTGGTCCATCTTGGTCGGCGGGGCGATCCAGAGACGGGTGGTCAGCGAGCCGCTGGGGATCTTTTCCAGCAATTTGCCGGCTGCACGGAAGTGGCCGATGTTGGTCATGCAGGAACCGATGAACACTTCGTCGATCTTGTCGCCGGCCACATCGGACAGGGTCTTGGCATCGTCCGGGTCATTCGGGCAGCACAGGATCGGCTCTTTGATCTGGTCCATGTCGATTTCGATGACCTGGGCGTACTCGGCATCTTTGTCCGCACGCATCAGGCTCGGGTTGGCCAGCCATTCTTCCATCTTGGTGATACGGCGCTCGATGGTGCGCGCATCGCCATAGCCGTTGGCGATCATCCACTTCAGCAGCGTGATGTTCGACTTCAGGTACTCGGCCACGCTGTCTTCCGACAACGTGATGGTGCAGCCGGCGGCAGACCGTTCGGCGGACGCATCGGACAGTTCGAATGCCTGCTCGACGGTCAGGTCTTCCAGGCCTTCGATCTCGAGAATGCGGCCGTTAAAGACGTTCTTCTTGCCTTTTTTCTCGACCGTCAGCAGACCTTCTTTAATGGCTTGCAGCGGAATCGCATGCACCAGGTCACGCAGGGTGATGCCCGGCTGGCGGTTGCCCTTGAAGCGCACCAGTACCGATTCCGGCATGTCCAGCGGCATGACGCCGGTGGCGGCGGCAAAGGCCACCAGGCCGGAGCCGGCCGGGAAGGAAATGCCGAGCGGGAAGCGGGTGTGGGAGTCGCCGCCGGTGCCGACGGTGTCCGGCAGCAGCATGCGGTTCAGCCAGCTGTGGATGATGCCGTCGCCCGGACGCAGGGACACGCCGCCCCGGTTCATGATGAAGTCGGGCAGGGTGTGGTGGGTTTCCACGTCGACCGGCTTCGGATAGGCCGCCGTGTGACAGAACGACTGCATCGTCAGGTCAGCGGAGAAGCCCAGGCAGGCCAGGTCTTTCAGTTCGTCACGGGTCATCGGGCCGGTGGTGTCCTGGGAACCGACGGTGGTCATCTTCGGTTCGCAGTACATGCCCGGGCGCACGCCGTCGAGGCCGCAGGCCTTGCCGACCATTTTCTGCGCCAGCGTGTAACCCTTGCCGGTGTCAGCCGGTTGCTGCGGTGCGCGGAACAGTTGCGTGGCGCTCAGGCCCAGTGCTTCGCGCGCCTTGGTGGTCAGGCCACGGCCGATGATCAGGTTGATCCGGCCGCCAGCACGGACTTCGTCCAGCAGCACCTGGGATTTCAGTTCAAACGTGCTCAGTACCTTGTCGGTGCCGTGCTCGGTGATCTTGCCTTCGTACGGGTAGATGTCGATCACATCGCCCATGTTCAGGCCGGAGACGTCGGCTTCGAACGGCAGCGCGCCGGAATCTTCCATGGTGTTGAAGAAGATCGGGGCAATCTTGCTGCCGATGCAGACGCCGCCCTGGCGCTTGTTCGGTACGAACGGGATGTCTTCGCCAGTGAACCACAGCACCGAGTTGGTGGCGGATTTACGGCTGGAGCCGGTACCGACGACGTCACCCACGTAGGCCACGGTATGGCCTTTGGCTTTCAGCTCGTTGAGCTGGCCGATCGGGCCCAGCTCGCCGGGTTTTTCCGGCTTGATGCCGTCACGCTCGTTCTTGAGCATGGCGTTGGCGTGCAGCGGGATGTCCGGGCGGCTCCAGGCATCCTGTGCCGGGGACAGGTCATCGGTGTTGGTCTCGCCGGTCACCTTGAACACGGTGACGGTCAGCTTGGCCGGGACTTCCGGCTTGCTGGTGAACCACTCGCCCTCGGCCCAGGAGGTCAGCACGGCCTTGGCGTAGTCGTTGCCGGCCTTGGCTTTCTCTTCCACGTCGTGGAAGGCATCGAATACCAGCAGGGTGTGCTTGAGGGCCTCGGCGGCAATCTCGGCCGTTTCGGCATCGTCGAGCTGCTCGATCAGGGGCTGGACGTTGTAGCCGCCCTGCATGGTGCCAAGCAGTCTGGTGGCCAGCTTGCGGTCGATCAGCGGGGACTGGGCTGCGCCCTTGGCCAGTGCGGCCAGGAAGGCGGCCTTCACGTACGCGGCCTGGTCAACGCCCGGCGGTACGCGGTTGCTGAACAGGTCCAGCAGGAATTCTTCTTCGCCCTGGGGCGGGTTTTTCAGCAGTTCCACCAGTTCGGCGACCTGCTGTTCGTTCAGTGGTTTCGGCGGTACGCCTTCGGCGGCGCGTTCTTCCACGTGTTGGCGGTAGGCTTCAAGCACAGCGCATCCCTCGTTTCGTGATTGCCCGATTTCTTTTGGAAATCAAACACTTGGGGTGTGTTTCGGGGTTGGTACGGCGCGCGGATTATATACTTTTGCCGGTGTAACCGGAAGAGGGGCGGCGGCGCGCTGCGTTTCAGTACAGTTCTGCGGCACCTTCGGGTCGCCGGCGGAAGCGCTTGTAGCTCCACAGATACTGCTCGGGCATTTCACGTATCAGTGCTTCGATGCTGCGGTTCAGCGCCGGCAGAGAGGCATCGAGATCGCTGTCATACAATGCCGGGTCCGGTTCCCGCAGCAGGATGCGATAGCCTTCGCTGCCGGGCAGCCGGCGTGCGCAGGCGACAAATACCCTGGCACCGGTCTGCTGGATCAGTTTCGGACTCAGTGTGGCGGTGTAGGCGGGCTCGCCGAAGAACGGCGCAAAGCGACCGCTGCGGCGATCCGGGACCTGGTCGGGCAGGATCGCGGTCAGCACCGCTTCTTTCTTCAACGTCCGCACCAGGCTGGCGACACCGCGCGCGGTGGCGGGGTACATCACGGTGCCGAAATGTTCCCGGCTGTCCCGCACCAGCTGGTCCACGGCAGGCAGCCCGGACGGGTTGTACATGGCGTGCAGGGAAAAATGGTGGCTGAGCCAGAAGTTCAGCACTTCCCAGCAGCCCAGATGCGGCACCAGCAGCAGTACTGGCCGGCCGCCGTCCAGTGTCTCGCGCAGCGGCGTGTCGCCCTCTGCGCCCCGGACCAGGCTCAGGGCATAGTCCGGGCGATGCCAGACCAGGCCGATCTCGGTGCTGCCCTTGGCCGTTTCGACGAGCGAAGCGCGTACCAGTTGCCGTTGCTGCAGGGCCGGCATGGCCGGAAAGCAGCGCGCGATGTTGATCTCGCTGATGCGCCGGGCGTCGCTGCGCAGCCACCAGAGCAGGTGGCCGATCAGGCTGCCCAGGGCGCGGTTGAGTGGCAACGGCAACCAGCTCATCACGCGCAGTGCGCCAGTGGCCAGCCGGCCCTTGCGGGCCTGTATTCGGGGACTGCTTTTTCTGCCCATTGAGACGGGATCACTTCTGCCGGGTCACGGGGAGCGCATTATGGCCATAAAGCATGACGGAAGTCAGGCGGCTGGCTGGCAGGGTGGGGTGTGGCTGCTATACTGCCGGCCCGTTCATCCCACAGACTGCCGCGCCATGCACGATATCTCTGCCATCCGGGAATTCCTTGCCTGCCCGACCCCCGAGGCATGGATCGGCTGGGCACTCGAACACCCGGACATCCTGCTGCTGGACCACGCCCACTGCGAGAAGAAGGCTGCCGCCACAGCGCTGAACCTGATGTTCCGCTATGTGGACCGGCCGGCACTGCTGGACGCCCTGAGCCGGTTGGCCCGTGAAGAGCTGCTGCATTTCGAGCAGGTGCTTGGCATGCTGCGCCAGCGTGGCCTGGTCTACGGCCACCTGACCCCGTCCCGCTACGCCAGTGGCCTGCGTGCCCAGGTGCGTACCAGTGAGCCCGGCCGGCTGGTGGATATCCTGGTGGTGGGTGCCTATATAGAAGCCCGTTCCTGCGAGCGCTTTGCCGCACTGGCGCCGTACGTGGATGAGGAGCTGGGGCGCTACTACCGCTTTCTGCTGAAAAGCGAGGCTCGCCATTTCGAGGATTACCTGCGGCTGGCCCGTCTGTACGCCGGCGAGGATATCCAGCACCGGATCGATACCTTTCGCACCCTTGAAGCCGGGCTGATCACCTCTGAAGACGATTGTTTCCGCTTCCATTCAGGCGTCCCGGCACAGGCTGCCTGACGCGCTTTTTCCCGCTGGCAACCGGTCGTGCGGCGTGACCTGACGGTCGTGCTGGATGGCTTGTTCGCCCGTACAGGCTGGGCTATTCTGCGGGAAATGGATGCGACTACAACTTTCTTACGATAACAATCCATTCAATAACCACGACAACAAAACAGATGCTCCCGGGAGAGTACATAATGAGAAACATAACCAAGGCTCTGGCCATGCTGCCTGTGCTGCCGCTGGCGCTGACCCTGCAGGGCTGCGGCAGCGACTCCAAGGTCCGCGTGGCTCAGCCCTCACAGGACCATTTGCTTTACCAGCCCGGTACTCATCCGCGCTTTGATCCCGGCGGCTCCGATCTGCCGTTCAACAATGACCTGATTTTCCTTACTCCGGCAGGTTCGCAGGGTGCGGCGTTCGACGGCACCGCGAATATCTCGTCGCCCGCGAACCCGGTCATCACTGCAGTGAATGCGCTGGATGGTTTCTCCACCAATGCGCCGTTCGACATCCTGCTCAGTGGCAGCGTGGTCCCGGCCTCAGTGCTGCCAGGGCAGACTGTCTTCCTGCTGGAACTGACCAGCTCCGGCGAAGTGCTTGATCCGACCAACATCACCGGTGTGGCAGGCCTGGCGCCGATCAATGCGATGGCCGTGTCGGTGGATGGCGGGACCAACAACGCCATTCGTATCACCCCGACCCAGCCGCTGAAAGCGAAGACCAAGTACCTCGCGTTCCTGACCAACAATATCGTCGACACCCAGGGTGAGCCGCTGACCACCTCCTGGACCTACAACGCATTGCGCGGTGATTCCTTCAATGCAACCGGTTCCCTGGCCAGCGTCCGCAGCCTGGTCCGCGCATGGGACGGTATTGCCGGCGCAGCACTGGCGGGCCCCGGCGCTACGCCGGAACAGATTGCTGGCGCCACCGAGACGGTGGTGATTGCGTATACCTTCACAACGACTGATCCGACCACGCCGCTGGTGGCCATGGCGGCACCGCGTGCTGCGCTGGTGCAGGCGATGATGGGCTTCGGCATTCCGCAAATGGATGCTGTGGCCAACGCGGGTGGGCTGAATGCCATGGGGTATCTGAGCACGCCGGTTGAGCGTGACCTCGGCATCTCCGCCATGACTGCGGTGGACCTGAATGTTCTGACCGGCGGCGCCTTGCCGGCTGACGTGGGCAGCCTCTACACCGGCTACATCAAGCTGCCTTACTATCTGGAGGCACCGCAGCAGGCTGGCGATACCGCCTATACGCAAAGTGCGTGGCAGGCCGACCCGACGCTGGGTTCCCTGTTGAGCGCGCAGTTGCCGGAAGGCACCGTGCTGCCGCCGGCAGACGTGGACGGCATGACCTACAACGTGACCTACCGTTATCCCTTCGCAGGTCGCAAAGGCACCGAGTCCGTACCGCTGCAAGTGACCCTGCCGGATGATGTGGCCGGCTGTGCTACCACCTTCCCGAGTGGTCTTCCCGTTGTAATGGCGGTGCACGGTATTACCAGTGACCGTTCTTCCGTGGTTGCGCTGGCCCATGCGCTGGCAGGCCAATGTGTGGCCACCGTGGCCATCGACCTGCCGCTGCATGGTGTGGAGCCGACCAGCGCCTTTGCCGCACTGAATGTGGAGAGTTCGTCGCTCATTCCTTTCGGCGCGCTGTATGGTGCTGACGCACCGCGTGAGCGGTTCTTCAACGATCCGGGTGGCTCCGGCGCCCAGTTCATTAACCTGACCAACCTGATCAACACGCGCGACAACCTGCGCCAGGCTGTGATGGACCTGCTCAACCTGAACGCCAGCCTGGACGCACTGAGCGCCCAGCTTGATGGGCAAGGGCTGGGCGTGCTGGATACCTCCAGTATCAAGGTGGTAGGGGGTTCTCTCGGCGGGATGGTCGCCACAGTCATGACCACGGTGAACCAGATGGCGATCGGTGCCGAGATGCAGGCTTCCTTTACGTCCAATCTGCGTCCGATCAGTGGTCTGGTTGCCTCCGTGGCAGGGTCACAACTGACACAGATTCTGCTCAACTCTGATTCCCTTGGCCCGGTGATTCGTGGTGGTCTGCAGGCGGCGGGTGTTGTGCCGGGCACCACCAATTTCGAGCGGTTCATCTACGCAGCACAGAGCACGGTGGATTCGGCTGATCCGGTCAACTTTGCGGCCACGCTGGATGCACTGGGTGTGCCGGTACTGCTGCAACAGGTGAACGGTGATGCCGTGGTGCCGAACGACGCGCCGAACCTGCCGCTGGCCGGCACGGCGGGTCTGATTGATCTGCTCGGTGCAGTGCAGTCCGGTCCGTCCATGACGCCGGTCAACATGGCGGTGGCGCCGGGCGTCGTCAAAATGCTGAACGGTTCGCACAGCTCGCTGCTGGATCCAACGGCCAGCCCGACTGTGACCGCAGAAATGCAGACGCAAGTAGTGTCTTTCGTGCTGTCCTCCGGTGCCGGTGTGGCCGTGGGTGCCGCGTCAGCAGCGGATGTGGAAACACCGTAATGTCCTGATTGATCCAGGCAAAAAAGAACCCCGCGTTATGCGGGGTTCTTTTTTTGGCGCAGCTTAAAGTTTTTGTGCGCAGCTTAACGTGAAAAATCAAAGATTGAAGCTTTCCAGCCGCAGGCCTTTTTCCTGATCTGCCACGATCTGCCAGCCCAGTGCTCCCCAGTCACCCAGTACCCACCGTACGGCAGGGCCGCTCTGCAAGGCCACGTCATGTACTGCCGGCCGATGCGTGTGGCCGTGGATGAGGTGCTGTACGCCAGCGTCTTCCATGACCCGAACCACTTCATCCGGTGTCACATCCATGATGTTCTGCGCCTTGTTCTCATTGTTCTGTTGGCTTTGCAGGCGCAGCATCTGCGCGATCATGCGCCGCTGTGCCAGCGGTTTGGCCAGCATGTCTGCTTGCCAGGCCGGGTTGCGAACCTGGGCGCGGAATGCCATGTACTTCTCGTCACGGGTGCACAGGCTGTCGCCATGCATCAGCAGGGCAGGGGTACCGTACAGGTCGACGACAGTCCCCTCGTCCAGCAGGGTGCCTCCGGTGGCGGTGGCAAAGGCGTGGCCGAGCAGAAAGTCACGATTGCCGTGCATGAAGAACAGGGCGCTGCCCGCGTCGCTGAAGGCGCGGAAAGCGGTAATGGCGTCCAGATTGAACGGGCTGTCATCGTCATCGCCAATCCAGGTTTCGAACAGATCGCCGAGCACGTACAGCGCATCACACTGGCCCGCATGGCGGGCCAGCAGTTGTTTCAGTGCATCGAGATGTTGCGGACGCTCGGCGTCCAGATGCAGGTCGGAAATGAACAGCGTATAGCTCATTGCGTGGTGTCTTTTTCCCCGGTTGTGTCGGGTGCGGCCTGTTCAGTGGCGCGCTGCGCGCTGCGTATTTCCACCGGGCGGTTCGGGACATCGCCCGCCGGCATGCCGTTCAGGGTGCCGCGGCCTGTTGGCAGGGCGCTGATGCGATCCACCACGTCCATGCCTTCGACCACTTTGCCGAACACGGCGTAACCCCAGCCACCCGGGCTTTTGCCGCGGTGGTTCAGGTTGGTGTTGTTGACGGTATTGATAAAGAACTGTGCCGTGGCGGAATGCGGATCACTGGTGCGTGCCATGGCAAGGGTGCCACGTTCATTGCGCAGACCGTTGTCGGCTTCATTGGTGACCGGCGTACGGGTTTCTTTCTGCTGATAGTCGCGGGTGAAGCCACCGCCCTGGATCATGAAGCGCGGGATCACGCGATGAAAGACAGTGCCGTCGTAGAAACCGTCGTCCACGTATTGCAGGAAGTTGGCCACCGTGGCCGGTGCCTTGTCCGGGTACAGTTCGATGACAATGGTGCCTTCCGTGGTCTCCAGCGCCACGCGCGGAGCGGTGTCGGCACTGGCGGCCAGTGGCAGCATCAGGGCCAGGGTCAGTAACAGGCGGCGCATGCGGTGTTCTCCCTTGCAGAAGTAAAGGCCGCGCGGGTCGCTGGCGGGCGCGCGCGCGGCGGCGTGTTATTCTTCGATCAGTTCGGCGCTTTCGATCAGTACCGTCTCGGTGGGCACATCCTGGTGGAAGCCCCGGTTGCCGGTGCTGACCGCCTTGATGCGGTTAACGACTTCCATGCCTTCCTCGATCTTGCCGAATACGCAGTACCCCCAGCCGTCCTGGGAACGCGACTTGTCCAGGAAGTGGTTGTCTACCACGTTGATGAAGAACTGGGCTGTGGCAGAATGAGGGTCGGAGGTACGGGCCATGGCAACGGTCCCGGTCTCGTTGGAGAGGCCGTTGGCGGATTCGTTGCGGATCGTTTCACGGGTGTGCTTCTGTTGCATGTCTTCGGTGAAGCCACCGCCCTGGATCATGAAATTGCTGATCACGCGGTGAAAGATGGTCCCGTTGTAGAAGCCGTCCCTGACATACTGGGCGAAATTGGCCGCGGTTTCGGGGGCACGCTCGGTGTCGAGACTGATCACAATGGTGCCGTAGGTGGTGTTCAGTGCGGCTTTCATCAAACCGTCCTCCATGCTTTGACTGACAGGGGGCGCACTGTACACTAGCGCCCCCGTTGACCGGAACTGTCCGGGCCGCTGGCGGACCCGTTTTCCGTATGTGCATCCTGCCACAGGACTCCTGAGATCGCATGACAGATCGTGCCGAAATCCCGACCAATTTCATCCGTCAGATCATTGATCGCGACCTGGCCGAGGGCAAGAACGGCGGCAAGGTGGTGACCCGTTTCCCGCCGGAGCCGAACGGCTACCTGCACATCGGCCATGCAAAATCGATCTGCCTCAACTTCGGTATCGCCGCAAGCTATGGCGGGGCCTGCCATCTGCGTTTCGACGACACCAACCCGGAGAAGGAATCCGACGAATACGTCGCGTCCATCAAACGGGACGTGGAATGGCTGGGCTGGCGCTGGGACGGCGAGGTGCGTTTTGCCTCGGATTACTTCGAGTTGATCCACGATTGCGCCGTCGCCCTGATCAACGCCGGCGTGGCCTACGTGGACACCCAGTCCCCGGAAGACATTGCCCGCCAGCGTGGCGATTTCACCCACCCGGGGCAGAACAGCCCGCACCGTGACCGTGCCGTGGACGACAACCTGGCGCTGTTCGCCCGCATGCGTGCCGGCGACTTCAACGAAGGCGAAGCGGTACTGCGTGCCCGCATCGACATGGCCTCGCCGAACATGAACCTGCGCGATCCGGTGCTGTATCGCATCCGCAAGGTCAGCCACCACCAGACCGGCGATACCTGGTGCATTTACCCGATGTACGATTTCACGCATCCGATTTCGGATGCCATCGAGGGGATCACCCACAGCCTGTGCACGCTGGAATTCGAGGCGCACCGGCCGCTGTACGACTGGACGCTGGACAACCTGGCGGGTTTCCTGGCAAGCCGTGACAGGCTACCGGCACGCCCGCGCCAGTACGAGTTTGCCCGCCTGAACCTGAACTACACGGTGATGAGCAAGCGCAAGCTCAAGCAACTGGTCGACGAAGGGCACGTGAACGGCTGGGGCGACCCGCGCATGCCGACCCTGTCCGGCCTGCGCCGGCGCGGTTACACACCGGAGGCGATCCGCCGTTTTTGCGATATGGCCGGCGTGGCCCGGGCGGACTCCACGGTCGACACGGGCATGCTGGAAGCGGCCATCCGCGATGACCTGAACGTGCATGCCCCGCGTGCCATGTGCGTGTTGCGGCCACTGAAACTGGTGATCGAGAACTGGCCGGCAGGGCAGGTGGAGCAGCTTCAGATAGCGAAACACCCGCAAGACGAATCGATGGGCTTTAGGGATGTCCCCATGACACAGGAGATCTTCATTGATCGAGAGGATTTCCTGTTGGAGCCTGTCAGGAAAACCAAGCGTTTGGTGCTTGGGGACGAAATCCGTTTGCGTGGCAGCTACGTGATCCGCGCCAACGAGGTGCTGCGTGACGCCCAGGGCGAGATCACGGAAATCCGGTGCACGTATGATCCGGATACCCTGGGCAAGAACCCCGAGGGCCGCAAGGTGCGAGGCGTGATCCACTGGGTCTCGGCTGAGTACGGGGTGCCGTGCCAGGTGCGTCTGTACGACCGCCTGTTTACCGAGGCCAACCCGGATCGTGCCGAGCAGGGCTTTCTGTCCGTACTGAACCCGGACTCGCTGACGGTGCTGGAGGGGTGCCGCGTGGAGCCCGCGCTGGCTGGCGTGGCCCCGGAAGCCCGTTTCCAGTTCGAACGTGAAGGTTACTTCTGTGTCGATCCGGACAGCGGGGCGGGGGAGATGGTCTTCAACCTGACGGTGGGGTTGCGGGAATCCTTCTGAGAAACGCCGGGCGCGGCCTGCGGCGCCCGGTCTGATCAGCCGAGCGCTTTCTCGCCGGCTTCAAGTGTCTGAAAAATAAGTGTATTGATGGTCATTGGGCCCACGCCGCCAGGCACCGGGGTCCAGGCGCTGACGCGCTCTTTCAGCGGTCCCAGCTCGATATCGCCGACACCGCCCGGGTGATACCCGGCATCCACCACTACTGCGCCATCCTTGATCCAGTCCGCCTTGATGAACTCCGGCCTGCCCACGGCGCCAACCACCAGGTCCGCACGGCGAATGTGCCCTTCGAGGTCCTGCGTGCGGGAATGGCAGATGGTCACGGTGGCGTTGGCGCCGAGCAGCATCATGGCCATGGGTTTGCCGAGAATGGGGCTGCGGCCCACGACAACGGCGTGCTTGCCGGCCAGCGCAATGCCGTAGTGCTCCAGCAGGCGCATGATGCCTTTCGGGGTGGCGCAGCCATAGGCGTGCTCGCCCATGCTCATGCGGCCGAAGCCCAGGCAGGTCACGCCGTCGACGTCCTTCTCCAGGGCGATGGCATCAAAACAGGCGCGCTCATCAATCTGTGCAGGCACCGGGTGCTGCAACAGAATGCCGTGCACATCCGGGTTGTCGTTCAGGGCCTGGATCTGTGCCAGCAGTTCGTCAGTGGTGGTGCTGTCCGGCAGCTCCACCTTCAGGGATTCCATGCCGACGCGCTCGCAGGCGTTGCCTTTCATCTTGACGTACGTCGCCGAGGCGGGGTCGGCACCGACCAGGATGGTGGCGAGAATCGGCGTGCTGCCTTGTGCGCGTTCGCGCAGCCGTACAACGCGTTCGCGCATTTCTGCTTCGAATTTCTGGGCCAGGGCCTTGCCATCGAGAACCAGGGCGCTCATCGGGGTATCTATCTCCGGACAGGTCTGCGTGCGTGAATATGCTGAAGTGGCAGGTTGCCAGTGTTCCGGCGCTTGCGCGGCGGGATTCTCGCATGTCCGGGCGATGGTGTGCAAAATGCGTTCAGGCGAGAGACCGGGGTATTTCGCGTTGACGCTCCCGGGGGGCGCGAGTATTATGCCGCCTCGCTCGAGCTGTACGTTCGGGGTGTAGCGCAGCCTGGTAGCGCGCCTGCTTTGGGAGCAGGATGTCGGGGGTTCAAATCCCTCCTCCCCGACCACTCTTTCCTCCGGGAAGTGGTGGCTCGCATGATGCGCCTGTAGCTCAATTGGATAGAGCAACGGCCTTCTAAGCCGTCGGTTGCAGGTTCGAGCCCTGCCAGGCGTACCACCTCCAGCGCCGGGCAGTGACAGTATTCCCGTTCCGGGCGATGCCGGGAACATGACAGGTTAAATGGTGGCTGTAGCTCAGTTGGTAGAGCCCTGGATTGTGACTCCAGTGGTCGCGGGTTCAAGTCCCGTCAGCCACCCCATCGTCTCGACAAACCCGCCTTCAGGCGGGTTTTGTTTTTTGCGGCAGACCCATGCCGGGTTCATCTGGCCCCTGCGCACCCCATCCGCTATAATCCGGCCCCTTTCCGGGGGCGCTGGCCGGTCTTGGCGCGCTGCCCGTCACTGAATTGCCATACTTGTACAAGAGGAAGTTATGCAGGTTTCTGTTGAAGCGACGTCTGGTCTGGAACGACGCCTGACCACGGGTGTACCCGCCGATAAACTGGAATCCGCCGTGGCGGCGCGCCTCCAGGATGCCAGCAAGAACCTGCGCCTGGACGGCTTCCGTCCTGGCAAGGTGCCGATGGCCGAGATCAAGCGCCGTTTCGGCAAGGCCGTGCGCGCCGAAGTGCTGGATGAACTGATGCGTGACAGCTTCATCAAGGCTGTCCAGCAGGAAAAGATCGAGCCGGCAGGCATGCCGACCTTCGAGCCCACCGTCAACGAAAAGGGCAAGGACCTGGAGTTCGTGGCCACGTTCGAAGTGTACCCGGAAGTGAGCCTGGCGGCGTTCGACGCCATCGAGGTGGACAAGCCGGAAGCGGAGATCACTGACGCTGACGTCGACAAGATGATCGAGAGCCTGCGTGAGCAGCGTTCGACCTGGGAAGACAGCGATGCGGCGGCAGCCGAAGGCGACCGCGTCAATATCGACTTTGCCGGCACACTCGATGGCGAAGCCTTCGACGGCGGTACCGCGCAAGGGCAGAATCTGGTGCTGGGCTCAGGCCAGATGATCCCGGGTTTTGAAGACGGTATCGCCGGCATGAAAGCCGGCGAAGAAAAAACCATCGACGTGACGTTCCCGGAAGACTATCAGGCTGAAAACCTGAAAGGGAAAGCGGCGCAGTTTGCGATTACCGTCAACAAGGTCGAGCGCCGCAAGCTGCCGGAAGTGAACGATGAATTCATGGCACTGTTCGGTGTAAAAGACGGCGGAGAAGAAGCGTTCCGCGCTGAAGTGCGCAAGAACATGGAGCGCGAACTGAAAAATGCCGTGAAAGGCAAAGTCAAAGAGCAGGTCATGGGTGGCCTGGTCAAGCTGCACGAATTCGACGTGCCGAAATCACTGGTGAACGGTGAAGTGCAACGCATGCGCCAGCAGATGATGCAGCAGTTTGGTGGCGGCCAGCAGTTCGATGCCAGCATGCTGCCGGCGGAGCTGTTCAGCGAGCAGGCCGAGCGCAGTGTTCGCCTGGGGCTGGTGGTGCGCCAGATTCTCGAGCAGCACGAACTGAAAGCCGATGCCGATCGCGTGCGTGCGCAGGTGGAAGAGATCGCTTCCCAGTACGAACAACCGGAAGAAGTGATCAACTGGGTCTACGGCAACAAGCAGCAACTGCAGCAGATCGAAGGTGCCGTGCTGGAAGAGCAGGTGGTTGAACTGGTGCTGGGCAGTGCAAAGGTCAGCAGCAAGAAAGTGGGCTATGAAGAAGCGGTACGTCCGGCCCAGCAAGGTCAGGAAGACTGAGCGCGGTGCGCTGACAGGCCAAAAGACCTTACGAAAAACGGGGCCATTGGCCCCGTTTTTCGTTCTCTGTGCAAGTTTTGTGCAACCAGGTGGGGATTCACGTCCGGTTTATGGACGTCCTCCAGGTGCCGTCATAAGATGCAGAGAAGCATCTTTTCATGCAGGAACCCGCGAATGATCGATATGAGCGCTATTACATCCATGACCGGCAGCCCCGCGCAGGACACCAGCGCGCTGGGCCTGGTGCCAATGGTGATCGAGCAGACTGCCCGTGGCGAGCGGTCTTTCGACATCTATTCCCGTCTTCTCAAGGAGCGGGTGATTTTCCTGGTTGGCCAGGTGGAAGACCACATGGCCAATCTGATTGTGGCGCAGATGCTGTTCCTCGAATCGGAAAACCCGGACAAGGACATTCATCTGTACATCAACAGCCCTGGTGGCTCTGTGACGGCCGGCATGTCCATTTACGACACCATGCAGTTCATCAAGCCGTCCGTCTCCACCATGTGCATCGGCCAGGCCGCGAGCATGGGGGCGTTCCTGCTGGCTGCGGGCGAACACGGCAAGCGGTTTGCGTTGCCGAACTCGCGCATCATGATTCACCAGCCACTGGGCGGCTTCCAGGGCCAGGCCTCGGATATCGAGATTCACGCCCGGGAGATCCTCAAGATCAAATCGCGGCTGAACGAGCTGCTGTCCCACCACACCGGCATGGACCTGGAGCGCGTGGAGCGCGATACGGACCGTGACAACTTCATGGACGCCGAGGCTGCCAAGGCCTATGGGCTTGTAGATCAGGTACTTACCAAACGGGCAGCCTGAGCAGAGCCGGGATGTTCACTCGAAATGGTTGAAATTTAACCATTTGTCGTCCCGGTCGCGGCACAGCGGGCCTTGAAAATGCCCGCTGTTGCCTGCATCTTCAGTAACAAGCGCAGTGAGAGGCTATCCTGATGACCGACCATACCGGCGGAAAGAGCGAAGACGGCAAGCTGCTGTACTGCTCATTTTGCGGCAAAAGCCAGCATGAAGTGCGCAAGTTGATTGCCGGTCCTTCGGTGTTTATTTGTGATGAGTGTGTGGACCTGTGCAACGACATCATCCGTGAGGAAGTCAGCGAAGACACCGCGGAGGATGACGCACAGCGTCTGCCGAAACCCCACGAGATCAAAGAGACTCTCGACGATTACGTCATCGGTCAGGAACGGGCCAAGAAAGTCCTTTCCGTTGCGGTCTACAACCACTACAAGCGGTTGCGCAGCGGTGACAGCAAAACCGTGAAAGGCGGTGGCAAAAAAGGCGAGGAGATCGAACTTGGCAAGAGCAACATCCTGCTGATCGGCCCGACCGGCAGCGGCAAGACGTTGCTGGCGGAAACCCTGGCGCGGCTGTTGAACGTCCCGTTCACCATTGCCGATGCCACCACGCTGACCGAAGCGGGTTACGTGGGGGAGGATGTCGAGAACATCATCCAGAAACTGCTGCAGAAGTGCGACTACGATGTCGAGCGCGCGCAGATGGGCATTGTCTACATTGACGAGATCGACAAGATTTCGCGCAAGTCCGACAACCCGTCCATCACCCGCGACGTGTCCGGCGAAGGTGTGCAGCAGGCGTTGCTGAAACTGATCGAAGGCACGGTGGCCTCTGTGCCGCCACAGGGCGGGCGCAAGCATCCGCAGCAGGAATTCCTGCAGGTGGACACCTCGAACATCCTGTTCATCTGTGGCGGTGCCTTTGCCGGCCTGGAGAAAATCATTCGTGACCGCTCTGAAAAGGGCGGCATCGGTTTCTCCGCAGAAGTGAAGAGCAAGGACAAGACCGTCAACGTCGGCCAGACCCTGGTCGATGTGGAGCCGGAGGATCTGATCAGGTTTGGTCTGATTCCCGAGTTCATTGGCCGTTTGCCGGTAATCGCGACGCTGGAAGAGCTCTCCGAAGAGGCGCTGATCCAGATTCTGACCGAGCCGCGCAACGCGCTGACCAAACAGTACGGGCGCCTGTTTGACATGGAAGGGGTGGAACTGGATTTCCGCGAGGACGCACTGCGTGCTGTGGCGCACAAGGCCATGGAGCGCAAGACCGGTGCGCGCGGGCTGCGTTCGATCCTTGAGAATGTGTTGCTGGACACCATGTACCAGGTGCCTTCCCAGGAAGGGGTGGCCAAGGTGGTGGTCGACGCTGCAACCATCAAGGGCGAATCGGAGCCGCTGCTGATTTACGAGCGCAGCGAGCAGCCCTCCAAGGTGGCCCCGGATTAATCCCCGGGGCATTTCCGACACTTGGCTACGAGGCCTGTCGTGCTGAAAGATATCCCCCTGTTACCACTGCGTGACGTAGTGGTGTATCCGCATATGGTGATCCCGCTGTTCGTGGGCCGCGCCAAATCCATCCGTGCGCTGGAAGTGGCCATGGCCGGCGACAAGCAGGTGCTGCTGGTCGCCCAGCGCAATGCGTCCGATGACGATCCGAACGAAACTGATCTGCATCGCGTCGGCACCGTATCGACCATCCTGCAAATGCTGCGCTTGCCCGACGGCACCGTGAAAGTGCTGGTGGAAGGCAGTGGCCGGGCGCATGTGGTACGGGTCGAGTTCAACGAAGAATGCGCTTTGGCGGACGCCCGCGAACTGGGTGAGCGCCTGCCGCCGGAGAATGAAACCGAAGCGCTGGGCAAGAGCCTGCTGGCGCAGTTCGAACAGTACGTCAAGCTGTCGAAAAAAGTGGCGCCGGAAATCGTCAGCTCAGTGTCGTCCATCGACGAATTGAGCCGGCTGGCCGACACCATCGCGGCGCACCTGCAATTGAAGCTGGAAGAAAAGCAGGAAGTACTGGAAATGGCAGACACCCGTGAGCGGGTGGAGCATCTGATTGCGCTGATGGAATCCGAAATCGACATCTTCAATGTTGAAAAGCGGATTCGTGGCCGCGTCAAGAAGCAGATGGAGAAAAGCCAGCGCGAGTACTATCTGAATGAGCAGATGAAGGCCATTCAGAAAGAACTCGGTGAGATGGACGAGGGTGGCAACGAGCTCGAAGAGCTGGAGAAGAAGATCAACGCGGCGGGCATGCCCAAGGATGCGCGTGACAAGGCGCTGGCGGAGCTGAGCAAGCTGCGCATGATGTCGCCGATGTCTGCGGAAGCCACCGTGGTGCGCAGCTATCTGGACTGGATGGTCAGTGTGCCGTGGAAAAAGCGCAGTAAAGTGCGCAATGATCTGAAGGCGGCGCAGGAGATCCTTGATCAGGATCATTACGGTCTCGAAGAAGTGAAAGACCGGATTCTTGAGTTTCTGGCCGTGCAGAGCCGTGTCGGCAAGGTCAAGGGGCCTGTGCTGTGTCTGGTTGGCCCGCCGGGTGTCGGCAAGACCTCACTGGGGCAGTCGATTGCCAAGGCCACCAACCGCAAGTTCGTGCGCATGGCGCTCGGCGGCGTGCGCGACGAGGCGGAAATTCGTGGTCACCGCCGCACCTACATCGGCTCGCTGCCGGGCAAGGTGATGCAGAAGCTCTCCAAGGTCGGTGTGCGCAACCCGCTGTTCCTGCTCGACGAAGTGGACAAGATGGGCATGGACATGCGTGGCGACCCATCGTCCGCGCTGCTGGAAGTGCTCGATCCGGAGCAAAACAATTCCTTCAACGATCATTATCTTGAAGTGGATTACGACCTGTCCGAAACCTTGTTCATCTGTACCTCCAACTCGATGAACATCCCCGCACCGCTGCTGGACCGGATGGAGGTGATCCGCATTCCGGGTTACACCGAGGATGAGAAGATCAATATCGCGCGCCAGTATCTGGTGCCGAAACAGTCTGAAGCCAACGGCCTGAAGAAAGGCGAGCTCACGCTTGATGAAGAAGCGTTGCAGCACATCGTGCGGCATTACACCCGTGAGGCGGGCGTGCGGGGGCTGGAACGCGAGATCAGCAAGGTCTGCCGCAAGGTCGTAAAAGAGCATCTGCTCGCCTCGAGCACGGAGCCGGTGAATGTCGGCGTGGATGACGTGGAGCATTATCTGGGCGTGCGCAAGTACAGCTTTGGCCGTGCCGAAGAACAGGACCAGATCGGTCAGGTGACCGGGCTGGCCTGGACCTCCGTGGGCGGCGAGTTGCTGACCATCGAAGGCGTGTCCACACCGGGCAAGGGCGTGGTCACCATGACCGGCTCACTGGGTGATGTGATGCAGGAGTCGATTCGTGCTGCCTATACCGTGGTCAAGAGTCGTGCCCGTACGCTGGGTATCCGTCGCAAGCAGCTTGAGCGTAATGACTTCCACATCCATGTGCCGGAAGGTGCCACCCCGAAGGATGGTCCGAGCGCGGGTGTGGCCATGTGCACCTCGCTGGTGTCTGTGCTGACCGGTATTCCGGTGCGTGCGGAAGTGGCGATGACCGGCGAGATCACCTTGCGTGGCCAGGTGCTGCCCATCGGTGGTCTGAAGGAAAAACTGCTGGCTGCACACCGCGGCGGCATCAAGACGGTGTTGATTCCGCAGGAAAACGAGCGGGATCTGAAAGAGATTCCGGAAAATATCAAGGCCGCGCTGGACATCAAGCCGGTCAAGTGGATCGACCAGGTGCTTGAGGTGGCCTTGCAGCATATGCCCACGCCGTTGAGTGAGGCGGAAGTGGAAGAGGAGCTCGCCACCGCAGAGGATGGTAAAAAATCGGATGCGGACCGGGTCAGTACCCATTGATAAACGCACATATGTGCAAAAAGTCGATGGGATGTGTTGCTGATTTGAAAAAGCTTGATCAGCAAATGTAAACGCTCGGCGGCGCTGCAGGTCGCTTCCTTGACGGGTTTCAGGCTCGTTGGTATAAAGGCGGCTTCCGTTGCAGGGACGCACCGAGCGCTCCAGTGGAAAACCGGAAATCAAAAAAGGGGATTTTTGTGAACAAATCAGAACTGATTGATGCTATTGCAGCTACAGCTGATATTTCCAAGGCTGATGCCGGTCGTGCACTGGATGCCACCATTGAAGCCGTTACCAAGGCTCTCAAGAGCGGTGACAGTGTTTCTCTGGTAGGTTTTGGCACCTTTACTGTGAAACAGCGCGCTGAGCGCGAAGGTCGCAACCCGCAAACCGGCCAGACCATCAAGATCGCTGCTGCCAATGTGCCGGGCTTCAAAGCCGGCAAGGCACTGAAAGACGCAGTGAACTGAGGCGTGTTCCGGAGCGGTAGTTCAGTCGGTTAGAATACCGGCCTGTCACGCCGGGGGTCGCGGGTTCGAGTCCCGTCCGCTCCGCCATCAGGAAAGCGTATCCATCCGGATGCGCTTTTTTGTTTTGGGGCGTCGGGTAGCGGGGAACCTGACGGATCAGCGTGGTCTGAGGGGGCGAGGGTGGTTTTCGACTGTCTTTTCCTGGGCCGGCTGTTGTCAGTCAGCCTCAGGTAGCCTATATATACGGACTTGCTTAAAACCCCGGCCTTTGCCGGGACAGTCAATCGAGAGGGGACCTCCACCAGACAGCCGCCGTGCGGCGCCTCGGGCCATCAGGGGCGTGCCGCCGTGGTCGCATGAGCCGGTCGGGTGTTCCGTATACGGAGATAATAATGCAGGGGTTCAGAAACTTCTTGCGCGGGCCAGGGGGCAAGATTCTTCTGGCATTGATCATTCTGCCTTTCGTGATTTCCGCGTTCTATGGCTATTTCACCGGCGGTAACGGCGGTGATGTGGTGGCTGAGGTCGAGGGCACCAGCATTTATCGTAATGTGGTGGAGCAACGGGTCCAGCAGACCCGGATGAACCTGCGTCAGCAATCGCCGGACATCGACCCGCAATTGCTCGACAACTTCATCAACCCCGGCATGGTTCTGCAAGGGCTGGTCAATAACGCGCTGATTCTGCATGCCGCCAATGATGCGGGCATGAAAGTCTCCGAAGAGCAGGCGGCCCGTTCGCTGATGCGGTTTGGTGAATTCCAGGATCAGAACGGCCGTTTTTCCCAGCAGATCTTTGACCGTCAGGTGCGCAACATGGGGTATACCCCGGCCACGTTCCTGGCGGTGCTGCGCGATGACATCCTCATGAACCAGATTCGCGCCGGTTACGAAGACACCGATTTCGGGCTGCCCTATGAACTTGCCGATCTGCGGCGCCTGGGTGAGCAACGCCGTGACATCAGCTATATCCGTGTCAGTGCCGAGAGCCTGCTGGGTGATTTCGACATCAGCGATGAGCAGGTGCAGGCGTTCTATGAAGGCAACCAGCGTGAATTCATGCGCCCGCAGGAGTTCCGCCTGCAGTACATCGAGCTGGACCGTGGCGCGTACCTGGAAGGTATCGAGGTAACGGACGCACAGGTGCGTGAGGAATACCAGGCACGCGAGGAAATGTTCAGGACAGTGGCGGCGCAACAGGAGCGCCGTCGTGTGTCGCACATCCTGATCGCCGAGAAAGACGGCGTTTCCGAAGCGGACGCGCTGGCCCGTGCCGAGGCGCTGCGTGAACAGATCGAGTCCGGTGCCGATTTCGCCGACGTGGCGCAGGAAAGCTCCGATGACTCGGCCAGCGCCAGTGCTGGTGGCGCGCTGGGCGTGATTGGCCGTGGCGATCTGCCGGAAGCGATGGAAACGGCGGTGTTCGCGCTGGCCGAGGGCGAGGTGTCTGCACCGGTGATCAGCGACGCCGGGGTGCATCTGCTGACGGTGACGCAGATCAACCAGCGTTCCCTGCCATCCTTTGACGAACTGCGTGAGAGCATTGTCGATGAGCTGAAGACGGCCCAGGCCGAGAATCGCCTCGCCGATGACGTCGCTCGTCTGGAAGAAATGGCGTTCGAACATCCGGACCTGCAAGTGCCGGCTGAGACGCTCGGGGTGAGCCTGGAGCAGACCGGATTCTTCCCCCTGAGCGCGCCGGAAGGCATCGCCCAGCATCAAGGTGTCATGCGGGAACTGAACAACCAGGCGGTGCGCGAGCAGGGCCAGAACAGCCCGCTGGTGGAACTGGCAGAAGGCCGCTATGTGGTGTTCCGGGTGGCGGAAACGCAGCCGGAAGAACAGATTCCGCTGGCCGAGGTGCGCGACACCATCGTTCGTCGTCTGCAATTGGCAGAGGCCCAGGCGCGACTGGAAGCCATGGCCGCCGAAGGCGAAGCGGCGCTGGCCGATGGCCAGGACCTGGCCTCGCTGTCAGGCCTCTGGAGCCGGGATGTCAGCACGGCGGATGAGCTGGAGCGTGGTGCCACGCAGCCGGATGCCGAACTGGTTGAGCGCGTATTCCGTCTGCCGCGTCCTGCGGAAGGTGAGACAGGCGCTGCGCAGGTGATGCGCCTGGGCAATGGTGACCTGGTTGCCGTGACCCTGGATGCCGTGCGGGACGGGGACCCGGAAGGCCTCACCGAGGCGCAGCAGCGCTCGGCCCTGGCTCAATTGGGCGAGCTTGAAGGCGCTGGCAGTTTCCGCAAGGTGGTGAGCTGGTTGCGTGAGACCGGCAAGGTGAAAATCTACAATGATCGCCTGGCGGGCACTGTGGAAGAATGACGCAGGCCGGCGCGCTGAAGCAGCGCGCCGTGGCTGACCGTCGCCGCGCACTCGCGACAACAATCTCACGACAACAACAAAAAACACCGCTGATCAGGCGGTGTTTTTTGTTGGGCGGAAACAGCGCTGCGCTGTTATTCGCTGGCACTGTCCATGGACATGGCGGCGGTGTTGGCGCCGGCGTCCACGTACATGATTTCCGCGGTGATGCCGGAGGCCAGATCGGAGCACAGGAAGGCCGCTGCGTTGCCGACTTCCTCAATGGTTACGTTGCGACGCAGGGGGGCCTTGGCGGCATTCTGGTCCAGCATGCTGCGGAATTTCTTGATGCCTGACGCTGCCAGCGTACGAATCGGTCCGGCGGAGATCGCGTTTACGCGAATGCCTTCCGGCCCCATGCTGGCTGCCAGGTAACGTACGCTGGCTTCCAGGCTGGCCTTGGCCATGCCCATGACATTGTAGTTTGGCACCGTCTGCTGCGAGGCGTGGTAGGTCAGCGTCAGCAGAGAGCCGTTACGGCCTTTCATCATGGCGTGCCCGGCCTTGGCCAGGGCGACGAAGCTGTAGCTGGAGATTTCGTGCGCGATGCGGAAACCCTCACGGGTCGCGACGTCGACGAAGTTGCCATCCAGCTCATTGGCGGGCGCAAAACCGACCGCGTGGACAATGCCATCCAGGCCGTCCCAGTGCTTGCCGAGGCCGCTGAATACAGCGTCGATCTCGGTGTCGTTGGCCACGTCGCAGGGGAAGCACAGTTCCTTGCGGCTGCCGAATTCCTCGGCGGCACCTTCGACGCGGGATTTCAGTTTGTCGTTCTGGTAAGTGAAGGCGAGTTCGGCGCCTTCGCGATGCATGGCTTCGGCAATACCCCAGGCGATGGAGCGTTGACTGGCGATACCCACGATCAGATAGCGTTTGCCGGCAAGAAAGCCCATGTGTAGTCCTCTCGATGCGAATCCGTAGTGTCCGGGATGTCAGGCGCGGAGCGTGACATCGGGTGGCGGCAGTATAGCAGGCCGCCGGGAAAGCGCTTGCGAACTGACCGGGCAGTCGCGTGCTGCCTGCACGGTAGCGGAAAACCGCCCCGTACCACACCGCTAAAATGCAACCTGGTATTTCCGTTCGGTGCTGAACGCCGCGTCGATCAGGCTGCGGGTGTAGTCGTGCTGCGGGGCGCGGAAGATGGCTTCGGTCGGGCCGCTTTCCAGCGCCTTGCCATGGCGCATCACGATCAGTTCATGGCTGATGGCGCGTACCAGTTTCAGGTCATGGCTGATGAACACATAGGACAAAGCATGGCGCGCCTGCAGGTCGCGCAGCAACTCCAGCACCTGATGCTGCACACTGCGATCCAGCGCCGAGGTGGGCTCATCCAGGATCAGCAGGGCAGGACGCAGGATCAGCGCACGGGCAATGGCGATGCGCTGGCGCTGGCCGCCGGAAAATTCGTGCGGATAACGGTGGCGGCAGTCCGCCGGCAAGCCGACTTCAGTGAGCATGGTGGCGACGGCCTGCTCGCGTTCCGCCTGTGGCAGGTGCCGCTGATGAACCTTGAGCCCTTCTTCGATGATCTGGCCGACGGTCATGCGTGGGTTGAGCGTGCTCCAGGGGTCCTGAAACACCACCTGCATGCGTGCCCGCCAGGGACGCAGCTGACGGTTGCCGCGCAGGGTATCGAGCCGGGTGTCTTCCAGCCGTATCTCGCCCTGGCTTTCCAGCAGCCGCAGCACCGCGAGGGCGAGGGTGGACTTGCCGCTGCCGCTTTCGCCCACGACACCGAGGGTTTCACCCCGGCGCAGTGTCAGGTCCACGCCATCGACGGCGTGGAAATACTGTTTACGGGCAAACAGGCCGTGGCGTTGCTGGATAAAGCGTACCTGGAGATCACGGGTCTGCAGATGCACCGGGCGTTCCGGGTCCGGTACCGGTGGCTCACCACCCGGTTCGGCGGCCAGCAGATGACGGGTGTACTCGTCCTGCGGGGCTGCCAGCACCTGCTCTGTGGCGCCGGTCTCGACGATGCGGCCACGGTGCATGACGGCAATGTCTTCGGCATAACGGGCGACCACGCCCAGATCATGCGTAATCAGCAGTACGGCCAGGCCGAGCTCTGTCTGGAGTTGCTTGAGCAGGTCGAGAATGCCGGCCTGTACCGTGACATCGAGCGCCGTCGTGGGTTCGTCAGCGATCAGCACGCTGGGGTTGTTGGCCAGTGCCAGGGCGATCATCACGCGCTGGCGCTGGCCGCCGGAAAGCTGGTGCGGATAACGAGCGAGCATGGTGTCCGGCTCGGGGAGGTGCACCTGATGCAACAGCTCCAGCGTGCGCTGGCGTGCGGCATGGCGTGACAGCCCCTGATGGATGGCCAGGCTTTCATTGATCTGCTTTTCTACGGTATGCAGTGGATTGAGGGCGCTCAGCGGCTCCTGGAACACCATGCCGACACGGCCGCCGCGCAACCCGCGCAGTGCGTTTTCCGGCAGATGCAGGATGTCCTCGTCGTCGAGGGTCATCGCCTCGGCCCGGACACTGGCCTGCGGGGGCAACAGCCGCAGAATCGACAGCGCGGTGACCGATTTTCCGGAACCGGACTCACCGACCAGCGCCAGCATGCGGCCGGCAGTGAGGGTCAGTGAGACCTCATCCACCACCGGCGGCTGGTCGGCCCCGAAACGGACACTCAGGTTGCGGATTTCCAGCCGGCTCATTGCAGGTACTTCCTTGGGTCGAAGGCATCGCGGACGGCCTCGCCAATAAAAATCAGCAGCGACAGGATCAGTGCCAGAGAGACAAAAGCGCTGATGCCGAGCCAGGGCGCATGCAGGTTGGCCTTGCCCTGGCCGAGCAGTTCACCCAGCGAGGGCGAGCCTGGTGGCAGGCCAAAGCCGATGAAATCGAGGGTAGTGAGGGTGACAATCGCGCCGTTGAGAATGAACGGCAGGAAGGTCAGCGTGGCGACCATGGCGTTGGGCAGCATGTGCCGGAACATGATCACCGGTGCCGAGACACCGAGTGCCCGGGCGGCGCGCACGTAATCCAGGTTACGGCAGCGCAGGAACTCGGCACGCACGAGATCCACCAGTGTCATCCAGGAGAACAGCAGCATGATCAACAGCAGCCACCAGAAATTCGGCACCACAAAGCTGGACAGGATGATGATCAGGTAAAGGATGGGCATGCTCGACCAGATTTCGATAAAGCGCTGCCCGGCCAGGTCGGTCCAGCCACCGTAGTAGCCTTGCACCGCGCCCACTGCAATACCGATGACGCTGCTCGCCAGTGCCAGGATCAGCCCGAACAGTACCGAGATGCGAAAGCCATAGAGGATGCGTGCCAGGACATCGCGACCCTGGTCGTCAGTCCCCAGCCAGTTGTCCGCTGAGGGCGGCGCGGGTGAGGGGACGCTGAGGTCGTAATTGATGGTGTCGTAGCTGAACGGAATCACCGGCCAGACGATCCAGCCGTCTTGCTCGATCAGCTCCTTTACGAACGGGTCGCGGTAATTGGCCTCGGTTTCAAACAGGCCGCCGAAAGTGGTTTCCGGGTAGACCGTGAACACGGGGAAGTACAGCTCATTCTGGTAACTGAGCACCAGCGGCTTGTCGTTGGCAATCAGTTCGGCGCCCAGGCAGAGTGCGAACAGGATGCTGAACAGCCACAGTGACCAGTAGCCGCGGCGGTTGCTGCGAAAGGTGTTCCACTGGCGCTGGAAGACGGGGTTGCTGAACCGCATTACAGATCTCTCCGGCCGAAATCGATGCGCGGATCGACCAGCATGTAGGTCAGGTCGCTGACCAGTTTCAGCAGCAGTCCGATCAGGGTGAAGATAAACAGTGTGCCGAAGACCACCGGGTAATCGCGGTTGATCACTGATTCAAAGCCGAGCAGGCCGAGCCCGTCCAGCGAGAAAATGTACTCGATCAGCAACACGCCGCTGAAAAACATGCTGATGAACGCCGCCGGGAAGCCGGCAATGATGATCAGCATGGCGTTGCGGAACACATGCCGGTAGAGCACCTGATTTTCCGTCAGGCCCTTGGCGCGGGCGGTCTGCACATAGAGCTTGCTGATTTCATCGAGGAAGGAGTTTTTGGTCAGCATGGTCAGGGTGGCAAAGTTACCGATCACGATGGCGATGGTCGGCAGGGTGATATGCCAGAAATAATCCAGGATCTTGCCGGGCAGGCTGAGCTGGGTCCAGTTGTCGGAGGTCAGGCCGCGCAGTGGAAACCAGTCAAGGTAACTGCCGCCGGCAAACAGGACGATCAGCAGGATGGCGAACAGGAAACTGGGAATGGCATAGCCGACAATCACCAGGCTGCTGCTCCAGACATCAAACGGTGTGCCATGGCGCACGGCCTTGCGGATGCCGAGCGGGATCGATACCAGATAAGTGATCAGCGTACTCCATAGCCCCAGGGAAATGGACACGGGCAGCCGTTCGACGATCAGCTCGGTGACACTGCGGTCGCGGTAGTAGGATTCGCCGAAATCAAAACTGAGATAGTTGCGTACCATCAGCCAGAAGCGCTCGTGGGCGGGCTTGTCAAAGCCGTACAGCTTTTCGATCCGCTCCAGCAGTTCAGGTGGCAGGCCCTGGGAGCCGCGATAACCGCTGCCGCCGCCGGTGTCGGTGGTGACAAAATCCGCCCGGCTGCCGGCGAACTGGCCGCCAGCGCCGGCATCCATGCCGCGCAACTGCGCGACCATGCGCTCCACCGGGCCGCCAGGTGCTGCCTGCACAATGACAAAGTTCAGCAGCAGGATGCCGAACAGCGTCGGAATGATCAGCAGCAGACGCCGGAGAACATAACCGCTCATTCAGCGTCCCGGGTTGAACGCTTGTCCCACCAGGCATCCAGCGGCAGCCCATACGGCGCGTTCTGCGCCGGGTGTGCCAGGTGCTTGCTGTAGGCGACGCGGAAATAATCCAGGTTCCAGTTCGGGATCACGTAGTAACCCCATTGCAGCGCACGGTCCAGGGCTCGCGTGCTGGTGATCAATGCCTCGCGGCTGCGGGCACCGATGACCGTGTCCACCAGTGTATCAATGGCCGGGTCGCGCAGCCCGATCACGTTGCGGGAATCGGGGCGGTCGGCGGCACTGGAATGCCAGAAGTCGCGTTGCTCATTGCCCGGCGAGTTGGATTGCGGAAACACGTTGACGACCATGTCGAAATCAAAATTGCGCATGCGCTCGACATATTGTGGCTGGTCCACGCGGCGTACTTCCGCGTGCACCCCGATGGCGCGCAGGTTGCGCGCAAACGGCATGGCGATGCGTTCCCAGGTCGGGTTGTCGATCAGGATTTCGAAGCGCACCGGCTGGTTGTCCGGGGTGTAGAGCTGGTTGTCGCGGACGGCATAGCCCGCCTCCTGAAGCAGCTTCTGTGCGGTCAGCAGGTTCTGCCGGGGACGTCCGGAGCCATCGCTGCTGGGGGGTGCATAGGCGTCCGTGAACACTTCTGGCGGCAGCGTGTCGCGCAGCGGCGTCAGCAGTTTCAGTTCGTCCTCGGAAGGGAGGCCGGTGGCGGCCAGTTCGGAGTTCTGGAAGTAACTGCGGGTGCGGCGGTACTGGCCGTGGAAAATATTCTGGTTGGTCCACTCGAAATCCAGTGCGTAGGCCAGTGCCTTGCGCAGGGTACGGTCCTGGAACAGCGGCCGGCGCAGGTTATAGACAAAGCCCTGCATACCGGTGGGCAGGCTGTGGTGGAATGTTTCCAGCACGTAGTCGCCGCGGTTGAGCGCCGGGCCCTGGTAGCCGGTGGCCCAGTTGGCCGCAATGTTTTCCAGCCGCATGTCGTAGCGACCGGCCTTGAAGGCTTCCAGCGCGACGGTGTCGTCGAGGAAATATTCGAGTGTGATGCGATCAAAATTGTACTGGCCGCGGTTCACCGGCAGGTCCTTGCCCCAGTAGTCAGCGCGGCGCTCATAGACCACGCGCTTGCCGGGTTCGGCGCTGCTGAGGCGATAGGGGCCGCTGCCGAGCGGCGCCTCAAGTGAGCCCCGGGAAAAATCGCGTTCTTTCCAGTAATGGGCCGGCAGCACCTGCAACTGGCCGACGATCAGTGCCAGCTCGCGATTGTCACCGGGCTTGAACGTGAATTTCACCCGCTGGCTGTCCAGGGCTTCCACCTTTTCCACGTCACCATAGTAAAAGCTGTAGAAGGGTGAGCCTTTCTCGATCAGCGTGTTGAAGGAGAACACCACGTCCTCGGCGGTGACCGGCTCGCCGTCGGCAAAGCGGGCTTCCTTGCGCAGGTGATAAATGACCCAGCTCCGGTCGTCCGGCATCTCGATGGATTCTGCCAGCAGGCCATACTGGGTGAAGGGCTCGTCCTGGCTGGCCGTGGTCAGGGTGTCATAGAGATAGCCGATGCCGCCGGCGGGCGTGCCACGCGGGATGAACGGGTTGAGGCTGTCGAAGGTGCCGATCACATGCCGCCGCAGGGTGCCTCCCTTGGGGGCGTCGGCGTTGACGTAATCGAAATGCGGGAACCCGGCCGGGTATTTGGGCGTGCCGTACATGGCAATGGCGTGGTATTTGGGGGCGGCCTGGACGCTCACCGCAAACAGGCACAGCGCAATGCCGTAAAGCAGGGTTCTCATATCGTTCCTCGATATTGTTGTGTTGTTGCCGCCGGCGCGGGCGTCCTGTTCAGAGACAGCATCCGCCGCTCAGGGTTTCCCTTTTGCCCACCAGGTCTCGGTGCCGAGGATATACGGCATCGGTGCGTCTGGCCGGCCGAATTTATCCCACCAGGCCAGACGGTGGTGGTCAATATACCAGTGCGGCACGCTGTAGTGTTGCCACAAAAGCACCCGGTCCAGCGCCTTGATGGCGGCATGATAGTCTGCCTCGGTGCTGGCGTTCATGCTGGCCTCCACCAGCGCATCCACCACGGGATCGCTGATGCGGGAATAGTTGCGGCTGCCGGGCAGGTCGGCGCTGCGGGAATGCACGTAATCGACCAGTTCGGCGCCAGGATAGGCGCGCTGGGGCAGCACGAAAATGGTGATGTCGTAGTCGAAGCGGTCGAGCCGTTCTTTGTAGGTGGCCAGGTCCACGGCACGGTAGCTGGCCTGGATGCCGACGCGCTCGAGATTGCGCAGCCAGGGTTCTACCACGCGCGTCATGCCGGGGGTCTGGTAGTTGAGAATTTCCAGTTTCAGCGGTGCGCCGGTGTCCTGGTGGACCAGGTGCCGGCCGCGGGGTGTCCAGCCTGCTTCGGCCAGCAGGGCCAGCGCCTGCCGCATGCGGGTACGGATATTGCCGCTGCCATCGCTGACCGGATGGCGGAAGGGCTGGGTAAACAGCGCCGGTGGCAATTGTTCACGCCAGGGGGCCAGCAAGCTCAGTTCGCGGCCGGTGGGCAACCCTTCGGCATGGTTGAGGCTGTTCGGAAACCAGCTGTCACTGCGCACATAGGCGCCATTGAAAATGGTCTGGTTGGTCCATTCGAAATCGAACAGCAGGTTCAGCGCCTCGCGGACGCGGCGGTCATCCAGCGGGGCACGGCGCTGGTTGATGAAAAACGCCTGCGTCGGTTTCGGAATGCGGTGCGGAATTTCGGCGCGCAGAATGCGGCCGTCGCGCACGGCAGGGACGTCGTAGGCGGTGGCCCAGTGCTTGGCCACATAGTCCAGGTGCAGGTCATAGCCGCCGCTCTTGAACGCCTCGAAGCCCACCTGCGCGTCGCGGTAATAATCGATCACCACCTGATCGAAGTTGTAACGACCACGGTTCACCGGCAGATCACGGGCCCAGTAATCCTCAACACGCTCGAACACCATCTGACGGCCAGGGCGTACCCGGCTGATGCGATACGGGCTGCTGACCACGGGCGGCTCCAGGGTGCCGGCGAACGCGCGTTCGCGCCAGTAGTGGGCAGGCAGCACGGGCAGGTCGCCGATCACCAGTGGCAGGTCGCGCCGGCTGTCGCCGGTGAGGTGATAGCGCACACTGCGCGCATCCAGTATCTCGACGCTTTCCACATCGCGCAGCATCAACTGATAACGCGGATGGCCCTGCTCGCGCAGCAGGTTGAAGGAAAACACCGCATCCTCGGCGGTAATCGGGGTGCCGTCATTGAAACGGGCTTCCGGACGCAGCCGGAAGATGACCCAGTCGAGGCTGGCCGGGTACTCCACGGTGTCGGCAATCAGGCCGTAGGCGCTGCCGGGCTCGTCCCCGACGCGATTGTGGCTGCCGTTGCCCATGAGCAGCGTATCGGTGGTTTCCAGAAAACCGAACACGGAGGCGCCAGGCGTGCCCGCCGGGCTGGTGCCGCTGATGACATAGGGGTTCAGGCTGTCGAAGCTGCCGAAACCGAACAGGCGCAGTGTGCCGCCTTTGGGGGCGTCCGGGTTGACGTAATCGAAGTGATGAAAACCGGCCGGGTATTTCAACTCGCCGAACGGGCTGTAGCCGTGGCTGACGATGATCTGTTCTGCGGCGGGGGCCGGCGTGGCGTTGTCTTCACTGCCGGCGTCACCGGCGCGGGCCAGTCCGGTGACGAGGCAGAGCATGCTGGTCAACAGCCAGCCTGGCCGGCGTCCTGCCGGGGTCGGGCGCTCAGGGTGCGTCGCGAATGTCCACATAGAGGGTCAGTTGCTGCCCGGGCTGGAGATAGCGCTGGCCATTGATCTTGTTCCAGGCACTGATCTGGTTGACCGACACGTTGAAGCGGTTGGCAATGGCATACAGCGAATCCCCTCGTCGCACGGAATAATGCACCCGGCGCACCATGTCCGGCCGGCCGGCCGGGGCGGCGCTGGCCGCTTGTTCGGTCCAGACCGCCAGTTGCTGGCCGACGCGCAACGTGTCGCCTGGCGCCATCTGGTTCCATGCTGCCAGTTCACGCACCCCGACGCGATAGCGACGTGCGATTTCCCACAGGGTTTCGCCGCTGGCCACCTGATGGGCCAGCTGCCGGCGGCCGGAAATGGCGCGGTTCTGGCGCGCATCCAGGCGTGCGTCGGCGCTCAGGCTGTAGCTGCCGGGATCGCGCGACGGTTGCGGGATCAGCAGGGTGCGGCCTGCGACAATCGTGTTGCCTCGCAGGTGATTGATCTCGCGCAACACCGCCGGCGTCGTGTCGTGCGCGCGGGCGATGGCAATCAGGTTGTCGCCGGGGCGGATGCTGTAGCGCTGCCAGCGCATGCGCTGTTCGGGCGGCAGGGCGCTGATGCGCTCGGCGAAGGTGTCCGCATGGCTGACCGGGATCAACAGGCGGTGCGGGCCGTTCGGCGAGGTGGCCCAGCGATTGAACGCGGGGTTGAGCAGGTACAGTTCTTCCAGCGAGATATCCGCCATCTCGGCCGCCTGGGCCAGATCGATCTGGCCGCCGACGTCAATGCTGGTGAAATACGGTTCGTCGGCAATGGCGGGTATATCCAGGCCAAACTGTTCCGGGTCGCGCACGATCTGCGCCAGCGCCAGCAGTTTCGGCACATAGGCCATGGTTTCCCGGGGCAGTTGCAGGCTCCAGTAATCGGTTGGCTTGCCGGCGTTGCGGTTGCGGGTGATTGCGCGCGATACATTGCCGGCGCCCGCGTTGTAGGAGGCCAGCGCCAGCAACCAGTCGCCGTCGAAGCGATTGGCCAGTTGCTGCAGATAGGTGAGCGCGGCTTCGGTGGAAGCCACGATGTCGCGGCGCTGATCCGCCCACCAGTCCTGTTCCAGGCCGAAATGCTTGCCGGTGGAGGGAATGAACTGCCAGGGGCCTGACGCCCGGCCGTGGGAATACGCGAACGGATCGAAGGCGCTTTCCACGACCGGCAGCAGCGCCAGTTCCAGCGGCATGTCACGTGCTTCGGCCTGCTCGACAATATGATGCAGGTAGCGCTCGGCGCGCGAGGAGATACGGATGAGATAACCTGGATGGCGGCTGTACCAGTTGCGCTGGGCAAGGATACGCGCGTTCTCCACCTCCAGGTCCAGCGCAAAGCCGTTGCGGACCCGGCCCCAGAGGTCCACGTCACTGACCGGGGGCGCTTCGGGCGCCGACTCCGGATAGCCACTGATGATGATGGGGTCCGGTGTCAGCGCCGTGGCCGCCGGCATGGGGTCGAGGTCGTCGACCGCCGGCTTCAGTGCACAACCGCCCAATATGCCCGCTGTGACAAGCCCCAGCAGGCCAACCCGAAAAATAATGCTGCTCATTGTGTCAACCAACTCCGTTGATCCCGTGTGGCCGCCTTGCCCGGCAATGACGGCTCTTGTCTTGGGTAGCGAGATGTATCTTCCCGGGCACACGGGATTGCCCGGGAAGCGTGCAATGGCAACCGCTGCCGGGCTGCCACGGTGCCCGGCGGGTGGCCGGGCGGTGTGTTCAGAACTGGTCTTTCCAGCGCCGGAGCGCGGCAAAAATCTCGGTGCGGTCGGTCAGCGCCGCCTGCTCGCGGGCGTTGATCGCGTCGCGCAGGGGGCGGTCATCGACCCGCAGGAACGGATTGCTCTGGCGTTCCTCGGCAAGCACCACCGGGACGGTGGGCTGCCCTGATGCGCGAGTATGCATCATTTGCGCCAGACGTTGATTCACCGAAGTGTCATCCGGTGTGACGGCTTGCGCAAAACGCAGATTATTCAGCGTGTACTCATGGGCGCAGCAGACCAGCGTCTGGTCGGGCAGTGCACTGAGGCGGTCCAGCGATGCCAGCATCTGCGCCGGGGTGCCCTCGAACAGCCGGCCACAGCCTGCGGCGAACAGCGTGTCGCCGCAAAACAGCAGCGGGGGGGCATGGTCGCCGGTAAAGAAGGCGATATGTCCGAGGGTATGGCCCGGCACATGCAGCACATCGAAACGCAGCGCGGGGGCGTCGAGTTGCACGCTGTCGCCCTCCGCCAGGGCATGGGTGCGGCCCGGAATCTGCTCATCGGCCGGGCCATACACCGGCACATCGTGCTCATCCAGCAGCCGGTTCACGCCACCAACGTGGTCGGGGTGATGATGGGTGATCAGGATGGCCCGCAGGGTCAGCCGGTGTTCGGCCAAAAAAGCACTGACCGGGGCCGCGTCGCCAGGGTCCACCACCAGCGCATTGCCGTTGTCGTCGGCCAGCAGCCAGATATAGTTGTCGCTGAAGGCCGGTATCGGGTGCAGGAGCATGGGAGCACCTTCGCTTTCTCGGGAATGAAAAAATGACCACCTTGCCGCAGACAGGTTCCGTCTCCATGGCGGCGACAGGGCCGCGGGTGGAAAAACAGCCTGCGTTGACGGCTTGAGCACGGTGTCCGCACAATCAGGCGCCTAAGCGATTGATTTGCTGTGCTCCTCTTTGGAGCGCCTCGCTGAGGCCTGTCAGCCACCGTGCTAGACTGAATCCGGTGCAGCAAGGTCCGCGCAGTGCGCGGGCAGAACCTTACCACAGGGGGCGTTTGCCATGGCAATTCCGAGACTGATCCGGGCCCCGTTCCGCCGCCAGCCGCCGGATACCGGTGCGGCCTTTGCCGCCTGGCTGAACACCCCGACCGGCGAGCAACTGCTGGCTGAGGAACGTCGCGTGCTCGCGGATGTGCTGCCGCGGCTGCCGGGCCTGCGTGCATTGCAATGCTGCGCCGGGACACCGGAATCCCTGCTTGAAGCCAGCGTGATGCCGCTGAAGTGGACGCTGGGAACCCAGCCTGGGGTGGATATCGTGGCCCGCCCGTCGCAGTTGCCGTTGCCACGGCAGTGCCTGGATCTGGTGCTGCTGCACCACAGTCTGGATTTTGAGGATGACCCGCACCTGGTGCTGGGGCAGCTGGCGCGCGCGTTGCAGCCGGGCGGGGCGTTGGTGGTGGTCGGCTTCCAGCCGCTGGGTCTGTGGGGACTCTGGCGACTGTTCCGGCTGCATTCCCCCAAAGTCCCCTGGATAGGCCGTTTTATCCGGCCGCACCGTGTCAGCGACTGGCTGCAGGTGCTGGCCTGTGAAGTGGAAGGCTTTGACTCCGGGTTGTACAACCTGCCGCTGGCAGGCAGCATGCGCCGGCGTTTTCGCTGGCTGGATACCCTGGGCGCCAGGTTCTGGTCCCAGCATGGCGCTTTCTATGTGCTGGTGGCGCGCAAGCGTGCCGCTGTAATGCGTCCGCTACGGCCGCGCTTCTCGCTGCCGCAGGCCGCTCCGAATGTGGTGCCGGTATCGATGGCCCGCTGGCGGCAGCGGCATGAGCCGGACGCGACGGAATGACACGGGGAATGAGTGTTTGAAGCAGGTTGAGATGTATACCGACGGTGCTTGCCGGGGTAATCCGGGACCCGGCGGCTGGGGCGTGCTGCTGCGGCATGGCACGGTGCAGAAAACCCTGCACGGCGGTGCGCCGCAGACCACTAATAACCAGATGGAGCTGACCGCGGTGATCGAGGGGCTGGAAGCATTGAAGCAGCCCTGTCAGGTGGTGCTGTATACGGATTCGAAGTACGTGCTTGAAGGCATCACCAAGTGGATCCACGGCTGGAAGCGCAACGGCTGGCGCACCGCCAGCAAGAGCCCGGTCAAGAACGGCGAGCTGTGGCAGCGGCTGGATCAGGCGGCTGCCCGGCACAGCATCGAATGGCGCTGGGTCAAGGGCCACAGCGGCGATGCCGGCAATGAACGTGCCGACCAGCTTGCCAACCAGGGGATTGATGAATTGCAGCGCAGCACAGGAGCCGCGACGTCATGAGCAGGCAGATCGTACTGGATACGGAGACCACCGGCCTGGAGCCGTCGGAAGGGCACCGGGTGATTGAGATCGGGTGCGTCGAGATGGTCGGTCGCCGGCTCACCGGCAACAACCTGCACCTGTACCTGAACCCGGAGCGGGACATTGACGAGGGCGCCCTGCAGGTGCACGGCATCACCCGCGAATTCCTGGCCGACAAGCCGGTGTTCAGCGCCGTGGCGGAGGATTTTCTGCGGTTTATCGACGGGGCGGAACTGGTGATCCACAACGCCGCCTTCGATGTCGGCTTCCTGAATCACGAACTGCGGCGGCTGGGACAGAGCAAACCGATCGAGCAGCGCTGCAAGATCCTCGACACGCTGCAGCTCGCGCGCGCCAAGCACCCGGGACAGAAGAACAATCTGGACGCCTTGTGCCGCCGCTACGGCATCGACAACTTCAACCGTGAGCTGCACGGCGCGTTGCTGGATGCCCAGATTCTGGCCGAAGTCTATCTGATCATGACCGGCGGCCAGGCGCGTCTCTCGCTGGGTGGCCAGGACAGCAACAGCAGCGGGGAGGCCAGCGCCGAGCCGGTGCGGCGGCTGGCGGCGGCTCGTCCGGCACTGAAGGTGATTCGCGCCAGCGGCGAGGAACTGGCGGCACATGAGGCGAAGCTCGGTGGCATCGCCAAGGCGTCGGAGCAGGGCGCACTGTGGCTGCAACTGGAGCAGGGCGGTGCGACCGAACACTGATTCGGCGCTGTGTCATGGTTAACAAAATATCGTCAATTCAGTTGTTTAGGGTATAAAGTTGACGCATTGTTGAGGCGCGCGCGTGGTCGGGGACGGCCTCACAACGATTCTGCTACGGTTGTCGCGTGCCAGAGCAGGTAAGGTTTTCGTTGCAGTGTTCTGAGCGTAGCCGGCAGGCTGCGGGGTAGACGGCAGGGCCCGCCAGGGCCGGCCGCCGGTTGGGGGATGCGATCCGGGGCGACAGGCACCGGCGCAGCATGACCGGCCATAACAAACAAAGGTGTGTGGAGAGTCCATGGTCGCCATTACCAATACCACCTCTCTGACGTTCCTCAAGGACGAGCTCGACGCGACGCTCAGCCAGGCCGAGAGCGCGCTGGAAGTGTTCTCCGAGGATACGTCCCGCAGCGGCGAGCTGAAGGTGTGTGCCGAGGCGTTTCATCAGGTGCGCGGCATCTGCCAGATGCTGGAGTTGCCGGCGGCGGCGCTGATGGCCGAGGAAATGGAACTGGTGGCCGAGGCCATTGGTCGCAGCGTCACGCCCGAGCGGATGGTCGGCACGCTCGGCAATGCGATCGTGTTGCTGGGCCGCTATCTCGAATACGTGCAACTCAAGAATGCCGCCATGCCGGAACTGCTGGTCGGCGGTATCAATGAACTGCGACGCTCGGCGGGCAAGCCGCTGATCGCCGAAAGCCATTTTTTCCGCGTCGATGTCACCCGTGAACGCCAGCCGCCGGCCGCGCCGGCCAGCACCTCCCGTGCTGACGTGGCGCGTCTGTGCCGACGTATGCGGCACATGTACCAGGTGGGGCTGCTCGGGGTGCTGCGCGGTGAGAGCCGTACCAGCCTGAAGCTGGTCAGCCGCGCCCTGGCGCGCATCGACCGGCTGTGTGGCGATGCGCCGATGGGCCGCCTCTGGTGGGTGGCCCGCGCGGCGGTGGAGGCCCTGCTTGCGGATGAAATGCGCCTGACCCCGGCACGCAAGCAACTGCTCTCGCAGTTCGACCGGCAGCTCAAGCGGCTGGTTTACGAAGGGGAGCGGGCGCTGGAAAGCGACGCGCCTCTGCTGCTGGTAAAAGAGTGCGTTTACCTGGTGTCGCTGGCTACCCAGGACCAGGGGCTGATCGGTGAAGTGAAACGTGCTTTCTCGGTGCGGCCGCGCTTCACGGACGGGGCCTTGCAGGAAGAGCTGTCGCTGATGAGCGGCGCCGGCGGCTCGGTCATCCGGACCGTGGCGACTGCGCTGAAAGAAGAACTGAACGACATCAAGTCGACGCTGGACATGGCGGCGCAGGGCGCGGCCGATACCGATTACGGCGACCTGGCGGATACGCTGGTGCGGCTGGCAGGCACCCTGGTGATGATCGGGCAGAGCCGTGAAGCCGCGCAGATTCGCGGTCGTGCCGAGCAGGTGCGGCAATGGCGCAATGGCGAAGTGGACCCGGAGGGCATGGATTTCCATGCGCTGGTGGATGACCTGCTGATGGTCGAGAATGCCGTCGCCACCCTGGAGCGGCGCTTCGCCCCTGCGGACGACATCAACCGTGAGGTGCGCAACACCCGTATTTCGCTGTACCAGCTCGACGAAGCCCGGATGACGGTCGTGGGTGAGTGCCGGGCGGGGATTTCCCTGACCAAACGCTCGCTGACGTCCTTTATCGACAGCCAGGGTGACCGCATGCATCTGAGCAACGTGCCGTCCGTACTGGTGGGCGTGTCCGGCGGCCTGATGTTCCTGGAACTGGACCGCGCGCGGGCGATTCTGGAGGGCTGCCGTCAATACATCGAGCAGTCCATGCTGACCGGCAGCGGGGCGCCCGTGCGTGAGCAGATGGAAACCCTTGCCGACGCCATCACGAGCATTGATTACTATCTGGAAAGTATGGAAGAACATAAGCCCATCGGTGACGCAGTACTGGAAGTGGCGGAGGAAAGCCTGGCCGAGCTGGGCTATCCGGTGATGCGCGCGCCGCAGCCTGCCTGAGTGCCGATGGGGAAGTGAGGTTGATGCGTGCACAGTGATCTGGAATTTCTGGCCAGCATGCCGGCGGCCCTGAGCGGCCGTGCGCTGTGGTTTGTGTTTCACCAGGGCAAGGTGATGGTCAGCGAAGACCCGGCGATGCCGTTGCTGCCGGAGGGTGATTCGGTCGAGGCCATCGGCCTGCCGGGGGCCGAACCGCTGTATCTGGGCCGGTTGCGACAGCAGGACTGTTTTGCCGTGCCCCTGGACGATGCCGCACAGGTGCCGCCCGGTTTCTATCTGTCTGAATTGCGCCGGCTGCTGGGCGAGCTGGACGAACTGACCTTCGCCATGGCCGGCCGTGCCTCCCAGGTGGCCACCTGGTACTGCAACCACCAGTTCTGCTCCCGCTGCGGCACGCCCGCCGAAAGCCACCGGCATGACCGGGCCATGGCATGTCCGAACTGTGGCTACACCCAGTATCCGCGCATCTCGCCCTGCGTGATCGCGCTGGTGACGCGCGGCGATGAGGTGCTGCTGGCGCGTGCCGCGCGGTTCCCGGCGCGGTTTTTCAGTTGCCTGGCCGGCTTTATCGAGGCGGGCGAGAGCGCCGAGCAGGCGGTTCACCGGGAAGTGTTCGAAGAGACCGGGCTCAAGCTCGGCACATTGCACTACTACGCCAGCCAGTCCTGGCCGTTCCCCCACGCGCTGATGCTCGGCTTCCACGCCGATTATGCGGAAGGGGACATTAACGTGGACGGAGAAGAGATCGTCGAGGCGCACTGGTGGCACTACAGTGACCTGCCGCCGATTCCGCCCACCGGCAGCATTGCGCGGGCATTGATCGAGGACTGGGTCCAGCGCCGCAAGGCCCTGGCGGAAGGGGGGAATGCATGAATTTCAGTGGCGTGCCGATCGTGCTGATCGGCCTGAGTCTGGTGCTGATCGGCCTGGGCGCCTGGGTGCTGCTGCGTCAGCAATGGTTGCTGCAATGGCTCAAGGGCAGTGCCGGGCTGCTGCTGGTCGGGCTGGCCGTGTACAGCGCGCTGTATGCGATGAACCTGTACAGCTACAGCGAACTGAAGCCGGAAACGCCGGTGGCGACCATCAGCTTTCGCGAGCTGAGCCCCCAGAATTTTGTGGCCACGGTGGCGTTGCCGGACGGGCAGAGCCATGATTACGCCCTGCGCGGTGATCTCTGGCAGCTCGACGTGCGGGTGGTGTCCTGGAAGGGACTGTTCGCCCTGTTCGGTGCCCGGCCGGGTTATCAGCTGGGCAGCATTCAGGGGCGCTACCTGGCGCTGGAGCATGAGCGGTCCCGCGAACGGACCCGGCACAGTATCCACCGTGCCCCCGTGGTGTTTGATATCCATGACGGCGAAGGCAGCCTGCTGCTGAATACGTCGGTCATGAGCGTGGCCTACCTGCCGATGGCAGATGGTGCTATTTTCCAGGTCGTTCCGTCGGCGGGCCAACTGGAAGGCCGGCCGCTGAACGGGGTCGCCGAGGCGGCGATGCTGGAGTGAATTCCCCGCGTGGGCGGGGCAGGCGTGAAACGAGTCAGGAGCAGTGAGTGATAGCGTTTTTGAGTGAATACGGGTTGTTTCTCGCCAAGGTCGCTACCCTCGTGGTAGCGATTCTGTTTGTGGTGGGCGGTATCGTGTCTACCGCGGCACGGCAGCGTGGACAGGGCGCTGACCAGCACGGTGACATCCGGGTGCGGCACCTGAACGAGGAGTTCAATGAGCTGCGCGACGGGATTCGTGAGGCGGTGCTGCCGGAAGGCGAGCGCAAGCAGGCGCGCAAGCAGCAGCGCAAAGAGGAGAAAGCCAGGGCCAAGGCGGACAAGAAGGCCAGCGCGGTGCCCGGCGGATCACCCAGCAAGCCACGGGTGTTCGTGCTCGACTTTGACGGCGATGTGCAGGCCAGTGGCGTCGATGCCTTGTCTCGGGAAATCAGTGCGTTGCTTCAGGTTGCTGATAAACAGGATGAAGTCATGGTGCGCCTGGAAAGCCCCGGCGGCCTGGTGCATTCCTACGGACTGGCTGCGTCCCAGCTCAAGCGCATCCGCAGCCAGGGCGTGCGCCTTACCGTGTGCGTGGACCGCGTTGCGGCCAGTGGCGGTTACATGATGGCCTGTATCGCCGACCGCATTGTCGCGGCGCCGTTTGCAGTGCTGGGTTCCATTGGTGTGGTGGCGCAAATCCCGAACTTCCATCGCCTGTTGCGCAAGAACGACATCGACGTCGAGCTGATGACCGCCGGCGAATACAAGCGCACCCTGACCATGTTTGGCGAGAACACCGAACATGGCCGGCAGAAATTCCAGGAAGAACTGGAAGACACCCACGTCCTGTTCAAGGATTTCGTGCGCGAGCACCGGCGCGGGCTGGACATCGACAAGGTGGCGACCGGTGAACACTGGTTCGGCAGCCGGGCGAAGGAGCTGGGGCTGGTGGACGACATCCAGACCAGTGATGAATACCTGCTCGGGCGCTGTCGCGATGCGGAGGTCTATGAGGTGACCTGGCACACCCGACAGAAGCTGGCCGAGCGCCTGGGCCTGTCGTTCGAGGCAGCGGTGATGCGCGTCACCGAGCGCTGGTTCCATCGTGGCGGGCAGCGCTGGTGGCAGTAAGCCGGGTGTGGCCGTGAACCGAGGAGAGCACTGATGACGGAAACCTTCAACGCGCTGCAGACGGTCGAGGAGGGTGACGGCTTCGCCACCCGTCTGGTGCAGCGCACGCTGGACGATCTGCCGCCCGGGGATGTACTGATCCGGGTGCAGTGGTCTTCGCTGAACTACAAGGATGCTCTGTCCGCCAGCGGTAACCGGGGCGTGACGCGGAGCTACCCGCACACCCCGGGCATTGATGCCGCCGGGGTCGTGGTCACCGACAGCAGTGACACCTTCGCCGAAGGCACGCCGGTACTGGTGACCGGCTATGACCTGGGCATGAACACCGCCGGTGGCTATGGCGAATACATCCGCGTCCCGGCCGGCTGGGTGCTGAAGTTGCCGGCCGGTCTGGATGCGCGGGTGGCCATGTTGCACGGCACCGCTGGCCTGACAGCCGGGCTGTGCGTGCAGGCGCTGCTGGATGCCGGTGTCACGCCGGCTGATGGTGAAGTGCTGGTGACGGGGGCAACCGGCGGTGTGGGCTCGTTTGCCGTGGCATTGCTGGCGCACCTGGGTTTCCAGGTGGTGGCGGGCAGCGGCAAGGCCGAGGCAGCGGACTGGCTGACCCAGCTTGGCGCCACGGCGCTGATCGACCGTGAGGCGATGCTGGCCGGTGCCGGCAAGCCGGTACTGAAACCGCGCTGGGCCGGGGCGGTGGATACGCTGGGTGGCGAACCGCTGGCCAACGCGGTGAAAGGGACGCGCTACGGTGGCGCGGTGGCCTGCTGTGGTCTGGCCGCGTCCACGGACCTGCCGCTGACCGTGTTCCCCTTTATCCTGCGCAATGTGCGCCTGCTCGGGGTGGACAGTGTGGAGCAGCCGTTGTCGGCGAAGGCAGCGGTGTGGGAGCGTCTGGCGACGGACTGGCGCATTCCGGTGCTGGAATCCCTGTGTGCAGCGGAAACCGACCTGGCCGGGCTGGTGCCCTGGTTTGGCACCATTCTCCAGGGTGGAGTGCGTGGTCGCGTGCTGGTGAAGGTCGGCTGAGAAGGCCAGAAGACGAGGAGGGCGCCATGGAAGGACTTGTGCACGCCGTGTTGCTGGATGGCCAGGGGGGCGCCCGCCCGCTGAACTGGCAGGAAGTTTGTCAGTGGGAGCCGTCGCAGGGGCTGCTGTGGGTGCATCTGGACTACACCGTCGAGGCCTCGTCGGTCTGGTTGTATGAGCAGAAAGAAGTCCCGACCCTGGTGTCCGATGCCCTGCTGGCGCAGGAGACCCGGCCACGTGTGACCATGATGCAGGAAGGCCTGCTGGTCTACCTGCGTGGCGTCAACCTCAATCCCGGTGCAGAGCCGGAGGACATGATCGCGATTCGCCTGTGGGTAACGCCGGGCCGGGTGATCAGTACCCAGCGGCGGCAGTTGCTCGCGGTCAACAGCCTGCTCGCGCGGGCCGATCAGGGGGATGCGCCGGCCACCAGCTATGGCCTGCTGGTGGAACTGATCGACGACCTGACCTGGAATATGGAAGACGTGGTGGATCAGGTGGAAGAGCAGGTCGGTGAATATGAAGAAGCCGCCATGGCGCGCCAGAGCCGTGCCATGTTGGGTGAGATGTCGCTGGTGCGGCGGCGGGTAACGGTATTGCGCCGCTTTCTGGCACCGCAGCGTGATGCGCTGGCCCGCCTGACGGACCCTGCCAGCCCGCTGTCAGACCGTGAGCGCGGCCAGTTGCGTGAAGTGGCGGACCGGCTGCAACGTCTGCTGGAAGATCTCGATGCCGCGCGGGAGCATGCGCTGATTGCGCAGGAGGACCTCAGCAACCGTCTGGCAGATGCGCTGAATCAGCGCATGTATGTGCTGGCGATTGTCTCGATCATTTTCTTGCCGCTGGGGTTTCTGACCGGCCTGATGGGCGTCAACCTGGGAGGCATGCCAGGGGCTGAGTCGCATAACGGGTTCATGGCGTTCGCGACGGGGCTGCTGGTCATCGGGCTGGTGATGGCGGTGGTCCTCAAACGCTGGAAGTGGCTGTAGCTGTCGACCCAGACCTGATTTCCCGGGCAATAAAAAACCGCGCATTTGCGCGGTTTTTTATTGCAGGCGGTGTCAGCGGCGACGGTAGATCGGGCGCGGGTCGTTCACATCGCCCTGATAGGTGACGGAGAAATCCTTCAGGCCGTTGAGCGCATCTTCAATGTCGCGGTCCGCACGAATCTGGAAGGCATTGAAGCCGACGCGGTGCATGTAGAACAGCTGATCGCGCAGCACATCGCCCACTGCGCGGACTTCACCTGTGTACTGGTAGCGGGTGCGCAGCTCGCGTGCGTAGGAATAGCCGCGACCATCCTTGAAAGCCGGGAAATCGATGGCCACCAGCGGCAGGCGATCCAGGTCGGCTGCGATTTCGGAGGGCTCCTCGCCTGGCTCCAGGCACACGGCGGTGCGACCCGCCCGTGCGGCGATGGCATCGCGCTGCGCCTGCCACACCGGCAGCGGCACGATCAGGTCGCCTTCGGCCGGCAGGCCTTGCTGTTCAATCTGTTCGGCAGTCAGGCGCTGCCAGGAATCATCGACGATGGTACCGTCTTTAATGATGGCTGGCATAAGCGCGCTCCTTGAAGGGGTCGATACCCAGGCGTTCGTAGGTGTCGATGAACAGCTCGTCCGGCTGGCGCTGTTCCACGTACAGGTCGACCAGCCTGGCGATTACCGGCACCACTTCGTCGGCCTCGAAGGAGGGGCCGAGTTTTTCGCCGATACGCGAGGTCTTGTCACCACGACCTCCCAGGGTGATCTGGTAGTACTCCCGGCCTTTCTTGTCCACGCCAAGAATGCCGATGTGGCCAATGTGGTGATGGCCACAGGCGTTCATGCAGCCGGAAATGTTCAGGTCGATCGGGCCGAGATCGTGCAGGTAGTCCATGTCTTCGAAATGACGCTGGATGGCTTCCGCAACCGGGATCGACTTGGCATTGGCCAGCGAACAGAAATCACCGCCGGGGCAGGCGATGATATCGGTCAGCAGTTTCAGGTTCGGTGTCGCAAAGCCGAGCACCTCCAGCGCTTCCCACAGGGCAAACAGCTGGTCCTGGCGCACGTCGCCGAGCACGATGTTCTGCTGGTGGGTGGTGCGCAATTCGCCAAAGCTGTATTGATCGGCGAGGTCGGCGACGGCATCGAATTCGGTATCGGTGATGTCGCCGGGCGCGCGGCCGGTCTTTTTCAGTGTCAGCGTCACCGCCGCGTAGCCGGGCTGACGATGGGCGTGCACGTTGGTGTGGTACCAGCGATTGAACGCCTTGCTTGACGCCAGCGCCTCGGTCAGCGCTGCCGGCTGGTCAGTGGCACTGCCGTCGTAGGCCGGTTCGCTGAAATGGCCGCGCATGCGATCGACTTCGTCGGCGGTCAGGGTGATCGGGCCGTCTTTCAATTCTGCGAATTCGGCTTCGGTCAGTTCACGGAACTTTTCTGCGCCGAGCGCCTTCACCAGAATCTTGATGCGTGCCTTGTACTTGTTGTCGCGATTCCCGTACTTGTTGTACACGCGCAGGATCGCTTCCAGGTACGACAGCAGGTGTTGCCAGGGCACGAATTCGCCGATCACTTCGCCGGTCATCGGTGTACGGCCGAGGCCGCCGCCTGCCAGCACCGTGAAGCCGGTTTCGCCGTCACGGTGGACAATCTGCACGCCGATATCGTGCACGCCGATCAGCGCCGGGTCTTCGTTCGGCACTGCGTTCACGGCGATCTTGAATTTGCGGGGCAGGTAGGCGAATTCGGGGTTGAAGGTGGCCCACTGGCGGATGATTTCACACCAGGGACGCGGGTCCTCGACCTCGGCAGCATTGATGCCGGCGAACTCGTCGGTGGTGACATTGCGGATGCAGTTGCCACTGGTCTGGATGGCGTGCATTTCCACCTTGGCCAGCTCGGCGAGAATGTCCGGTACGTTTTCCAGTTCCGGCCAGTTGTACTGAATGTTCTGGCGGGTCGAGACGTGGGCATAACCCTTGTCCCAGGTGCGGGCAATGTGGCCCAGCGTGCGCAGCTGGGTGCTGTTGAGCATGCCGTAGGGCACCGAGACGCGCAGCATTGGCGCGTAGCGCTGGATATACAGGCCGTTCTGCAGCCGCAGCGGCAGAAACTCGTCATCGCTGAGCTGCCCGTCCAGATAGCGGCGGGTCTGGTCGCGGAACTGTGCCACGCGCTCGTTCAGCAGCTGGCGGTCATAATCCTGGTATACGTACATGGCGTCGGGACATCACCCTAAGTCATTCATTAATCAGGCCCTCACGCCTTTACGTGAGGGCCGCGCACTCTAGCAAATCGGTTCTGGAGCGAAAAGGACTATATCGCTATATGGTTATGGACTGCGGTTATTTGCTGGCGGCGTCGAGCACCATGTTCACGGTGACCACCATGCCGAGCACCATCGCCACCACCAGCACCACATAGACCAGGATATAGTCGCCGGCCTTGCCCTTCTTGAAGTCCCGCTCACGGTTCTTGCCGCTCTGCACACCGAACAGGGCGGCGATCACGCTCCAGATCACCTGGAACAGGTTCGGTTTGCCTTGTTCGGCATTGTCCTGAATGTTGTCCTGAACGGAGACAGGCTGGTTATCTTGCATGGGGTTCTCCCGGGCGGCGGCCGTGATGGCCGCTCAAAGTTCAATACTGGCCCAGCGTCGACGCACCCAGAGCCAGCCCAGCAGGGTGGAGGTCAATAATCGTTGCCCGGCCTGGAGTATCCAGACGCCCAGCAGACCCGCGCCCAGCACGGGGCCGATGATATAGGCAAGCGGCAGAAAGAAAAACCACTGCACACACAGTGTCACCAGCATGACCGAGCGGGCGGCGCCGGCGCCCAGCAGGGCCTGGGTAAACACAATGGCGATGCCGTCCAGGCAGATGGCGATGCCGGTAATCATCAGCGGCAGCCGGCCCAGTTCGATCAGCGCCGGGTCGTGCAGAAACACGCCCAGAATGAGGTCCGGCACCAGCCACATGGGCATCGCCATCAGCCCCAGCAACAGGATGGCGATGCGGGTCACGTCCCAGCCCCAGCGGTAGGCATCCTCGGTGTCGCGCCGGCCCAGCGCCTGGCCGACCAGCGACGTGGCGGACAGCCCCAGGCCAATGGCCGGTAGAATCAGGAACAGCACCAGCGTGATCAGGACATGCGACACCGCCACTTCCGCGGTGCCAATACGGCCGATGATCCAGAACAGCACCGTCAGGCCGGCGGAGAACAGCAGTTGCTGCAACGAATTGGGCACCGAGATGCGCACAATGCTGGCCAGCGTGGCGCGTGTCGGCAGCGCACGCATAAAGCCGTGCACGCGGCCTTCACGCCAGGTCTGCAGCAGGTACAGCAGGCTGCCGGCGTACAGGGCCACGGTGGTGCCAATGCCGGCCCCGGTGCTGCCCAGTTCCGGCAGGCCGAACGCGCCGTAGATCAGCCCGTAGCTGAGGATCACGTTGATGATGTGCACCGTGACCAGGGTGCGCAGGTAGACGCCAGAGCGGTTGATGCCGTTCCAGTAGCCGCGATAGCTGAAATTCATCGCCACCGCGAAGACGCCGCCAATGCGTGCCAGCAGGTAGGGCTCCGCCAGTTCGCGTACCGCCTGGTCGGTGTTGAGGAAATTGACGAGATCGCCGGCAAACAACAGGAAAAACAGCAGGATCGGTATCGAGATGCCGAGGCCCAGGAGCAGGCCCGCGTTCAGCGGTACAGCGTACACGTCGTGGGCATCTTCGCCCTTGCGCCGGGCCACCACCGCCTGCACCCCGGCGCCGAGGCCCAGCACCAGGCTGATGGCCATGAAGTTGGCATACCCACCGATGCCCACGGCGGCCAGGGCGGCGTCGCCCAGGCTGCCGACCATGGCGGCATCGACCAGGTTCAGCAGGCTCTGGCTGGCCATGGCCGCCATGATCGGCAGGGCGAGGGCAAGGATGCGGCGGCTACGGTCCCGGTCAAGCACGGTCTGGTCCTAGCGGAAAAGGGGGCAAGCATAGCAGAGCCGTTGCAGGCGTGCCCGTGAGCGATGCTGGCATGCTGCTGCATACTTGACTAAAATAGTCGGAAATTCTCAGCCCGAGAGACTCATGGCAGAAACGCTGATTACGGTAACCCCGACCGCCCAGGACTACCTGCGCGACCTGCTCGCAAAACAGAGCTCGCCGGGGATTGGTGTACGTATTTTCGTGGAACGCCCTGGTACGCCACATGCAGAGTGCTGCATGGCCTACTGCCCCGAAGGTGAGCAGGAAGCCAATGATGTGCGCCTGGATTATGAGGGCTTTCACGCCTGGATTGACGGCAGCAGCGTGCGCTATCTGGAAGATGCCGTCATCGACTACAAGAAAGACAGCATGGGGGGGCAGCTCACCTTCCGGGCGCCGAAGTCCCGGGTGCCGGAACTGAGCGACGATGCCTCGCTGGAAGAGCGGATCAACTACGTGCTGTATTCCGAGATCAACCCCGGCCTGGCAGCGCATGGCGGCAATGTCCAATTGCTGGAGCTGACCGAGGACAATGTTGCCATCCTGGAATTTGGTGGTGGCTGCCAGGGCTGCTCGGCGGTGGATATGACACTGAAGAGCGGGGTGGAGAAAACCCTCAAGGAGCGCTTGCCGGAGCTGACCGCCGTCCGCGACAAGACTGATCACTCCATGACTGAAAACGCGTATTACAAGTGACGCTGCCGGTTGTGACACCAGCGAAACTGTCCGTAGGGTGGGTAGAGCCAACGGCGAAACCCACCACGTCCAGGCCCCGCCTCACTCCCGCAAGCCTGACCGAAACTACCTCCTCTTTAGCTTGGGCAGTACCTCACTCCCCCGGCTGAACAGGCAGCGAAACCTACCGCGTCCATACCCGGTATCCACTCCCGCAAAACCATCGACATCACCCGGCTTGGGAGGTGGGTAGTTTCGATGATTCTGTGCGAGCAGTGTGCTGCATGGTCCCGGTGGGTTTCGCCGTTGGCTCTACCCACCCTACCAACCAACGCGGTCTTTTAGCTGCTGCTGACGGTGTTCTTTATGAGCAGTTCGGTCGGCGGCCCGCCGCCTGGGCCTGCTGATACAGCGGCATCACCTCCGGCAAGCGTGCCTGCAGGTCGCGGATGCGGGTGGCGTGGGACGGGTGCGTGGACAGGAACTGCGGCGGGGGCCGCGGCCATGTTCTCCCACAGTGACACGCTTTCCCGCGGGTCGAAGCCGGCCTGGGCCATCAGCTGCAGGCCGATCACGTCGGCCTCGCTCTCATGTTTGCGGCTGAACGGCAGGGCAATGCCGTATTCCGCGCCCAGCCCCAGCAGGCCGAACAGCATCTGTTTTTCCTGGGTGGCTTCACCGGCCACGGCGGCCAGAATCTGCATCCCGCTCTGGGTGGCGTATTGCAGCGATACCCGTTCATTGGAGTGCTGCGCCAGCACGTGGCCCACTTCATGCCCCATGACGGCGGCGACCTGGTGCTGGTTGGTGGCCACGGTGAGCAGACCGGTGTTCACGCCGATCTTGCCGCCTGGCAGGGCAAAGGCGTTGGCGCTGTCATCCTGGAACAGGTTCACCTCCCACTGCTGGTCGCTGTCCAGCGTGGCGGTGATGTGGTCGGCAATGCAGCGCACGTAGGTCACTTTGCGGCGGTCCTTGCTGACCGGTGTCTCGGACTTCAGCTGGCTGTACGCGGCAACGCCCATTTCGTCCATCTGCGCTGCCGGCATCAGCAGGAACTGGTTGCGGCCCAGCGGCGAGGTACTGCAGGCGGCGACCAGTGCGACGGTGGTAACCAGCACGGTTTTCTTCAGTGATAGGTGGTGGCGAGTCATTCAGGCACTCCTTGGCGTCTGGCCGGCACAGTATAGGACCACCCGCGCACCCGATTCATTCCCATTCGCGCAGGTAACGGCGCGACACCAGCATCAGCCAGGCGCCCCAGGTGGTGCTGCCGAGAAAGACCAGCAGCCCGAACACGGAGATGTCCCACAGGGTGGGTGGCGTGCGCCCGCCAAGCATCACTGCGCCAGCGATGATGCCGCCAGTGACCAGCATGGCCTGAACCTGCCGGTACTGGGATCGTTCGATATGCCGTACCAGCCGTTCCAGATGGCGCGGGTCGATACCGCTGCCTTCGCTGACCGGGTTGCCGGCCGGCGTGGGCGGTGCGTACAGACGATCCACCGCGTCCAGTGCCTTCAGGCTGAGGTTTTTTGCCAGCCGTGTCGGGCTGTAGCGCTGGCGCAGCATGCGCTTTATCAGCGGCTCGGCTTCGCTCATCACATCAAAGCCGGGGTGAATCAGGCGCCCGAAACCTTCCAGGGTGATAATCGCCTTGATCAGCAAGGCGATATCCGGCGGCAGGACCAGATTATGGTTGCGCAGCAGGCCGGTGATGTCGTTGAGCAGGGCGCCGACGTCCAGGTCTTCCAGCGGGATGCCGTAGTACAGCGAGATGACATCCTCGACATCGGCCACCAGTGCTTCGTACTTCACAGGCTGGCCGTCGGACCAGGACGCCAGCACCGCCGCGCAGCCTTCCGGTTCCTGCAGCACCACCGATTTCATGATCTGCACCATCTGCTCGCGGCGTGAGTGGGACAGTTTGCCGACCATGCCGTAGTCGAGCATGCCGATGCGGTTGCCGGGCATGATCAGGAAATTGCCCGGGTGCGGGTCGGCATGGAAGAAGCCGTCCTCCAGCGCCATTTTCCAGGCGATGGCAGCGCCGCGGCGGGCGATCAGCGGGCGGTCCATGCCGGCCGCCTCAAGGCGTTCGAGCTGCCGCGCAGGGATGCCTTCGATCAGCTCCTGTACGCTCAGGGTCGGGCTGGTCCACGACCAGTGCACTCGTGGCACCTTGACCCATTCCAGCTTGCGCAGATTTTTGCGAATGCGGTCGGCGTTGCGCGCCTCAATGGTGAAATCCAGTTCACGGCTGAGTGAGCGTTCGAATTCACGCACCAGTTCAACAGGCCGGTAACGGCGCAATTCGGCGGAGTTGTCCACCGCCAGCCGTGCCACGTGGCGCAGCAGCCGCAGGTCGGAATCGATCTTGGCACGGATGCCGGGCTTCTGGATTTTCAGTACCACCTGTTCACCACGCAGCGTGGTGGCACGGTGTACCTGGCCAATGGACGCCACGCCCAGCGGTACCGGATCAATGTGGCGGAAGACCTTGGCGACCGGTTTGCCGAGTGCCTGCTCCACCATTGGCAAGAGCTGCTCGAAGGGCAGTGCGGGGGCGTTGTCCTGCAGGCGCTCGAACTCGTCGATCCATTCGCGCGGGAACATGTCCACGCGCGTGGCCAGGATCTGGCCGAGCTTGACGAACGTCGGCCCCATTTCTTCCAGCGCACAGCGCAGCCGCTGCGGTGGAGGCATGGTCAGCAAATCACGGTCAATGCTGGTGCGCACCAGCTTGCCGGCCTGCTCCAGCGGTGCGGCCAGCCCGAGGCGGCGGATCACATCACCAAAACCGTACTTGAGCAGGATGGTCGCCAGTGTGTTGGCGCGACGCAGATCCTTGCCGGTATCAAGCAACCCCAATGGACACACTCCCTTGTCATCGTCGTGTGGCACGATTGTACGTGCCTTGAAAGCGGCGGCGTGGATCACCATTGTCCACGTCATGACCTTTGTGAAGCGTCAGTGTGCCGCATTTGCTGTTTACTGATATGTAATGATCTTGTTGACCGGCTGCAAGTACGATGGGGCGAGTGGTCGGCGATACGGAGGCGGGTATGTGGCGAAGCAACACAGACAAACAACAGATGCCCACGGCGGAGCAGGCCCTGCCGGGGCGCGAGCAGGCCATGCCGGTGACGGAACCCCATCGCGTCACCGGTTTGGCACTGACGCCGCCCTGGCCCGGGCAGTACCAGCAGGCCTTGTTCGGGCTTGGCTGCTTCTGGGGCGCGGAACGGCGTTTCTGGCAGCAGCCGGGTGTGCGGGTGACGGCGGTCGGTTATGCCGGTGGCCTGACGCCGAACCCGACCTATGAAGAAGTCTGCAGCGGTCTCACCGGACACAATGAAGTGGTGCTGGTGGTGTTTGATCCGGCGCAGACGACTTACGAAACGCTGCTGAAAGTGTTCTGGGAAAGCCATGATCCGACGCAGGGCATGCGCCAGGGCAATGATGTGGGGACGCAGTATCGGTCCGGCATCTACTGCTTTGATGCAGCACAGCAGCAGCTTGCCACGCAAAGCCGGGCGGCCTACCAGCACGCGCTGGACCAGGCCGGGCTTGGCCGTATCACCACGGAAATCCTGCCCGCGCCGGTGTTTTATTATGCTGAAACCTATCACCAGCAATATCTGGATCGACACCCGAACGGATACTGCGGGTTGGGTGGTACGGGGGTGAGTTGTCCCGTGTCCGCATTTGGCTGAGTAAAAGGGGCTGGCATGAGCAGCGCGTATCTCCGACAGGAACTGGTGTATGTCGGTGAGTCACCGGTACATGGCAAGGGGCTGTTTGCCCGCGTCGATATTCCCGCCGAGACGGAACTCGGCATTTGCGCAACACAGCCGGCGGCCGAGACGGGCCCGCATGTGCTGTGGCTGGATGAGGCGACACGGCCCGTCCAGGTGGTGTGCGATCTGCGCTACATCAACCACGCGGCGCAACCGAACGTGGCCTATTACGAAGACCTGAGCGTGACGACGCTGCGGGACGTACAGGCAGGAGAAGAACTGTTGCACCATTACGGTGATGACTGGGCCTGACGTCAGAACGGCGCGGCAGAGCGGAACTGATGCCACAGCCCGGTGGCCGGGTGGTTGAAGCCGAGTTCTGTGGCATGCAGCAACAGCCGTTCGCTGCGTGCCAGGGCGGCTGGCGGCGCGTACAGGTCACAGCCGAGAATGGCGTGGCCAATTTCCCGCAGATGAATGCGTAGCTGGTGTGAGCGGCCGGTGACGGGGGTGAGCCGCAAGCGTGTCTTGTCGTCGTTGGGGTGCCGCGCCAGTACCCGGTAACGGGTCAGGGAAGGCTTGCCACGCTCGAAGCAGATTTTCTGCCGGGGCCGGTTGGCCCAGTCGGCGATGATCGGAAAGGTAATGTCGCCGGCGTCATCTGCCACCAATCCGTCCACAACGGCTTCGTAGGTCTTGCTGACTTCCCGTTCGGCAAAGGCCCGATTCAGACGGCGTTGTGCTTCGATGCCGATCGCGAACACCATCAGCCCGGACGTGTCCAGGTCAAGCCGGTGTACCACCCGTACTTCCGGCTCGTCCTGTTGCAGGCGCCAGGTGACCGAGTCGCGGTTCTCCGGGCCCCGGCCCGGCACTGACAACAGCAATGCGGGTTTTTCCACCACCCAGCAGTGCGCATCCCGGTACAGGGTGCGCACGGGCTCATCGCAGCGGGGCACGATGTAGTAAGGGCGTTCTTCCAGCGGGGCCTGGCTCAATGTGTCGTCTGCCTCAACCGAATACCGTATTGAACACGTCGTCATAGTGGCTGGCGAAGTGTACCGTCATTTTCTCGCGCAGGTAGTCCGGCAGTTCGTCGTAATCGCGCCGGTTCGCTTCCGGCAGCACCAGTTCGCGCAGGCCGACACGCCGTGCGGCGATCACTTTCTCGCGGATGCCGCCTACCGGCAGTACCTGTCCGGTCAGCGTCAGCTCGCCGGTCATGGCAAGTTTGCGAGGCAGGCGCTGATTACGGGCCAGCGAAATCAGCGCGGTGGCCATGGTGACACCGGCGCTGGGGCCGTCTTTGGGCGTCGCGCCCTCCGGCACGTGCAGGTGTACGAAAGCTTCGCGGAACCAGTCCTTGTCGGCGCCATACTGTTCGATATGGCTGGACACAAAGCTGTAGGCGATTTCACTGGATTCCCGCATCACGTCACCGAGCTGGCCGGTCTGGCGAAAGCCGCGGCCATGGTTGTGCACACGGCTTGCCTCGACGGCCAGCGTGGCACCGCCGAGGGACGTCCAGGCCAGGCCGGTGACCACGCCGACGCCACGTTGGAGTTTCTCCGGGCGGAAATAGGGCTTGCCGAGAAACTCCGCCAGGTTATTGCCGGTGACGGACAGGCTGCGCCGGCCGTCCAGCAGCTGCACCACGGCCTTGCGGACGATGCGGTTGAGCTGCTTTTCCAGGTTGCGGACACCGGCCTCGCGGGCATAACCCTCGATCACCTCGCGCAGGGCGCTGTCTGAGATTTTCAGCCGCGAGGGTTTGACACCGGCGCGTTCCAGGGCCCGTGGCCACAGGTGTTTGCGCGCGATGTCGACTTTTTCGGCAGTGATGTAGCCGCCAAGCCGGATGATTTCCATCCTGTCCAGCAGCGGGCCGGGGATCGAATCCAGCGTGTTGGCGGTGCAGATGAACAGCGTGTGTGACAGGTCCACGCGCAAATCCAGGTAGTGATCGAGGAATTGCTGGTTCTGTTCGGGGTCGAGCACTTCCAGCAGCGCAGACGCAGGGTCGCCCTGGAACGACTGGCCAAGCTTGTCGATCTCGTCGAGCATGATCACCGGGTTGCTGGTGCCGGCTTCTTTCAGGGCTTGCACCAGCTTGCCGGGCATGGCGCCGATATAGGTGCGGCGATGTCCCTTGATCTCGGCTTCGTCGCGCATGCCGCCCAGGCTCAGCCGGTAGAAACGCCGGTTCAGCGATTCGGCAATGGCGCGGCCGATACTGGTTTTGCCGACACCGGGCGGGCCGACCAGCAGGATGATGGCGCCGCGCATTTCCCCGCGCATGGCGCCCACGGCGAGAAACTCGATGATGCGGTCCTTGATGTCCGCCAGGCCGGCATGGTGCGCTTCCAGCACGTTGCGGGCATGGTGCAGGTCCAGGTTGTCGGTGGAGAGCTTGCCCCAGGGCACCTGTGTCAGCCAGTCGAGATAGTTGCGGGTGACTGCGTACTCCGGCGAGCCGGTTTCCAGTACCGAGAGTTTCTTCAGCTCTTCATCGAACCGTTTGGCCACTGCATCAGGCAATGTCAGGTCGGCCACGCGGGCCTGGAATTCCTCCGCGTCCGCCGTGCGGTCATCCTTGGCCAGCCCCAGTTCTTTCTGGATGATCTTGAGCTGCTCGCGCAGGAAGAACTGCCGCTGCTGGGCGGAGACCTTTTCGTTGACCTGATCGTTGATGCTGTTCTGGAGGCGCGCGACTTCCAGTTCTTTCTTCAGCAGCACCAGGACTTTTTCCATGCGCTTGAGCAGCGGTACGGTTTCCAGCACACCTTGCAGCTCGGCACCGGAGGCGGTCGTCAATGCGGCGGCGAAATCGGTCAGCGGCGATGGCTCGCGCGGGCTGAAATTCTGCAGGTAGAGCTTCAATCCTTCGTTGTACAACGGGTTCAGCGGCAGCAATTCCTTGATGGTGTTGATGATCGCCAGTGCGTAGGCCTTTACTGAATCGGAGTCTTCTTCTTCCGCTTCCGGGTATTCCACCTCCACCAGGTAGGGCGGCTTGCGGCTGAGCCACCCGGTGATACGGAAGCGGGCCAGCCCCTGGGCGACCAGTTGCAGCATGCCGGACTCGCTGGCGGCGTTATGGACACGCACGAGGCAGCCGTACTCAGGAAAATCATCGGGGCCGACGTCTTCGGGTGGGCGGTCGCCGGTATAGACCAGCCCGAGGGTATGGTGCGGTGTCTGGCTGACACGCTCCACGGTCGGTTGCCAGAGGTCCGGCTTGAACAGCACGGGTTGCACCAGGCCGGGCATGAAAGGGCGCTGGTTGACGGGCAGCAGATAAATCCGCTGCGGACGCTGCTCCGGCAGTACCAGGGAGAGGCCGGGCTGCTGGGTTGCCTGCTCATCACTCATCGGTCGCATTCCATTGTTTGGGGCGTGAATGCCTGAATGATGGCGACAGTGGCGGGAAATTCAATGGGGGCGCTTTGCGCCCCGGGCAGGGTATCAGCGGGGCTGTTCGATAATCAGCAGATCGGCGCTGGCCGGGCGGGGTGTGCTGGTGCGGCGTTCTTTCAGGCGCGCGTCGAAATGCTCGATGCATTGCTCCGCCAGCGCATAAAAAGGCGCGCGGCCGGGGTCGGCGATGATGATCTGCTGTACGCCGGCGGACAGTGCCCGGCGGATCAGCTTGAACAGCACCGGGGTCAATTCGTCCCAGAAACACACGTCTGCGCCGGTAATCGTATGCACGCCTTGCATTTGCTTGCGGGTGAGGCGTTCAAAGCGCGCCCGCCGGGTGGCGATGGTCACACCATTGCGCTCTGCGTGCAGGTCGAGATAGGGGAAGACATCCGGGTCGGCGTCCACCGCGGTCACTTCCAGGCCCAGACGCTTGGCGCTGTATACCGCCAGCACCCCCCAGCCACATCCTATATCCATATGGCGGCTGCCTTCCGGCGGCCGGTGGCGTTTGAGGTAGTCCATGACGATGAAACTGGAGTTCCAGACCTTGTTGCCGTGGATCGAGGGGATGTGGGCTTCCCGCCGCAGCCGGCGGATATCGGGGTGGCTCTTCTGCAGAATGGTGATGCCCCGGGTGCGGATCTCATTGGCCTTGCTGGCGGGCATTCGGATTCCTCGGGTCATGGCATCCCGCTGCCGGGAGAGGTTTTACTGGGATGCAGTGATGGCAACGCGCACATTCTGACGGCAGAATGTGAAGCACACCTTACGAAGCCGGCACCGATTGTTCAACCTGTCCGGCTGCGCGTAAGCATAACAACAGCCGCCTTGAGTGGCTGAATTCGCCTGGCTCTGCCGGGCTTATGTGTTGAACCGGGGAGGCCCCATTGGTCGGGCTGCGAGAGAACATAGGTATCGGTGCGCGTGCGCTGGGTTCACTGGTGAGCGGCCGTGGACGTTATCTGCGCGCCCTGGCCACCATGGCTGAAGTGCTGGCGGTCTATGGCCGGCAGCGTGCTCGCAGCCAGCGGGCGCTGGAGGATGTGCACGCCGATGCTGCGCTGCGCATCACCCGGCTGTGTCGTCGTAACGGCGCGAGCTGGGTCAAGGCAGCGCAGTTTTTCAGTTGTCGTCCGGATGTGCTGCCGCCGCAGTACATTGATTCCCTGCAAACACTTCAGAACGCCGCCCAGCCGGTGCATTTCGATCTGCTGAAGCCGGTGCTGGCTGAAGCACTGGGGGCGGACTGGACCAGCCGTTTCAGCGAATTCGATCTGGTGCCGGTGGCCACTGCCTCGATCGCGCAAGTGCATCGCGCCCGCCTGATCACGGGGGAAGAGGTGGCGGTGAAGATACGCCTGCCGGAAGTGGCGCGGCTGTTCGAGCAGGACAGCCGCATTTTCCGGCTGTTGTCGCGCCTGCTCGCACCGCTGGTGCATGAGCTGGATGTGATACAGGTGACAGAACAGTTGCTGGCCATGACGGCGGCGGAGCTGGACCTGCGCAACGAGGCGGAAAACCTGCGCCGGTTTGCACGCCTGCCGCATCCGGCGGGCATCAGTGTGCCGGTGCTGCACGACGACCTGAGCAGTGAGTCAGTGATGATCACCGGGTGGGTGCATGGCCACCGCCTGCGGGAATACCTCGACGGCCACCCGGACGAGGCATCGCGGCTTCTGGGAACGCTGTTTGCCAGTTATCTGCAACAGGTGACGCGCTTCGGCATCTATCAGGCCGATCCGCACCCGGGCAATTTCATCGTCAATGACACGGGCGAGATCACCATTCTCGATTTCGGTGCCATTGGCCGTCTCACCCCCGAAGAGGTGCGGCACTATTCGCATCTGCTGTACGGGCTGATGGGCTTTGCCGGTGAAGTGGATGTCGGCGAGCTGTTTGCCCGCGCCGGGTTTGTCGGGGGCAACCCGGAGACACTGCGCGAGTTGTCGATGTACGTGCTCAGTGATCGTCTGCGCGACCAGCATCCGCTGGAAGCCATGCAGGCGCTGCTGGAAAAATTTCGCGAGGAGAAGGTCCGCATTCCTGACTCCTACATCGGTATCTCCCGCGTGCTGATCACGATTGGCGGGTTTCTGATGACCTATCAGGTGCCGTTTGACTGGACACCGCCTGAACTTCGGGCGCGGCATTGAGGCCGCGCCGGCGGTCAAGGTTCCACAGCCCCGCGATAAAGATCAGTGCGGTGCCCACCAGGGTGCTCCAGTGCAGCGCTTCGGCCCAGAACACCAGCCCGAGCAGTGCGGCCCAGACCACGGAGGTGTAATTGTAGATGCCGATCCGGCCGGGGCTGGCCAGCTTGTAGGCGGTGGTCATGGTGATCTGTGCGGCAGTGGCCACCACGCCAATGGCGACCAGCCACGGCCAGTGTTCCGGGCCGGGCAGGGGGCGCACCCAGAGCAGTGGCACAGCGGAAATCAGCGAGCTGAACACGCCGAACCAGAATACCGTGCGGCGTGGCGGCTCGGTGTCGGAGATGCTGCGGATGCCGACCATCGCCACGCTCATCAGTGCTGCACCGGCAAGCGCCACCAAGTGCACCGGGTCGAAGTGCCCGGGCACCGGCCGCAACACAAAGCTGACACCGACAAAACCGAGCATGATGGCAAGCAGGGTACGTGGGCCAATACGGTCACCCAGCCATAGCCAGGCGATCAGGGGCATCAGAAACGGCGTGGTCATTTTGACCAGCACGGCCTCCGCCAGTGGAATATGCGCGATGGTGTAGAAATAACAGTACATCGCGGCCAGGCCCGCCGCGGCACGGATCAGGTGGCCGCCAAGGCGACGGGTGGCCATGGCGTGCAGGCCGCCGCGCTGCAGCAGGAACGGCAGCAGCACAGCCAGCCCGAGCAGGTTGCGAAAAAAGGTCACCACTTCCGGTGGCAGGTCCTGGCTGACGTGCTTGACCATCGCCGCCATGATCGCCAGCAGCAGTTCGCTGAATATCAGCAGCAGTGCGCCACGGCCTAGCTGATTCTGCATTCAGTTTTTGTCGACGAGGCTTGCCCAGAGATCGTGCTCGTCACTGTGCTCCACGCGGGCCCATACGCGCTGGCCCGGTGTGAGATCCGTCTCGCCATTCAGGTAGACCAGCCCGTCAATTTCCGGGGCGTCGGCCTGGGAGCGCCCGATGGCGCCTTCGTCATCGACTTCGTCGATCAACACCTCAATGTCCCGGCCGACCTTGCGCGCCAGCCGGCGCGCGCTGATACGCGCCTGAACATTCATGAACCGCTCGAGCCGTTCGGCGGCAATCTCTTCCGGTACCGGGTCCGGCAGGTCGTTGGCCGGTGCACCGTCCACGGCGGAGTAGGTGAAGCAGCCGACGCGATCCAGTTCTGCTTCTTCCAGCCAGTCCAGCAGCAGTTCGAAATCCTCGTCGGTTTCGCCGGGGAAACCGACAATAAAGGTACTGCGAAGGGTCAGGTCCGGGCAGATTTCGCGCCAGCGGCGGATACGTTCCAGCGTGTTTTCCGCGTGCGCGGGGCGTTTCATCAGCGACAGAATGCGCGGGCTGGCATGCTGGAAGGGAATGTCCAGATAAGGCAGGATTTTGCCGGCCGCCATCAACGGAATGACCTCGTCCACGTGCGGATACGGATACACATAATGCAGCCGCACCCAGACGCCCATGCTGCCCAGCGCCTGGCACATTTCCAGCATGCGGGTCTTCACCGGCATACCATCCCAGAAGCCGGTCTGGTATTTCAGGTCCACGCCGTAAGCGCTGGTATCCTGTGAAATAACCAGCAGTTCCTGCACGCCTGCACGGACCAGCCGTTGCGCTTCGTCCAGCACTTCGCCGACCGGGCGGCTGGCCAGTTTGCCGCGCATGCTGGGGATGATGCAGAAACTGCACTTGTGATTGCAGCCTTCGGAAATCTTCAGATAAGCGTAGTGACGCGGCGTAAGCTTGATGCCTTGCGGCGGCACCAGGTCCATGAACGGATTGTGTTCGGCCTTCGGCGGCACGACGTCGTGCACGGTATTCACCACTTGTTCGTATTGCTGCGGCCCGGTCACCGCCAGCACCTGAGGGTGCACCTGACGGATATCGTTTTCCTGCACGCCCAGGCAACCGGTGACGATAACCTTGCCATTCTCGTTCAGCGCTTCGCCGATGGCCTCCAGTGATTCAGCCTTGGCGGCGTCAATGAAGCCACAGGTATTCACCACCACGACGTCGGCGTCCTGATAGGTCGGTACCACCTCGTAGCCCTCGGTGCGCAACTGGGTGAGAATGCGTTCCGAGTCGACGAGGGCTTTGGGACAGCCAAGGCTGATGAATCCGACCTTACCGGGCATGGGCGATGTGTCTCCTGTTCGGGGGGCGCAATTCTACCTTGTGGCGGGCCGCGCCTGCCATGCTTCGCCAACGGGAGATGTTACCGCCATGCGCAGCTTTCTCGGGTTGCCGGTCACCGGCGCCCTGCGCCAGCAATTGCAACTGTATTGTGCGGCTGCGCCAGCGGGCCTGGCGCGCTGGGAAGCCGCCGAGGACTGGCATCTGACGCTGGTCTTTCTCGGTGATCCGGGGGCGGCACGGCAGGCTGCGCTGGCGTCGGCGCTCGCCTCCCTGTGTGCCCGCCTGGCACCGATCCGGCAGCCATTGACCGGTCCGATACCGTTTCCCGTGCCGGGCAGCCCTGTGCTGGCACTGGAGGGCCGGCCGGTGGCGCCGCTTGCGGTATTGCAGACGGCCTTGTCCAGCCTCTGCCGGGAACGGGGCATGGTGCTGGATGACCGCGCTTTCCGGCCACATGTCACGCTGGCCCGGCAGCATGCCGGGCCTGTGCCGCCGCTGGCACCCGCGTGTCTGGAGGCCGGGGAAGTGGTGCTGTACCACAGCGGGGATGCCGATGCCGCCGGCCGTCGCTACCAGCGCAGGATGAGCTGGCCGCTGGGTGTTTGAAAAGGAGGCGTGGAAAAGAGGCCTGAAACGAAAAAAGCCGCCTGGATGAAGGCGGCTTTCTGTGTCTGCCCGTGTCTTCAGAGAAGGTCGGGAGGGCAGGGTGTGTCTGGTCGGAGTAGCAGGATTTGAACCTACGACCCCTACGTCCCGAACGTAGTGCTCTACCAGGCTGAGCTATACTCCGAAAGTGGGGCGCATTCTAACAAAAAAAACCGGGATTACCAGAGGCAATTGCCCGACCGTTGTTTTTTTAGCCATGCCTGTTTTTCCGCCATGTCTGCTTTTCCGCCATGCTGGGGAGGCAGGGCGCACGAGTACAGGCATAATGCGCGGCATGAGCCGATCACACTCTTCCTCCGAGTCTCCCGAGACAGCGCTTGAGCACCCGCGTGGTGCCGTGACCGTGCGCCGCTGGCCGCGTCGGCGCAGCGAAACACTGCGCGCCTGGGACGGCGCGGACTTGTACCTGCTGGACCTGCCGGATGCGCCTGCCAGTGGCCCGGTGCTGGTGCTCAACGATCACTGCGGGGCGCTGGCATTACTGCTGCCGGGCTGCGTGGTGTCCGGTGATTCCTGGCTGGCACGTGCGGCATTGCTGGCCAATGCCGCAGACAATGGCCAGACGTTCGATGCACAGCGCTGGTGCTGGCCGGACCAGTCCTGGCCGGCGCAGCCGGCAAGGGTGCTGGTGCGTGTGCCGAAGCAACTGGCGCTGCTGGAATACCAGCTCTGGCGCCTGGCGACGGAGCTGCCCGCCGGCACCCCTGTGGCGCTGGCCTGGATGGACAAGCATTTGCCGGGCACGCTGCTGGCGCTGGTAAGGCGGTACCTCGGCGATATTGATCTGTTGCGGGGCCGGTACAAGGCGCACGGGCTGACGGCGCGGGTCACCGGGGAAGCTGTGCCGGCACCGCCTTATCCCAGCCGCATCAGGGTGCCGGGGTGGGACTGGACACTGACGGTGCGCGCGGGCGTGTTCGCGCAGGCGCAGATGGATATCGGGGCACGCTTTTTCATGCAGCATGTGCCGTCGGGTATCAGTGGGCGTATCGCTGATCTGGGATGTGGCAATGGCGTGATCGGGCTGGTGGCGGCGGCGCGCAATCCGTCGGCACAGGTGGTGTTCTGTGACGAGTCCTGGCAGGCCCTGGAAAGCGCACGGGAGAATGCCGCGCGTCATGCCGGGGATGTGGAGGCGGTGTTTCACCTTGGCAACGGTCTGGCCGGATGCGACGGGCTGTTTGATCTGGTGCTGCTGAACCCGCCGTTTCACCGTGGCCATGCCGTGGACGACAGTATGGCCAGAATGCTGTTCCGGCAGGTGGCGCGGCGCCTTGCCCCGCAAGGTGAATTGCGGGTGATCGGCAATCGGCACCTGGGCTATGGCGGGTTGCTGAAGCGTTATTTCCGGCAGGTGTCGCGGGTGGCGGATTCGGACAAGTTCAGTATTGTCAGCGCGGCCGGGGGAGTGGAGCGGTAGGTGAGTCAGGAGTGGTGGGATTCGCTGCGCTCTT
>NZ_AQOR01000012.1 GCF_009846755.1 Alcanivorax sp. S71-1-4
GCTCTACCCACCCTACCCCCCTTGCAAATCACGGTTTCGAACTACCCATGATCAGCGCCATTTCTGCGTCCCCGGGCATGCCCTGCTTCACCAGCACATTGCCCTCTGCATCCTGGTAAAAGGTCGCCGGGGTTCCACCCAGCCCGAGATCACGCATGATATCGGTGTTGGTCTGTACCTGTGCCGCCAGCGTGCTGGATGGCTTTAACGCCGGTGAAATCCCGCCCTGCTCATAGGCACGATTATGCCGCCCCAGCGCTGCACCCGGGTCCTCGTCCGCCAGCATCGCCACCGCTTTCGGCAGGCTGTCTGGACGCAGCACCGCCACCAGCACATGCCGCACCTGCACCTTGCCGGCCTCGACCCACGGCTGCGTTGCCTGCCAGAAGCGATGACAGAACGGGCAATTGGCATCGGTAAAGGTATAGATCACCCGCGGCGCATCTCCGTCGCCATCAGCGATCCAGTGGCTGCTCTCCAGCGTGTCCCAGGCGCCAGCGTATTGCGCTGACATGGCGGCATTCAGCGGCGCTTCGGACAGGTCATTGCCCTGTGCATCGAGCAGCGTGCCGACCAGCGCGTGCTGACCGTCTGCGGTGACAAATACCGTGAGCTGACGGCCCTGAAGGCGCATCACATAACCGGACAGATCGCCCGGCGCCTCGAACGTATCCACCACTGTCAAGCCTCGTGCGGTCAGGGCGGTGATCGGCGCAGGCAGCACAGCGTCCGCTGCCGCCGGCAGGCTCAGCACCCACAGTAGTCCGTAAAACAATGCGCGCATGGGGTTACTCCTTTTCGGGTGATTCACTCGGTGCCAGACGCTGCAGCGCATGCCGCAACATGGCGTGGGACACTTCACCAAGGTGGCTGTCCACCAGCCTGCCCCCGGCGTCATAAAACAATGTGGTCGGCAACGCGAACGAACCCATGTGGCGGGACAAATCGCCCTGCGTGTCCATCACGACATTGGTGAGTTGCAAAGATTGCTGCATCAGAAACTGCTGCACCGTCCACAACGGCTCGCGCTGATTGACGAACACGAACTGCACATCAGGGCGCGCCTGCTGCGCCGCTTCCAGCACCGGCATTTCGCGCCGGCACGGCGGGCACCAGGTGGCCCACAGATTGACCACCATCGGCCGGCCATCGTGGCGCGCCGCCAGAGACGTCTCGCCACCACTGAGCGTCGCCAGCGGCACTGCCGGCAATTCGCGCGCGGGGTCTACCATTGCCACGAGGGCCAGGGAAGTCACCAGCCAGGTGGCCGCGCCAGCGCTGAGCGCAATGCCCAGCGGTCGCCGCAGCGCCGCGCGGCGCCAGCCCGTCCAGCAGGCAAACAGCAACGCCGCCAGCAGCCCGCCAACGGGATCAAATCCCCCATCGCGGATATCCACCATCGACCAGGGCGATGCGGCATAGTCACTCCAGTAGCGCAGCACAAACACCAGCCGCGCACCGAGCACGCCCCAGCACAGCACCGACATCACCGCGTCCGCCACCGGCACCCGGCGCTGCCGCGCCAGAAACACCGCCACCATCAGCGCCACCAACACCGCCAGCACCAGCACACCGCGCTGTACCGACATCACCAGCGGCCCCAGGCTCACCGATAACATGCCCTACTCCTGTTCTGTTGCGGCCTGCCAGCGGGCCAGAAAACCCGCTGCATCCACTTCGCCAATGATCCGTTGCGCGCGCCGCTCTTCGCCGTCCGGCCCGATCAGCAGCAGCGTCGGCGGGCCGATGATGCCATAGCGTTGCATCAGCGCCTTGTCGTCAGCATCGTTGTCGGTCACATCCGGGCGTAGCAACTGCGCCGAACCCAGCGCAGCCTGCACTGCCGGGTCACCGAACACTTCCGCTTCGATCACATGACAGGACACACACCAGTCCGCATAAAAATCCACCAGCGTCCACTGCCCCCGGGCGCTGGCCTGTGCCAACTGCGCGCTCAGCGTGTCGATATCCGGCACCGGCTGGAAACGCGCCATAAAATCATGCTGCGGTGCCGGCGCACCACTCACCCATGACGCCAGCGGCCGCCACGGCGATTCGCCACCGGCGGCGGCACCGCCCAGCATCAACAGCGACCAGCCCCCCGCCACCACGGCCAGCGCGCCCGCCAGCAGCCCGCCCGGCGTCACCGGGGCGTGCCTTTGCCCGGTGGTACGCCAGAGTGTCAGCGCCACCGACAGCAACCATATGCCCCACAGCGCCAATACCATCGACGCCGGCAACAGCCGTGCCACCCACCACAACGCCATGCCCAACAGCACATAGCCGAAACCGACCTTCACCGCATTCATCCAGCTACCGGGTTTCGGCAACAGGTGCGCGCCCACCGTGGCAACCAGCAACAGCGGCACGCCCATGCCCAGGCCGAGCGCAAACAAGGCCAGGCCGCCCTGCATCACATCACCGCTTTCCGCGATATACAGCAACGCGCCCGCCAGCGGTGCCGTCATGCACGGCCCCATCAGAAACGCGGACAAAACCCCCATCGCCGCCGCACCGAGCAGCGTACCGCCACGCTGACGCTCCCCGGCCCGGTGCAGCCGATCACGCAGCCAGCCCGGCCACTGCAAGGTAAAAAACCCGAACATTGCCAGCGCCAGCCCGACAAACAGCGCCGCAAACACCGACACCACCCAGGGCTGCTGGAACACTGCCTGCATGCTCGCCCCCGCCAGCGCCGTCACAACACCCAACGCCGCATAGGTCAATGCCATAGGCAGCACATAGGCCAGCGCCAGCGTAAACCCCTGCCAGCCGCGCGCCTGCCGTCCCACCACCAGCGCGGACAACACAGGCAACATCGGCAACACGCAGGGCGTAAACGCCAGCAGCACACCCAGACCAAAAAACGCCGCCACGCCCCACAGCAAATGGCCGCCTGCCAGTGTGGCCGCCAATTGCTGATCCTCAGCAGGCACCGGCTCGCGACTGCCCTGCGTGCCGGGCAAGGTCACACTGGCCTGCTGAGGGGGATAGCACAGCCCGGCCTCCGCACACCCCTGCCAGGTCAGCGACAGTGTGCGCGCCGCCCCGGGCTGGATCTCGATCATCGCCTGGTGGAAATACACCTCTGACGTACCGAAGAATTCATCCTCGATCATTTCGCCTGGCGGGAAATCGATACCTGCCACCGGCTTCGGCGTACCCTCGATCGCGAAGCCCTTGCGGTACAGGTAATAACCGTCCGCGATATCCCAATGCAGCATCACCCGGCCATCGGCGGCGGGCGTCAATTGATAACGGAACGCCTGATCGGGAGGCAGAAAATCCGCCCGTGCCAGCACCACACTGCACAGCCCCAGCACGGCCAGAACCATCAACCTGATCATTCACACCCTCCCGCATCCATTGCCATGGCAGGCAGCCTGCCGCGTGCGCATTAAGTCAGCATTAAGTCAGCCTTAACATTGAGCTAATCTGCGAACGCGATACTCTGGTACCCAACGATTCAGGAGCAGACATGCATATCCTGCTGGTGGAAGACGACGAGCTGGTGGCCTCCGGCATCCAGGCCGGGCTGGCCCTGCACGATTTCACCGTCGACCACGTACGCACCGCCGGCGCCGCCCGGGCGGCGCTGGACACCCTGCCCAGTGACGCGGTCATTCTCGATCTCGGCCTGCCCGACCAGGACGGCATGAGCCTGCTGCGCGACTGGCGCGCCACCGGCAAGGCCATGCCGGTACTGGTACTCACCGCCCGTGATGCCGTGCCGGCACGCGTGGCCGGCCTGCAGGCCGGCGCGGACGATTATCTGTCCAAGCCGTTTGATCTGGATGAACTGGTGGCGCGGATGCACGCGCTGTTGCGTCGCGCGGCCGGTCGCGCGCAGCCACTGATCACACATGGCCCGTTGCGTTTTGATCCGTCCGCACGCCATCTCACCTGGCATGGCGAGACGGTGAACCTGCCACGTCGTGAGTTGCTGTTGCTGGAAAAGCTGCTGCATTCGCGCAGCGCTGTGCTCAGCGCTGAACAGATCAAGGACAGCCTGTACGGTTTCGATACCGGCGTGGAAAGCAACGCACTGAACGTGCATATCCACCACCTGCGACGCAAACTCTCCCCCGGGATCGTGCAGACGGTGCGCGGCCTCGGCTATCGTCTCGGCAGCGTGGACGAACTATGAGCCTGCAACGTCGGCTGCTGCTGATCCTCGGCCTGTCCTTCAGCCTGCTGTGGCTGCTGGCTGCGTTCTGGTTGCAGCGTGGCCTGGAACATCGCCTGCAGGACACCCTTGACCAGCGCCTGGCCGCCTCGGCGCGCATGGTCGGCGGGCTGGTGATGCAACTGCCACCGGACGCCTGGCAGGTGCCCGGTGGCGCCACGCTGTCGGTGCCCGCGGATATCGGTGTCGCCTGTCAGGTGCGCGACAGCAGCGGCGGTATTTTTCTGCAAACCCACAGCGCCCTGCCCGACCTGCTGGCCGGCGGCGGCATCGGCTTTCACAATCGCGAGATTGAGGGCGAACCCTGGCGTGTCTACACGCGCGAATTCAACGGTCTCTTTATCAGCACCGCAGACCGCCTGACAGAACGCCACGCCCTGCAACGGGAAATCCTGCTCGCCGCTGCACTGCCATTTGTCATTGCCCTGCTCGGCAGCCTGTCCGCCCTCTGGCTTGGCGTGCGGCGCGGCCTGCGCCCGCTGGCGCGGCTGTACAGTGCCCTCTCCCAGCGCGATCCAGCCAGCACGGAGGCCGTCGATATCGGCCCGGTGCCCGATGAACTCGCGCCCGTGCTGGCCACCCTGAACCGGCTGCTGCACGATACCGGCGATCTGCTGCAGCGCGAGCAACGTTTCACCAGCGACGCCGCGCACGAACTGCGCACACCGCTGACCGCCATCAAGACGCACCTGCAGGTGGCCCGGCGTACTGATCCGGCCCACGCGGATGCATCCCTCGCGCAGGCGGAAGCCGCCGTGGCCCGGTTGCAGCGCACACTCGAACAACTGCTGACGCTGGCAAGGCTGGACAGCCACGAAGACTGGCCCGCCGGCGCGCCGCTCAAGCTGGAGCCGTTGCTGCGCCAGGTGCGCGACGAACTGCCCGAACGCCAGCGCGTACAGCTGCCCGATACACTACCGGACCGGGCGCCGCACCTGCCCGCAGAACTGGCCGCCATCGCAATACGCAATCTGATCGACAACGCGCTGCGACACACCACCGGCGCCGTCACCGTTCAGGCAACCCTGCGGCAGGATGACGATCTGTTAATCGAGATTTGCGACGAAGGCACGGCGCTGGATGAAACACAGGTCAGTCAGCTGACACGTCGTTTCTGGCGCCATCCGTCCAGTAGCGGTAGCGGGCTCGGGCTGGCAATTACCGACGCGATTGCCCGGCGCACCGGTGGCAGCCTCGCCCTGTCCCGGCGCCCGTCCGGTGGCCTGCGGGCCACATTGCGCCTGCCCGCTTATCCCGCCAGTGTCGGCAAAAACGACAGGTCAACGTGATAACGATCCGGGTCAGCCGGATCAATATAGACAGGAATCTGCGTGCGGGTGATGTACTCGGAGGGATCGAACCAGAGGTTGTCGCTGCGAAACACATGCACTTGCGATGTAGCCGGATTCTGCCACTGGCTGATCACGCAGAACGGATGACGCCCGTTGACCGTCAGCGAGGTGTTGTGCTCAACCCCCTGGAACGCCGCCTCGATCCGCCGGCCGCTGGCACGCAACTGCGCCGCACGCCGCCGGCGCAGCATCGGCACCAGCACCGTGCCCAGCCCGACCAGCGTAAACACGCTGCCCAGCATACCGACAATGAGCGCGCCGCCCCAGAGCGAAAAGAACCCGTCGATGCGTGCCTGCGCCGATGACCCCGAGTGGTACAGCACACGCACCGTTTCGCCGACGTGATAGGCCGGCGGGTTGCTGCTGGTACGGGAGATAAACGTGTGTGCGCGGCCCTGTGCATCGGTGAACGTCACCTGCGGCGCATAGGTCGTGGAGTCACTGGAACGCGACCGCACCAGGTCCACGACCGTGCCCTCCGTCGCCGTGGAGGTGGCGATAAACTCGCGCGCGTCGCTGTACAGCATCCAGGCGCCCGTCAGCGCCCCCAGGCCAATCAGCGGGAACAGCACCTTGAACACCAGCAGGGTTTTCATGAGACAACAATCCGTGTTTTCCGTGACGTGGCGCATTATACGACCCCGCCCCGACGCGACAACGCCAGTCATCCGCCGGGGACACAGGGAATGCAAAACCGGTCACAGAACGCGGAAAAGCCTCAGGTGTCTGCCGGCACCGGGCGTGCGGCCGGTGCCGCCGGCAACGGTGACAGACGCCCACTGTCGAGCCGCAACAGGCGGTCACCGGCATCGAAATAACGGTCATCGTGGGAAATCACCAGCACCGCCTTGCCCTGCTCGCGCAACGCCGGCAGCACTTCGTGATAGAACACTTCCTTGAACACCGGGTCCTGATCCGCCGCCCACTCATCAAAGATCAGGAACGGCCGGTCCTCCAGGCAGGCCACCACCAGCGCCAGGCGTTTGCGTTGCCCCTGTGACAGCGCTTGCGTGGTGAAAGCCCCATCGCGCACCTGCACCTTGTGCTGCAGATGCAGCCGCGCCAGCAGGCGATTGCCGGCCTCATCGGACGCCGTGCCGGGTGCTTCCAGCAGGCGATCAAACAGATGGAAATCCGAAAAGACCGCCGAGAAAAGCTGCCGGTAATCGTCGCGGCTTTTTTCCGTCACCGGTTCGCCATCCAGGCATATCGTGCCTTCCTCCGGGGTGTACAGCCCCGCCAGCAGTTTCGCCAGCGTGGTCTTGCCGCTGCCGTTGCCGCCAATCAGAAAGGTCACCGTGCCGGGCCTGAACACCAGATCAATCGGCCCCAGCTCGAAGAATTCGTCGCTCTGCTCGTGGTAGTAACGGTGCCGCACCCCCTGCAGTGACAGGCGCCGGAATTGCGCCGGCACGGCACGCCCGGCTGGCGTTTCGGCGCCGATATCCGCTGTGATCTCTTCAATCCTTGCGGCCGAGACCCGGGCCAGATTGGCACGCGGGATATTCATCAGCAGCACTTCCAGCGGCGTGACCATGTACACGAAGATCAGCGCAAAACCGGTCATGATGCGAGCCCGGTCCGGCACATCGCCCACCAGCACGAACAGCACCAGCCCGATAAACGCATAGATCAGGAAATTGCCCCAGCTCGCCGAGGCGACAAAGATCGACATGCCGGTGGCACGCGCATGGCGTACCGACTCAATCGACTGCCCCAGCACGTCGTCCAGAAAGCGCTGCCGCTTGTCACGGTGCAGCCGCAGCTCCTTGGCGCCATCGGTGAGCGCACGGAAATACCCGAACAGCCCGTCCTGCGCCACCGACGCCGTACTGAGGTGCCCCAGCGCTTTCAGGTGCGCCAGGTGATAGCCGAGCGACCCCAGGCCGATCACCACGACCGCCGCCAGCAACACCTGCCACGACAACAACGCCATGTACACCAGGCAGGCCAGCACCACCACGGCGTTGTTCAGAATCGCCGGCACGCTGACAAAAAACTGCGCCACGTTGGTGCTGTGTTCTGCCAGTGCAGACTGCACCCGCGCACTGCCGAGCTGCTCCACCTGGCGAAAATCCGCCGCCATCACCCGCGCGGCTATCTCGTGCCGCAAGCGGGCCAGCGCGTATTGCCCCAGTTGTTCTGACATCATCGCGGCCAGCGCACGCGTGACCATCATGCCCACCGCCAGCGCCGCAAACGTCCAGGCCAGCTGGGTGCGTGCCGCCTGATCGGCACTCAGCGCGCTGTTGATCTGTGCCACCAGCAACACACCGCACAACCCTGACAGCACACTGGCGATCACCGCCACAAGCATCCGGCGGCGGGACTGGCGTAACAACAGGGCAAGCATGGTGTGGCCTCACGGCAAAAGGGCTGTACCCAGACTGACGTTTGGCTCCCGACAATATTTACTGAAAAGGCGACACCGCCATTCGTCATCTCCATAAAGACGACACCGGGCTATTCATGATCGACCTGCTCAAGCCGCTGTTCCCCGGCCCGCTGGCGCCACTGGCCGAAACCCTGCAGTGCACGCCCGCGGCAGATGACGTGCCATTGCAGCACCTGCTGATCGATGACACCGCGCTGCGCGGCCTGCTCAGGCGCCACGGCGCCTGCCTGGGCACCCACGATCTGCGCGTCGCTGCCTGCGCCTGGCTGCTGCACTATCTTGCGCAAATACTGCCGCCGGTGATGGCCGGCCTGAGCCTGTTGCAACAACGCTGGCCGCTGGCACCGCAGGAGTGCGCCTTGCGTCTGGACGCCGACGGCCACACGCAGGCACTGGTGCTCATTCATCCCGGCGTGGCGGCGCCCGGCGACAGCGACAGCCGGTATCACGCGCTGCTGCATCACCATCTTGCGCCACTGATCCGGCGCCTGAGCGACACCGCGCGCGTCCCGGCGCGGCTGCTGTGGGGCAATGTCGCGCGGCGGCTGGAAGGCGTCCTCCGGGATGCCTGCGAGCTGTGCCAGCAGCAACCGCTCTTGCTGTCGCGCCTGCGGGCCGACGAGCAGTTTCTGCTGCACCAACGTGGCTGGCCCCCCGCACAGAAAAACCCTTTGTACGCGCCACCGCGCATCGTCGAACATCAGGGCGACATCATCACCCTGCATCGCCAGTGCTGCCTCTATTACCGCCTGCCGGATCAGGGTTATTGCACAGCCTGCCCCCTGGCGCCGGAATTCAGAAAACACAAACCCTGTTCCCACACCACCACGCGGTTGCAGTAGGGTGGGAAGAGCCAAAGGCGAAACCCACCGCGTCCATGTCCGCTAACCACTCCCGCAAAACCATCGAAAGCACCCGGTTTGGGCGATGGGTAATTTCGATGGTCTTGTGAGATCAGTGTGCAGCATGGAGCTGACGGGTTTCGCCTTTGGCTCTGCACATCCTGCCGCGCTCCTGCAAAAACCGATTGGAATGACCGCGCCTTGGGAACAGGCAGTTTCGATGGTTTTGTGCGAGCAGTGTGCGACATGGACCTGGTGGGTTTCGCCTTTGGCTCTACCCACCCTACGACCCCATGGGGGGATGGAACCTAAACAACCCCGCCGCTGATTCGTCTGGCTAGTAATGAGTCATTCACCGCAGGGAGCACAGCAGGTGCTGGACACCGCTACCGAACAACGTCTGTTGCCGAGCTTTGTCTCGCGGCCGCGCGGCATCACTTACCTGGCCACAGGCGAATCGCATCGCCTGAGCCTGGTGCGGTTGCCCGAGCGCCGGCACAACCCCTGGACCCTGCGCGTGCGCGGCGGGATGCTCACACTGGCCTGGGAGGCGGAGCACCTGCCCGACGTTGAGGATGTACTGGCCGCGCTGGAAGCCACCTTCGCTCGCACCCCCGGCGCGCGTGCTCTCGGCCTGCGGGTGCCGGCAGCGCTGCAGGCTGAACTGCAGCGGCTCGGTGTGCTGACCCCGGACGCCGCACACGGCCATGTCGTGTTGCAAAGCCTGCTCTGGCAGCAAGGCACGCTCTGGCTCGGCGCCGGCCACGCGCCGGATTTTCCCGTGCAGCACGTGATGCAGGACGGGCGCCGCCATCCCCTGCGAGCACCGAAACCGGCCGGGCTGGTGTACCGCCGCCATATCCCCTGGCTGAACGCCACCTTCTCGCTGCGCGTCGCCGATATCAATAACGATCTGCCGCGTTTTCATCAATGGATGAACGATCCGGTGGTCGCGCATTTCTGGGAAGAACAGGGCGAGCTGAACCACCATCGCCAGTATCTGGAACGGGTCACCCATGCGCCCGGCATCCTGCCACTGATCGCCGCCTTCGATGACACGCCCTTTGGCTACATCGAAGCCTACTGGGCCCGCGAAGACCGCATCGCACCCTACTACGACACCGACGATTTCGACCGCGGCTGGCACGCGCTGGTCGGCAACGCTGCGTTTCGCGGCAAGCCCTGGCTGGCAGCCTGGATGCCGTCGGTGTCGCATTATCTTTTTCTGGCGGACCACCGCACCCGGCGCCTGGTGATCGAACCACGCTCCGACAACGACAGGATGCTGCGCAACCTGTCGCGCTGCGGCTACGCCCTGGTCAAGACGTTCGATTTTCCGCACAAGCGCGCGGTGCTGGGCATACTCTCACGCGAACATTTCTTCAACGAACGTCTGTGGGTGCCCGCGCCGCCCCATCCCGGCGCACCCTTTTCGTCCCCTTCCGGGCCCTTCCCCACCGAATCGAATCAATGAGGTTTCCATCATGCACATCCACGATCTGATCGGCATTGGCTTCGGCCCGTCGAATATCGCCCTGGCCATTGCGCTGGAAGAACACGGTCAACGCCACGGCAAGGTGGACGCCTGCTTCATCGAACGCCAGGGCGGCTTCGCCTGGCACCCGGACATGCTGCTGGATCATGCACACATGCAGATTTCCTTTCTCAAGGACCTGGTGACACCGCGCAATCCGTCAAGCCGTTACAGTTTTCTCAACTATCTGCACGAGAAAAGCCGGTTGCAGGATTTCATCAACCTGAAAACCTTCTTTCCCAGCCGTCACGAATTCAACGACTATCTGGCCTGGACCGCGTCGCATTTCGAGCACCAGTGTGCGTTCGGTGAAAGCGTGTTCGAGGTGCTGCCGGACATGCAGGGCAAGGACGTCTCGCTACTGCGCGTGCGCTCCCGCGACGCCAGTGGGCAGGTGCACGAACGCCTGACCCGCTCGCTGGTGATCGGCGTCGGCGGGGCGCCCAACATTCCGCCGAGTTTCGCCGGCCTGAACGACGACGCCCGCGTGTTCCATTCCAGCCGCTACCTGTCAGAGCTGGGCCGCCAACGGGCCCCGCGCCGCCTCGCGGTGATCGGCGCCGGCCAGAGCGCGGCGGAAATCTTCCTCGACCTGGCCCAGCGCGATGGCACCGAGGTAGACCTGATCACCCGTTGCTGGGCGTTCAAGCCTTCTGATGACAGCCCGTTCGTGAACGAAATCTTCAACCCGGAATACACCGACTACGTATTCAACAACGCCACCGGCCAGCGCGCGGCGCTGCTGGAGGAATACATGAATACCAACTACGCCGCGCCGGACCTGGAGTTGATCCAGCAGATATTCGAAGTGTTCTACCGGCAGAAAGTCACTGGCAGCCAGCGTCATCGTTTCCGCCGCCGCCATGAAGTGGAAGCCGTGGCGGCCGACGACGCCGGCGTGCACCTGCGTGTCGCCAACCTGGACACCGGCGACAGCGACAGCACCCGCTATGACGGCGTGGTGCTGGCCACCGGCTACCAGCGCCAGGTACACCGCGAGCTGCTGGCGCCGCTGCAACCCTGGCTCGGCGACTGCCAGGTGAACCGGCACTATCAGGTGCAGGCCGCTGAAGGTTTCCGGCCTGCCGTATTCCTGCAGGGATGTTGCGAGCCCACCCATGGCCTCAGCGACACCCTGCTGTCCGTGATGGCAGTGCGGACGGCAGAAATCTGCCAGGCACTGCAACATGCTCTGCCGCGCGCCCGGAGCCGCGCCGGTGTCGCCACCCAGTCCGAACCGGTGGCGGCCATGGCACAGGGCTAGGCCGTTTTTTCAGCGGCGATGCGGGCATTGTCACCAACGTGACAGCGCCAAAATGATATCAAAATGCCCGCATCGCGCTTTTTATTATGGCCAAATGCCATCCCCGCTCGCCTGAAATATATATTTTCCCCTGCTCCTGCTTTTTGGCGTGAAACGACTTCCGTATGCAAATAGAATCAATTCTCATTTGGGCCGTCACTCGCAATGGCTCAATGACAGGCAATGCATTGCCTGGACACGACGATCCACAAGGAGGCTTTTCATGCGTCGTTCTTCCTTCCGCCACATGCTTGCCGTGGCGACCCTGGTGGGGACTTCTGCCCCGCTGTTTGTTGTTTCTGCCAATTCAGCCCACGCTCAGGACGCCCAGCTCGACGAGGTGGAAATCACCACCGAGGGCCTGGAGGACGCCAGCACCGAATACAGCGGCGCCTATACCTCGAATCGGGTCACCATCGGCCGTGGCGAGCGCTCGCTGCGCGAGATTCCGCAATCGGTGGGCGTGATTACCCGTGACCAGATGAATGACCAGGCATCGCAATCCATCGACGACGCCCTGAGCACCATGGCCGGCGTGACCGTCAACCAGTTCAACACCAACGCCAAGAGCTATTCGATTCGCGGTTTCCGCGTTTCGACCATGCTGCTGGATGGCAGCCCCTACCGTGCAGATGTGGGTTATACCGATACAGGTGCGTTCGACACCGCCATTTTTGACCGTATCGAAGTGCTCCGCGGCCCGAGCGGCATGTTGCAGGGTGCCGGAGAACCCAGCGGCACCATCAACCTGGTGCGCAAGCGCGCTTCCACAACACCTGGTGCCAGTGTCGCCGCCTCCGCCGGCTCCTGGGACACCTACCGCGGCGAGGTGGATGCCACCGGCCCGCTGGATGACAGTGGCCGCCTGCGCGGACGCTTCGTTGCCGTCTACGAAGATCGCGGTTCGTATATTGACTATGTTGAAAACGAAAAGACCGTTATCTACGGCACGCTTGAATACGACATCACACCGGACACCACTTTCTCCGTGGGCCTGATGCAACAAAACGGCAACGGCACTCCGAACCTGGGCCTGCCTGCCGCACCCGATGGCTCCTTGCTGAAGCTGGACAGGGAGACGTTCCTGGGCTCCAAGTGGGACAACAAGGACGAACTATTCCTGCGATATTTCGCCGAACTGGAACACCGGTTTGCCAATGGTGGCAGCTTCCACATCAAAGCCAACACCATGGAGCGCTACACCGATATAAAACAAAGCTCCGCTGGCAATAACTGGAATCTGACTGACCCTGCCAACCCGGTACTGGAAATGTTTCCCTGGCGGTCGAAACACACCCTGCGAGACAGCTCTCTGGATGTATATACCACCCAACCTGTGAACTGGTTTGGCCGCGACCATCGCATCGTCGTGGGCGGTTCTCATCTGGTCAGCAAAACCCAGCTCGACTGGGGCGGCGGCGCTGCTGGCATCATCCCGCAGGACGTGTTCAACCCGAACCCCAATACACCGGAGCCTGCGTTCAACATCTCGCACCTGCCAACCACTACCACGACCCAAACCGGTCTGTATGCTCAAGGGGACTTCTCTGTCGCGGACAAGACCACACTGGTCCTGGGTGGCCGCTTCAACTGGTGGGAGAGCCGCAACAACCGCGATGCGTCCGGTGATTTCGAAATCGACAATGAGTTCACGCCCTATGTCGGCCTGCTTTACGACATCACGGAAGAGCTCACCGCGTACACCAGCTACACCACCATCTTCCAGCCGCAATCCGACCAGGACATCAACTTCCGTCCGCTGGAGCCACGCACCGGCAATCAGGTTGAGGTGGGCCTGAAAGGCGAATACTTCGACGGTGACCTGAACTGGGAAGCCGCCGTCTTCCGCATCAACGACAAAGACCGTGCAGTGGATGTCACCGGCGTTACACCAACCCCGGACCAGAACCCGTGGCCGATGGCCAACGCGGGCAAGGCACGCAGTGAAGGGGTCGAACTGTCGGTCAGCGGCCGTCCGCTTGATCGTCTCGACATTACCGCCGGCTACGCCTATATCGATACCGAGTTCCTCAATGGTGCACAGGACGGCCTGCGTCTGTCGCCGGACACACCGGAACATAATTTCTCACTGTGGACGCGCTACCGCTTTTCCGATAACCGGCTGCAAGGCTGGCGTATCGGCGCGGGCGTCAACGCGCAAAGCAGCATTTATTCCCAGGACGGCGCCATCAAGACCGAAGAAGGCAGCGTTGCACTGCTGTCCGCCATGGTCGGCTACCGCCTCAACGCCCATTTCGACGTGACACTCAAAGGCAACAACCTGACCGACAAGGAGTACTACTCCGCCGTCTCCGCCTGGACCCGCCAGAACCACTACGGCGACCCGCGCAACTATATGCTGACCATGCGCTACACCTACTGAGCGCGATGCAACAACACCGACGGGGCCGCAAGGCCCCGTTCTGTTTCAGAGGAAACAAGTCAGAGGAACAGAAACCCATGGCACTGCACCCAGATCTCGACGCCTTTCTCACTCTGGCCCGCGACAAGGGCCACCCGCCCTTTCATACCTTGCCGGTAGAGCAAGCCCGTGCGTTGTATGACCGCACCGCGACACAGCTGGACGAGCCATCACAGGTCGCGACCTCCACGCTGCATTTCAGCGCCCGCGACGGCGCGCGCATCCAGATACGCCGCTATGACCCCGGCGACACGCGCGCCGCCCTGCTTTATTTTCACGGCGGCGGCTACACCGTCGGCGGGCTGGATTCCCACGACGGCCTGTGCGGCGCGCTGGCAGCACTGACGCCTTGCGTGGTGTTCGCCGTGGATTACCGGCTGGCGCCGGAGCATCGTTTCCCGACCGCCTTTTTTGATGCCGAAGACAGCTACCAGTGGCTGCTGTCGCAAAGCGCTGCCCTGGGCATTGATCCATCCTGCATCGCCGTGGCCGGCGACAGCGCCGGCGGCACCCTGGCCACGGCCCTGTGTCTGAACGCCCGCGACCAGGGCTGGCCGCCACCTTGCGCGCAGGCGCTGTTGTACCCCTGCACCAGCGCCCGCCAGGACAGCGCGTCGCACCAGCGCTACGACACCGGCTACCTGCTGGAGCAGCACACACTGCAATGGATGTTCAACAACTACCTGCGCGACGACAGTGACCGGGACGACTGGCGTTTCTCACCACTGACGACCGCGTCACTGGACGGATTGCCGCCGGCGTTTATCGGGCTGGCCGAGCACGACCCGCTGGTGGACGAAGGCATCGCCTACGCCGGGCGGCTCACCACCGCCGGGGTGGATACCCGCCTGGAAATCTACGACGGCATGGTGCACGACTTTGCGCGGTTGATGCGGGTGGTGCCGGAAGCGGCCAGGCAAGTGCGGGAAGATATGGCAGAGATGCTGGCCGAATATTGTGCAGGCTGAGGTGTCCCACCTGCACAGCCAGCCGTGTCATCTGTTGTGCCCCTCGCGGGGCAGGTGTGGCCGGCCGCATGCCAGGCGGCCGGCCATCGTCGACAGGACTCAGGCGCGTGCGGGCTCCGGCGGCAAAGTGCCACCCGGAAATGCCAGCCGCAGGTTCTTCCACCATGTCGTGCCGAACTGCCGCCACAGCGGCGCAGCGTTGTATGGCAGGCCGTAGCGCGCCGCCAGCGCTCTCACCCGTGGCGCCACCTCCGGGTAGCGGTTGCTGCACAGATCCGGGAAAAGATGGTGCTCGATCTGGTGGCTGAGATTGCCGGACATCACGTGGAAAAGCGGGCCGCCGGTGATGTTGGCAGAGCCAAGCAACTGGCGAATGTACCACTGGCCACGGGATTCCCCTTCCACCTGTTCCTGGGTGAAGTTGTAGACATCGGCGGGAAAATGCCCGCAGAAGATGATCACGAACGCCCAGATGTTGCGGATGATGTTGGCCACGGCATTGGCGCCGGCCACCAGCAGAAACACCGTCAGCGGTGACGCCGGCACAAAAAAGGACACCGGTATCGCCACCAGGGCAGCAAGGCCCGGCCACATGATGTAGTCCTTGCGCACCTGGCCCCAGATTTTCCGGCCGATGTGTTTCAGCAACGGCAGGATTTCCCGGTGTTTTTTCTTGCGCTCCATGACGTCGGCAATCGCCTGCTCATGCAACGCCACGCCTTCCTCGAACAGCAGCATCAGCAGCACGAAGTAGATCGGCTGCAGCAGATATGCCGGTTTCCAGGGCTGCAGGGGCGTCACACGCATGATGCCGTAGCCCACATCCAGGTCCTTCTCCAGCACGTTGGTCCAGGTGTGGTGCACCACATTGTGCGAATGCATCCAGCGGTCGGAAGGGCTCATGGTGTCCCACTCCCAGGTGTTGGACTGGATCTCCGGGTCTTTCATCCAGTCCCACTGGGCGTGCAGCACGTTGTGGGCAATCTCCATGTTTTCCAGAATTTTGGCCAACCCCAGCAGCATCACCCCTGCCGCCATGACCAGCAGGGTACTGCCCCAGCCGGCCAGGGCGTGGGACCAGGCCGGCAACAGGAACAGGCTGGCGTAGATGGTGAGCCGGCCGAACAGCGCCATGCTGCGCTGGATGCGGATCAGCCGCAGGATGTAACGCCGGTCCTTTTCGCCGCGGGACGCCAGGGTTTCGTAATAGATGGCATCCATCTCACGACCGAATTCGTCCATTTGTTCTTCCGTGAGGTCCACGGGTAAACCTTGTCGTTTGCTCATCACGGTCTCCCTAGATGTCCAGTTCGCAATCGCCGGCCGTGGCGCACACGCAGACTTGCACGATGGCGCCGGGCTCGTTGATGAATGCACCGCTGCGCAGGTCGCGCACGCAGCCGGATTTCAACGTCGTATTACAGGTGTGGCAGATACCCATGCGGCAGCCGTGCGGGGGGTTGAGCCCGGCATCTTCGGCAAGCCGCAGCAAATTGGTCTGGCCGTCGGCATCCACGTCCACACCGCTGCGCGCGAAGCGTACCTTGCCGCCCACCGCGTCGTCGGGGATTGGCGCCAGCTCGGCGCGGAACCGTTCGATGTGCAGCCGGTTCGACAGGCCTGCCTCTTCCCAGGTCTGCTCCAGTGCCGCCAGCAGGCCCGGCGGCCCACAGGCATAGCAATCGCGTTCACGCCAGTCCGGGCAGAACTTTTCCAGTGCATCGCGGCTGAAGTGGGCAGCACGGTTATCCTGCTTACGAGTGTGCACTTCGTGAAGATGATAATGACGGTGCTCGGCATTCAGCTTGCGCAGTTCCTTGCCGAAAATGGTGTCGAATTCATGCGGCGCGTAATGAATGTGTACTGTGTCCGGCAGGCGCTGCTGGGCAATCAGGCTGCGCAACATGCTCATGGCCGGGGTAATGCCACTGCCGGCGGTGATGAACAGCGGCTGGATCGGCGAAGCGTCCGGCAGATAAAAATCACCCTGCGGCAGGCCCACGGGAATGTGGTCGCCCACTTTCAGATGCCGCACGATATGGTGCGACAGGCGCCCGCCATCAATCTTCTTCACGGTGATCGTGAAACGGCCGTCATCGCGCTCCGGCGGCGACGAAATGGTATAGGTACGGGTGTAGTGCCGGCCGTCTACCGGAATCCCCACACGGATGTGCTGGCCAGGGCGGTGTAGCCGCCAGTTGGCACCGGGTTGCAGGGTAATGGTGCGGCAGTCGCGGGTCTCGTCCCACACTTCCACCACCCGTGCGTGCATGCGGTGCGTGGTCCACAGCGGGTTGACCAGCTCCACATAGTGGGACGTGCGTAGCGGATAGGCGAACATGTCAGTGATCGTCGAGAGCTTTGCCAGCCAGCCCTTCGAAGGCTTGGGTTCGGACATCGAAGTGGTCATGCCTGGGCCTCCTGATTATTGGTTTTTGTTTGTGTACAGACGTTCACATTAGCGCCTATCGAGCGTCTTGTGAAGCATGCCTGGGTCAGGCGGGGCTGAACGCAGCCGTGCAGGTGGCCTCCCGGCCTGCGGCAGCATTGCGTGGGGTTGCCGGAGCGCGGCAGTGTCGTGCCGTGGCCTGGGCAGGCCGGGCACCTGAACCCTCATGTTGAATAAGGAGGGGTACGTTACGCGGGCAAGCGCGACAGCATCCGGCGTCGGGCTTGCCGCAGGCAAGAGGGGTTCGGTTTCAGAAGCCTGTCAGTTACCGGCTGTGGGGCAAGTCCCGGGGTGCTTTCCCGGCAGGGGCCTCAGGCACTGCGCCGCTGCCGGCGCCCCGCCGTTTTTTCCACACAATGGGTAACCAGTTCCCGCAGCGCCTGTTCATACAGCGCCACCAGTCGCTCTACCGTCGCCACCTCGTACTGATGCCGGCTGAAAATCCAGTTCAGCGTCAGCTTCTGGCCGTACACATGCCCGACGATTTCCAGCCAGTTTGCCAGCGGGGCGGCATCGCTGCGTTCACGGCCGGCGGATTCCAGCGCGGGCTGAAAATCACCGTCACCGGAAAAACTCTGATCGAACTGGCCGAGATAATTGAAGGTGATGCGCGGCGACACAGCACCGAGCTTGTCCCGTGCCGTCTGATCACCGAGATACCACAGCACACCATAGCCAATACCTTTGCCCGGCACTGCGCGGCGCTGGTTTTTGACGGCACGGATCAGCGGGCCGGGGGCGGCCTGCCCCTGCACCAGCCGTAATGGATAGACACTGGTGAACCAGCCCACGGTGCGGCTGAGGTCCAGCCCGGCATCGTCACCTTCGCGGCCATGCCCTTCCAGGTTCACCAGCGTGGTGTGCTCGCCACTCCATTGCCAGACCGTGCGTGCCAGGGCCGCCAGCAGCAGATCGTCGATGCTGGTGTCGTAGGCGGCGGGCGCTTCGCGCAGCAATTGCGCGGTCAGGGTGTCATCCAGTTCGCAGCGCAGGGAATGGTCGGCACCGGTCAGGTTCAGGCTGTCGTGGTCGCGGGGAATATCGGCCACGCCCTGAAGCTGGGTGTGCCAGTAATCGGCTTCACTCTGCAACGCCGGCACGCGGGTGGACAGGTAATGCGCCCAGGCACTGAACGGCGCACTGCGCGGCGGCAATGCGTAGTCGTTGCCGGCGGACAGTGCCTGGTAAAGCCCCTGCATGTCTTCGAGCAGCACGCGCCAGGACACGCCGTCCACGAACAGGTGGTGAATCACGATCAGCAGGCGCGATGACTGGTCCGCCATGCGCAGGTACACCACGCGCATCACCGGGCCATCCTGCAACGACAGGCTGCGCTGTGCCGCTTCGCCAATGCGCAGGATATCGTCCGCGCTGGCGGCATCGCGGACCCAGAGAATGCCCGCGCTGTCTTCCTGTTCGACCGGCGCCTGTTGCCACGCGCCTTCTCCGGCAGGCCGCAGCCGCATGCGCAATCCGTCGTGGTGGGCCACCAGCCTGGCAATGACCTCTCGCAACACGTCCTCATCCAGCGGTGTTTCAGCACGCAGCAGCACGGACTGGTTGAAATGATCACGTTCGGGAATGTTTTCCTCGAACAGCCATGCCTGGATCGGCGTCAGCGGTGCCGGGCCGGTGGGCAGCGTGGCGGCTGACGGCTGCTCGGCGGTGTGCACGTCCGCGTGCCCGGCCTGTTCCACCAGCGCCGCAATGGTGGGGTAACGCATCAGGTCACGCAGGCGCACGGTGATCGGCACACCGGCCTGTCGCACGCGCGAAATCACCTGAAGACTGAGAATCGAATCACCGCCCAGCTCAAAGAAATGGTCGGTGATGCCGACACGCGGCACGCCCAGCACCTGTTGCCAGATGTCTGCCAGTTGCTGCTCCGTGTCCGAACGCGGCGCCACATACTCCGCCGCGGTGGTCGCCACCGGCGCGGGCAGTGCGTGGCGGTCGAGCTTGCCACTGATCAGGCGCGGCAGCGCCGGCAGGTGAATACACTGCGCGGGCACCATGTAATCCGGCAGCCGTGCGGCCAGATGCGCGCGTGCAGCCCGGCTGTCGTCGTCATCACTTTCCAGCCAGGCGACAAGCTGGCCCTCGTGCACGTCCACCGCAGCATCACGCACGGTCGGCAGTTCGCGCAGCAGGGCTTCAATTTCGCCCGGCTCGATACGGAAGCCGCGCACTTTTACCTGCCGGTCAGCGCGGCCCAGGTATTCCACTTGCCCGTCCGGCAACCAGCGCGCGAGATCGCCAGTACGGTACAGGCGGCCACCGTGATGGCTGAACGGGTCCGCGACAAACCGCGACGCGGTCAGCGCCGCGCGCCCCGCATAGCCCCGCGCCAGGCCATAGCCGCCGATATACAGCTCGCCGATGGCACCCGCCGGCACCGGCTGCATCGCGTCATCCAGAATCCAGGCACTGCGCTCGCCCACCACGCGGCCGATGGGCGCGAACGGTGTGCTGAAATCCGTCTCCGCCGGCACTTTCCAGATCAGCGGCGTGACCACGGTTTCGGTCGGGCCGTAGCCGTTCAGCAGCCAGCGCGGGCGTAAAGTGTCACGAATCCGCGCCAGCGTATCGGTGGGCATGGCTTCGCCGCCGAACACATACAGTGACACCGGCGGCGGCGGTGTGCCGTCTGCGTGCCACTGCGCCAACTGGCCGAGATAGGCCGGCGGAAACGCGGCGGCATCCACCTGTTGCTCACGCAGTACGGCACTGGTCTGTTCCGCCGTCCAGAGGTCGTCTTCGCGCAGGATCAGGCCAACGCCCTGGCACAGCGCCGCCAGCCAGCGTTCGTGGGCGCCATCGAACGAGAACGACATGAAATGCAGTTCGCGGCTGCCGGGCGGCATGTCGTAGACCTGCGCCACGGCGCGGCAATGCATGGCCAGTGGCCCGTGTGTCACCGTCACGCCCTTGGGCAGGCCGGTGGAGCCGGAGGTGTAGATCATGTACGCGAGTTGTTGCGGATGAAGAGGCTGCACCAGCGGTGTGGCGGGCGCCTCCTGTTGCAGCACGTCTTCCAGCGTCCAGACAGCCGGTGCGCCCAGTGTTTCGCTTTCGGCGCGCAGGGCCTCGGTGGTGATCAGGGCGCGCAGGCCGCTGTCGCGGACCATGAATGCACGACGCTCCGCCGGCAAGGCGCTGTCCAGCGGCACATAGGCAGCGCCGGCGCGCAGGATGCCCAGCAGCGTGACCAGCAGCCAGGGCGAGCGTGGCAGCGACACGCCCACCAGCGTTTCCGTGCCGATGCCGCGTGCGCGAAGACGCTGCGCCATACGATGCGCTTCGGCGTCGAGGGTGGCGAAATCCAGCACGCTGTCACCGAGCGACACGGCCAGTGCGTGCGGTTGTTGGGTGGCGCGCTCTGCGATCAGGTCGGTCACGGTGCGCTCATCACGCGCAGCCGGCGGGTTGCTGCCCCAGGCCGCCAGTTGCTGCATCGCCGCCGCACCGATGCGCGGCAATTCACCCAACGGCCGCGCCGCATTCTGGCTGAGTGCATCGAGTAGCTGCTCCATGCGTGCACGGATATGCAGCGCCTCGTCATCGCTGAACGCCGCACGGCTGTAGCAGTATTCGATTTCCAGGGTGTCGTCCACCTGCACCTGCACGTCCATGGCGTAGCCGGTCAGCCCTTCGCCGTGCATGGCACCAAAGCGCAGGCCGTAACGGCCGGTATCGCGCAGCGCCTCATCCAGCGGATGGTTTTCAAATACCAGGATGCTGTCGAACAGCGGCCGGCCAGCGGCGCCGGCCCAGCGCTGCACATCGGCCAGTGCGCTGTATTCGAATTCACGCAGTTGCAGGTTGGTGTGCTGCACGGTACGCAGGTAATCGCCGACCGTCTGTTGCGGTGCGGTATTCACCGGCACCGGCAATGTGTTGATAAACAGGCCGACCATCTCCTGCGCACCCGGCAGGGCCGCCGGGCGCCCGGCCACGGTGGCGCCGAACATCACATGCTCACGCTGGCAACAGCCTTGCAGCACCAGCGCCCAGGCGGCCTGCACCAGCGTATTCATGGTGATCTGCTGGCCGCGCGCGAAGGTTTGCAGGCGTGCGGTCACATCACTGTCCCAGCGCGTATAAATGCGTTCAAAGCCCGCGCGGGGCTGTGCCGTCGCCGTGGCCGCAAGCAATGTAGCGCCGTCCTGGCCGGCCAGCTCGCCCTGCCAGAACGCTTTCGCGGTGTCCTGGTCCTGCCGTTGCAGCCAGCGGATATAGTCACCGTAACCCGGTGGGGGTGGCGGCAGTGTTTCGCCTGCGTAAGCGCGCAGCCATTCACCGAGCAGACGCGCATCCGCCCAGCCGTCGGCGAGCAGGTGGTGGCGGGTCCAGATCAGTTGATGGGCATCCTCGCCGGTGCGGATCAGGGTCAGCCGTGACAGGCCGGGCCGCTGCCAGTCGAAGCCGGCGTTGAGATCCTGCGCCACGCAGTCGGCCAGCGCTTGCGCAATATCCGTTTTCCCGCGCCAGTCGAGTTGACGGATATCCGCCTCGGCCTCGCGCCACACCAGTTGCAACGGGCGTTGCATGCCCGGTTGCCAGAGCACGCTGCTGCGCAGGATCGGGTGACGGGCCAGCATCGCGCGCCAGGCGTGCGCCAGCCGCTCGGCGTCCAGCCCTTCGACCGCAATGCTGAGCTGGTTGATGTACATGCCGCGCTCTTCCATCGAATGGAACAGCATGCCTTCCTGAGTGGGTGACAGCGGGTAGACGTCTTCGATCTGTGTTTCATCCAGCGTGAGCGTGTCACACAGTTCAGCCGGCAACAGGTCGCGCAGCGTGGCGCGTTCGGACTCGACCTGCATTGCCTGAACAGGCTCGGCCACGGCAGCCAGTGCAGCGATGGTCTGGCACTCGAACATCTGTCGCGGCGTGATCTGCCAGCCGGCCTGCTGGCAGCGCGCGACAATTTGCAGGCTGAGAATGGAATCGCCACCCAGATCGAAAAAATTATCCGCGCGGCCCACTTTTTCTACCAACAATACCTGCTGCCACAGGTGCGCCAGCATCTGTTCGATATCGCCCTGCGGTGCTTCATAGGGCTGTTCACTGGCGAACACCGGCGCCGGCAATGCCTGCCGGTCCACTTTGCCGTTGGCGTTCAGCGGCAACGCCTCCAGCACGGTGATGACGGCCGGCACCATATAGTCCGGCAGTGTCTCGCCCAGCGCCGCACGTAAACGCGCGGCGTCGCTGTCGTCCTGTAGTGACACCCAGGCCACCAGCGCGGTGCCGCCCGGTGCGTCGCAGGCCATCACCGCCGCGTCACGCACTGCCGGCTGGGCCAGCAATTGCGCTTCGACTTCGCCCGGCTCGATGCGGAAGCCGCGCACCTTGACCTGCTGATCGATACGGCCGAGATAATCCAGCGTGCCGTCCGGCAGCCAGCGCACGCGGTCGCCGGTGCGGTACAGCCGCGCGCCATGATCACTGAACGGGTCGGCAACAAAACGCTCCGCCGACAGCGCCGGGCGGCCGAGATAACCGCGCGCCAGACCGCTGCCACCGAGATACAGTTCACCGGGCTGGCCCGGCGGCACAGGCTGCATCGTGTCGTCCAGCACCCAGGCGCTGCGATCGCCCACTGGTGTGCCGATGGTCATCGCGGAGGTGGTGCAGTGGCTGTCGGGGAACGCACAACCGAGTGTTGGCGTGACCACGGTTTCCGTCGGCCCGTAGCCGTTCAGGATGCGCGGCGGTTTCAGCACCTGCTGCACCAGTGCCAGCGTGCCCCGCGGCATGGCTTCGCCGCCCACAGTGTAGGAACGGATCGGCAGACGGCTGGCCGGTTCGCCGACCAGTTCGGCAATCTGGCGCAAATAGCCGGGGGTAAAGCAGGCGATGGTGATGCCGTGGCGGGCGATTTCCTCGCAGGTGCGCGTGACCGGCCACAGTGCGTCGTCGCGCGGCATCAGCGCGGCGCCGCTGGTCAGCGGCACCCAGATGCGTTCGTGCGCGCCGTCGAAACACACCGAGGCGAATTGCAGTTCGCGGTCCTGTGGTGTCATGCCGTAGCGTTCGCTGATGGCCTGCACATGCATGGCGAACGGGCCGTGTGCGACGGCGACACCTTTTGGCTGGCCGGTGGAGCCGGAGGTGTAGATCAGGTACGCCAGTTGTTCAGGATGTATCGTCACGCCAGGGGCATGCACCTGCCCGTTCCCGACAAGCTGTTCACGGCGCAGCACCCGAACCTGTTCCGGCACGGGCAGCGACGGCAACAGGGCATCGGTGGTCAGCAGCAGGCGCATGCCGCTGTCTTCCATCATGTAACGCAGCCGGTCGGCCGGATACTGCGGGTCCAGCGGCACGTAGGCGCCACCGGCACGGTGAATGGCCAGCAGCGCAATGATCAGGCCGGCGTCGCGGGGCAGGGCCACGCCGACCCGTGTTTCGGCGCGCACGCCGGCGGCCATCAACTGGTGCGCGAGCGCGTTGGCCTGCGCATCCAGTGCGGCGTAACTCAGCGTGCCAGCCGCGGTGATCAGGGCGTCGGCCTCGGGCCGTTGCCGTGCCTGTTCGCTGATGCGGTGATGCGCCGGTACAAAGGCCGGCGCGTTGACGGGCGGTTGCCCCCAGGCGGTCAGCGTCTGCTGTTCGCTGGTCGTCAACAGCGGCAGGTCACCCAGCACCGCGTCGGGGGTCTGCACCAGGGCGGTGACCAGCACTTCATACTGCGCGGCCAGTGCGGCAACGGTGTCTGCTTCAAACAATTCCTGCGCATAGGTAAAGGTGGCCGCGACACTGCCGTCCGCCTGCGCCAGCGTGGCCAGCGCCAGTTCAAACTGTGCCTGGCGTGGCCGCAGTGGAAACGCACCGACCGTCACACCCGGCAAGCTCGCCTGTTCCGCCTCGCCTTGTTGCTGGTGATCAAAGGCCACCTGAAACAGTGGACTGCTGTCGAGGCTGCGCGCCGGGTGCAGCGCGTCCACCAGTTCTTCAAACGGCAGGTCCTGGTGCGATTGCGCGGCCAGTGTGGTGGCGCGAACCTGTTGCACCAGTTCATTCAGGGTCATGCCCGGCGCCAGCCGTGCGCGCAGTACCTGGGTGTTGACGAAAAAGCCGATCACGCCTTCGGTTTCGGTGCGCTGCCGGTTGGCCAGCGGCACGCCGACACGAATGTCATCCAGCCCGCTGCGTCGGCTCAGCAATACCTGGAACGCGGCCAGCAGCGCCATGAACAGCGTGGCGCCCTGCCCGGCCAGCCGGCCGCGCAGATCATTGATCAGCGACGCCGGCAAGTGCACCGTGTGGCGCGCGGCGGTATAACGGCCGCCGGCACGGCGCGGGGCGTCGGCGGGCAATTGCAGGACCGGCTGCGCGCCGCCCAGTTCTGCGCGCCAATAGGCCAGTTGCCGTGCGCGCTCGCCGGCCTCCAGCGCATGCCGTTGCCAGAGCGCGTAGTCCGCGTAACTGACGGGCAGCAGGGGCAGTGCTGCGTTGCCGCCGGCGGCGTAACACTGCATCAGTTCGTGCAGCAGAATCTGCATCGACCAGCCGTCGGCGACGATATGGTGCACCACCAGCACCAGCACCTGTTCCTTCTCACCGGTACGCAACAGCACAGCGCGCAGCAGCGGCCCGGTACGCAGGTCGAACGGCGCGGCAGCGATGGCCTCGGCGCGTGCGCGGGCCAGTGACGGATCGGCCAGGGTTTCTTCCTGCCAGGACACCTCGCCCTCCGGGAGACAGGCCTGCAAGGCGTGGCCGTCTTCGGTGTCGATAAAGCGGGTGCGCAGGGCGGCGTGCCGTGCGACCAGCGTGGCCAGCGCCGCACGCAGTGCCACCACATCAAGCGGGCCCGTCAGCGTCAGCGCACCGCTGATGTGATAGGCCGTGCCGGCCGGGTCCAGGCGCCAGAGAAACCATTGCCGCGCCTGAGCAAACGACAAGGGGCAGGGGCCGTCGTCCGCACGCGGCACCATCGGCAGTTGCGCGAAGTCGATGCCTTGCTGTTGCAGCGCAGCAAGAAAATCACGCTGCTTGTGCCCGGGTAACCGGGCAAACCGTTCGGCGATGGTGCGCAGGGCGGCGTTCATGGGGTGGCGGTCTCCGGGGTGGGAAAGGTCGGACGTCTGACGTCTGACGTCGGACGCAAAAACCGGGAAAACATAACGCTCATACTCCGTCGCACTTTCTTTTCAGCGTCCGACGTCAGACGTCCGACGTCCGACCCACTCTTCAAACACACCCCAGTCTCCACTCGCCCCCCCTACTCCAGCGTATCGAGCAGCGCCATCATGCTGTCCAGATCCTGGGTCCTGTCTTTGCCCTCGTCACGCAGACGATCAATCTCTGCCGCCAGTGCGCACAGGGTCGGGTGGTCAAAGCACGCTCGCAGTGGCAGGGTCACCGCGCACTGCTCCTGCACGCGCATTTGCAGTTTCAGCGCCATCAGGGAATGCCCGCCCAGCTCGAAGAAATGATCCGTGCGTGCGACCCGTTCGCGGCCCAGCAGTGCGCACCAGATCGACGACAGCGTGGTTTCCGTTTCGCCCTGCGGTGGCTCGCCGTGGGTCGTTTCCGGCAGTGCCGGCGCCGGCAGTGCGCGGCGATCCACTTTGCCGTTGGGGCTGAGTGGCAACGCCGGCAGCGGGACAAAAAACGCTGGCACCATGTAGTCCGGCAGGTGCTCTGCCAGCGCATCGCGCAGCGCACCCGTGGCCGGTGCGTCCTCTGCGACGATATAGGCCACCAGTTGTGGCTCACCCTGCACCGGCACGGCGACAACCACGGCCGCCTGAATCGCCGGCTGTGCCAGCAAGGCGGCCTCGATTTCGCCGAGTTCGATACGCAGGCCACGCAGTTTCACCTGATGATCCAGCCGGCCCAGGTATTCGAGCACGCCGTCGGCACGCCAGCGCACCAGATCGCCGGTGCGGTAAAGACGCTCCCCCTGTTGTGCAAACGGGCTGGCGACAAACCGTTCAGCCGTCAGCGCGGCGCGACGATGGTAACCGCGCGCCAGACCGGCACCGCCAAGGTACAGTTCACCGGGTACGCCGGGGGCGACCGGGTTGAGTGCGTCGTCGAGCACCCAGGTGTCGGTGTCCGTGATCGGCGCGCCAATCGGCACGGCGGCGCCCTGTTCGTTGCGGCAGCGCCAGTGTGTGACGTCGATGGCGGCTTCGGTGGGGCCGTAAAGATTGTGCAGCGCCACCTGCGGCAGCCGCTGCAATACCTCATCCTGTACCGCTGCCGGCAGTGCTTCGCCGCTGCACAGGATTTGCCGCAGGGTGCCGCATTGCGACAGGTCCGCACCGGTTAGGAATGCCTGCAACATGGACGGCACAAAATGCAGTGTGCTGACCTGATGCCGCTGGATCAGTGCCGCCAGCGCGGCGGGATCACGGTGCTCGCCCGGTGCGGCAATGGCCAGCCGCGCGCCTTGCATCAGCGGCCAGAAAAATTCCCACACCGAGACATCGAAACTGAACGGGGTTTTCTGCAACACCGTGTCGGTGTGGTCGATCGGGCAGGCTTCCTGCATCCAGCGGATGCGGTTATCCAGGGCGCGATGGCGGTTGCCGGCGCCCTTGGGTTTGCCGGTGGAACCGGAGGTGTAGATCACATAGGCCAGGCTGTCGCCCCGCAAGGGCACCGATGGATCGCGCGATGAGGTGTTCAGTGCGAGCGCATCGACGGCCAGCACCGTCACCGCATCAGGCACCGGCAACATCGGCGCCACGGTGGCCTGTGTCAGCAGCAGGTTGATGCCGCTGTCTTCGATCATCCAGGCCAGCCGTTCGCGCGGGTATTCCGGGTCCAGCGGCACGTAGGCGCCGCCGGCCTTCATCACCGCCAGCAGCGCAATGACCATCTCCGGCGCGCGCAGCATGGCCACGCCGACCGGCGTGTCCGGCCGCACGCCCTGTGCAATCAGATAATGCGCAAGCTGGTTGGCCCGTGCGTTCAGGTCACGATAGCTGATCTGCACCTCGCCCCAGCACAACGCGCACGCCGCCGGCTGCGCCGCAGCCTGCTGTTCGATCCGCTGATGCACCGGAACAACGTCGTCAAAGCGCGCGCTGTTGCGCGACCAGCTTTCCAGTTGTGCGTGCACGGCCCCGGGCAGCCAGTGCAATGCGCCAAGCGGTGTTGCCGCCGACTGCGCCAACTGTTCGATCAGCGCCACCAGTTGTGACATCAGCGCCTGCGCCGCAGGGTCGCCGATGCGCGCACGATCATGGCTCAGATGCAGGTGCAGGCCGTTGTCCTGATGCACGGCCAGCGTCACGCCGAAATGGGTTTCCTCGCGCTTGTGGCTGTCACCGAACCGCAAGCCGTCCGGCAATGCATCGCGCAGGGCGCTGTCCACCGGATAGTTTTCAAACACCAGCAAGGTGTCGAACAGCGCGCCCTGGCCGGCCCACCGTTGCAGGTCGTACAGGGGTGTGTGCTCGAATTCGCGCGTGGCCAGGTTTTGCTGTTGCAGTGCACGCAGCCAGTCGGCCACGGTCATGGCCGGGTCCAGCGTGGCGATCACCGGCAATGTGTTGATGAACAGGCCGATGGTCCGTTCCGCCCCCGGCAGTTCCGCCGGCCGGCCGGCCACCGTGGCACCGAAGGTCACGTTGTGCCGGCCGGTGCACTGCGCAACCAGCAAGGCCCAGGCGCCCTGCACCAGCGTGTTCAGCGTGATGCGTTCGCGGCGCGCCATCTGTTCCAGCGCGTCGGACGGGCGATGCGATTGCAGCACGCCCTGCCCGTTGCCGTCGCCCTGCATCACATCCGCCAGCAGCGTGGGCGAGTCGATGCGCGCCAGTTCGCCGCGCCAGAATTGTTCACTCCGGGCCGGGTCGCGGTGTTGCAGCCAGGCGATATAGTCGCGGTAGTCACCTGCCGGTGACAGCGCTTCACCACGGTAGTGCTGCAACACTTCACCCATCAGCAGCGCGGTGCTCCAGCCATCCAGCAGCAGATGGTGGCTGGTCCAGATCAAGTGGTGACGGTGTGCATCCGTGCGGACCAGCAACAACCGCATCAACGGCGGCGCCAGCAGATCGACGCCGCGTGCGAGTTCCTGCGCTGCCAGTGCATCACACTCGCCGGCCTGCGCAACGTCCATTTCCGTCAACGGCAGTACCGCTTCCCGCGCCACCCATTGCAACGGCTCGCCCTGCCCGGTGATGAAACCCGTGCGCAGAACCGGATGCCGTGTCATCACCGCCTGCCACGCGGCGCGGAAACGGTTCACGTCCAGGCCGTCGATATCCAGCCGCAACTGGTTCAGGTAGGCGCCGCCCGAGGGCGCGTACAGGCTGTGGAACAGCAGGCCCTGTTGCAGCGGTGACAACGGATAGAGATCGGCCATGTCACCGCTGGCCACCGGCAGCCGGTCGAGCGCCGTCTGGTCCAGTGCCGCCAGCGGGAAATCCGCTGGCGTGGCGCCGGCGGCCGAGGCTTCGCAGGCGCACACCAGTTCGGCCAGCGTGGTGCAGAATGTCGCCAGCAAGGTATCCATGGTGTCGGCGTCATGACGCGCGCGGGAATAGGCCCAGCTCAGATGCAACTGGCCGTTGCTCACCTGCGCGCTGAGATCGAAACTGCTGCGCCGCGTGCTGTCCGGTGCGCGGGCCTGCCCGGCGGATTCCGGTGCCTGGCGCCAGAGCGCGGCCTGTTCGGCGGTCTGGTCGAATTGTCCGAGGTAATTGAAGGTGATCTGCGGCGCGGCGCCATCCTGCAAGCGGTTGTCCAGGTATTTCAGGACGCCAAAGCCCAGCCCCTTGTCCGGCACCGCGCGCAACTGTTCTTTCACCGCGCGCATCTGCGCCAGCGCATCACCGTCCGGCAGTGTCAGCGCCACCGGGTACAGGGAGGTGAACCAGCCGACGGTGCGGCTGAGATCAGTGTCGGCCTCCAGCGCTTCCCGGCCGTGGCCTTCCAGCTCCACCAGCAGCCGTGTATCGCCGGTCCAGGCACACAGGGTGCGTGCCAGTGCCGTCAGCAGCAGATCGTCCGGCCGCGTGCGCCAGGCCCGGTGCGCACTGCCCAGCAAGGCGCGCGTGGTGTTGGCGTCCAGTGCCGCCTCGCGCGTGGCCATGTCTGCCACGGTGTTGCTGCCCGCCGGTGTGGTGGCGGGAAACGGCGTGTCTGCGTGCGCACACTGCGCCTGCCAGAATGCCGACTGCTGCCGGAAGTGCGGCATCTGTTGCCTCAGCATCGCAGGCCAGTCTGTCAGCATTGTGGTTTCCGGCAGCAACGCCACGGCCTCGCCATTCAGTAACTGGCTGCAGGCAGTTTGCAGGTCTTCCAGCAGGATGCGCCAGGACACGCCATCCACCACCAGATGATGCGCGACCAGCAGCAGGCGCCGTGCCGCGCCGTCGGTCTGTGCCAGCCAGCAGGCACGGAACGGAAGGTCCAGCCGCAGGCTGCGCTGTGCCTGATCGGCCAGCGGTGTGATGTCGTCGAGGTGCGCAAAGGCGGTCTGTTGAAAAATGCCGTCCGGGTTTTCCTGAACGCGCTGCCGCCAGGTGTCGCCGTCGCGCAGGAATTGCATGCGCAGTGCCGGGTGAGTCTGCACCAGGGCGGCAATGGCGCGTTCGGCCACGTCAGCGGTCACCGTATCGTCCGGCACCAGCATCACGGACTGGTTCCAGTGCGCCGGGGCCGGAAAATCCTGCGCGAAAAACCATTGCTGTACCGGCAGCAACGGTGCGTGCTGCACGCGCGGCCGCAACGGTGTCACAGGCGCGGCACCCACCGGCACCGCCACTTCGGCAACAGCGGCCACGGTCTGCCGTTCCATCAGTTGTTTCGGCGTGATGCGCAGGCCGCGCTTGCGGCAGCGCGCGACGATCTGCAACGACAGGATCGAATCGCCCCCCAGTTCGAAAAAGTTGTCCAGCCGGCCGATTTGTTCGCGGCGCAGCACCTCGGCCCAGACCTCGGCAATGTTTTTTTCGATATCGTTTTCCGGTGCCGCGTAGTGCTGCGCCGGGGCATCGCCTGGCAGCGGCAGTGCCTGCCGGTCCAGCTTGCCGTTGGCGGTCAGCGGCAGTGCCGGCAGAGCGAGCAGCGCTGTGGGGCACATATAGTCTGGCAGCGCCCCGGCCAGTGCCTGCATCAGCGGCGCGGTGTCCTGTTCGGGTACGACATAACCCAGCAATTGCAGGCGGCCATCGTCCTGTTCGCGGGCGATCACGGCGGCTTGCGCCACGTTCGGCAATGCGCGCAGGCGTGCGGCCACTTCGCTCAGTTCGACCCGGTAGCCGCGAATCTTGATCTGGTCATCGGTGCGGCCGCGATACAGCAGTGTGCCGCCCGCCGCGCGATGCACACGGTCGCCAGTGCGGTACAGCCGCTCGCCGTCGCGGAACGGGTGCGCGACAAAACGGGCGGCGGTCAGTGCCGGCTGGCCGAGATAACCGCGCGCCAGCGCCGCGCCGCCGAGATACAGCTCGCCGTCGGCACCCGCCGGCACGGGCTGCAGTGCCGCATCCAGCACCCAGGCGTCGGTGTTCGGCAATGCCGCGCCCAGCGGCAGCGGCGCGGTCTGTGTGCCGGTGCGTGTCCAGGTGAGCGTGCCTACCGTGGTTTCCGTGGGGCCGTAGTGATTGATGACGCGGCACGCGGGTGCGAGCACCGCCACGCGGTCCAGCAGCGATTGCCGCGCGCTTTCGCCGCCGATGATCAAGGTATGGGCCGGCAAGGCGTGTGCTGCCGCAGCGGCGCTCAACAGCGCGTCGAGATGGCCGGGAACAATTTTCAGCACATCGACTTGATGACGATGCATGTAGTCCGCGAAGCGATCTGGCTCAAACGCGTCTTCCGGCGGCACCAGATGCAGCGTGCGGCCATCGCACAGTGCGCCGAACAGCACGGTGTGGCCCAGGTCGGCAGCCACCGTGGAGACCATGGCAAACGTGCGCGCCTCATCCGGCAACGCCAGTGCCGCCAACAGCCCCTGCACATAATTGGCCAGCGCGCCGTGGCTCACCAGCACGCCCTTTGGCCTGCCGGTGGAGCCGGAAGTGTAGATCAGATAGGCGGCCTGATCCGGGTGCAAGGGCACCGCCTGCATGGCGGCCGCGTCGTCGTCCGTTTGCAGCAGGGACAGCACCGGCACCTGCGGCACAAAACCGAGCGGCGACGCCGTCAGGATCGAATGCAGGCCGGCGTCCTGCGCCTGCCAGGCCAGCCGCTCGGCAGGCAGGTCCGGATCCAGCGGCACATACACGGCACCGGCCTTGAGGACAGCCAGCAGCCCCGTGACCAGTTCGATGCCACGCCGGGCGTGCACGCCCACGCGACATTCCGCCTGCACGCCGGCGGCCCGCAGCCGCGCCGCCAGGGCATCGCTGCGCCGCTCAAGGCCGGCATAACTCAATTGTTGCGCGCCGCTGGCCACGGCCACCCGTGACGGGACGCGCGCGACCTGCGCGCGCCACAGCGCCAGGACATCCTGGTGCGGCCAGTGCTGTGCGTGACGTTGCGTGTGTGTCGTGGTCGGTAATATTTCACCCAGCGCCGTATCGGGTGACTGCGCCAGCCTTGTGCAAAGCTGCGTCAGCAATGCACGGTAATCTTCTGCCACCGCCTGGACATCGTCGACGCGCGCCGGATCGTGCAGGAAATCCAGATGCAGGGCATCACCCGGCTTGACGCGCAACGTCAGCGGATAATGGTTGCCGCTGTCACTCTGCACGTTGTCGCACACCAGCACGCTGTCGTGTTCGTGCAGCAGTGCATCGACGGGAAAGTTTTCAAACACCACCAGCGTATCGAACAGGCTCTGCCCGCCCTGCCCGGCCCAGCGCTGGATCGCGTACAGCGGTGTGTGCTCGTGTTCGCGGCTGGCCAGATGCTGCGCCTGCAAGGCATGCAGCCAGGCGGCCAGCGGTTGCGCCGGGTCGGTATCCACCACCACCGGCAGCGTGTTGATAAACAGGCCGACCATGTCGGCGCTGCCCGGCAGTTCCGCCGGCCGGCCGGACACGGTGGCGCCGAAGGTCACCGTACGCTGGCCGCTGTAGCGCGCCACCAGCAACGCCCAGGCCGCCTGCACCAGTGTGTTGAGCGTCAGTTGCCGGGCACGCGCCACCTGTTGCAGTGACTGGCTGAGAGCGGCCGGCAAGGGTTGATGCAGCACCGCCTGGGACGCGGTGCGCGCAGTGCGCGGTGCCAGCACCTCCGCCAGCAGTGTCGGTTGTTCAGCGCGGGACAACAGGCCACGCCAGTGGCGTTCGCTGGCGTCGGCATCCCGTTCGCCCAGCCAGGCAATGTAGTCACGATAACGGTGCGCCACGGCGGGCAACGATTCGCCGGCATAAATACGCAGCACTTCACCCAGCAATTGCGCACTGCTCCAGCCGTCCAGCAGCAGATGGTGGCAGGTCCAGATCAGGTGATGCCGGCGCGCGCCGGTGCGCACCATCGCCAGCCGCATCAGCGGCGGTGTCAGCAGATCGACGCCGCGTTCGCGCTCCTGCCTGGCGAGTGCCTCCGGCTCTATGTCGCTGTATTCCGTCAGCGGCAATGCCACCTCGGGCGCCACCCACTGCAAGGCGGCATCGCCCTGGGTGATAAAACCGCTGCGCAGCGCATCGTGACGCGCCAGCACGGTTTGCCAGGCACGACGGAAACGCGGCACATCCAGGTCGGTGATGTCCATGCGCATCTGGTTCAGGTAGGCACTGTCCTGTGGCGCGTAGAGGCTATGGAACAGCAGCCCCTGCTGCATGGGCGACAGCGGGTACAGATCGGCCATGTCCGCCGCCGGCACCGGCAGCCGCGCCAGCGCGTGCTGATCCAGTTGTGCCAGCGGAAAATCCGACGCCGTTGCACCGCGTGCGCCGCTGGTGCAATGACCGATCAGCGCGCGCAGTTCGTCCGCAAACCGCGCCGTCCAGGCACGCACGGTGGCGGCCTGGTAACGCGCGCGGCTGTAGCGCACCGCGAAACGGAGTTCGCCACCGAGCACCTGCCCGTTGATGACGAATTCGTGCGACTGCGGTGCGTCATCGCTGACGCTGCGGCCGCTGCTTTCCGATGCCAGCCGCCAGACGCTGTCCGCCTGCTGGCTGTTATCGAATTGCCCCAGGTAATTGAACAGCACGCACGCGCGCGGCACCGGCGGCTGCGCAAAACCGGCCCCCAGGCCGTGGTGCGGCACTTGCCGCAGGCTTTCCTTGACGCGGCACAGGGCTTCGCCCGGCTCGCCCATCGGTGACAGCAACACCGGGTGCAGGCTGGTGAACCAGCCCACCGTGCGTGACAGGTCCGGTGCACCGGTCAACGGATGGCGGCCGTGGCTTTCCAGATCCACCAGCACGCGCGGCTGGCCACTCCAGTGACACAGTGCGCGGCCCAGGGCAGTGAGCAGCAGGTCGTTGACCTGGGTGCGGTAGGCCGCTGGCGCATCGCGCAGCAGTGCCTGTGTGTGCGCCGCGTCCAGGCGGATGTCCTCGATCGCCTGTTGCGCGGCAAGGTTGCCGCCCTGCGGGTTATCGCACGGTAGCGCCGGGGGCAGGTGTTGCCGCAATGCCGCCCAGGGTTCAGCGGCTTTCTGGCTGTTATCAAAATAATCGTGCAGGAACAGTGACCAGTCTTTGTAGCTGCCGCTTTTCGCGGGCAGGCGAATGGGCGCGCCTTCGCCGTGCTGTTGCATCGCGGTGTGCAGATCCTCGACCAGAATGCGCCAGGACACGGCGTCCACCACCAGATGGTGGGCCAGCAACAACAGGCGCACGCTGCCGTCGTTGACGTACATCAGCACGGCGCGCAGCAGCGGGCCACGGGTCAGGTCGAACTGGCGCTGCACGCGGTCGCACACGCCGGTGATGTCCTCCGCTGTGGTGTTGGCGATCACCAGCAGGTGTTCATCCGGCATCGGCAAGGTGTAGCGTTGCTGCCACATACCCTGTTCGTCGCGGTGATAACGCAGCCGCAGGCTGTCGTGGTGTTGCACCAGCGCGGCCAGCGCGGCGCGCAGTGCCTGTTCGTCCGGCACGGTCTCCGCGTGCAGCAGGATCGCCTGGTTCCAGTGCGCCGGGTTCGGCAGCACCATGCGAAAAAAATCCGCCTGGATCGGCAACAACGGCACGCTGCCTTCGGTATCCGAGGCGGCCGCCTGCGTGACAGGCGTCAGCACGGCCGCCTGGCTGGCCAGTGTCTGCCGTTCGAAAATCTGCCGTGGCGTGGCCTGCCAGCCGGCATCGCGCAGGCGCGCGACGATTTGCAGGCTGAGGATGGAATCGCCGCCGAGGGCAAAGAAATTATCCTCGCGGCCCACGGCCGGCACGTCCAATACAGCGCACCAGACGGCGGCGAGTGCGTGCTCCTGTTCCGTGGCCGGCGCATCGTTGTCTGCGCGGGGCTGTGCCGGGTCCGGCAAGGCGGCGCGGTCGAGTTTGCCGTTCACCGTCAGCGGCAGGGCTGCCAGCGGCAGGATCGCCGCCGGCACCATATAGTCCGGAAGCTGTCCAGCCAGTGCCGCACGCAAGTCGCTGTCGGTGGCACGCGCGTCACCCACCACCCAGGCCAGCAGGCGATTGCCGCGCACGGCCACCACGGCTTCCTGCACGGACGGTTGCGCCAGCAGTGCGGTTTCGATTTCACCGGGTTCGATACGAAAACCGCGCAGGCTGAGCTGGGCATCGACACGGCCGAGATAATCCAGTGTGCCGTCGGCACGCCAGCGCACGCGGTCGCCGGTGCGGTACAGACGGCCGCCCTGCGTGCTGAACGGATCGGCGATAAAACGGCTCGCCGTCAGCGCGCCCTGCCCGGCATATTCGCGCGCCAGCGCGCCGCCCAGATACAGCTCGCCCGGCAGGCCCGGCGGCACCGGGTTCAACCAGGCATCCAGCACCCAGGCACGCCGTGCACCCACGGGCCGGCCAATCGGCGGCGCCCCTTCCGGCACGCTGTCGCCCAGCCAGACCACGGGTGAAATCACCGCTTCGGTAGGGCCGTAGGCGTTGGCCAGGTGCGACGGGGTGAACACGCGCTGCGCCGCCAGCAGATCATCGCGGTTGCAGGCTTCGCCGCCGGTGATGCACAGGCGCACGGGCAGCGAAGCGTCCGGCAACAGTGCGCACAATTGCCGCAGCAGCGCCGGCGGCAGATCGAGCACGGTCACACCCTGTGTCTGCACCAGTGCGGTGAGCTGTTCCGGTGTCAGTGCCGGTTGCGCCGGCAGGGTCACGGTGGCGCCCACCGACAGTGGCGCCAGCCATTGCTCCAGCGCGGCGTCAAAACCGAACGAGGCGGCAGCCAGTACGTTGTCCTGCGCGGACAAGGCGTAGCGTGCCGCGACGGCCTGGATATGTTGCGAGAGCGCGCCGTGCGCCACGGCGACAGGTTTCGGCAGGCCGGTGGAGCCGGAAGTAAAGATCAGGTAGGCCAGCCGCTGCGCGTGCAGCCGTACCATCGGCGCGTCGTCCGCGTCGTTGCCGACCTGCATGGCGTGCACGGCGACCGATGGCGGGATGTCCAGTTGCGCGGCGATGTCCGCCGGCGCGAGTAATTGTCCGATCTCCGCCGCGCGCATCATATGTGCCAGCCGCGCGGCAGGATAAGCCGGGTCCAGCGGCACCAGCGCGGCGCCGGCACGCAGTACCGCGAGCATGGCCACCAGCCGTTGCGGGGAGGCCGGTGCCGCCACGCCGATGCGTTCGGCATGCAGCGTCGCCGCCAGGGCGCCCGAGGCACGCCACAGTTCGGCGTAGGTCAGTGCCATGTCGCCCTGCCGCACGGCCACGGCGTCCGGCTGTGTCTGGACGTGCTGCGCAATCAGATCGGTGATGCCACGCGGCAGTGTATCGTGCCGCCCTGTGCCCCACTCGGCCAGTTGCAGGACGGTTTCCGGCGTCGGCAGCGCCAGTTCGCCCACGCGCGTCTCGGGCGCGTCGATCAATGTGGAGAGCACCCGTTCATAGGCCGCGCGCACACGCTCAATGGTGCCGGCGCTGAACAGATCGGTGTTGTATTCGATCACGGCCTCGGCGCCCGCCGGCCCCAGTACCACGTCCAGCGACAATTCGAATTTCGCCGTGTGTTCCGCCACCGGCACCAGTTCTGCACGCAGGTCGCCCAGCGCAAACTGTTCCGCCCCATCACGCACCTGCAACGAAAACAGCGACTGGAATATCGGGCTGCGCGCCGCATCGCGGGCGGGCCGGCGCTGTTCCAGCAACAGCTCGAACGGCACGCCGGGATGGGCCAGCGCACCGAGCGCGTCCGCGCGCACCTGCCGGCACAGTTCGCGCAGAGTTTTCCAGGGGGTGACGCGCGCGCGGAACACCTGCGTGGTGACGAAATAGCCCACCAGTTGCTGGGTGGCTTCGTCATCGCGCCCCGCCGCCGGCACACCGACGGCAAAATCGGTTTGCCCCGACAGCCGTGCCAACAGCAGTTGCCAGGCCGCCAGCAACGGCACGAACGGGGTGCATTGTTCCGCACGGCAAAACCGTTGCAACCCGGCAGCCAGTTCCGGCGACACTTCGAACGGCATCAGTGCGCCACGAAAAGTCTGCACCGCCGGGCGCGGGTAATCGGTGGGGATATCCAGCGCCGGCACGTCATCGCCCAGGTGCTGCTGCCAGTACTCCAGCACGTTATCCAGCGCGCCACGGTCGGCGGCCTCGCGCTGCTGGCGTGCCAGTTCCGCGTACTGTACCGGCGGCGCAGGCAGCGTGACGTCGCCCGATGTGGTCAGGGCAATGTGATAGGCGCGGGCCAGATCGGCCGCGACAATCGGGTTGGACCAGGCATCGGAGGCGATATGGTGAAAACAGACCGCCAGCACGCTGCGGTCATCGTCGGTGCGCAACAGACAGGCGCGCACCAGTGGCGGTGCACCGAGATCGAACACATGGCTGACGATATCCCGCACCGATAACTCAAGCGCCGCCTTTTTCTCGATCTCTGGCAGCGCACGCAAGTCCTGCTGTGCAAGGTGAAAATCAAAGGCATCCAGTATCGTCTGTTGCGGCACACCCTGCTGTTCATGAAAACGGGTACGCAACACGGCGTGGCGCTGTATCAGCGCGCGAAAAGCGCGCTCCAGCGCGTCTGCATCCGGCACGCCATGCAGCCGGAACACACGCGGCAGGTTGTAGGCCGTCATGGCCGGGTCGAGGCGTTGCAGGAACCACAACTGCTGCTGGGCAAAGGACAGCGGGAAGGACGCAGCTACCGAATCGGTCATGCAAGGCTCCGGTCGGGCACGGCGTCAGTGCGCCGTGCCAGTGGAAAGGGAATCGCCGCCGCGCCGGGCGCCGCTGCGCAGCCAGGCGTCGGCCAGGTCAGTCAGGGCGTCGCCGCCATGGTGCGCGCGCAGCCAGTCGGCCAGCCGTGCCGGCGTCGGGAAATCGAACACCACGCCCGGTGCCACCTCGACGCCCAGCGTCTTGCGGCAACGTGCCACCAGTTTGATCACCAGCAGCGAATGGCCGCCGAGGGCAAAGAAATCCGCATCACGGCCCGGCGGCGGGCTGTTGAGGAGTTCGCCCATGGCGACACAGATCAGGCTTTCCAGTGCGTCACGCGGCGGGCTGCTGTCCTGCGCAGCCTGTTCGCGGGTGCTGCTGGCCAGCAGCGCCAGCGCGGCCAGATCGGTCTTGCCGTTTGGCAAACGCGGAAAGGCCGCCAGGCACAGATAGCGCGACGGGTGCATCGGCGCCGGCAACAACGCCGCAAGCTGTTCGGAAAACTGCGCTGCGCTGGCCTGAGCCAACGCCGCATCGCCTTCGAGAAAGGCCACCAGTTCCGCATCCCCTTGCCGCACGGATTGCGCACGCACGATGGCGTTGCGCACGCCCGGCAAGGTGCGCAGGGCCTGTTCCACTTCCGCCGGTTCAATGCGGAAACCGCGCAGGGCAATCTGGTCGTCGGCGCGGCCGATCAGGCGGAAGCCGCCGCCCGGCGACACACACGCCAGATCACCGGTGCGATAAAGCCGTCCGCCCGGATGGCCCGGATAGTGATTGAGAAACGGATCATGGCCGAACACGTCTTCGCCGTAGCCACCGAGGTAGCCGGCGCAGACCTGTGCACCGCCGATGTACAGTTCGCCAACAGCGCCCACTGGCGTCAGGCGCTGGCGCGCGTCCAGCACATAACAGCGGTTGTTCGGCAATACGCGCGTCAAGGGCAGCGGCTCGCCGTTCAGGTTATCCAGATCGACGGCATGCACCATCACGCCAACGGTGGTTTCGGTGGGGCCGTAGTGATTGAACACGCGGCTGTGTGGCGCCAGTGTTGCCAGCCGCGACAGCAGCGCCGGTGAGGCGGCTTCGCCCCCCAGCACCAACAGGGACGGCACGACAGGCTGCGCGCTCTCCAGCAGGGCTTCCAGATGCGACGGCACCATTTTCAGGGCGTCGATATGTTCCCGGCGCAGAAAACCGGCGAAGTGCGCGCCGTCGGCCATGTCGTCATCGCTGGCGATCACCAACGTGGCGCCGTTGAACAGTGCGCCGAACAACGCGGTATTGCCCAGGTCGGTGGCCAGCGCGCCGGTCAGCGCCCAGCGGCGCGCACGCGGCAGGTCCATCACGGCGGACGCGGCGGCGACGTAATTGAGCAACTGGCTGTGTTCGATCAACACACCTTTCGGCGTGCCCGTTGAACCGGAGGTGTACAGCACGTAGGCGAGCGCGCCGGACGCGGCAGCCTGTGCCGGCGGCAGGCTGTCCCAGGCGGGCAATGTCTTTTCCGGCGGGCGGGCGTTTTCATTCGCGGCGGCGTGCAGCACCAGCACGGGTTTTGCATCGTCCAGCACCGCGCGGCGACGTGCCGCCGGCCAGCGTTCGTCCAGCGGCAAATAGGCGGCGCCGGTATGCCAGATCGCCAGGATCGCCACCACCGCGTCCAGGCTGCGGCCCAGTTGCAGTGCAACCCGTTCACCGGGAGCGGCGCCCTGTTCACGCAGCCACTGCGCCAACTGCCCGGCGCGCTGTTGAAGCGCGTGATAGGTCAGTGTCTGTTCGCCCTGCACCAGTGCCACGGCATCGCCCTGCTGCGCGGCGTGGCGCGCAATCTGTGCCGGCAAGGACACCGGTTCAAACACGCGACTGTCATTGTTGATATCCAGCAACGCCTGTTGCTGCGCCGCACTGACCAACGGCGGCGCACAGTAGTCCGCCGCCGGCGCGTCGGCTGCGGCGGCGAGCAGCCACTGGTATTGCGACAGCAGGGTCTGCAACGCCGCCGGACTGTAGCGATGGCTGTCGGCCTGCAATAACAGCGTGGCACCGGTTTCGTGACGCTGTACCTGCAAGACCAGTTCGAAGTCCGGATGCGGTGCCGGCGCCTGCACCAGGGGTCCACCCGGCAAGGGCAGCCAGTGAAAACCCACCGCGCGCGTGCGCTCGTCCACGGTGTCGAGGGCGTAGTATTCCTGCGCCTGGCTGTGCGCGGCGCATTGATGCGCGTGGCGCGCAATGGCGTCACTGAAAGACAGGCCGTCGCTGACCTGGGTCAGCACCGGCAGGATTTTTTCGAAGACACCGGCACCGCTGGCCATCACTTCATAATCCTGCCGGCAATCGTGTTGCCAGCCGGAAAGAAAATGCGACTCGCCACTGAGACGCGCCAGCAGCAGACACCAGACGCTGTGCCACACGGCCCGCTCTTCCACGCGACAACGTGCCGCCAGTGTGTCCAGGCGGGCGGCACTGTCCAGGTCGATGTATTGCGTGGCCTGATGCCGCTGTGCACTGGCCGCGAGCATGCGCCGCACCGGCAGGCGCAGTGCGTTGGCCTCCGGTTGCGCCTGCCAGTAAGCGCGCCCGGCGGCGGCCTCCTCATCCTGTTCCAGGGCCGCGCGCCAGGCACAGAACTGCTGGTAGGCAAAGGCTTCATCGGTGGCTGGCGCGCCGGTGATCTCGTGCAGCAGCCGGCACAAGCTGCCGGCGTCCAGCGCCTGGCGCGCGCCGGCCAGCAGCAGGTGCGCGGTGTTATCCGCCGCGCGCCACAGGCCGGCACGCAACACGTCACCCTCGCCCAGTGCAAACGGTGTGGCGGTCAACGCCGCACTCGCCGCCGCCAGCGATGCGCCGGAAAGTTCAACCAGGCTCACGCGCGCTGGCGTCGGCAAGGACACACGGCGCAGGCCGCGATAGCCCGGCACGTCGCGCAGCGCCTGCCGGAAGCTATCGTGGCGCGCCACGGCGGCGGCCAGCGCCGCACGCAACGCCGCGCCGTCCGGTTGCGGCAGGTGCGCACTCAGGCACAATACCCCGGCACCGGCCGCGCGCTGCTCCGGGCTGAGCGGTTCGCCGGCGGAGAATGCCGGGGCGTCGAGTGTCATTCCATCCATAGCGCAATACTCCAGCAATCCGTGTGCGGCTCAGGCCAGGTCCGCACGCGCAAACATGTCGCCCATCGCCACCACGATGCGGCGCGGGCCTTCATAGGGATCACGGGCGTGCGCGGCGAGCATATTGTCCAGCAGCACCACGTCGCCGCGTTGCCAGTCGAAGCGCACGGCGCAGGCTTCGTAGGCGTCACCAACGCGGGCCATCACGCCATCGGGAATGGGCTCGCCATCGCCATACAGCACATTGCGCGGCAGGCGCGCTTCGCCGACCGTGGCGATCAGGTCGTCGCGCACGCCCTCTTCCAGGCAGGCGGCGTGGTGCAGTTGCACCTGATTGAAGAACACGCGCTCGCCGGTGTCCGGGTGGCGGATTACCGCCGGGCAGCGGGTGCGGGTCTGCAACTCGTCGTCGCCCAGCCATTGCCAGTCGATGCCGGCATCGCGCAGGCGCATTTCCACGTCTTCACGATGATCGGTCTTGTAGAAGTCGCGCCAGCTCACATCCAGGTTGCGGGTGAAGGTGCGCACGTAAAGCAGGCCGCGCTGCTCGAATTCGCGCACGATGTCCGCCGGCAGGCGGGTGAGCATTTCGCGGCAGTCGACGATCGGCGTGGCGCCACCCACCGGCGACGGCTGTTCGCAGAAGAACAATTGTTTGCGCGGCCATTTTTCCAGGTGCGCGCTTTCGTTGTGGTACAGGATCATCTGCTTTTCGGGGTACGGCGTGGAACGGTAGGTGTTGCGGCCGCCTTCTTTTTTCGGCAGGTCGCCGTAGCTGCCATACAGGCCCGGTTCGATGATTTCAGCGAAGCGCTCGAATTCCTGTGGCGTGGTCAGCGCAAAACCACGGAACAGGATGCCGCCGTGACGGCGCAGGGAAGCATGAATCTGTTCACGCTGCGCGCCGGCCCAGGCAAACGGGTCCAGGTCCGGGTCCAGCGCTTCCACCAGCAAGGGGAACGCTCGCGCAGCCTGAAGCGGCGCCTGCCGCACCGGCTCGGCGGGGCGTGCTGTGTTGAGGCTGCCCAGCTTGCCGAGTTTATCGAGTTTGCTCAGTGCGCTGTTGTCGCGCATCACCGTCTCCCTGCCCTGCAGCGGTGTATAAAGCGTCTCGACGGGTGCCTGCGGTGATTGCGTCACGGCTGTGAGCACCGCGCGCCAGGCATCACTGAGCGCCTGTTGGGTGGTGCGTTCATACAGCGCAGTGGCGTAGACCCATTCCACCTGCAGCCCGTCGTCTTCTTCATTGACGAATACGGCGAGGTCGAATTTAGATTCGGTGCGCGGCTGCGGCACCACGGCCACGTCCAGCCCCGGCAGCGCAAACCGCAACGGCGGCGTGTTCTGCAACACGAACAACACCTGCACGAGCGGGTTGCGGCTGCGTTCGCGCGCCATGCCCAGCCCTTCCACCAGTTGGTCGAAGGGCCTCTCCTGATGATCAAAAGCACGCAGCACCTGTTCGCGCAGGCCGGTGAGGTAGGCGCTGAACGGTTGCGAAGGCGTTGATAACTGTGCGCGCACCGGGATCACGTTGACGAAGAAACCGATCAGGTGGTCCAGCGCCGGATCGGGCCGACCGGCCACGTCCGTGCCAATCACCAGATCGGCAGCATTCGTATGCCGGTGCAGCACGACGGCAAACGCCGCCAGCAACACCGTGAATAATGTGGTGCCCTGCTCGCGGGCCAGGGCCGTGAGCGCATCGCGCTGCGCGCCATCGAGTGCAAAACGCAACGCATCGCCAGCCTGGGACGCCACGGGCGGGCGGGCATGATCCGGCAGCACCGTGGACACCGGCGGCGCGTTGACGAGATAGCCGCGCCAGAACGCCAGATCGGCATCGCGGCTTTGCGCCAGCCGGGCCTGGTGCCAGTGGGCGTAATCCACGTACTGCACCGCAAGCTTCGGCAGGCCGGCGTCGGTGCCGTCGCGCAACGCGGCATACAGCGCCGACAGTTCGCGCACGAACACGGCGGCGGACCAGCCGTCGAAAACGATATGGTGAATGGCCAGGATCAGGCGGTGGGTCTGTGGCGTCAGGGTGACCAGATGGGCGCGCAGCAGCGGGCCGCTGGCCAGGTCGAACGGGGTCTCTGCGATGTGACGGTAAAGGGCGTCGAGTTCGCGCTGCTGCGCGGTGTCGCACAGCGGTGTCAGGTCGGTGTGCGCCAGCGGCAGGGTCAGTGACGGCAGGATATGCGCGACGGCATCGCCGTGATCGTTTTCCGGGTATCGCGTGCGCAGGCTTTCGTGGCGGCGGATCAGAGCGTTGAGGCTGTCGGCGAGCACGTCCGGGGCCAGCTCGCCGGTCAGCGACAGCATCGCGGGCAGGTTATAGGCACTGCGGTCCGCCGCGCTGGCCAGACGATCCACCAGCCACAACCGTTGTTGCACGGGCGCCAGCGGCAGCATGCCGTCGCGGGGAATCGGCGTGATCGCCTGTTGCGGGGCGTCCTGTTCGTCACCGAGTGCGGCCAGCAGCCCGGCCAGGGTCGGTGCGCGGAAAAATACCGTGGGCGGCACGGTCACCTGCAACGTGGTGCGCACGCGCGCGAGCATGCGCACGGCCAGCAGTGAATCGCCGCCGAGTTCGAACAGGTTGTCGTGCAGGCCGATGGGCGCGATGCCGAGCACATCCTGCCAGATTGTGGCGAGGCGACGGCCGGTCTCGGTGTCCGGCGCCACAAAGGGCGTTTCCAGTGTCGGGCGCGGCTGATGATCGCCAGCGGGCGCGGCATCGTCGTCGAGGGCATCCAGCAAGGCATCGGTGTCCGCCAGCAGGCGACGTGACAAGGGCTGGTTGCTGACCAGGACCTGTGCGCGCACGGGTGCCTGCAACAGCCGCGCGAGCGCGGCCGTGCCCTGCTCCGCCGTGAGGCCGATGCCCTCGGGCAATGCCAGCCCGGCCGCCATGCCGAGATCACGCCAGCCGTCCCAGTTCACGGCGCACACCGGGTAGCCGGTATCACGACGCAACGCCGCCGCCAGGGCATCCTGGCAGGCGTTGGCGGCGGCGTAGGCGCCCTTGCCCGGGCCGGCGGTGAAACTCGCCAGCGACGAACACAGCAGCACAAAATCCGGCACCGGCTGCCCGCTGCGTTGCAGTGCTTCGATCAAATGGCGGGTGCCGGATACTTTCGGCGCCATCACCTGCGCCAGCGTGTCCGGTGTCAGGGTATCGAGTGCGCCGTCGCCGGGCAGGCCGGCAGCATGAATAATGCCGTGCAGGTTGCCGAGTTTTTGCTGTATGTGGGCCAGCGCGGCGTCCAGTGCCGTGGCGTCGGTGACATCGGCCTGCACGGCCAGCATGCCGTCCTCCACGCGCGGGGCCTGCCGGCTGAGCAGCGCCACCCGGGCCTGCCAGGTGTGCGACAGATAACGGGCCAGTACCTGGCCCACCCCACCACTGCCACCGGTAATCAGGTAGACACCGTCACGCCGTAACAACGGCGCCTCGTCACGCGCGGGCAAGGGTTGCAGGCTGCGCTGCCAGCGATGCCGGCCACGAAGCGCCACGGGCGTGTCGTTGATTGGCGCGCACAGTTCGTGCGCCAGTGTGGTTGCCGACAGGCCCTCGCGCTGAATATCGATCAGGCGGCAATGCAGTGCGGGATATTCCTGCGGCACCACGTTGCCGAGGCCAAGCAGGATCGCCTGTTCGGGATGTAGCGGCTCGGTGCCGGTCACATCAAACAGGCCCTCGGTGAGCAGACAGAGACGACGCTCACCCGACAGGCGGGGCAGCAGGGAAAGCAATTCCATGTGCGCGGTTGCCGAGGGCAACAGCACGATCAGATCGGCCTGCTCCGGTGACGCACCGGCATGGCCTGCCTTGTCCAGCGCGTGCCGCAATGCATCACACAAGGGTGACGCCTCACCGATCAGCGCGATACGGTGCGGCGTTTTTTCCGCAACAATGTCGTCCGCGCGTTGCCAGACCGGCACGGCCAGGGCGTCGTCCTGCGCGGCTGTTTTACCGGGCGAGGCTTCCACCCAATAACGCCGCCGTTCAAACGGATAACCGGGCAACGGAATGCGCCGCGCGGTGTCTTCCGCCCGCCACACCGGCGCCACCGGCACGCCGGCGATCCAGAGTTGCGCCAGGCAGCGCAGCGGTTGAAGGGGGTTGTCCTGCTGCCGGCGCGGATGGCACTGCGAGGCGAGCAACGGCCTGCCCTGCTGCGCCGGGTGCTGGCGTGCCAGGGCCGTGAGGGTATCGCCCGGCCCGCATTCCAGCGGTACGCGGTCCGGTTTTTCCAGCAACGCCGTCAGGCCGTCGGCGAAACGCACGGTGCCGCGCACATGCTGGAGCCAATAGTCGACGCTGGTGGCCTGCGCCGGTGTGATCCAGGTGCCGGTGACATTGGACACAAACGGGATCGCCGGCGGTTGCAGTGTCATGCCGGCGAGCACGTCGCGGAACGCCGGCAACATGCTTTCCACCTGTGCGGAATGGAATGCGTGCGACACATGCAGGCGCTGTACCGGCACCTGCTGCTGTGTCAGCGATTCAGCAAGCTGCTCGATGGCCGCCACCGGGCCGGCCGCGACACATCGGTCCCCGGCGTTAATGGCCGCCAGATCACAAGCACTGTCTGCCAGCCAGGGCCGCAACGCCGCTTCGTCCCACTGGATGGCCAGCATGGCGCCCGGTGCGGTGTTCTGGAGCAGGCGGCCACGCGCGCAGACGATGCGCAGTGCATCGTCCAGTGACATCACACCGGCCAGACAGGCCGCCGCGTATTCACCGATACTGTGGCCCAGCATGGCGTCCGGCTCGATGCCACGGCGTTGCCAGAAACGCGCCAGTGCGTAGCTGACGCTGAACAGGGCCGGTTGCGTCAGTATCGTTTGCGAGAGTTTTTCTGCGGCGGCGTCGTACTGTGCCGCGGGCGGATACAACAGCGGGCGCAGGTCGGTGCCGGTGAGCGCCTGGATCCGGTCGCAGCAGTCATTCAGCGTGTCGCGGAATACTGCTTCATCCCGGTACAGCGCTTCGCACATGCCGGGATGTTGTGCGCCCTGCCCCGGAAAAAGAAACGCCACGGACGGTGCTTCCGACACCACGCTGCCACGCAGCAAGGTGTCTTGTTCCAGTACCGCGTGCAGCGCGTCGGTATCCTCGGCCAGCGCCACCGCACGACGGCCAAACGCGGCGCGTCCATTGGCCAGTGTATGCGCCACATCCGCAGCGGAGGTGCCGTGCACGGCATGGGCCAGCGCGGCGGCACTTTCTTTAAGCGCCTTGTCGCTGCGCGCGGACAGCGGGAACAGGCGCCAGTGTTTTTCTGGCGCCGCCGGCGCCACGGCGGGTGCCTCTTCCAGAATCACATGGGCATTGGTGCCGCCCATGCCAAATGAACTGACCGCAGCGCGGCGTGGTGTGTCGCTGGCCGGCCAGTCGCGCGTGTCCGTACTGACCACAAACGGGCTGCCGGTAAAATCAATCTGCGGATTCGGTGCTTCGAAATGCAGGCTCGGCACGATGGTGCGATGCCGCAGCATCAGCACGGATTTAATCAGCCCGGTGACGCCCGCCGCCGCATCCAGGTGGCCGACATTGGTTTTGACCGAGCCCAGGGCGCAGAAGCCGGTGTCGTCTGTCGCGCTGCGAAATGCCTGGGTGAGCGCCGCCACTTCGACCGGATCGCCCAGCACCGTGCCGGTGCCGTGGGCTTCCATATGGCCGATGCTGCGCGGGTCGATATCCGCCAGCGCCTGCGCGGCGCGGATGACCTCCGCCTGCCCCTGCACGCTCGGTGCGGTGTAGCCGATTTTGTCAGCGCCATCGTTATTGATCGCGGACGCCTTGATGACCGCGTGCACGGTATCGCCATCGGCCAGGGCGTCATCCAGGCGCTTCAATACCACTACGCCGGCGCCGCTGCCGACAACGGTGCCGCCGGCGCGTGCGTCGAACGCACGGCAATAACCGTCCGGTGAAAGTATCGCGCCGGGCTGATAGAAATAGCCCGCCTGTTGCAGCAGGTTCAGGGACACGCCGCCGGCCAGCGCCATGTCGGTGTCGAAATCCAGCAGGCTGCGACAGGCCAGGTGCACCGCCACCAGCGAGGTGGAGCAGGCCGTCTGCACCGCCACCGCCGGCCCGCGCAGGCCCAGCTTGTAGGCGACGCGGGTGGCCAGGGCGTCCTTGTCGTTGGCGTTCATCAGGCCGATCAGGGTGGCGATGTCGCGGGCGTTGTGCAGGTCCACGTTCGGCAACAGTTGCCGCATCAGGTACAGGCTGGCGCCGCTGCCGGCGAACACGCCGGTGGCCACCGGCGCGCTCTGCGGCGAATAGCCCGCGTGGGACAGTGCCTGCCAGGCGATTTCCAGAAACAACCGCTGTTGCGGGTCCAGTTGCGCGGCATCGCCCGGCGTATAACCGAAGAAGCCGGCGTCGAACTGGTCCAGGTTTTCCAGCTCGGCCACGGCGCGCACAAAATCAGGATCGCGCAGTTGGGCGTCGCTGACACCACGTTCGCGCAACTGCTCATCCGTGAGCTGCCGGATCGCGCACACGCCGTCACGCAGGTTATGCCAGAACTGGTCGATATCCGCCGCGCCGGGAAAGCGGCCGGCCAGACCGACGATGGCGATTTCCATGCCGTTGAGGTGTGCCGGCGAGGTGTCGTCCAGCACCGGCACAGCGCTGACCATGTCATTCATGAGGGGGTGCGCTCCGCAGGGGGTTTGCGGCGCTGGCGCAGCGCGTCACGTTGCCGCGCAGCACGCGCGGTGCTGTCGTGACTGCGCGACGGCGCACGCTGCTGGCGCGCCAGGAAAGTGGCCAGCGCCGCGATGGTGGGATAGCGAAACAGATCGGTGACGGTGACCGGCGCGGTGAGTGTGGCTTGCAGGCGGCGGTGTACTTTCATCAGCAGCAGCGAATGCCCGCCGACATCGAAGAAGCTGTCGTGCCGGCCCACCGCCGTGACGCCGAGCACCTCGCACCAGATGGCGGCGATCTGCTGTTCGGTGGCGTCGCGCGGTTGCGCTGAGGGCTCACTGGCGGTTTGCACCGGCGCCGGCAACGCCTTGCGGTCGATCTTGCCGTTGCTGTTCAGGGGCAAGGTGTCGAGGATCACGATCTGCGCCGGCACCATGTAGTCCGGCAGTGTGTCGGCCAGGGCGCTGCGCAAGGTACTCGCCTGCCCGGCGCTGCCCGGCTGCAATGACACATAACCGAGCAGTTGCGTGCCGGCGGGGGTGTCGCGCGCCACGACCACCGCTTCGCGCACCGCCGGCAACGCCAGCAGCGCGGCGTCTATTTCGCCCAGCTCGATACGGAAACCGCGCACCTTGATCTGGTGATCAATGCGACCCAGGTAGTCGATCTCGCCGTCGCGGCGCCAGCGCACCAGATCGCCGGTGCGGTAAAGACGCTCGCCGCTTGTGGCGAGCGGGTCGGCAATAAAACGCTCCGCCGTGAGCGCGGCGCGGCGCCAGTAGCAGCGTGCCAGGGCGACGCCGCCCAGACACAGCTCGCCTGCTACACCCACCGGCACCGGCGCGCCGTCGCTGTCCAGGATGCGGGTGATGACGTTCGCCAGCGGACGCCCGATCGGCACGCTGGCGCTGCCGTCGTCCACGCAGTCGTGCCAGGTGACTTCGATGGCGGCTTCAGTGGGGCCGTACAGGTTCAGCAGCGACACCTGCGGCATGGCGCGCAAGGTGCGGCCACGCAATTCCGCGCTCAACGCTTCGCCGCTGCAAATGACGTGCTTCAGGCTGTCGCAGTCGCGGACGCCCGGCTCGCCGAGAAACATCTGCAACATCGACGGCACGAAATGGATGGTGCTGACCTGATGTTGCCGGATCAGCGCCACCAGCCGCGCCGGATCGCGGTGCTCGCCCGGGCCCGCCAGCGCCAGCCGCGCGCCGGTGGTCAGCGGCCAGAAAAATTCCCAGAAGGAAATATCGAAACTGAACGGGGTTTTCTGCATCACCGTGTCGCCGGCGCCGATGGGCTGGTGTGCCTGTCCCCAAGCCAGCCGGTTGCAGAGTGCGCGGTGGCTGTTGGCGGTGCCCTTGGGTTTGCCGGTGGAGCCGGAGGTGTAGATGAGATAGATCAGGTGCGCGCCGGTCAGTGGCACCGACGGGTTGTCTTCCGGCAGGTCATCCGGCGCGTAGTCGGCCAGGGTCATGCGACGCACGCCCTCCGGCACGGGCAGTGTGTCGCGCAGTGCCGCCTGGGTCAGCAGCAAGGACAGGCCGCTGTCGTCCATCATGTAGCGCAACCGCTGCGCCGGGTAGTCCGGGTCCAGCGGCACGTAGGCGGCGCCGGTTTTCATCACCGCCAGCAGGCTGATGACCAGTTCCAGGGAACGGTGCATGGCGATGCCGACGCGCTGCTCCGGGCCGATGCCGTCACGCATCAGGGCATGCGCCAGCCGGTTCGCGGCACGGTTCAACGCGGTATAACTGAGGCGTTCTTCCCCCATCACCACGGCATCGGCGTCCGGGGTGCGCGCACATTGTGCTTCGAAAAGATGATGCACGCAGTCGCCGGGCACCAATGTGACCGGGCCTTCGCTCAGCCTGTGCAGGTGTTGTTGCCCGGCCTCGTCGAGCCAGGGCACCTGCCGCACGGTCTGCGCGGGATCGTCGGCAAACGCCGACAGCACACGCACATAGTGCTGGCCAAACTGCGCCATGGTATTGGCCTGGAACAGCGATTCAGCGTAGATCAGATTGACCAGCAACACCCCGTCGCGGCGATGAATATCCAGCGTCAATTCGAACTGGGTTTGTTGCTGCAAGGGTGAGAAGTGGCTGAGCACGAGCGGCTCGTCACGCACCGACTGCCAGGCCGGCAGGCGTTCATGCTGGTAGTTGCACAGCACCTGCACCAGCGGCGTGTGGCTGAGGCTGCGCGCCGGTTGCAATGCCTCGACCAGATGATCGAACGGCAGTTGCTGGTGTTGCTGACCGCCCTGCACCGCGTCACGGGCACGCACCAGTATGTCTGCCAGGGTATCGTCGCTGCGGATACGGTTGGGCATCACCAGTGTGTTGACGAAAAAACCCATCAAGGGCGCCGTGTCGCGTTGCTGGCGCCCGGCCACCGGCACACCGACGCGAATCGCCTGCTGCCCGGTGTAACGCGCCAGCAGAAGCTGGAACGCCGCCAGCATGACCGTGAACAGCGTGACGCCGCTGGCCGCAGCGCGCGCCCGCAGCCGCTGATGCAGCGTGTCATCAAGAGCCACCGATTGCTGTGCGGCAGGCCAGCTTGCCACCGGCTGGCGCGCCGCATCGGTGGGCAGGGCCAGCACCGGATGAGTGTCCCCCAGTTGCGCCCGCCACCAGTCGAGCTGGTGCGCCGCATCGCTGCCTTGCAGCCATTGGCGTTGTTGCTGCGCGATATCCGTGTATTGCGTTGCCAGGGCAGGCCGCGTGCTGTCCTCACCACCGGCGCGGTAATGGGCGGATAATTCCTTGAGCATCACCTGGATCGAAACGCCGTCGGTAATGATGTGATGCTTCACTACCAGCAGGCGGTATTCTTCGTCGGCCGTGCGCACCAGCGCAAACCGGCACAGCGGGCCGCGCTCCAGGTTGAAGGGGGTGCTGTCCAGTTCGCGCAGTACACGCCAGGCTTCTGCTTCGCGTTCAGCCGCCGGCACGCCGCGCAGATCGGTGACGGGCAGCGGCACGTCCTGCGCTGCGGCAGACACCCATTGCATCGGCTCGCCTTCGTCATTGACGCGAAACACCGTGCGCAGGTTGGCATGCCGGCGCACCAGTACGTTGAATGCACGGTGCAGCGCGGGCACATCCAGCACGCCGGTGAAGGTCAGCATGCCACCGACGTGATAGGCGATGCTGTGCGGTTGCAGGTGCCACAGCAGCCACTGGCGTTGCTGGGCCGGCGACAAGGGGAAACAGGTTTCGGGGGCGTGCGCCATGACATCTCCCTGCGGTATTCAGGCGCCGGCGGCGAGCACGTCGCTGGCGGATTCGGCCATCGCCACCACCACTTTGCGCGGCCCGGTAAAGGGGGTGCGGGCGTGGGCGGCCAGCATGTTGTCGAGCATCAGCACGTCGCCGTTCTGCCACGGAAAGATCACCGTCTGTTCGGCCAGCACGGCGCGCACCTGCTCGAACACGGCGTCGTCGATGACGCTGCCGTCGGCGTAGTAGACGTTGCGGGGCAGGTCTTCCGGCGGCAGCAATTCTTCCAGCGATTCGCGCACTTCCGGCGGCAGGTTGGAGACGTGGAACAGATGGCCCTGGTTGAACCAGACCGGTTCGCCGGTGCGCGGGTGCACGGCGGTGCCCTGGCAGCGCTGTTCGGTGCGCAGGCCGCCGTCGTCTTTCCATTGCCAGCGGATGCCGGCTCGCCGGCAATAGGCTTCCACCGCGCGAGGGTCTTCGGTGCCGAACACGTCCTGCCAGGGCACGTCGAAATCGCCGTAGTTGCGTACGTACAGCAGCCCTTCTTCAAAGCGTGAGCGCAGCGCCTCCGGCATGCGACGGTAAATGGCGCGGCTGTCGGCGATCGGCGTTTCACCGCCCTGCGGCGCGGCCGTGACGCAGTGGAACCAGATTTTCATTGGCCATTCGCGGGTATAGGCCTGTTCGTTGTGTAGCGGGATATGCTGGTGCGCGGGGTATTCGGTCGAGGTATAGATGCCGGATGACACCGCCGTGCGCGGCGTCGAGGCAAATTCGTAATTCAGCAGCGGGTGCCCGAAGGCGGCCGCGAAACGGCGAAAATCCTCTACGGACGGCACCTCAAAACCGCGCAGCAACACACCGCCGATACGCGGCAGCAGTGCATCAATCTCAGCACGCAAACGGGAAAACGCCTGTAGCAGCGGTTCACCGGGGTGCAACGGTTCGATCATGACCGGCAATTCGGAGCCGGCGGGGGTGGCGCTGCGATACGGTTGCATTGAAGACTCCTTGTCAGATGCTCAAGGCGAGCGCGGCGTGGTAGCCCGCCGGTGCCGGCAGCCGCCAGGCGCGCGGAGCCTGCTCCCGCGCCTGATGGGCAATGCGGTAGTCGTGCCCGTCACGCGCCAGCACCGACCAGGCCGGCAACTCGCCGTGCAGGCCCTCGCCGCGCGCTTTCAGCAGCGCTTCTTTCACTACCCAGCGTTCGGTAAAACAGAGGCTGTCGTTGGCGGCATGCTCGGTACTTGAGTACACCTGCTTCACCAGTTCGCGCTCGGTTTCCAGCGAGACCTGACTCTCGACGTCCACCCCCACCGGCCCACGCCAGGAGAGTGCGATCAGCAGCAGGTCGCCAGCGTGACTGACGTTGAATTCCGGCGCGCCCGGCTCACGCAGTACCGGCTTGCCCTGCGGCAGCGTGTCGATGCGCAGAAAATCCGCGCGGCTGCCCGGGCAGGCATCCGCCAGCAGGCGACGCAGTGCGGCACGGCCACGCACGGCGCGGGCACGGTCGGCGGTGTGGCGGAAGCGCAGCGCACGACGGCGCTCGCTGGCACTGAGCACAGCCCAGTCCGAGGTCGGAATCGGCTGCTCCAGCGACAGCGGTACCTGCCAGACGCGAATACCCGACGGCACCGTGTCAGGAAGCGGCAACGGCTGCATGGGCCACCTCGGGAAAGTGCTGCGCCAGGGCATCGTTGAGACAGGCCAGCACGGCGGCTTCCTGCTCGCGGATAAAGAAATGGTCACCGTCGAACCAGTGCAGCGAAAAATCCTCGCGGGTGTGTTCGCGCCAGGCGCGCTGGCTGGCCTCGCGGATGTCATCGCGGCGGCCGGCCAGCACCTGTAGCGGCACGGGCAGCGGCGAAACAGGTTGTTCAGGGAAACTGGCGCAGACGCGATAGTCGGCGCGCAGGGTATTGAGCGTCATGCGCAGCAGCTCGTCGCTGGCAAACACTTCCGCCGGCGTGCCGCCGTGCTTGTGCAGCGCGCGGATCAGCGCCGCATCGTCTTCCTGCCCCGAGATCTCGCGCTCGCGACACTGCGGCGCCGGGCTGCCGGAGACAAACAGCGCACCCGGCAACGGCAGCCCGGCAGCCTGTTGCCACTGTGCCAGTGCAAACGCCAGCAAGGCGCCCATGCTGTGGCCGAATAACGCATAGCGCCCCTGCATGGCCGCGCGCTGCTCGTCGCCCAGTTGCGCGGCCAGTTGCGAGAAATCTTCCACGAACGCTTCGTGCAGACGTATGCCGCGCCCCGGCAGCTCCACCGGCACGACCCGCACCGTGGACGGCAGGTGACGCCGCCAGCGCAGATACATGGTGGCGCTGGCGCCCGCACAGGGCAGGCACAGCAGCGTGACCGGCACGTGGCTCATGCCTGGCCGGCCGCCTGCTCGTCCATCCACTGGCGCAGCGACAGCGGGCGCATGTCAGTCCAGGTCTGTTCGATATGGTCCAGGCAATGCTGGCGTGCGCCACTGACGCCGGTGTCGCGCCAGCCGCCGGGAATGCTTTTCCAGGCCGGCCACAGGGAATACTGCTCTTCGTGATTTACCAGGACACGGAACTCGCCGTCCTCGCGATCAAAACAACTGGTCATGGCGTCGCCCTCGCATTGGGAATGATGGCCGGTGAAACGGCATCTCAATGGGATGACGAGTGGGGCGGGAGGGAATTTAGGACGGCGGGCTGTGAGGCGGTCGGCGTCAGGCGGTGTGCGTCAGGCGTCTTTATCGTTGCCCGGCAACATGCCGGTCAGCAGCCACAGGTGGCGGGCCTGTTCGTAGGCGTTGCGGTGGGCCGGCGCAGCCGCCAGCCAGCTCTGGAGAGCAGCCTGTTCCGAAGCGCTCAGGGCGCCCTGCTCATGTTCGCGCATGACCCAGTCCATGGCCTGTTCCCAGGCAGGGTCGCGGTCTGCCATGTCGGTTGTCGTTGTTGTGCCTCGCATCGCCTGCTCCGCCGGCAGCCTTCACCATCGGCGGAGTGTAGCAAACGCCTGCAAAAGAAGCAGGCGCCACTGACACTCTTTACGCATTGGGCAATGGGAGCGGTGCTGTCGATACCGGACGGCTGGCCGGCTGTCACGTCGTGTCACACCGGGCACGGCAAGCGACGGATGACTTTCGTGTCCACCGTGGCGGCGTTTTGCAGCTATTCGCCATACAGCGCAGCACGGCAGTGGGTCAGCGCATCGCGGATCATGAAGTTCACCAGCGTGGTGGACACACCCAGCTGCGCCGCAATTTCGCGCTGGGTTTCACCACCGATGCGGTACATCTCAAATGCCCGCCGGGTGCGCTCGGGCAATTGCGCCATGGCCTGGACCAGCAGTTCCAGATCCTGGCGACTGATGGCGATCACTTCCGGTGTCGCGGTGGGCGCCGCGACATGCTCGCCCTCTTCTTCGCAGGCAAACACACTGGACTCAAACGCATTGCGCCGGTGGCGGTCAATCGCCAGATTGCGCACGACCTGGAAGGCGTAGGCCATGGGCCGGCGCACCTCCAGCGCGGCATCGGTTTCAATGATTTTCAGATAGGCATCCTGCACGACGTCATCGGCGCGTTCACGGTTGCCAAGGATTTTCATCGCCGCATGACACAGGCGCGTGCGATGCGTGACAAAGATATGTTCCAGTTCGGCGCGCTGCTCACTTGTCTGCACAGACACGGGCCTCCTGCCCCCACGGTTTGCTCAAAATGCAACCACCCTAAAACAAGAACGATTATCATTTTCGCAAGCCCCGGTCTTGTCAATGCTGGCACAATGGATTTCAGCAGAAATTCTTTTTCGCCGTCGTATCGACGCATAACACGTGTGGGCATAGCGTGTTTTTGTTGTGATGTGCTTGGCTTTTTCGTGTGTTCCAGGGACGTACGTGCCCCGTCAATCACCGTGCAGGGGCGACACGGTGGCCTTTGCATTCAGCCGCGCCGCGCCAGCCATGCTCGCCACGGCGCGCGGGTATGGCATCAGGCTTCCGGCGTTGCAATCAGAATCAGCGACGCCGGTTTACCCGTGTCAGGGTGCAGGGGTTCGCGCGTGGCCAGCAGGCGCAGACCACTGTCACGCAACAGTGTCAGCCAGCCGGAGAGCGTACGGAAATACCAGGGCGCGGCCTCGGCAAAACCACTGCCACAGCCCTGCCAGGACCCTTCACGCCAGCCGTCCTGATACGGCAGTTCACCGCAGGCCATCAGCGGATGCAGCGTCTGGATCACCACCTGCCCGCCAGGCACCAGCAAGGCCGGCAGCGCGCCCAGCGCAGCGGCCACGTCAGCATCGCCGATCAGGGCAAAATTGCTAATGACCAGATCAAGCGGCGGCAACCATTGCGGCCGTTCACTGGCCAGTTGCCGGTATTCCAGCAACTGGAATGTGGCACCGCCTGCCGCCCGCGCGGCCTCGACCAGTGCCGCCACGGCATCGATACCGAACAGGCACAGTGCCCGGTCCGGCGCCTGCGAGACCAGCGCGCGGCAGAGCCAGCCTTCACCGCAGCCCAGATCCAGTATGGCGCCCTGCTGCGGCGCCCATGACAGTGCCGTCTGGACGATGGCGTCGTCGGTCACCCGTGTGCGGCTGGCGATGCGTTTTTCACGCACGGCGTGCGTCCAGGGGAGCGCGTTTTGTGTCCAGGCTTCGAGCACGCCTTGATCACTGAAAGGTTTGGCCATAGGAAGCTCGTCTGGTCAGTCGGATTGTCTGCAAAATCCGCTTTTCCTCAGTCTACTCGCGTAGCCGCCAATGATTTTCCTGACAGCGACAACCAGCTTTTTTGCCGTAGGGTGGGTAGAGCCAAAGGCGAAACCCACCATGTCCATGCCCGTTCTTCACTCCCGCAAAACCATCGAAATCACCCGGCTTGGGTGGTGGGTAGCTTCGATGATTTTGTGCGAGCCGTGCGCTACATGGTCTCGGTGGGTTTCGCCTTTGGCTCTACCCACCCTACCGCAATTTCACCTTATACTGGCCAGCCATGCACCGACTTTCCAGGACAGGAGCCTTCATGTCACGTCATTTTGAGCAGGCACCGGGGTTGTGCGAACAACCGGACGCCAGCACCTCGGATTTCCGTTTCACGCAGACCATGCTGCGTGTCAAAGACCCGCAGCCCAGCCTGGATTTTTATACCCGCGTGCTCGGCATGCGCCTGGTGCGCAAGCTGGATTTCCCAGAGATGCAGTTCACGCTGTATTTTCTCGGCTGCCTGGATGACAGCGCGGCACAGACCATTCCCGCCGAGGCACATGCACGCAGCACCTGGACCTTCGGCCGCGAGGCCCTGCTGGAGCTGACACACAACTGGGGCACCGAGGATGACGCCGGGTTCCACTATCACAACGGCAATCAGGAGCCGCGCGGCTTCGGTCATATCGGCATTACCGTACCGGACGTCTATGCCGCCTGCGAACGCTTTGAAAAACTGGGCGTAAAATTCGTCAAGAAGCCCGATGAGGGCAAGATGATGGGGGTGGCGTTTATTCAGGACCCGGACGGTTACTGGGTGGAAATCATCCAGGCCGACATGATGGAGAAGCAGGCCCGGCAGCAGGGCTGATGGCCTGACGCGGAGGACATCAGCGGAAGATGTCCTCCGGAGTGGTGGCGTCCAGTACGCGATCAATCCACATTTCCAGTGTGTCGATATTGGCTGCCTCAATGCGTTCCACAGCTTCCGGCAACAGAGGGCCAAAACGCCGGCTCATCTGTCGGGACAGAATCCGTTGCGCTTCCTTGCGCCGCCCCTTGTCCTCGTGTTCCTGATACCACTGCTGCACTCGTTCAGCCAGCATGTCATCCACCTCCTGTAACGCCTGCATCGCCGGAATCGGCACGCCCGGCAACCGTGCCGGCAACAGCACACGCCTGAGCCACTCGGTGAAGCTGCGGCGCAGGCCAGCCTGTTGCGGCGAATGGAGCCAGTCTATCAGAAGCCGCAGCACCTGCTGAACATCCGCCGCCTCACGGCTGTTCTCGAGCCGGAACAACGCTGCCACCAGGTTGCGCAGGGGCGCCAGCTCATGTTCCTGATAGGCCCCCTCATCCAGCAGCAGATACCGCATGGCGGGCCGGTAAGCCGCCAGTTGATGTGTCACCGGGTGGATCAGCTCCGCCACCTCGGTGGCGGCCTGCCAGCGCCGGGATCCGTTGTACAGCACCAGAGGCAGCACAGGCGGCAGCAGGCCGTCCGCCTCCAGTTGGCCGGTCCGGATAAGGTCCTGATACAGCAGTGCGACGTAAGCCATGATGCGCACCGCCATATAGGGATCGACGGTGGACTGGAATTCCAGCAGCAGGTAAACGTAAATCCACTGCGGCCCGCAGCGCACCCGCCAGACGACATCATCGCAGCGGCTGCGCAGGTCATCGGTCACATAATTGCCGCTGACTTTTTCCAGTGAGTCCATGTCCAGCAGCGCCACCCAATCCTGGGCAACGAATCCGGTCAGCAGGTCGCGCACCATCTCCGGGTGCGAGAATAACTGACGGTAGCCGCTATCGTGATCGTCCATGATCCACCCGTCCGTCTGATACGGCAGGCAGTATGACGAAGCCCCGTCGGGCGCGCTGTGGGCCATGACGGAAAAGGGTGTAAGCCTGCCGCCATGACACGGCAGGGAAACGGCTTACAGCGTGTCAGCCCGGCGCGCATAACGCGCCGCAATCACCGCGCACACCATCAACTGGATCTGGTGAAAAATCATCAACGGCAACAGCATGGCGCCGACGGAACCGGAGGCAAACAGGACCTGTGCCATCGGCACGCCGGTGGCGAGGCTTTTTTTCGAGCCGCCGAAGACAATAGTGATTTCATCTTCCTTGTTGAAACCGAACAACCGCGCCAGCCAGGTGCTCAGGACGAGTACCAGTGCAAGCACGATGCAGCAGACCACCACCAGGCCGACCAGCGCCGGCCAGGGCACCTGGTACCAGAGCCCTTCCAGCACCGCGTTACCGAACGCGGTGTAGACCACCAGCAGAATCGACGACTGGTCGACATAGCGCAGCCAGGCACTGTTACGCGCCACCCAGGCGCCGATCCAGCGCCGCGCCACCTGGCCGGCAATAAAGGGGACCAGCAGTTGCAGCACGATTTTCTGAATCGCATCCAGCGTGGAACCGGCGTCGCCCTGGGTATCGAGCAACACCTTCACCAGCAGCGGCGTCAGAAAAATACCGAGCAGGCTGGACGCCGAGGCGCTGCAGATCGCGGCCGGTACATTGCCCCGTGCCAGGGAAGTGAAGGCAATCGCCGACTGCACCGTGGCCGGCAGGGCACACATGTATAGCAGGCCCAGGTACAGCTCCGGAGTGACCAGGGGTGACAGCACCGGTTTCAGGGCCAGGCCGAGCAGCGGGAACAGCACAAACGTCAGCGAGAACACCAGCAGGTGCAGGCGCCAGTGCGTGGCCCCGGCGATGATCGCCTGACGCGACAGTTTGGCGCCGTGCAGGAAGAACAGCAGCGCGATGGCCGCCATGGTGATCCACTCGAAGGCCACCCCCACCTGTCCCTGTGCCGGCAGTACCGAGGCCAGGACCACGGTGACGATCAGCGCGAGCGTGAAATTATCAGGAACAAAACGGGACAACGGCAGCGACATGGAGACCACCCGGACGGCAATGTGACAGGAAAGAACGCACTCTAGCCCGGCTGCCCCCAAGAGGCCAGCCGGGCGGTCAGCACTTTTTCGTCAGAAGCTCTGCCATCCAGGCCTGAGCAGCTCCGGGTCAGGCCAGCATGGCCCGCGCCACTTGCCGTTCGGTCGTGCGCAGCGCCGTCTCAAACACGCGCTGGCGCCGGCCCGGGTCCATCATGTTGAAACCGATCGCCTGCAGATCGTCGGCGTCCGGTTCCAGCCGGATCACGCGGATGCCGGCCTGCGTCAGCGCCGCCACTTCACGGTCGACAATCGCGGTCATGTAGCGCCGCACGCGCCGTTCAATCCTGGCCAGCGGCGAGCGCGGTGCGTCCGGATGGCGCGAGGCCATCGGCGCCAGCACCACGGCCTCCTGCACGCCGGTGCCGAGCAGCATGTCGGCAGACACCGGCGACGCGATGCCGCCGTCCAGATAGGTGCGGCCCTGCCAGGTCACGGGCGGGCACCAGCCCGGCACGGCGTAGGAGGCGCAGACGGCCAGGTTGAGCGGCATGGCCGGAACATCGTCGCGGCCCAGCGCCACACGCTGGCCGGTGTCACGGTCCACCACCATCATCCAGGCGTTCGGGTGCGGCGCCCAGTCGCCGGCAGGCACCACGCTGTCGATCAGCTCCATGAACGGTGTCATGTCGGCGCGGCCACGCGGCAATGCACCCACCAGCGCCGTCAGCGACGACACGTCACCGCGCAGCCCCCGCCGCAACAGTGACAGGCCGGTGAACCCCGCGCCGGGCAACGGCGGCAGCGCGCCGCCGGTGGCGGTGTCATGGTCCCAGAGACAGTCAGGGGCCTGGCCACGCTGGCTGGCCAGCAACCGCGAGACGGGCGTACCCGCCGCCAGCAGCGCCGCCAGCACGGCGCCGGCGGAAGTACCGATCAGGATATCGGCGCTGCGCGCATCCCAGCCGAGGCGCTGTTCCAGGCTGGCCAGCGCGGCAATCGACCAGGCGCCGCCGGCGACGCCGCCGCAGCCGAGCACCAGCGCGCGTTTGTCAGGCGAAGACGGCATCGGTCACCTCTCCCGTGGCCGGCGTGAGTTCATAACTTTCCAGATCAAATTCCGACAGCAGGCGCCGCATGGTCACGGTGCTCCAGGGGAAGCCGGTGCTGTTCTTGCCATTGGCGTCGATGTAATAGCTGGAGCAACCACCGGTGTTCCAGACCGTGCAGGTCAAGGCACGCTGCACACGCACGTTGTATTGCCGCTGCGCCGCTTCGCGCACTTCCACCCGCGCCAGCCGGTGTTCGCGCATCGCCTTCAATGCCGACATGGCATACCGGATTTGCGATTCGATGACGATAAAAGCGGAGTTATGGCCGATGGCCAGGTTTGGCCCAAGCACCAGGAACAGATTCGGGAAGCCGTGGATGGTGGTGCCGCGATAGGCTTCCGGGCTGCCGGCCCAGCGATCGGCCAGCGTGTCGCCGCTGACACCGCGCACACGGTGTGCGATGGGCTGGTCGGTGACGTGGAAGCCGGTGCCGAGAATGATCGTATCCACTTCCCGTTCGCTGCCGTCGTCGGCAACCACGACATTGCCGCGAATCTCGCGCACGCCGGTGGCGAACACGTCCACATTGGGTTGTGCCAGCGCCGGGTAATAATTGTTCGAGAGCAGCACGCGCTTGCAGCCGAGCGTGTAATCCGGCGTCACTTTTTCACGCAGCGCCGGGTCCTTGATCGCCATGCGGATATGCGCCCGCGCCAGCCGCTCCACCTGTTTCAGCATGGCCGGTTTGCGAAAGCCGATGCCAAAGGTTTCAAAGCCGGTGTAGAGCAGCCCGCGCAGCAATTGCTTTACGCCGGGCAGCGCCAGCATGCCGGTCAGCAGCGCGTTCAGCGTGCTGTCCGGTTTCGGCAGGATCCATTGCGGGGTGCGCTGGTAGACATTCAACTGTGCCACCTGCGGCTGGATTTCCGGCACAAACTGGATCGCGGAGGCGCCGGTGCCGATCACGGCAACGCGCTCGCCGCGCAGGTCATGGCCGTGATCCCAGTGGGAGGAATGAAACACCTTGCCGGGAAAATCGGCCAGGCCCGGCAGGGCCGGCATGATCGGTTCGTGCAGGTAGCCGGTGCAGGAGATCACCACCCGCGCCCGGTATTCAGCGCGCACCGTGCGCACCCGCCAGGCACATTGCGCCTCATCCCACGCAGCCTCTTCAAGCTCTTCGCCAAAGCGGATGTAGCGCTGCACATCGTGGCGCGCGGCGGTGTCGCGCACATAGTGCAGAATTTCCTTTTGCCCGGCGAACAGCCGGCTCCAGTCCGGTTTCTGCGCGAAGGAATAGGAATACAGCGCCGACGGCACATCGCAGGCGCAGCCGGGATAGGTGTTGTCGCGCCAGGTGCCGCCCAGGCCGTCGGCCTTTTCCAGCACGGCAAAATTGTCGATGCCCTGCTCGCGCAGGCGAATGGCGGCGCCGATGCCGCTGATGCCGGCGCCGATCACCAGTACGTCGAAGATGTGTGCGCTCATGATGGTTCCCGTTTTGACGCCTGGACGGAGAGTGCGCTGATGCGTTGCGTATAGCCGGCGCGGGCGCGCTCGTCGAGCTGATCCAGAATGCGGCGGTCGCCAAATACCCGGCGCAGGCCGCGCAACAGCCTCTGTGGCGCCACGCCCTGCAGCGGCGGCGCCACCGCCAGGTAACGCGGCACGGTCACCTCCGGCAGCCCTTGCACCACGGCATCGAACACCGCATCGGCGACCTGCTCCGGTGTCGCCGTCGGCACACCGCGCCCGGCCTCATCCGTCCCGGAGGCCAGTTCAGTGGTGACCTTGGACGGCATCACCGTGGTGAACTGCACGCCGCTGTCGCGGTATTCCTCACGCAGTGTCTCGGTGAAACCGACCACAGCGAATTTGGTGCCGCAGTACACGGCCAGCCCGGGCACGGCAATCTTGCCGGCCAGGGACGCCACGTTCACCACATGACCTTGCCCGCGCGCGAGCATGCCCGGCAGCGCCAGCTTGCAACCGTGGATCACGCCACGGAAATTGATGTCGATCTGGGTATCACTGAGGTCATCATCCTCGGCCAGAAAATCACCGGCAGGCATGATCCCGGCGTTGTTGATCAGCACATCCAGCGGCCCCAGTGCCCGCTCGGTGGCGTCCAGAAAGGCCCGGAACGATCCCCTGTCGCGCACGTCCAGCGGCAGGCCCACGCCGCCCAATGTGGCAGCGGCCTGTTCCGCCAGTACCAGGTCGATATCGCCGAGGCTGACCCTGGCCCCCGCCTGGCTGAGCCGCCGGGCGATGGCCAGGCCGATGCCCCGCCCGCCGCCGGTGATGGCCACTACCTTTCCTTTCAATGTGTTACGCGTCATGGTGTCTCCTTTCACTGCAACCGTGACATTGGCCAATGATTCTATCCGGCCACCGGACGGTGCGTGATGCGAACGGGCGCCAGGTTGCTTATCATCAGGGGCCACCGACCAGCGAAGCCGAGCCGTGCGCGATTTTCAGCATCAGCCCTCCATTCCCATCGCCTACCTGCAACTGCTGGTGGAGATCCTCGGCGAGCGCGGCATCAGCGCCACACAGCTGCTGCACGGACAGCCGCTCGACCCGGCGCTGCTGGACGATAACCAGGCCCGCATGTCGCCACTGCAATGGACCCGGCTGGTGCTGCGCGCCCAGGCGCTGACCGATGACCCCGGCCTGGGCTACGAATACGGGCTGCGCATGCGCCCCACCGCCCACGGCGTGCTCGGCTACGCTGCCATGAGCAGCGCCAGCCTGCGCCAGGCGCAGGAAATCTCGGCCCGCTACAATCGCCTGCGGCAGGCCGGCTTCAGTTTTGAATTCCATGAAGACGATGACGCCGGGTATCTCGAACTGATCCAGCGGCAACCGATCCCGGTGGCGCGCACCTTCTTTATCGAAAACATCCTGCTCGGCCTGGCCGGTGCCACGGCGGTGCTGCTGGGGCGCACACTGGCGGAGTTGACCGACCTGGAAATCTGGTTCGATATGCCCGAGCCACCCTATTACGCCGCCTGGGCCGCGCGGCTGCCGACGCTGCGTTTCAACCAGCGCGGCAATCTGCTGCGCCTGCCGGCGCACTACCTGTCGCTGCGCCCGGTGCTGGCCGACCCGCTGGCCTCACAGCAGGCCATTGCCCTGTGCGAGCGGGAACTGGCGCTGGCCGCCGGGCAGGACAGCGATATCACCGCCCATGTGCGCGCCGCGCTGGCGCCGCAGGATGGCGGCGGCTACCCGACACTGGCGGCCCTGTGCGCACCGCTGCACATCAGCAGCCGCACATTGAAACGCCGCCTGCAACAACAGGGCACCTCGTATCTGCTGTTGCTCGAAGAAGCCCGCCAACAGGACGCGCGCCGTTTGCTGGCGCACTCGCAACTGCCGGTGCGCGATATCGCCACCCGGCTGGGCTACGACAACCCGGCCAATTTCACCCGTGCGTTTCGTCGCTGGACCGGCGAAACGCCTTCTGATTACCGCGAACGCCATCGGTCATGAACATTCCCGGTTACCGCGACCTGATCCGGCTGGCCATTCCCGTGATCCTGGCCAACGCCGCCGTACCCCTGCTCGGCCTGGCGGACACGGCGGTGATCGGCCGTACCGGCGACGCCGCCGCGCTCGGCGCGATTGCGCTGGGGGCGCTGATTTTCAGTTTCCTGTACTGGGGCTTCGGTTTTCTGCGCATGGGCACCACCGGTTTTACCGCGCAGGCCGCCGGTGCCGGTGACTGGCCGGAAGTGCGTGCGGCATTGGCCCGCGCGCTGCTGCTCGGGCTGGGCATTGGCGTCACGCTGATTCTGTTCCAGTGGCCGCTGGGCCTGGCCGCGCTGGCGCTGCTCAACGGCAGCGAATCGGTCGAACAAGGTGTGCAGCAGTATTTTCATATCCGTATCTGGGGCGCGCCGGCCACGCTCGGCCTGTTCGCCCTGCTCGGCACGCTGATCGGCCTCGGCCACACGCGGCAACTGCTGTGGCTGCAACTGTTTCTCAATGGCCTGAACGTGCTGCTGGACGTGCTGTTCGTGGCCGGTTTCGGCTGGGGCGTGCGCGGTATCGCGCTGGGCACGGTGATTGCGGAATGGACCTCGCTGCTGCTCGGCCTGTGGATGGTGGTGCGGCTGATTCGCCCGCTGGACGACGCACCGCTGTGGCCCTGGCAGCGCATTCTGGTGCGCGAGCACTGGCTGCGCACCCTGCGCGCCAACGCCGACATCATGTGGCGCACGCTGATGCTGCTGTTCGGCTTTGCATGGTTTACCGACCAGGGCGCCCGGTTTGGTGATGTGACGCTGGCCGCGAACCATATCCTGCTGCAGTTCATTTCCCTGTCGGCGTTTTTTCTCGACGGTTATGCGTTCGTGGTGGAATCGCAGGTGGGCCGGGCCATGGGCGCGCGGCAGGCGCTGTGGTTCCGGCAGGTGATAGAACGCTCGACGATCCTGGCGGCGCTCACCGCCGTGGGGCTGGCCTTGCTGGTGTGGCTGCCGGGGCCGCTGTTTATTGATGCGCTGACCACTGTCGACGCCGTGCGCGAGGCCGCGCGCGCGTACCTGCCGTGGGCGGCGCTGTATGTGCTGTGTTCGTTTGTCGCGTTCCAGCTCGACGGGATCTTTATCGGCACCACCGAGAGCCGGCCCATGCGCAACGCCACCGCACTGGCGCTGCTGGCGTTTCTGCTCGCGGCCTGGGCACTGGTGCCGCCGTATGCCAACCACGGGCTGTGGCTGGCGTTCGTGCTGTTCGTGATCGCGCGCGGCATCACGCTGGGCGCGTATCTGCCGGCATTGCATCGACGCATCAGGGAGGTGGTATGAAATTCATTTTTGAAGTGCACATCCGCGACGGCTGTACGGCAGAGCAATACGCCGACGCCTGGGTGCGCGCCAGTGAGCTGATCCAGCAGGCACCCGGCGCGCGCGGCACGACGCTGCATCGCAAAATCGGTGATCCGCGCACACTGATCGCCATCGCCTATTGGGACAGCAAGGCGCAGCGTGACGCGATGGAAGCGGTGCCGAACCCGGCGGTGGACGCGATCATCCGCGACGCCGCGCAATATTGTGATATCCGCCTGATCGGTGAATTCGAGGAACCGGAATGGGTGGTCACTCCCGCGCCGCCTGCCACGCCCTGAGCTGCGCCAGGATCGGCTCCGGAGCGTGGATCTGCGGTTCGGATGGCACCGTAATGCCCTGCTCCACCTCGCGTTCCAGCACGCGCGCTTTGGCCTGGTGAAACGCGGCGACAAAATCGCCGTCTGCCGCCAGCGTGTCGCGGAAATAGGCGCCGCCGAAATAGGTGAAATCCGCCTCGTCGGAACACCCAAACGACGTGCGGTCTGAACGTGCGGCGGTCATGACCAGCGTTTGCTCATCCGCCAGCGGTGGAATAAACCCGCCCGAGTAACAGGCCGACACCAGCACCACTTTCCAGCGGATACCACTTTCAGCCAGCAGTTCGGCCAGCGTTTCCGCCGGCAACGCCGGCAGGTTCAGGCCACGTTGCTGCAACGAGAACTGGTGGTCAGCGGAGCCGTGGCTGGTGAGGAACACGAACAGGATATCGCGCTCGCTGTCCATCTGCTCTGCCAGCCGCGCCAGCGCACGGCGCACGCTGGTCACGGTCGCCAGAGGATAGGTGTCGGTGGTGGTGCGGCTGTTGACCAGCGTGATGTGCCGCTCGCCGGTATCAAACCAGTGGCCAAACATCTCGCTGACGTATTCCACTTCCCGGCGAAATACTTCCTGGGTGCCGTCGCCGGCGATGGCCAGCAGATACAGGTTGATCGCCTCGTCACCCGGCGCCACCGCTGCCAGCGCCTGCTCCAGCAGGGCCGGCTGGTTGTACAGCAGCGGTTCCACACTCGCCGCGATCTCCGCCTGCCGCGCCGCCATGGCCGGCAGGAAACGGCCCTGCCGCCACCGCCCTGCCTGCGCCGGGCGGTCGTCACTGAATTCGTGCCGGCCTTCGCCGTGCGGGTGACCGTAGGCAAACGCGCCCTGATAACGGCTGCCATCGGGATAGCGCAGCGTGCCCTGCCCCTGGAACAGGCTGTTGGCAAATTCACCCTCGTAATGCCGCCCGTCCGCGCCGTCAAAAACACCGTCGCCCGTCAGTTGCCCCTGCCAGAAAGCGCCTCGGTAGACGTTGCCCTCGGCATCGGTGTATTCGCCTTCGCCCTCGAACGCCCAGTCCACAAAGGCACCCTGATAGTGGCCGCCGGCACCGTCGCTGAACTGGCCGTTCACGGGTGCGCCGTCAACGAATTCACCACGGTATTCGCGGCCATCGGACAGACTGAGCCGGCCAGGTCCGTGCAACTGCCAGTGCCGGAATGTGCCCTGATGCAGGCCGCCGTACGCATCGGCGAACGCGCCGCTGACGAACTCGCCCTGTGCAAATTCCCCCTGGTAACTGCCGCCGTCGGGCATCTCCAGCAAACCACGGCCATGCATCATGCCGTGCTGGATGGCGCCCTGGTAACGTTCACCGGAGGCACTCACCAGATGGCCTGCGCCGGACAGCTCACCGGCCAGGAAGTCTCCTTCGTAAAAGCTGCCGTCGGGCCAGTCGAGCCGCCCCTGCCCGTGCATCAGCCCGTCCCGCAGGGGCCCCTGATAGCGGGCGCCGTCAACCAGCCGGGCATCCGGCGCCAGGTGCAGTGCCAGCAGGTACCCCAGCAGGCCACCGGCACAGAGCCACAGCAGCAGCCGTACCGGCTTGCAAAAGAGTCGGGAGAAAAACGCCATGCCGCCCCACCAGAAAAAATCCGTCGACAGGCAGTCTAGGGCCTGTTCACACTCATTCCAACGGCCCTGTTGAGCCTGAAAACGCGCCGATCAAGGCGTGAGGAGAGAAGTTTGGTGGGCCCAAATGAACGAGAGTCTGCCCCGCGAGCGCAGCGAGTGCATTGGGCACGAGCAACGCGGAGCGGCGCGTTTTCAGGCTCAACCCGAAGGGCTGACCCTGTTTTGCCGCCCCGCCGCGTTAGCCGCTGCTCATGTGGACCCGCCACACTACGCACCGGCTGCCTTGCGGGGCGGCAAAACAGGGCCAGCAGGGCCATTGGAATGAGTGTGAACAGGCCCTGGCAGAGGTTCACCTGATCAGGCCGCCGGTCAGAAACTCACGCTCAGGCTCACCGCGACAAAATCACGGTCGCCCAGGCTGTAGCCGGGGTGGGTGAGGTAATCCGTGTAGCTGATGCCGGCATACCAGCTATTGAGATAGTCCGCGTCCAGTGCCACGGATACGGCACGGGCCCCTTCACTGAAGACACCGTTGCCGGCATCGCCCTGCACATCGTGCGACCAGGCCAGTGACGGACGCAGGTTCACGCCGGCGAACACATCGTTGTAGCGCAGCATGGCGCGGGTGCGGTATCCCCAGGCCGTGCGAGTGACATAGCCCTCATTGTGGCAATAGTTCACCAGCACCCCACCGGTGTCACATTCCGCCCCGGGCCTGCCGCCGGGGCCGGCGCCGTAGCGCACGTCACGCGAGGACGCCAGGCCACCGGTGTGCACGGCACCCACTTCGCCCGCGAGCGTCAGCTGCGCAGCCCCCAAGACCGGCCCGAACGCGCCAATCAGCGAGGTTTGCCACTGCGTCACTTCCTTGCGCTGGTAACCGCGATAATCCTGGCCCGGCACCAGGCTCAGCGGCGAGGCACCGGCATAGGCCGGGCCAAGCGGTTTCACGCCGGCATACACAATATCCGTGGCATTGACCTGGACCGGCAGGTTCGGCCGGTAGCTCACTTCGCCGCTCCAGGCGAGCCCGCCGGGCAGGCTGGTGGAAAAACTCGCGCCGTAGAGGCGGATGTCTTCCGGATAGCTGAGGTAATAGCGCGCGTTGGCCCCCACCACGACCGGCGCCAGGGCGCCGAAGCCGGCGGCGTTGGCATAGACGGTGGTGTCCGGCAGCATGCCGCCCAGGTATGGGGTACGGCTGTGATAGGTCATCGCGTACAGGCCCAGCTCTGTGGCGGCGGCAGGCAGCCAGGTGGTCAGCGCCACGCCGTATTGCCCGGCATCGCGCGCCTCGCGGTCCGGCGCGCGCGGCATGAGCACGCCTTCATCGGGCATGCCCCAGCGCACGCCCTGTGCAACCAGGGCCGCCAGGGTGGTGTCGGCGATAACGGCCGCTGTCGCGGGCGGCGCGCCGCCGGCCAGTGCCTGGGCGTAGAGGGCATCATAGGTATCGTCGCGGGTAATCAGCATCGCCAGGTTGTCATCACAACCGGGCGCAACGATATCCGCTGTGGAAAAAAACGTGCCGCAGTTTTCCAGCACGCTGGCTTCCCAGTGCAGTTGATAAAACAGCTCGACGGTCACGTTGTCGCTCAGTGACTGGGACAGATACAGCAGCTCGGTCGGCAGCAACCCTTCGCGCACTTCCGCGCCCGGGCGCCGGAACGCCGGCACATCCACCGGATTGATGGCGTTGATGCCGCCGCGCAGAAAGGTGCTTTCGCCCCAGTTCACCACCTGCCGGCCAAGCCGCACCAGGCCCGGTTGCGCGGCCAGTTCAAAACGGTGATCCACATAGGCATCCAGCAACTGGGCGCCGCGCGTGCGCGCGGCACGCTCGCGGCCATGGTCACGGATCGGCTTGAACGGGCGTTCGCCATCGTGCAGCTCGACGTCATACCAGTACTTGCCACGCACGAACAGGCCGCTGTCACCGTAGCGGACACTGAGACCGTGGACCCCTTTGATCACCTGCGAGACAAGATCGCCGCGACGGAAATTCAGACGGCCGTCATCGCCGGCTTCTGACAGCGCATTGCCGCCTTTATTCAGGCCAATGAATTCCGGGTCCGGTGACGCCGTGGACCAGGCGGCCCCCACTGACAGGGTCGATTCCAGCGAGGTCTCCACCGGTTGCTCGGTCAACATCAGCGCACTGACCGGCATCGCCGGCAGCAGCGCGCAGGTCAGTGCCGACGCCGCTCTTCCCCCGGCAGGCCATTGTTTGCCCATCGATTCCCCCCCAGCAGTTCTTACCCCGGCACACATGCCCCCGCAGCATGTTGGCCGGTCTGTTTTCGGCATCCGGGCACGATGCTGTTGCGCCAGCCCGGCACGGACCGCCCGAGTTATAGAGAAAAACCTGCGTGCCCGCCAGAGGAAACTGGCGCAGGGCGACGACGGCCGCTTCGCCGCGTCATGCAGAATCCGGCAACTCTCCCCCTGAATCCGGCTACCGCCCGCTCGCGCCCGGCGCACACACTTGAACCAGCCCGTCGCGGCCTGTGCCACACCTCTTCACGCGCTCTACGCAAGGCGCACCGGAATATCGCAGCAGGCCCCGTCGGGATTGCGTCACCGGAGGCAACCGACCATGCACCGCACGCTCTTCCCTGTCCTGCTCACCCTGACCCTGTGGCCGGCGCTGTACGCGGGGGCGGTTGCCGCCCAGGCGCCGGAAGCCTGGAATACCGGCTGGGCGCTGTATGTCGACAACGACGTGCTGACACCGCGCTCTACCGACCGGGACTACACCGGCGGCTTTTCGCTGACCCTGTCCGGTCGCCGCGCCGCTGAGTGGCCGCTGTCGCTGCAACCGCTGCTCGGCGGTATCAACCATCTGCTGCTGCCTGCCGCACGTGGCAGCGGACATGCACTGCACAGCCTGGAGACCGGCCTGACGGTGTTCACACCGGAAGACATCGAACAGATGGCCGCGCGCCCGGACGACCGTCCCTACGCCAGCCTGCTGTACGTCAGCAATACCGCACAGCATGTTGAACCCGGTCGCGACGTTGCCTGGACCACCACGCTGACCCTGGGTGTGCTCGGGCTCGATCTGGTCGCCGACCTGCAGGACCATTTTCACAAGGCCATCGGCTCCACCGAACCGAAAGGCTGGGACAACCAGATTTCACAGGGAGGCGAGCTGACCGCGCGCTACAGCCTGGCACGGCAGCAGAAGCTGTTCGACGGCGGCTGGGACAACGGCCTCAATCACGAAACCACCCACACGCTGCGCACCAGCGTCGGCTATATCACCGATGTGTCCTGGGGCATGGCCACGCGCGTCGGCCTGCTGCGCACACCCTGGTGGTCGTTCAATCCGCAGCTGGTGGAATACGCGGAGAAATCCGTGCCAGTGAAACGGGCCAATACCCGCGAGCTGTACCTGTGGGGTGGTTTTCAGATCAAGGCGCGGCTGTATAACGCCTTTTTGCAGGGACAGTTCCGCGACAGTGCCGTGACCTACACGCGCGGCGAGCTGGAAACGTTCGTGCTGGAAACCTGGCTCGGTATCACGCAGCAATTTCGCAATGGCCTGCGCCTGAGCTATGTGTTGCGCGGCCAGACACGAGAGATTTCTGAAGGGCCGGCCTCGCGCAACAGCATCTGGGGTGGTGTGATCATCAGCCGGGCGTTCTGAACACCGCGTCAGTTCGTAGGGTGGGTAGAGCGAATGCGAAACCCACCGGGTCCATGCCCGTTATTCACTCCCGCAAAATCATCGAAATCACCCAGGCCAGGGGTTTTCCGCTCGATGATGTCATCGTTTCGGTCTCCCACAAAATCATCGAAATCACCCGGCTTGGGAGGTAGGTGGTTTCGATAGTTTTGTGCGAGCAGTGTGCGACATGGACATGGTGGGTTTCGCCTTTGGCTCTACCCACCCTACCGTCACCTCCGGTTTCAGGCCTTCACGAAGACCTCACAATAATTACACAGCTTGTCACGCACACCGATTGTACAAACGTACCAGTAAGCAGCGATACCAGAACAACAATCATCCAGGTGCCAGCCCAGCCTGTCAGGCGGCGCGCTTTATGGCCACAGGGGAGCAGTGACAATGCCAGCCCATTTCCGTCTTTCATTTTCCGCGGCGATGCTCGCCGCCAGTGTCAGCCTGTTATCCGCCTGCGGCGGCGGTGGCGGCAGCAGCCACCGCGCCGGCAATGACGGCGGCGACACCGACCCGCCACCGCAATTCAGCGAAGGGCGCACCTTCGAGATACAGCCCGGCCCGGACGCCACCACCGACATGGTCGCCGCCATGATCCAGCTGCGCCCCAAAGACACCCTCGCCTTCGGCTGCGGCTTTTTCGAGCTGGACCAGGGGTTGCTGATCCAGGCCACGGAGAACGTGCTGATCAAGGGCTGCGGACGCGACAGGACGGTGCTGTCGTTCCGTGACTCGATCAACGTCACCGGGCTCGAAGCCCTGAACGTGCGCGGCATTACCGTGCAGGACCTGACCATTCTCGATTCGCCTGGCGACGCCTTCAAACTCAAGGGCGTCAAATGGGGCACGCTGAAAAACATCCGCGCCATCTGGTCCGGCGGTGGCGGCCAGATCACTGCCAACAACATGGCGCAGCGTCTGAACGTGGCCTGCACGACGCCACCGATGAACGAAGGCGACCCTGCACCGGATTACGTGCCCAGCTCCAGCAGCGGCCGCTACGGCATTTACCCGGTGGAATCGGAAAACATCCTGGTCGACAACGCCGAGTCCATCGGCGCCTCCGACGCCGGCATTTATGTCGGCCAGACCAACACCGCCATCATCCGCAACAGCCGCGCCGCCTATAACGTCATGGGCTTCGAAATCGAAAACGTCCAGGGTGGCGAATACGACAGCAACCTGGCCGAGTGCAACACTGGCGGTTTCCTGATCTACGATCTGGAAAACATCACCCAGTATGGCGACACCTCGGTGATGGTCGACAACATTGCGCGCAACAACAACACCTACAATTTTGCCCACAGCGGGCTGGTGTCCATGGTGCCGCGCGGCTCCGGCCTGATCACGCTCGGTTATGACAATATCGAAGTGTTCAACAACGTCTTCGAGGACCACAGCACCGCCGCCGTGCTCTACATCAGCTATGAACTCATCGACGGCCCTGGCGGCACGGCCGACAAGAAACTCGACCCTTACACCGAAGGGCTGCATATCCATCACAACGTGATGCGCAACTCCGGCTATTCGCTGCCGCCGCCGGATCTGGGTGCGGCGCTCAGCGGCAATATCGAAACCCTGCTGCCCACACTGATCGGCCTGAAAAACCTGCCGACGCTGAACAATCCGGCGGAGCTGCTGAGCAGCCTGCAGAATCTGGCCAACCTCGGCCGGGGCGCGCACATCGTCTGGGACGGCCTGCTCGATGACCTGGACGACGACTGCCCCTATCCGCTCGACGCCAACGGCCAGCCGGTGCCGGCCGATGCCAACGGCAAGCCGATTCACACCAACGCACACCCGAACCCCGGCTGCCACTACAATGCCTACAAGTTCAACGATCAGGGTGAGCGCAAGCTGCCGCAATGGGGCGCCTGCTTCCACAGCAACACACTCGACGACGACAGCGCGCCGTATCTGAACATCCACGGCACCGACGGCCTGGAACTGGTCATCGCGCTGGCCAGCCAGGACTTGTCCATTCTCTCCCCGACCGGCCTGATGGAGATTCTCGGCGGCCTGCTGAATTTCCCGTCGGACACCGATATGTCAGTGCATGCCTGCGAACTGCCTGCACTGCCGCGCGTGACCATTCCACCGTTCGAACCCAGCGGCGACGTGGACCCGGCACTGTCCGAGGAATACATCCGGCAATTGTGCGAAGCCGATGTCGGCGACAGCGACATCAATCGCGCCGCACTGGATGTGAACTGCCCGCTGCTGTCGCAGTACAACCTGTTTGCCGATCCGCAGGACCCACGCAGCCAGCCCCACGAAGGCGGCGTGCCGTTCGTGCTCAATACCAAACTGTTTTCCGATTACGCCAGCAAATACCGCGTGGCCTTTATTCCGCCCGGCACGCAGGTCGCGTTCCGGGATGGCCAGCACGGCAACAACCCGAACGGCACGCTGATGTTCCCGGTCGGCACCGTGCTGGCGAAGACGTTCGCCTTCACCGACGAGGCCGGCGGCACCGAACAACTGGTGGAAACGCGCCTGCTGATCAAACGCCTGAGTCAGAGCGGCAAGCCGTTCTGGGAAGGGCTGCCCTATGTGTGGGAAACCGACGGCAGCGGCGCGAGGGTGGCCCGGCTGGCCATGGGCGGCGCCTCCGTGCCGGCCCACTGGCATTTCCGCGATGCCGACACCGGCGTGCTCACCACCGGCAGCACCAGTGCCTACGCCGTGCCCAACGCCAGCCAGTGCATCACCTGCCACGGCAACGACGACAACGAAGCCGGCAGCGCGCCCATTGGCCCGAAAGCACGCAACCTCAACCGCGCCTACGCGCCCGAAAGCGCGTTCCTGGGCACCGATGGCCAGGCCGGTTTCCCGCGCGTGAACCAGTTGCAGTACTGGGCCGACCAGGGCCTGCTGACCGGCCTGCCGGCGCTGACACTCAACGGCGAAGGCGTGGCCACCAACATCGAGCGCCTGCCGCGCTGGAACGTGCCCGGCGACGGCACACACACCGCCGGCTCCCCGGCGGATATCGAACAGCGCCTGCGCGCCTATCTGGAAGTGAATTGCCAGCATTGTCACAACGACCGGGGCGCCGCGTCGAACACCGGCTACTACCTGGACCACTTCCGGCCCGTGAACGCCAGCTACGGCATCTGCAAGAAACCCACCGCCACCGGCGGCGGCTCCTGTGGTCACCAGCAGGTGGTGGTGCCGGGCAGCAGTGCCACGTCCATCGTCACCTGTCGCATGGAAGCGGAGAACGACCCGCAGCGGCTGATGCCACCGATTGCGCGCAGCGTGGCACACGATGAAGCCGTGCTGTTGATCAGGCAGTGGATTGATACCGTGGTGAGCAGCAGCTATGAAAATGGCAATGCGTGCCCGTAGCAAAAAACCGGCGGCGCGGCAGAGCCGCCGCCGGTCGGTCAGGGCTGAATCAGGATGGTGTGAAAACGCATCAGCGGCAGCGGCAGGAAACGCACCTCCCAGGCCTCGTGCAACTTCGATGAGGGCAGCGTGCCCTTGATGTAGCGATTGTTTGCACCAAACATATTGCACAGCGAAGCCTGGCCACCACTGCTGCGGTGATACACCAGCCAGTGCGCACTCCAGCCCTGGCTGTGCCCCACCAGGCCGGAATCCGCCAGGATGATCGCCGGGTAACCGGCATTGATCCAGGACTCTTCCACCGCATGACGGTGTGCGTGCCAGGCGGGCTGGTTGGCCGGGTTCATGAAGCCCCCCGGCAGCCATGGCTCGATGAACACACTGCCCGCACGCAGGCCGTGATCCTTGAGCATTTCGATAATGCGCCACGGGCTGGTGCCGGCGCCGCCACCAAACAGATCCGGCGGGTACTGGCTGCACAGGTGCTGCATCAGCGCCTCGTCACTGCCGTGACGGTTTTTGCCCCAGCATTTGATAATGCTGGCGGCGGCGGCCTGACCGCAGGTGTTGGTCACGCCCGGCACGGTGGTCGTGAAAGCCTCCGGTTCATTCACATAGGCCGTACCGATGCGCCCTTCCGGCTCGGCCCCGGCGGCGGGCGGCTGCTGGTCAGCGTAGCGGGCCTGGGTATCCGTGACCTGTTGCCAGGCGTCGGCGTCAAACCATTGCGGTGCAGTGGCTGTGTTCATGGTGAACCCTCCTTGAATGACATGTCGTCCATGCGGGCCCCTGCCCGCCCAGCGACGCTGCCACATTCCGGAGGCGGAGCAATACCCTGGTTCAGGGGGGATGCGACAGAAACAGACAGGGGGGCGGCAGAAACAGAAAAGGCGCCTCGCGGCGCCTTCCCTGATGGTGGCTGGCTGACGGGATCAGAAGCGGAAACCCAGGCCGACCGACAGCGCGTCCAGATCATAGTCGTCGCCGTTGAGCAGGCGGGCATATTCCACCGACACAAAGCTGTTGGTGCTCAGGTTCAGGTCGGCGCCCACGCCATAGGAAAGATCGGTCTGTGAATCCGTGTCCGACATTGTCGGCACGATACCGGTGATCTCGGCCTTGAGCTTGGAACGGGTGACACCCGCCAGCGCATACACCGAGAAACGCTCGCCCATCGGCAGGGTCGGCTTGATGTAGGCGCTGATGTAGTTGTCCACCTCGATGGTCAGCTTGGCCGGACCCTCGCTGGCCGAATCATCACCGGCGCCAAAGCCCACACGGGCTTCCACGGCCAGATAGTCGCTCAGTTGCGCGCCAGCCTTGATGGCAATGGCGGTCGGCTCGACATCCGGCACGCCGCTTTCCTTGTATTCCACCTGCGAGAACTGCACGCCCACATAGGAATGCTGGTTGGCCATTGCTGCCGCCGGCAGGGCGGTGGCGCCCATGATCATCAGAACAAGTCCACGTTTCACGTGTTTTCACTCCCTTGGTTCACTTGAAGTCTGGTCCGGTACCGGCATGTCCTGCCGGCATCCTGCCGCTATTCAACCACAGTTCAGAAGCGGCGTCCCAGCCCCAGCGTCAGGGCATCCAGATCATAATCATCACCACTGACAAGGCGCCCGTACTCGATGATCGCGAAAGCACGCGGCCCCAGCTCCATTTCTGCGCCAAGCCCGTAACCCAGCCCCTTTTCGGAATCGGACACGCTGACCAGCCCGTTGTCGGCGGTCAGTTTGGCGCGGGCGGCGCCGAGCAGCGCGTAGACCGCGACGCGCTCGTTCACCGGCAGCATGAAACGTGCAAACCCGCCCAGGTAGCTGTCCATTTTCAGGTCCACACCACGGGCAGAATCATCCTTGATGCCCAGCCCCAGCCGCACCTCAAGGCTGACATGCTCATTCACGGCACCACCGATACGCAACCCCGCAGCCAGCGGCGCAAAATCCGGGGCACCACTTTCCTCATAAGTGACGCGGGATAATGTGGCAGACAGGTAACCCGCATCGGCGGCGGACAACAGGGGCAGCGTCAGCCCCAGCAGCAGCGTGAGCATCTGGCGTTTCAACGGTATTTCTCCTTTATTCGACTCTCGGAAGGTCTTGAAAAAGCCTGTTCCAGGCTCGGCGTTTTTTTATCCTGGCATTCAGAAACGAAGACCCAGCCCCAATGACAGCGCATCCAGATCGTAGGCATCCTCGTCGCTCTGCAGCAGGATATATTCCAGATTCACGAACGCGTTCGTCGACAGCATCAGGTCTGCGCCCAGGCCCAGCGAGATATCCGTTTCGGATTCCGATACCCGCGCACGGCTGCCGGGCACACCGACCAGCGAGCCGGTGGCCTCCAGCTTGGCGCGGGTGATGCCGCCAATGCCATAGACCGAGAAGCGCTCACCCAGCGGCACGATGGCGCGGGCGTAGACACCGAACAACTGCTTGATGTCCATCTCCACATTCATGGTCGGGTCCGCACGCAGCGTGTCACTGGATGCGCCGGTGCCCAGACGGGCCTCAATGGCGAAGTTCTCGTTGACGGCGGTGCCCAGGCGCAGGCTCCAGGCACTCGGTTCGCTGGTATCGAAGCCTTTCTCGTCGTAGGACGTCTTCAGGTAATTCAGGCCGAGGTAAGTGTAATCATTGGCGCTGGCCAACGCGGGCAGGCACAGGCCGACAAGCAGGCCGGCAACAAGACGCTTCATGAATTTCTCCAGAATAAGGATGATGCAGGCGATGCTGCGTACACACTGCCTCGCCTGCCGGTTATTGTTTTTTCGTGCCCTGTCAGAAACGACGCGCCACCCCGATCGTCCAGGCGTTCAGATCATAATCACTGCCGCTCAGCAGGCGCGCGTATTCCAGCGAGGCAAATGCGTTGCGCCCCAGGTTCATTTCAGCACCGACGCCGTAGCTGGCGCCATTTTCGATATCTTCGGCGTCGTCGTAATAATGAGGGGACGAAGCGGTCAACTTGGCACGGGTGCCCCCGATCAGCGCATAGAGTTTCACCTGCTCACTCACCGGCAACATAAAGCGTGCGTACGCGCCAAAGTAATGATTGAGTTCCATGTCGTACCACGATACCGACTCATCCCCGAGACCGAACCCCCAGCGGAATTCGAGGGCGAAATGGGGGTTGAAGGCAGCCCCCAGTCGCATGCCCGCCGCGGTAAACCGCGCGTCCGGCGCCCCGCTTTCTTCATAGTCCACCCGCGACAGCATCGCGCCCACATAGCCCGACGTCTCCGCCATCGAGGCAGCGGGCAGCAACAGGCCCAGTAACACCAGCAGATATTGACGTTTGCAACGCGCCGTTGTGGCGGTCAGTGTGGCGGTCAGCAGCGAATAGAAAACCTTCACGCAAGCGTGCGGGCTGGCTGGCGCAACGACGCAGCCTCCCGGCGTCCGTAGACGAACTGTCATTGAATCCCCCAAAACGTGTTCTTTTAATAGCGGACCACGAAGTCTAGCGGCTTATAACGTGGCGCAAAATAATATTAAAATGACATCGCCCAACAGGCAGACCGATTATTATTCCGTGGCCAGTTGCTGCGCCACCCACCAGGTGGTGCCGCCGGCATCCCGGAAACCGCCGCGCCGGTCTGCATCCTGCTTCTGCGCGGGTGCCTGCACCGCCTCGGCACCCGCCGCAATGGCCCGCGCATAGGTGTCGTCCACATCCCGCACATAGAGATGAATATGGGCCGGCTGCGCAGGCCAGCCGGGCTGGCCGTCGGCGAGCATGATCACGGTGTCGTCGATGCGCACTTCGCCATGCAGAATAGTATTGTCGTCGCGGCGCACCATACGCAGCCGCTCGGCCGCAAATACCTTGACCAGGAAATCAATCGTGTCCTGCGCGCCCTGCAAAACCAGGTAGGGCGATACGCTGTTATAACCGTCCGGTTTGAAAGCCATCCTGCTGCCCTCCTGCCGTGGCGACGGTCTGTGCCGTCACGCCTTTCTGACAAATTCCGATTTCAGCTTCATGGGCCCGATGCCGTCGATCTTGCAGTCAATATCGTGATCGCCATCGACCAGCCGGATGCCCTTCACTTTAGTGCCCACCTTGACCACCAGCGACGAGCCCTTGACCTTGAGATCCTTGATGACCGTCACCGTATCACCGTCGGCCAGCGGATTGCCATTGGCATCACGGACCACCTTCTCATCCAGCGCAGCGGCTTCCCCCGAAGCAGACCACTCGTGGCCGCACTCCGGGCATACCAGCAGGTTGCGGTCTTCGTAGGCGTACGCCGAGGCGCACTGCGGGCAGGCGGGCAATTCACTCATGTCAGATTTCCCGTGTTTCGCGGAAACGGATATCCGGATGCCGCTCCTGCGCCAGTTGCAGGTTCACCCGCGTTGGCGCCAGGTAAGTCAGGTGGCCGGCGCCGTCCAGCGCCAGGTTGTCGTAGGCCTTGTCGCGGAATTTTTCCAGCTCGCGCTCGGTGGCGGCTTCCACCCAGCGGGCCGTGGCGACGTTGACCACGTCGTAGGCACACTCGACGCCATACTCGTGCTTGAGACGGTGCGCCACCACATCGAATTGCAGCGTGCCCACCGCACCGAGAATCACATCGTTGTTGCGCAGCGGGAAGAACACCTGGGTCGCGCCTTCTTCCGCCAGCTGTGTCAGCCCTTTGTGCAATTGCTTGCTTTTCAGGGGGTCGCGCAGCACCACACGGCGGAACAGTTCCGGTGCGAAGTGCGGGATGCCGGTAAATTGCAGCATTTCGCCTTCGGTGAAGGTATCGCCAATCTGGATGGTGCCGTGGTTGTGCAGGCCGATAATGTCCCCGGCGAACGCTTCTTCGACGTTCTCGCGCTCACCGGCCAGGAACGTCAGGGCGTCGGAAATGCGCATGTCCTTGCCGGTGCGGCACTGCTTCAGTTTGATGCCTTTTTCATAGCGGCCGGAGCAGATGCGCATGAACGCCACGCGGTCACGGTGCTTGGGGTCCATGTTGGCCTGGATCTTGAACACGAAGCCGGTGAACTTGGGTTCGGAGGCGTCCACGGTGCGTTCGACGGCCGTACGGTGCTGTGGCGGCGGCGCCCATTCCACCAGGCCATCGAGCATATGGTCGACACCGAAGTTGCCCAGCGCCGTGCCGAAGAAGACCGGCGTCAGTTTGCCGGCGAGAAAGCGTTCCAGATTGAATTCGTGGCTGGCACCGCGCACCAGCTCCAGCGCTTCGCGCAATTCGTCCGCGTAGCTGCCGACGGCGGCGTCCAGTTCGGGGTTGTCCAGGCCCTTGATCTCGCGGACGGCCTGAATGGTGTGGCCCTGGCCGGTCTGGTACAGCACGGTGGTGTCGTTCAGCAGGTTGTAGACCCCCTTGAACGCCTTGCCCATGCCGATCGGCCAGGTGACCGGGGCGCATTCGATTTTCAGCACGTCCTCGATTTCATCCAGCACCTCGATCGGCTCACGCACGTCACGGTCGAGTTTGTTGATGAAGGTGAGGATCGGTGTGTCGCGCAGGCGGCACACTTCCATCAGCTTGATGGTCCGCTCTTCCACACCCTTGGCGGCATCGATCACCATCAGCGCGGCGTCCACCGCGGTCAGGGTGCGGTAGGTGTCTTCGGAGAAATCGGCGTGGCCCGGGGTGTCCAGCAGGTTGACCATGGCGCCCTGGTACGGGAACTGCATCACCGAGGTGGTCACGGAAATACCACGCTCCTTTTCCATCTCCATCCAGTCGGAGGTGGCGTGGCGGCCGGATTTCTTGCCTTTTACCGTCCCCGCCATCTGGATCTGGTTGCCATACAGCAACAGCTTTTCGGTAATGGTCGTCTTACCGGCGTCCGGGTGGGAGATGATGGCGAAGGTGCGCCGTTTACGGATTTCGTCCAGCGGGTTCATACAGGGCCTCAACACAGTGCGGGGCGCAGTATAGACCGCCAGCGGTGGCGGCAAAACCGCCGTCACCGCTCAGGCCGGGCTGGCGTCGCTGAAGGCAGGCAGGTTTTCCGTCGCCGGCGGTGGGAAAAGCACGACAAAGCGGGCGCCGCGCCGATATTGGGGGTCCAGCCACACACTGCCGCCATGCAGGGTCACGATGCGGCGCACGATATGCAGCCCCAGGCCGATGCCGGTGTGGCTGAGCACCGACGGCGAACGGTAATAGCGCTCGAAGACCTGCCCCTGCTCGGCCGCACTGATCCCCGGCCCCCGGTCACTCACCGCCACCTCTACCGCCCCACTGGCCAGGTGGCGTACCGACAGCTGGATCGCGGTCTGCGGCAGCGAGTACTTGATGGCATTGCCAAGCAGGTTGTCGAACACGACCTGCACCAGGGCCGTGTCGATCGCCACCCATACCGGCGCGTCCGGCAGCGTCAGGACGATCTCGCGGCCGGCGGCAATACGGCGCTGTTCGCACAGCTCGCGCAGCATCGGCGCCAGGTCCTGCCATTCCTTGCGGATGCGCATCTCGGCGCTGTCGAGCCATTCGTTGCTCAGGCAGGCGTCCACCAGCCCGACCAGACGTTCGTTGGCACGCGCCACTCGCGCCACGTCCTCGCGGGTGTCGTCGTTGTCATCGTGGCGGCGGCCGATGTTGTAGGCCACCAGGTTCATCACCGTCAGTGGCGTGCGGAACTCGTGCGAGACCATGGCCAGGAAGGAGCGCTGCTCGGACAGCATCTCGTTGAGCTTGCGTTCAGCACCGCGACGCGCCTTCAGTTCGCTGTGCAGCGCGCTGGTACGCTCGGCCACCTGTTCCTCCAGCAACACCCGCATTTCGCCGGCCATGCGCAGCCGCTCCAGTTCCGCTTCGCGCTCGATCTTGCGCAGTGAACTGATCCGCACCGCCATGCCCAGCAGCACCATGAACACATGGCTCACCGCCATGCTCTGGTACACCAGCGGCGACAGCGAGGCGCCACCGGTCACGCCGAAAAATTGCAGGATCGACATCGACACCGGGACGGCATAGAGCACCACGGCAGACACGTATAACAGGGATTCGACCGAGAAATGCCGCTGCACCGACCAGCACACGGTGCCGGCCACCAGCAGCCCGCCCGCGAGACCGATCGCGTTCACCAGCGGCGCGATCAGGCCATAGTAACCGGTCGCCGCCATTGCCATGCCCGGCACCCCGATCAGGCCCAGCCCGATGATCAGCTTCGCCAGCCGCGGTGCGCGGTGCTGCAGGCCGAACATGTGCACCGCCACCCGCGATGCGGTGATCATGGAGAAGCAGATCGCCACCGCACTGAGCCGGCTGCTGACCAGCGGGTGCTCCGGCAGCAACAGGGACGCCACCATGCCGTTGGCGGACATGCCGCTGATCATCATTCCGAAGACGTAGACGCCGTACCAGACCATACCCCGGTCGTTCAGCCGCCAGCCCAGCAGCAGGCCGATGAACACCATCAGCATCATCATGCCGAGCAGGCTCAGCAGCAGGCCCTCCACCCGCGAGCGCGATTCCGCCAGGGCATGCAGTGACCAGAAACCGGCCTGCACACTGATGGCACGCTCGCCGGCGGCGCGTATCCACAAACGGTAGTCGCCGGGCGGCAGTTCGGCGCGCAGGGCAATCACGGAGATGTCCATGTCCCGGCTGGACAGGGGCTTCAGGATGCCGCTGTGACGTTGCCAGAGCACCTCGGCGCTCCCCGCCGGGGTGATCCAGGCCTGCAGGTCTTCGACCCAGGGGGCGTTGACGACCAGCCACCACTCGCCCGCCTCCCTCTGCGGCACGTGCAGACCGGACTGAAGCCAGAAGGCGCTGCGCCGGGCGAAGCCGCCATACAGGCCATCATTGAGGGGGGTGAAGACCGGCGCGGTGGCCGGCGAGAGGATGTCGTCGAGGGTGTAGCGGGCGTTGTGATCAAAGAACATCGCCATGTGACCGCTCAGCGGCACTTCGCCGGCGGCACGCGCCAGCGTCACCGGGGCCGACGGCGCGGCCAGCGCGGTCCCGGAGTAACCCAGACCACACAGACACAGCCACCACCACACCCCCGGCCAATGCCGGCGCAAGCCCCGATACACGCGATGAATCCTCTGAATACCCCCGGATAACATCATAATGATATCGCCAAACAGGGAGCGCCAGCATTGTTCATCTGCGCCGCCCCACTGCACCAGATCAGTGCAATGCCCCCTGCTGTTCCACCTGCATGGCGGTGACCGGCGGGAAGCGGACCACGAACCGCGCCCCGGCCATATAGGTGCCATCCACCCAGACATCGCCGCCATGCAGCATCACGATACGGCGCACGATGTGCAGCCCGAGGCCGATGCCGGCATGGCTGAGCACCGTGGGCGAGCGGTAGTAACGCTCGAAGACCCGCGTGCGTTCATTGGCGGGAATACCCGGGCCACGGTCACTGACCGCCACCTCCACGGCGCCACTGGAAAACCGGTGTACCAGCACATGGATCGGTGCATGCGGCGGGGAATATTTAATGGCATTGCCGATCAGGTTATCGAACACCACCTGCACCAGCGCCGCGTCGATGTACACAAATACCGGCCCGTCCGGCAGCACCAGTTCGATCTGCCGGCCCGTCACGATGCGCCGCTGCTCGCACAGTTCGGCCAGCATCGGCGCCAGATTGCGGTTGCTGCAATTGACCTGCATGGTCGCGTTGTCGAGCCATTCATTGCTCAGGCAGGCGTCCACCAGGCTCACCAGGCGCTGATTGGCACGCTCCACCCGCGCCACATCCTCCAGCGTCTGGGGATTGTCGGCGTGGCGATGGCCGATGTTGTAGGCGACCAGATTGATCACCGTCAGTGGCGTGCGGAATTCGTGTGACACCATGGCCAGAAAAGAGCGCTGCTCGCTCAGCGTTTCGCTGAGTTTTTTTTCCACCGCACGGCGAGCCTGCAATTCACCATTGAGTTCCCGGGTGCGTTCCGTCACCTGCCGCTCCAGGCTGGCCTGCATGTCACTGGCGAGCTTCAGCCGCTCCCGTTCCGCTTCCCGCTCCACCCGCCGCAGCGAGGTGATCTTGACGGCCATGCCAAGCAGCACCAGGAAGACATGACCGGTACGCAACAGTTCCTGTGTCCAGCCACTGATCAGTTCGCTGTCGTACAGATTGAAGAAACGCAGGCCGATCACCATCTGCAGGATGGCGTACAGCGCCATGCCGAGGAAATACAGCACCACGTCCGGCGTCGGGTGCCGCCGCGTGACGTAGTACGCCGCGCTGGTCCCCATGACACAGACGACCATCGCCAGCGCGTTGATGACACCGACAATCTGGTCGTACAGGCCAAACGTCGACAGCACGGCGCCCAGGCCGGCCAGCGAACCCAGGGTGTTGAGCAGGAAACTGACACGCGGCAACCAGCGCACCATGGTGAAAATCCGCACCGAGACCCGCGTGGCACCGAGAATGCTGACACAGATCGCCACGCCGCTGATGCGCGCCGCCAGTTCCGGGCTGTCCGGCAACACCAGGCTGATCAGCCCGGTGGCGCCCAGCGAGGTGCAGACCACGCCGCCGACGTAGACGCCATACCAGACCAGGCTGCCATCGCGCAGATGCGCGCCAAAAATCAGCCCGATCACCGCCATCAGCAGCATCATGCCGAGCGTGTTGAGCAGAATGCCTTCCTGGCGGATGTGTGCTTCGACAAACGGCTGCAATTGCCAGAAGGACGCCTCCAGGCTCAGGGCGCGGTCGCCGGCAAGGCGCATCCAGAGATCGTAGTCACCTGGCGGCAGCGGCGTCCGCAGCGCGATCACGCCGACACGCAGGTCCCGGCTTTCCGGTGGCCGCGCCAGGCCCGTGTGCCGCTGCCACACCGGCTCGGCACTGCCCTGGCGGGTGATGTAGACATCCAGCAAGGCCACCCAGGGCGCCTGCAACACCAGCCACCATTCCGGTGCTTCGCCCGGCGGCACATGCAACGGGGTGTGCAGCCAGAACGCCCCGGCACGATTGAAACCGCCGTGGAAATCACCATCCACGGGCGTGAAACGCGACGCCTGCACAGGCGTCGACACGTTGGCGAGCGACAGCTCGCCTTCCGCATCGTGCAGCACCGTCATCAGGCCACGCAACGGCACCTGCTGCATCTCCGCGTGCAACGCTGGCGTAGCAGCGAGCGGGCCATCCGACATCCACAACAGTAGTACCAGGCCACACAGCAGGCGAATCAACTCCGCCCCCCGTCAATCCGCCACACGCACATCGTAGCTGACCTCTCCCGTGGCGCCGGCGGGCAACACGCCGGTGAATTGCCATTGCAGACTGCCTTCGTACCCCGTGCCGTTAACGCCCTCTGGCGTCAGCAGCACGCAGCCGCTGAGCCCCGGCGGCAACAACGCGGGACAGGCCGCGGCGGCAGCCAGCGCCGTGAACACCGGCGTGGCATCGTGAATGCGCACCTGGTCCAGCGCCTGTACACCGGTGTTGCGGAACAGGATGCGGTAACGCAGCACATCGCCCGGCAATGCCTGGTTGTTGAGGTGATCGGCCGCGTCCACATCATCACCGCTGCCGGCGATACCGTCCGGGCCGATGTTGCGCACGCGTTTTTCCAGCACCAGCTGGCCGGGCAGTACGCGCGTCAGGTCGGTGACGAACGCGGTATCGTCCAGGCTGCTGTTGGCGAGCAGCAGTTGCGCCTGCAACTGCACGCTGTGCTGTGCCCCCAGTGGCGCGTCCGCCGGCGAGAACACATGCGCGAGCAGACACACCACCTCGCCCGGTGACACCGACAGCGCACTGGTGAGCAGGGCGTCCGCGCCGTTCACGGCACCGTCGCAATCGAGATCGCGGTAAAGCTGTGTCGACCAGCCCGGCGTGGCCGGCGCGGCGTGCGCGTTGACCCACTGGAAACTCAGTGTGCCTTGCGTGCCCGCCGTGTAGCGATGCGGATACAGAATGCTGGCGCCCGGCAGGACATTGCCAAGCTGGTCCGGTGCAAAGGTGGCACGCGGTGCCAGACCAAACAGGATGTTGTCCCAGTCGGTGCCGAACGGCTGCACGGTCAGCGCCATGCGACCGTCGTAGGGTTGCGCGTTGATGAGCGGGTGGCCGCCATCATTTTCACTGACCAGTTGATGGCTGGCCGGTGTCTGCACATGGATGCAGGCGGCCAGGCCGACATCGGCCAGCGCCGGCTGCAGGCGCCAGCGGCCTTCGCCATCGGTGATGGCGCTGGCGAGCACGGCGTCGTTGGCGTCGCAGGTACCGTTGCTGTCGAGATCATGCAGCAGTTGCACCAGCACGCCGGGCACGCCGGCTTCCTGGGCGGACTGCAAGCCGTCGTGCGCGCTGCCTCCCGCGCCGGTGTCGTCGAACACCCGGCCACTGAGCACCCCGGCCGTGGCCTGTTGCGAAACCAGTATCTTGTAGTCTTCCACTTCGCCGTCGAACACCACCATCGGGCCGACGCTCACATCCGGCGTGGTGGAGACACGGAAGCGGGCGTAAGTGTCGCCGATGTAGGCATCCGCCGGCACGGTCAGGTCAAGGCTGATCCAGCCCGGTGTCGGGTCGTTGTCCAGCGGGCCGTTGTCGCGCAGGTTGAGCGCCACCTGGTCATCCGGGTCATTGAAATCGCCTGTGCGGCGCCAGTCGATCCAGCCTTGCACATACGCCTGCCCCGGTGTGTCCTCGGTGACCTGGATGCGGATCGTGGCCGGTTCGCCGGGGATCAGCGTGGGGAACGTCACGCCGTCCTCTTCCGGGCCGTCGGCATCGGCGTCGGGCGAGTTCTGGTCCTGGTCTTCCGGCGACGGGGGAATCTCGCCCAGATAAGGCATCGCCGCACCCAGTTGCGCCAGCGTCAGCGTGCGCACATCCGTGGCGGTGGTGGGCTTGCCGCCGCCAGTGGCGACGCGACGGGAAAGATGGCCGCCGCTCTGCGGATAGCCAAACGCGATGTCGCCATGGTCCACCTGCACGAACACACCGAAGGCCATCGCCTGATGACCGCTGCCGGCCACCACATGCCGGGTGACCTGCGTGTTCTGCGTCAGCGCCAGCAGGCTGCCAATGCCGTCGCCCGGCAATGATTCCAGCCGCATGACCTGGCCACTGGCGTCGAAAACCGCGCTCAAGTCGTTGGTCTGGCTGGCCACCGCGAACACTTCCCAGGGTCCACCGTCGGTTTCAAATTCCAGGTACTCGCCGTCGTCCGTGTCTTCCGCATCGGCAACGATGATGTCGGCCGGAATCGGCTGGCCGTCCAGGAACACTTCCCAATCAACCCGGAACGTCGGCGCTTCACCACTGACCGCATTCGACAGGCCGATGGGATTGACCCCCTGATATAAATCATCCAGCAGGTCACCACTCCACGAACCGGTGTTGTAGACCTGCACGGAATGGGAAATCTCGTGCAGCCGCGCGCGGATTTCCACCGGACCGAATTGCCAGGTCTTGCGCACATAACTGTTGGCGGCGAAGACGGTATTCCCCGCGCAGGCCCAGTCGAGCCAGTACACCGCCTCGCGGTAGGGACCATCGCCGCTGCCAGCAATGCCACCGCCGGTCAGGCTGCTGCCGACAGGGCAGAGAATGGTCGGGCGGATATTGATGCGGTAATCCTCCACTTCACCATCCGGTGCCCCGCCCGTGGGGCCCAGCCCGGACAGGGTGGACCAGCGGAAACGCGCATAGGTGTTGCCGCTTGCCGCACCGGGCGGCGCATCCGGAATACTGATGCGGATTTCACCGTTGTTGTCGGTGTCCTGCAGATCGGTGGCGATGCGTTCTTCCGGCTCATCGAACACGCCGTTCTGGTTCCAGTCGATCCAGCCTTGCAGATACCCGCCCGCGCCCTGCACGCTGACAACAATGTCGTCCAGCCCCGGCAAAAAGGCCGGAAAGGTCACGCCGTCATCGAACGCATCCGCCGCCGCCAGCGGATCATCGTACCCGGTTGCTTCGGCGGAAATACCGGCACCGAGCTGCATGCCACTCACAATCGCGTGCGACGGATTGCCGAAGCTGGCCGGCGCATCGCCGTAATCCACCTGCACCTGGTCCGGCACGGCAATCAGACAGGCTTTCTGCAGATTGCTGGAGCCGCCGGTGGAGCCGGTGAAGCCGTAGAAGACGTTCGGGTCGTCGTCGAAATCGTCGGCCACCAGATCGCGGTTCAGGGTGGTGATCAGGGTATTGTCAAAATAGTACTGGAGGGTTTTGCTGATCGGATCCCAGACGATGCGCACGTCGTGCCATTCGCCATCCTCGATGTTGCCCAGGTCATACACCGGCGTATAAAGATTGCCGCCACCGGCATTGTCGGTGTAGTTCACCGGGTTGTAGATCGAGGTGTGGTCGTTGGCAATATCGCCGTAACCGCTGCCGTTCTGATAGGTGTCGAACTCGATCGCCACCGCCGGCGCCAGCCCGCCCACACCCAGGGCGCCACCGTAGATGCCGGTGACGGTATTGCCGCCGGGGTCATTGTGAAACGCAAACGCGATCCCGTCGGCACCGCTGCTGTCCTTGGTGCCGAGATACACGGCGAATTCCATCGTGAACGGCAGCGCCAGCGTAATGCGATCCTGCGACCAGGCCGCGCCGGCCTGGTTGCCCAGGTCTTCGGTCAGCACGATCTGCCCGCTGAGCACGTCCACCGCACCGCTACCGCCCAGCACCATGCGCGAGGTGGCATCGGCATGACACATCGGCGGTGCCTGGGCCAGCACATCAAGCACCAGGTGAGCTTCATCATCTTCCGGCGGATCCTGGGCGCCATTGCCAGGCGTGGAATCGGGATCATCGGCCGTCGCCGTCAGGATCTCGGCGAATATATCTTCCCGCCCCAATGTGCTGCCCGTACCGGTGAGTACGATGGACCGGGTTTCGCCAGCAGGCATGTGGCTGACACTCCATACCCCGGTACTGCTGGAATAGATGCCATCACCCTGCGCGCCAACGTATGACAGGTTGCCGGGGAATGGCATCTCCACCGAGACACCGAACGAGTCATCCGGCCCGTCATTGGTCAAGGTCAGGGTGAGCTGTGTTGGTTCGCCAAGGACGGCGTAGTAATTATCCGCTGTCAACGTCAATGACAGGTCTGCTTCCGTGCTCCAGCTACTGGAAAGAAAACCAAAAAAACCTGCACTGTCATACTGGCCATCGGCGGCATCGGCAATCTGGATCGAGACGCGGTATTGCTGGTTCGGCGTCACCCGTTCGGCGATGGTGATCGGCACCGTCATGCCGTTGAAGGCCAACTGGGTGCTGTTGTGATTGGGGCGGTAGCTCTGTGCCGAGCCACACTGGCCATTGCCCTCTGGATTGTTCTCGCCGATGCGGGTGCCGTTGATATTGTTGATCGAGATAGTGGTGTTGTTGGCCGGATCAATGGCGATGTTCTTCGGTGTGGAACCAAACTCGCCACCCGTGATGAACACGGCAAAGCCATCGTTGAAGTTGGAACAGGCATAGTTCGGATATTCTTCTGATGCGAACACCATCTGCATGTTCAACGTGTCCCGCTCGGGGACGATATCAAACGAGACAATCACCGGGTCATAGGTCGCCCGGTTTTCCACATAGGTGCGCAGCCAGGAACTGTTCTGCGTGGTGCCGTTGTTGTAACTGGCGCGATTGTTGCCGTTGGAGCCATCTGGCGCGGAGCGGGTCACATCGGACACCCGGCCCGTGGTGAAAAGCACACCCTGGCTGATGCCCAGCGGCGCACTGCCTTGTGTGAAATAGCCCAGTTGGCGCTGGTTGGCACTGGAATTGGAGCGCCGTCCATTCTCGACCGTCAGGTTGGCAATCTGTACCCCGTCACCGTCACCCACCAGATATTGCATGATGAGATTCTCGCTGCTGCTGCCAGTGCCGACGTGGTTCACGACAAAACCCTGCGCTGCAACGGCAACCAGCGCCAGCGACAATCCGAATGCGCTGCGCAAGAGCCGGGCGCGCCCGGGCACTGAAAGAAGCCATCCCCTCATCACGCTATTCCACCCTTAATCCGAAGATCAGCGTTGCCGTCTCGCCTGCGGCCAGTTCACCCACATTGACGCTGATATCGCCCGTGCCGTAATCCGCCGGCGCCACCACAGTACCGGTGCAGTCACCGGACGGTGACTGGCAGTCCGTGGCGGCCGCCAGCATTGATGTAAACGGCTGGGTGCGGTCGTTGAGCGTCACCTGATGCATGGTTTCACCACCGTTGTTCAGGGCTGTCACCCGGTAGATCACGCAATGCTGTCCCGGCACGGCCTGGAAACGGGTGTAGACGAAGCAGCCGGCGCCGGTGCAACTGCCCGGCCCGTCCGGCACGCCGTCGCAATTGCGGTCCAGCGCCTGCTCCTTGCTCAGCCGCACCTGCGTGTTGCTGACGGTGGAGACATCCTGCGCGCTGGCGTTGACGGATGATGTGACGCCCTGCGCGGTGGCAGAAATTGTCTTGGTGTTGGTGATGCCGTACGCCGCGTTGGCCGGTGCAAACACGCGCGCAAACACGGTCACGCTTTCGCCCACCGCCAGGATGCCGTCGCCCCCCACCGTGGCCAGTGGCGTACCGGCCGGCAACGGCTGGTCCGCCGGGCCCCAGTCACCATTGCCATCGGTGTCCTCGAACAGCACCACCGACCAGCCGTTGTCCAGCGCGGCATCGGGATCACCGGTGAGGAGCACATTGCTGAGCGGTTCGCTGCCGGTGTTGGTGACCTGGTGCACATACAGGACGTGACTGCCGGGCATCACCTGGCCAATCTGGTCCGGCGTCAGGCTCAGCGCCGGAGCGGTGTTGATCTGCACCGCGTCGTGCTTGATGTCCTGCGCGCCGGTGGTGGGCGACAGGGCACGGAAGTACAGGCTCTGCTGGCCATTGCCCGCACTGGCCGGTGCCGTGACGCGCGCGCAGACCACGCGCGACTGGCCACCGGGGATCAGGCCGGTGTTGGACAACACCGCGCTGGTCGCGCTGCAATTGCCGGCGCCGGCATCACTCAGCAGCTGCACTTGCCAGCCCGCCGGCAACTGACCGGGAATAAAATCGCTGCCGCTGACCGACAGATCGAAATTGTCCTGCACGCTGCCCCGGTTGTTCACCACCAGCACCAGCATCGCACTGCCGCCCGGTGTGATCGGCACCACCGTCACCGGTGCCGCTTCCGGGCCGGCGCCTTCGCCCGGCGCGCTGCCGTCGGCGGCGCGATCATTGGTGATATCCACGGTGCTGGCAACAATATCAGCCAGGCGCAGCGTCACCGCGTTGCGCACCGTCTCGTCCGTCACCGAACTTGCGGCAAGCGTGGCATGGCGCGGCCCGCCCACGGCGTCCGGGGGCAGCGACACCAGCACCGACACCACCAGACCGCAGGCATCACCGGCACTGTTGACGACGAAACGCGCCGGGCACAGGCCGTTGCTGTCGGGCCGTGGCAGCGGGCCGGTATCCGGCAGGCCATTGCCGTTGGTGTCAGTCAGCGGTGTGTAGCCGTCGGCCCGCAACAGCATGAACGCGGTGCCGGCAGGGAACGGATCGGCCAGCGCGCCACCGGTACGGTTCTGGTCCGTGAACACGCGCAGGTCAAAACGGTCCTCGCCATCGCCGGTGTTCCAGATCACGCCACTGAAGGTCACCTGCGCCCCCTGCCCCACCGCCGCGTGCGACACGATGTTGCCACTGTCGCTGAGGTCATCGGTGCCGGGGTTGCTGTCGCCGTTGTCGTTGTTGGCGACCACGCCCGGAGTCTGCGCGCTGCTGCGAATACGCAGCGCGACGGTATTGCTGTCGAACGGCACGGGTTCGCCAAAGCTCAGGTCGCCGGCGGCGTTGCGGTAAAAGTAGTGCGCGGTATTGAGCAGCCGGTCCCCGTCCTGCAGGCCGGGCGCCACGGTGACCGCAAACGTCAGCGACGCGGTGGCGCCCGGCGTCACGCGGCTGATCACCGCGCGTACCCGGTCCTGGCAACGCACTTCCACGGCGCCAGTATCGTAGGCACAGAAATCCATCGTCAGCGGTGCGGTGCCCTGGGCACCGTCGTCACCGTCGTCGGTCAGCACCAGCGCGCCGGTGCTGCTCCAGCGCGCACTGCCCGGGACGTATTGCAGGCCGGCGTTGACGCCGGCCACCGATTGCAGCGGCAGGATGTCTTCGATCACCACGTCGGTGGCCGTTTCGGTGCCGGTGTTCTGCCAGGTCAGTGTCACGGTGAGCGGCCCGCCCGGTGAGCGCGCGTAAGGGCTGTCGATCTTTTTCACCACATCGATGACCGGGCCGTTCACCAGCGCGATCTGGTTGGTGTTGCTGGCCACCAGCGCGTTGTTTGCCTCGCTGCGGGCCTGCACGGTCAGCGCGGCGCTGGTGCCGGCGGAGGCCGACGGCGCAATATCGGCGGCGATCACCACCTGCAGGCTGTCGCCGGCCGCCAGCAGCGCGGTGGGCGTGTCCAGGCAGCCGTCCGCGTCGGTCTGGTCCATCAGCGGTATCAGGCTGTCCGGCTGGCCATCGCTGTTGTCGTCGGCATACAACTGCCAGGCACTGATCTGCGGGGCGACGTTGTTGATGCAGAGCTGATACCGGTCGCTGTCGTTGCCGGTATTGGTCAGCACGTGTGCAAACAGCACGCGGCCGCCAGGCTGCCCGATGCGTTGCTGCCCGCTGACCAGATCGATGCCCGGCACGGCCTGGACCAGTGTCTGCACAATGTTCGAACTGACGCGCTGTTCATCGGACACGGTGGCGCAGGTGTCATCCAGGCAGGCACGGAAGGTGGCCACCGCCTGGTTGCGGATCATCGCGCCCGCCGCCGGCATGGCCGCGTGGGCGGACAGGCTCAGCCACATGACGGCGACGCCCGCCCACCACGCTGTCCACCCCCGTGTCCTCCGCATCCCCGATCCCCCTTACTTCACCGGCGCCGGCGCGACAAATGCTTCGTCGCCGCTGCCATCGAAATCCACCCGCAGCAGCAGCGGCCGCCCCTGTGCATCCAGCGGCATCAATTCCACTCGCCGGTTGACGATCCGGTCTTCCACCCCCGTGTTCGGATTGATCGGCGCTTCCATCGCCGGCGCCGCGACTTTCATGCGCGCGCGGCTGATACCGTTCTGCACCAGAACATTCACCACCATGCGCTGGCGCTGCTCGGCCAGCCAGCGATTGTAAACAGCGTCGCCGGCCTGGTCGGTAAAGGCTTGGATGCTGATCTGTAACGTCGGGTAAAGACTCAGCACCGCCAGGTTGCTGTTCAGCCGGGCGCGGTTTTCCTCATCCAGCACGGCGTTGTCAAAACCGAAGTACACCGCCGGCTCCCAGGTATCGGTGCGCACACTGCCATCCAGTGTGGCGATGCCGGTCACCGTCACCAGACCGACCGGCGTGACGGCAATATCCACCGGGCACAGGTCGTCGTACTGCGCGTACAGCGCGTCGGTGGTGGCGCAACCGGCGAGCATGGCGAGTGCCGCCAGCAGCGCGATCCTGACAATGTTCATCGTGATGCCCCCATGTAGCTGCGCTGGCCCGCGGCCTTGCTGCCCAGCCAGCCGAGATCGTTCTCGTCGAATTTGTATTCCAGGCCGATGTAGACGCCGTGGGCGTTGTAGCCTTCCGGATCCAGGTCTTCATCGCGGAAACCGACCAGGTTGTAGCCGATGCCCATGCGCAGGTTGCGCCGCACCAGTGCGTTCAGGCCGATGCCGGCGCTGTGGCGCAATTCGCTCACGCCTTCGGTGCCGAGCACACCGGCATGCAGGTCCAGATCGAAACGACGGGTGATGTCCCAGATCAGGCGCCCGTCCATCACCCAGGCGTCGGTGTAGGCGGTGACGGTGCCCAGGTCGGTGCGCTGCCACTTGACGCCCATGCGGCCGGAGACAATCCAGTTATCCGCCGCCTGATAGTTGTGATGCGTGGAAAACATGTGCACGGTGCGGTCGGCACCGCTGAGGCCGCCCCAGTGTTCTTTCCACTTGTACATGAACAGCATGTGGTGGCGGTTGTCGCGCCGTGGCCGGTGCGCGGCGCCCAGCGTGACGATGTTGTCGCCCTCTTTCGGCTGGCCGTCGGTGTATTGCAAACGCAGGTCATCACGCACCACGGCCGACCAGTCGGTGGTCACACGCCAGATATTGGCGGCGCTCAGGCCGTAATAGGTGCGGCCGTCGCCAAAACGGGTTTCCACCCGGCCCAGGGTGCGGCGGTTGACGTTGCGCTTGTCTTCCATGCCGACGGAGATCGCCGTGGCGTCCTGCTGGCTGTTGCCGTCCAGGGTCTCGATCCATTCGATCGAGGGAGTGAACAGCAGCCCCGGCTGTAATTCGATATCCGACTTGACGCCGTTGGCGGCGGCCACGTCGCGGCCATCGATGGCGCCGCGCTGGCGGTATTCGGAAAACACATCGGTATTGCGCGTCAGCGCCGAACGCGCACCGAAGGTGAACTGCCGTGTTTCGGTGTCACTGTTGAACAGGTTCACGCCAGACAGGCTGTTGATCATTTCATAGCGGCTGTACAGGCTGGTCTTGTCGGTGATCTGCAGGTCGGCATCCGCGCCGATGCGACGGCGGTCGCCGTAGCGGAACGCCTGCTCGTAATCGGCGCCGATCTGCAGCGGCCGCCCCAGCAGGCTGTGGCTCTGGCTGGCGCCGACGATCCAGGTGCCGAAGCGATCGGTGTCGGTGCTGTCGCGCTGCTCGATACCGCGTGCGCCCAGACGCAGCGCGGTGTTGCCGAACTGTTGTTCACCGATCAGCCCGACGCTGTTCTGTTCGTCGTCGCCATCCAGTTGTTCACTGCGCAGGCCTTCCAGGGTCAGCGCGGTGCGTGCGGAAAACTGCTGGCGATGCTCAAGCCGCAATTCCTCGCGCGCTTCGCTGATGCCGGCGGCGGGGTTGTCGAAATGGTCTTCGGCACGGGCCCAGCGCAGGTCGGTGGTGGAGCCATTCTCCCAGGCATGCTGCGCGTTGACGGCGTAGGCATTGCCGTCCGGGTCGCCGTTCTCGTGGCCCATGCGGCCGGTGGAGGCGTGCACGCGGGTGCGGTCGCTGATGCGGTATTCCGCCGACACGCTGTGCAGGTCGAAGCCATCGGATTCGTGCTCATCGCGGGTGCTCGACAGGCTGACACCGAAGCGCTCGGTCAACTGCTGGTGCAGGCGCAGGCCGTAGACGTTGTAGGCATCGCGGGTGCCCTCAATGCTGTAGCTGATGCGCACGAATACCGGGTTGAGGTCTTCGTCCAGTGTCGGCACCACGTCATGGAAACGGATATCGCCGGTGAAGTAGTTGACCGAGTAATCCACGTAGCGGGTCAGCGCGCGGGTGGTGAGCACCAGGCCGGGGTTGTTGCGGTCACGCACCAGCAATTCCACGGTTTCGCTGTCGCGCGCCGGGGTGTTGCTCAGCCGGTACAGCAGCGCGGTGCCGTTGCCGCGCAGTTCTTGTGTCACCTGATCAAGGTCCGGGCGGGCACCGAACAGTTGCGCGCGGGTGCTGCCGTTATCGTACACAGCGTTGACACCGGTCAGGGTGCGCTGCGTGCGGCCCAGGTCCAGCACTTCGTTCTGCGCATCGGTGAGGTAATCGCCCCACATGATGCTGTGGCGGTTTTTTTCCAGCCGGGCGTACAGCTTGCTGCGGCTGCGTGCATCGTAGCCGCGCACCGACGCGTCGCCGGGAATCGGGTAATAATCCGCCGGGTTCAGGTCGCGGCGCACCTCGTCTTCTTCGTCGAGGTCCTTGTCGGTGTCGTAGGCCAGTGTCAGGTGCGCGTCACCGCGCACGCGGCCTTTCATGAACACCGCCGCACGGGCGTTGAGGCCATCATCGTCGATGCCGTCACGCTGGGCGCTGGGGGACAGGCCGCTGTCATTGATCTGGCTGACGCTGCCACGCAGTTGCACGAAACCGGTCGCCACCATCGGCCGCAGCGGCGCCACCTGCTCGACACGCGCGCTGGCGGTGAGCTGTTCCAGGCTGGCGCGCAGACGCACCGGGCCGGTGTATTCGGTGCTGCGCAGGTGCACCAGTGCTTCGCCGTCCTGGACACGCACCTGATGGCCGGCCGTCTCTGGCTGGATGTCGTCTTCCTGCCACAGGCCGAGGTCTGCTTCCAGCGTCACGAAATGCACGCCCCGGGCGGGATAGCCATTGGCGTCGCGCAAGTGAATGCGGATCGGCAGTGCTGAACGCCCACCGTCGGCCGCCAGTGTCTCTGCTTCCGGCAGCAGCTCCAGCAGGCGTGCCGCACCAGGCCGGACAAACTCGCCGCGCGCCAGTTCACGCTGGTTGCCGAAGCCGTCCTGGGTCACCACCCGCACCTGGTTTTTGCCTTCGCGCAGCGTGATGCCGTACCAGGACAATACCTCGGCGTTTTCACGGCGGTTCAGCACCCGTTCGCCAAGCTGGCTGTCCGGCACGCGCTCGCCGTTCACTTCCAGCGCCGGCTCCAGCCCGGCGCGCACGACGACCTGGAAACGTCCGTCGCGGCTGATGTCATCCAGCGGCCACAGCCAGGTACCGGCCTGGGCCTGCTCATGAGTAATCTGCGCCGCCACCGCCTCGGTCACCGGCATCGCGGCTTGCAGGCCGGCGCTGTCTTCTGTCGGCGCCACACTGCCGGCATTGGCGCGGCCGATGCGTTGCCAGGCGTCATTGATGGCGGTCGCGTCGGTGCCCCGGCTGACGCCCTGGGTATAGACGCCGCTGCCGAGGTCGCCGTCACCGCCGGCCTGTTGATAGCCGCTGCGGGTGCTCTGCTGGCGCATCGGATCAAACCGTGCGGCTTCATCCAGCATCCATTCGCCATCGATGGCGGCGTTGCGTGCCTTGAGTTCTTCAAACAGCGCCTGTGCGCGGCCCGGTGTCGGGCAGACCGCGGCAAAATCGGCGCGGTGATATTCGCCCGGTGTGAGGTCGACAAAACGGCTGCCGGGATCGGCGGCATGGCGGTTATCAATCGGCTTCAGGCGCACGCCTTCCGGCAGCGTCAGCGGATCGATCTTGAGGGTGTGCAGGCCGGGGTTCAGGCCGTAAATGCTGTACTGGCCATTTTCATCGGTGATCACCCAGGTGCCGTCCTGCATGTACAGCTTGACGCCGCCGATCGGCCATTCGCCGTCGCTCTGCAGGTTGTCGCAGTTGCTGTCGACGTAAATCTTGCCGAACACCATCGCCTTGTCGGAGAGCACGCCTTCGCTGCGAATCTCCACTCGTACCTGATCTTCATTGGAACGGTAAACGAAGCCGGACAGCGTGCTGGCTTCTGCCACGGCGCGGTTGATGCCGTTGCTGTCAGCCGCGCCGGCGCTCAGCCGCAGACCGTAATGCAGTGTGACGCTGCTGCCCGGTGCCAGCGGCAGCGCGCTGAGGCTGCCGTCGGCGTTCAGACGTTGCAGCGCAAATGTTTTCTGCGCGCCGCCACCGGTGGGTTCGGCAATGCGCACACGCTGGTTGTTGACCTCCAGCCAGGCGCTGTCCGGCACATAACGGAACCCGTAGGGCAGCGTGTCGATAATGCGCGCTGCAAACAGATCGGTGTTGTGGTTGCTGGTCAGGGTCACGCTGTAGGCAAGCACGTCGCCAATGGCCGCCGTGGCAAGGTCCACCTGCTTGTCCAGCACCAGCACCCCGCCGTTACCGCCCGTGGCCGGGTCCAGCGGAATATCCACGTAGACATTCTCCGCACCGAGCAGGAACGCACCGCGATTGTTGGTCGCGCCGCTGCGCGGTGCCAGCGGATCGTAACCGGCCAGGCCATAGGAGCTCTCGCTGATGTTCGGGTAGAACATCTGCACAGAAGCCGGCGCAATGCGCGAGGGGAAGTAGTAACCGGCCGGCGGCGTCACATCCAGGTAATAGCAGTAACCCGGCGAGGCATACGGGTAGCGGTATTCGCCTTCGACAGAACTGTTGTCCGGATGGCTGGTGCCGGTCTGTTCCACCGGCAACGTGTCACCGGTGAACGGGTGCGTGGCCAGCACGTAATCGGCCGCCGTCAGGGCGCTGCAACTGGCCGCACCACTGCTGGCCAGCGGCTGGCGTGACTGGTACAGCATCACACTGGCGCCCGGCAGCGGACGACCGTCGCTGGCGTCAAACACCATGCCCGCCGGGTCCACGGCGGCGGCGGCCGTGACCACTTGCAGCGAGGTGCCACCGCCACTGTCGCGCATCGGTACCGCAAAGCGCGCTGTCAGGCGATCCTGCCCGGCGGAGCGCAGCACACACCCCTGGTTAAGCGCATCGGTGGTGGTGGTGCCGGCGTGCCAGGACGGTTGGGACGCCAGGGTTGCACCGGCCGGACACAGGCCGTTGTTACCGCTGGACTGCGCGCTGAGCACCACCGGATAGACACTGCGGAAACGGCCACTGTTGGCGTCGGTTTCGCGCATCACCACACGCACGCTGTCGCCGGTCAGGTGCGAGCTGAGGGTGACCGCAATCAGACGCTGGCCACTGGCCGTCACTTCCAGCACATCCTGTGCCGTCGGCGACAGGTTCAGTTGTTGCGCATCCAGTTGCACGTACACGCCCTGGCGCAACACGTCCGGGTTGTCGTTGGCCAGCAGGCGGTAGATGTCGGCACGCTCGAAATCACTGTCGTTGCCATGGGCCGGCACGCCGCTGCCGTTAATGACCGCCGCACTGGGCCGCAGGAACGCAATCGCCGGTGTGCTGTTGCCCTGTACCGTGTTGCAGACCTGGTTGCTGGTGAATTCTGCCGTGTCATCGCCGTCCACATCGACGCGTGCCCGGTTGAGCAGCACGGTGCCGGCACTGATGTTGCTGTTCAGGCGCACCGCAAAACTGAAACCGCCGGAATAATTGCTGCCCATGTGCGCCGCCGGCACCAGCACGCCAAAACGCTCCACCGGGCTGACACCGTCCCACTGGTCGAAACGCTGCCACTGGTCTGCGGCCGTACCGGCCAGGTGCACCAGCGCGATGGCCTGTACCGGCGACAGGCCAGTGAGGCTGCCGGCTTCCAGTACCACGTTGCCGGGCAGGATATCCTCGATCAGCACACCGGTTTCCGGCTGGCCGTTCACCTGCAGGCTGCGCGTCAGCGGCGCAACACTGCCGGTGTTGGTGTAGGTGATGGTGTAGCGCAGCGTCTGCCCCGGTGTCACCGGCATGCTGCATGCCTGGCTGGCCACTTTGTTCAGGTTCAGGAAAGCGCCGTTGCCGACGTGCACGGTGTCGGTCACCTCGTCCACGACGGACGCATCATTTTGCGACGCGGCGGCCAGGTGCACACGCAACTGATCGCCGGCGTTCTGTCCTGCGGGTACGGTGCCGGCAATCACCAGCAGCAGGCTGCCACCGGCGGGAATCTCCGGCGTCGTGGTCAGCGCCGGCTCGCCCGGATCGGCGATGCCGTTGCCGTTGAGGTCGTGATACAGGTTCAGTGCCAGCAGGTCGCCCTGGTCGCCACCCAGGTTGGTCAGCGTCAGGGCATAACGGTCGGCCAGGTTGCCGGTGTTGGTGAGCAGGTGGCCAATGCTGATCTGCTGGCCGGCCGCCACATAGCGCTCAGCGTCGCCATCCAGTTGCACCGAACGGGCGGCAGACACCACCAGTTGCGAGACATTCGACTTCAGCACCTTGACGCTGCCACTGAGCGGATCGAAGTAACGTACCTGCGCCTGGTTGTAGAGCACGGTGCCCGGCGCGGTCACGGCCGCCCACGCGCTGCCGGCTATCGCCAGCAGCACGATCAGGCTGAAAACCGTTTTAGCGCAACACCGAATCATCGCGGCTCGTTACCCAGTTTTTTTTGTGGCCCCTGGCGAGGGTTTCCGCAACCGATGCACGCACCGGCTGGGGAAACCCTCCCCTTTACAGGAGAGGGTCTCAGGGGGGGGACGGTTATCAGTCCACGCTCACGCAGAAGCGTGTGCGTGCGGTGTCACCGGAGAGCAGATCGCCCACGGTCCACTCGACCACCGGTGCAACGCCACTGTTGGCCGTGGCACCCGCGCTCGGCACGCAGTTGTTGCCATCGACGGAATCCACACAGGCGTTGTCGGTGTTTTCCAGCGTGGTGAACGGCGTCACTTCGTCGGTGATGGTGACGTTGTAGGCCGTCGCGGCACCTTCGTTGGTGGCGCGCAGTTGCCAGATCACACACTCACCCGGCGCCACTTGCGTGGTCTGCACTTCGGCGAAGCCGGTGTCCGGGGTCCAGTTGGAGCCGTCGGCACAGCCGCAGTCCGCATCCACACCGGCACGCTTGAACAGACGCACCTGGCCGAGGATCACTTCGGTGCTGTCGGTGGCCGACGCCGATGCCGTGGCCGGCGCGCCGCCGTCCATGTTGGTGGCTGCCAGCGTCAACACGTCCTGGGCACCCTGGGCCGCGCTGGACGGCGCAAACACCGTGGCACGCAGACGGATGCTCTGGCCCGGGGACAGGGTGATTTCCGGATAGGTATCGCTGTCGCTGTCGGCAATGGTCACGTTGACCGGATTACCGGCGGCGTCACACAGGACGATCGGGCTGCCCAGCGGCAGGTTGGTGAGTGCGGTGGCGGTACAGCCGGCGCCCACAAACGCAACCGTGGTGTTGCTCCAGCCGTTGCCGGCCAGCAGGTTGACGGCGGTCAGCTCGACGGTCTCGACCGAGTTGCCGTTGTTGGCCAGCACGTGCGGGTAATCCACGTTACCGCCAGGCTGTACCTGGTTGGAGCCGTCCGGTGTCACGCTGATGACGCGGTTCGGCAGCACCGTCACGGCGTCGAGTTTGCGGTCAAAAATGCTCGCGTTGGAGGTCGCTTCGACGCGGAACTCGATGTTCTGCGTACCGGCCGGCGCCTGCGCCGCATTCGGGGACACGGTGACTTCCGCCTGATAGGCGAAGATCGCACCGGCCGGCAGGCTCGGCGTGGAGGTGACCACGTTGCCAGCCATGCTGGTGTTGTCGACCGGATCCAGCAGGCTGCCGTTGCCGTTGACGTCGACACCGACTGCACGGAATACCACCGACCAGCCCGCGGGCAGGCCTGGCGCGCTGAGGTTGTAGGATTGCGCGCTGCCGGATTCGTTGGCGAGGAACAGATCGAACGTCACCGTCCCGCCAACCGCAGCGGACAGTGTGGTGACCACGCCGTTGGCGTAGGCGTCTGCGTCGACCAGGCTGTCGCCCATGCCGACTGCGTCGATGCTGTTGGCCAGATCCACGGCCGGTGCATTGACGGCACCCAGCACACCCAGGGTGTCGTCAGACGCCGCCGGTGCGCCCACATCGTTGGCAGAGGTGGCACGCAGCGTGTACGCGTACGGGCCGTTGCCGCTGAAGCCGGCTGGCAGTTTCGCTTTCACCGTGAACACCTGGCTGCCGTTGGCACCCAGCACACCGGTATCGGCATTGCCGTCACCGTTGGTGTCGGTCAGTTGCACGGTGCCCGCAGCGTTCCACAGCGTGAAGGTGGTGCCGGCCGGGAAAGCCACTGCAACGCCCGGTTGCTCGGCGTGGCCGGCGCCGGCGTCGTTGAAGACGCGCAGTTCCAGTACATCGCTGCCGTTACCGGTGTTGGTCACATTGTGGAAGAAGGTCACGGTGGCGCCGGAGGCCGCGCTGTTGACCAGGAAAGTGTCGTTGTCGCCATCGGCGTCGCCGTTGGCGCCGTCGGTGTCGTCCGCCACCACGTCAAAGAACTGTGCGATGGTGGTGATCACCGGCTGCGACGGGACCGGCGGCTCTTCGTTGCCGTCTTCGTCGAGGTCGCCCTGTGCCGCGAACACGTTGCGGATCTGGGTGCCGGCGGCCAGGTTCGGATCGAAGCTGACGCGGTACACGATCGACACGGTGGTGTTCACGCCCATCACGGCATCACGGAACGCAATACCCTGCAGACCGCTTTCACCCGGGGTGCCGTTGCCGTTCATGTCCACACCCGCCGGCTCATCCACCGTGGTGAGGTTGGCCACGGCCGCGTAGCCGTTCGGCAGGTTCTGCCAGGTGTCGCTGTTGTCCAGCCACTGGTCACCGTTGGAGCCCAGCAGACCGTTCACCGACACCATTTGCACGAAGCTGGCGTTGGCCGGGATGGCGTCCCAGATCACCACGTCGTTGGCCGGACGTGCGCCGTTGTTTTTCACTTCGAGGGTGTAGGTGATTTCGTTGGTGGCGGTGTTCACGGTGGCGGATTTGTTCACCACCAGGACCGCGTCGGAGGTGACATTGACGATCACGTTGTTGGTGTCGTCTTCGCTGTCGCCGTCGGCACCGATGTCGTCCACCAGGCCATTGCCCTGGCTGGAACGCACCAGCAGCGTGGCGTTGATGGCGGTCCCTGCGGCGGTGCCGGACGGTACCGGCACGGCCAGGATCAGTTGCGCCTGCTGACCGGCGTTCAGGTTCACGCTGGTGGTCGCGACTTCACCGGCATCGGGCTGGCCGTTGTTGTTGCTGTCGACGTAGACCTGGTAGGTGCCGGCGGTGCCGCCGCTGCCATGCCCGGTCAGGCCGTCGAGGGAATAGGTGTCGCTGGTGTTACCGGTGTTGGTGAGCACGTGGGTGAAATACACGATCTCACCGGCAGCACCGGACTTGGTGCCGTCGTCTTCCAGCGTGGCCGCATAAACCGGCGCGACGGTCACCACCGCCTCGTTCGATTGCGCGGAATAGCTATTGCCGTTGCTGTCCTCGTAGGTAACGGTTGCCTTGTTCTTGATGTCGGTTCCGGCAGCCGTCAGCGCCCATGCTTGCCCAGCGGCAAACAGGACACTGCTGGCCAGCAGGCACGCGCCCACCTTCGAAGACAACACGCCCTTATTGAAGGCATGTTTCATGGCTTCTTCCTCAGAGAGTTGGATTGGTGATAAAAAAAACGGACTGCCTTGCGAGAGCGGTCTGAGACCGCAGCGGCTTCCCAAAGCCGCTCACCCAAGGCTCCCCCTTAAAAAACGGGCGCGACAGCAGGCTGCGCCCGTGCTTCCCGATCCCCCGGGTTACAGCACGCGTACGCGATAGCTGTAGGTCTGCACCTGACCGGGCTGGATCGCCGTGTTCGGCGTCCAGCGCACGTGGGTGTAGGCCTCGGCCGGGATAACGGCCTGCTCTTCCCCGGCGGAACGCCGGGTGGTATCGATCAGCGGCTCGGCACCGAAATGGCTGCCGTCGTCGGCGCTGACCACGAAGCCGGCGTCCACAGCGGTCTGTGCACTGGCTTCAACATATTGGGTGTTGGCGGGAATGGGCCCGGTGACAACCAGGCCGGAAAGCGGCTGTTCAGAGGTATTGCGGTAAACGAGCTGGTATTCGATCACGTCACCCGGTGCCGCCTGGGTGGTCGGCACGCGCTGTTCTTCGCCGTTCTGGCCGCGTTCAATCAGATAGCTCTGGATTTCACTGGACAGCGGGCCGTCGGCCCAGACAGGTGTAGCGATAAGCGCTGCACAGAGCAGCAGGCCTGAAATCAATGCACGCATCGTCAACTCCGGTATTTTTTATAGCCCGGTCCGGATCACTCCCCCCCGTTCCGGGCAAACCCCCAAACCAGCACAGCGGTGATTTCACTGTGCTCACGGCGCGAATACTGATGAAAATTCAAGCAGCCGGCCTTTGCTCGCCGGTCGGCCGCTTATGGCGGAGCGACTTTGTGATGTGGCGCACGGATTTCGTCGGAAGGATAGCGTGGGGCGCCTGACACGGAGGGTCACAAAGCGCCCGGACGGGCGCAAAAAAGTGACAACATTGTCTTTTTCAACAATGCGTTAGAACGGGACTCCGGGAAGAGTGCGCACGGCGGACACGAGTAGCAGGACGCGGCTTCCGGTCTTCGCCCGCCTTGATGTTCGTCACATTTCAGTACGCCTGCACCGCGAAAAAACACCGCCCGGGACACTGCGCGCGCCCTCAGAGCGGCCCCTCCGCCGGGCCGAGCAACTGTTCCAGTGCCGGCATATCCAGTGCACGTGCAGCACCCAGCACGCGGCGTGCAAACCCGCTGGCTGCCGGCTGGGTACGGCAGATGTTGTCCGACCAGTCCTCGATGTCGGACAGTGCCCCGACCTGCACCGCCAGACGCAGGCGCGCCATGGCTGCTGCATCAGGTTTTGTTGTGGCATCCGGCGTGACAGGCGGCGGGCTCTCCGCCTGACTGGGTTCCAGCACCAGTACCCGGCACAACTCCCGTACCAGTGCCGATATGCTGACCGGCTTCAGCAGTACGGCGGCGAAATCCGCATCGTCTTCCGGTACGGGGGACATCCCCTGCACCGTGGCGGACAGCAACAGCCACGGCATGCTGTAACCCTCGCGGCGCGCGGCGCGCAACAGCGCCCGGCCGGACAGGCCCGGCATGCGCTGATCGGTGATGACCGCATCCACCGGGTCAGCCGCCAGGCACTGCAGTGCCGCCGCACCATTGTCTGCCTGGCTGACCCGGAACCCGGCCGCCGTCAGGCCGTCACACAGCAGCGCCAGATTTTCCGGCGTATCGTCCACCACCAGCAGATGCTGCACCGGCCCCTGGTAGCCGCGTACCTCGTGAGCGGTGATCGTCTCGTTCAACGGCCCGGCCAGGCCGGGCACCGCCACGGAAAAATAAAAACGGCAGCCATTTCCTGGCAGGTTTTCGCAGTCAAGTTCACCGCCCATCAGGTTTACCCACTGGCGCGCAATCGGCAGCCCCAGCCCGACGCCCTGCTGATAACCGGAATCCCCCTGCTCAAAAGGACGAAACAGGCGCGCACGGTCCGCGTCGGGAATCCCCTTGCCGTTATCCGACACCGCAAAGGACAACCGCAGCGTGCCCGGAGGCTCCCGCTGTGGCGCCACGCAGCATTGCAGCAGCACCCGGTCGCCGCCGCTGTGACGACAGGCATTGCTGACCAGGTTGAGCAATATCTGCCGCAGGCGCAGGCCGTCGGCCATGACCTGACAGCCCGGCGGATTGTCAGGATGCAGCGCCAGCGTCACGTTCTGGCTGTGCGCCAGTTGCCGCATTTCGTCGAGCACACTGTTGAGCAACGCATCAATATCCAGCGGCTGCGGTGCCAGCACCAGCCGCCCCGCCTCACCCCGGGCGTAGTCCAGCAGTTCATCAATCAGTGCCAGCAGGTGACGGCCACTGCGCTGGATCGCGCTGGCGCGTCGCGTCAGCATCGAATGGCCGGTGGCGGGGATGTCCTGCAATATCAGTGCGCTGTAGCCGAGGATGCTGTGCAAGGGCGTGCGCAGCTCGTGGCTCAGGTGGGCCAGGAACGTGGACTTTGCCTCGCTGGCTGCTTCCGCCGCCTCCTTTTCAAGCGTCAACGCGCGCGCCCGCAGCGCCTGCGCGTTCAACGCCAGGCGAGCCTCGGCGGCGTCGGCGCGGGCCTGTTCGCGCTCAAGACGAAACTGCCGCACCGTATCGCCCAGCACGCGCACCATCATCACGCTGCTGAGCAGCATGGCCCAGTTCATCGACAGGCCATTGAGCGATGGCAACAGCCACCAGCCGAGGATCTTGCCGATGCCGTACAGGGTCACACACCAGGTCAGCGCAAAGGCCAGCAACAGCAGGCGCGCGCCGGGCACACCCTGCCAGGCGGCACGCAACGACCAGCCTGCCAGCGACAACAACAGAGTGAGCGGCAACAGCATCGGCAACAGGCCAGGCAGACGCGGCATGCCGAACAGGCGCGCCACGGCCTCCGCCAGCACTATCCAGGACAGGCCATTGATCAGCATGTAACCCAGCGGATAGCGACGGCGCATGTTCAGCAAACGTGTTACCAGCAAGCCCGCCGCCGGCAGCAACAGGCCGGAAAATACCAGACTGGCGCGCAGGTTCCAGGCCACCGCATCAGGCCAGAAATATTGCAGCCCATACTGCAGAAAACTGATATCCACCAGCGCGCAACTGGCCACCAGCAGGCTGAAATACAGGAAGGCGGTTTGCCGTGAACTGAAAAACGCCAGCACGCCGTACACGGCGAACCAGAGCATGGCGCCAAACTGCAAGGCGTTGAAAAAATCCAGCCGCCGCTCGTGGCGCAAGAACACGTCCGGTATCCAGGCACGCGCCTGCACCGCCGTGGCGCTGTTGTGCTCGATGCGCACGTACACTGTGCGTTCGCCAGCGGCGGGCAACGATACCGGCAGCAGGGCCGCCCGGTTGTCCAGCGGCCGCCGGGCCAGTGGCACGCTGGCGCCGGTGTGTGCCAGCCGGGCACCGTCGGGTGCATAGAGCTGTACGTCCGCCAGCCGGGCGGGTTCGATCTGCACCCAGCGCGTCACCGGTTGCGGCAGGCTGTTGTGCAACGACAGCCGCAACCACCACACCCCGTCACCGTGCCGCGCCATGATGCGTTCGCGCAGGATGAATGACTGTTGCATCACCTGGTCGGGCGGGAGCGTACCGGACGCATCAAGGTAACTTTCGAAGGCCTGTTGCCACCCGCCGGGACGCCCTGCCTCCATCCCCTGCACGGCGACGGGCCACCACAGGCTTATCCCCCACACCAGCCAGCACAATGTCCAGTGAGGCAGGTGGTGTGGGCGGGCCATGGATCAGTCCTGATGGTCGGGGTGACGAAGAGAGCGACGGTAATCGCTGGGCGTGACGCCAAAACGTTCTTTGAACATGGTAGTGAAGTTGGCGGCATTGCCATAGCCGACCTGATCACTGACCTGCTGGATATCCAGTTCGGTATCGGCCAGCAGTTCACAGGCCAGCACAAAACGCTGTTCGCGCAGCCAGGCAAAGACCGTGGTGCCGGTTTCCTTGCGGAACAGCGCGTTCAGGCGCCGCTCATTGGTGCCCACCTGATGGGCAAGGTCCGTCAGCGAGGGCGCCTGGCAAATATCCTGGCGCAGGATATGCATCGCTGCCGCGACCGTGCTGCTCACGGCGCCCGGCTGCAGCGCGTCTTCTTCTTCCTCGGTCACCGCTTCGGCCGCCTGGCGCCGGTGCAGGTCCAGGTGGATGCCGATGCGCACCATCACTTCTTCGGGCGAGAAGGGCTTGCTGATGTAGTCGACGGCACCGAGCCGCAGGCCGGTCAGCCGCTCCTCGATTTCCTTCGCGCCGGACAGGAAAATCACCGGGATATTGCGCGTGCGGGAATCCGCCTTGAGCAGGCGGATGGCGGCAAAGCCGTCGGTCCGCGGCATGCGCACGTCCAGCAGGATCAGGTCTGGTTGCAAAACCGTGGCTTTCTGGTAGCCCTCCTGGCCATCAAAGGCCACCACCAGACGCCAGCGGGTCGGACGCAGGAAGTCCGCCAGCAGCGAAAGCAGATCGGGGGAGTCATCAACCAGCAGCAGGGTGACCTGGCGGGACGCGTTCGGGACGGTGGGTCTGTTCATGCTCGCTTTCCTGATACAGCATCCTGCGGGCATTTGCAGGCACTGTTTTGTATTTCGTCCATCGCCGGCGAGGACCGGAACGGGCCAAAAATAGCAGCATTCCCAGGAGGGTGCGACCCGCTTCCTGTAACAGGACTCAGCAGGGTGACAACGGTCGCATCATCAGCACCGCGTCTTCCCGTCCGGCAGCACAACGGTAATACCCCCGGCGTACACCGGTGACGCTGAAGCCAAGCTGTTCGTACAGTGCCCGCGCCGGCGCATTGCCGGCGCGTACTTCCAGGAACAGATAGCGGCTGTCCGGCGCCAGCGCCGTCATCATGTCAGCCAGCAGCGTCCGCGCAATACCGCGCCGCTGCCAGTCGGTGGCGACGGCGATATTCAGCAGATGCGCCTCATCCAGCACGCGGGAGATCACCATGAAGGCCGCCAGCGTCTCGTCGTCGGCCATGACCACCTGGCACAGGTAGTCATCGCGCAGACAATCGAGAAAAACCTGTTCGCTCCAGGGGGTGAACTGACTCTGCGCTTCCAGCGCACTGACCTGCGGCAGATCGGCCACACGCATCGGACGCAGGCTCAGCCCCGGCAACCAGGGAGCCCGTTCAGGCATGGAAGCCCGCCCCGACCATGGCCTGCCAGGTGCGGCGCTTGTGCTCGGCCGGTTGCGCCAGCATTTCCGTGAGCGCGCTGACAGCCAGCCATTCGCCACGGGCCTGACGCTGTACGCGGAAACGTTCTGGCAGCACCAGCGCGGTGGTCTCTTCCCGCGCACAGAGCAACACCCGGGCGGCGCCGCCACGGGTCAGGCCGTTGAGGAAGGCGCCCAGTGCCTGGGCGGCCTGGTCTGCAGGCAGCGGCTCGCCGCCGGGGGGGCAGAGAAAGCGGCGCGGCTGGCCCGGGCCGACCTGCCAGATACGCAGCAGGTTGTTGACCAGTTGCTGCGCTTCGCGACCAAAGCCGGGGGCGTCGGCCTGTTCCTGCTCCAGCACCAGCCAGACATTCGGCGTGGCAAATGCCTGCAGGGTAAAGCGCGGCCCGGTGCTGGCTGCCGGCCGGGCCGGTTCGCGCGCGGCGGCCGGGTTGGCGGCGGGAGTCGCTGCCACGGTGGGCAACGGTGGGCGTTCAGCGCCGGGCGCCGGGTCC